>JAEWYQ010000030.1 GCA_023395555.1 Bacillota bacterium
CAGTAGCCCCGGTAGGTCCTGTGGCTCCATCCGCTCCGGTAGCCCCAGTAGGTCCGGTGGCTCCAGTAGCCCCAGTAGCCCCGGTAGGTCCTGTGGCTCCTGTAGGTCCTTGTGCTCCTGTGGGTCCTGTTGGTCCAGGGCACCGAGGAGGGCACGGTGGTCTGCACTGCGGCCTGCACGGATCCGGATTACAGCAATTTGGCCTTATGGGATTCCATGGCCTATATAGATTTGCAGCACTAACAACCATGTTGTCTTGGCTATCAGTTATGAATTTGCTTTTTGATGAATCTCTATTATCCATGTAAAAACTCCTTTCCAATTAACTAGGATTTTATAATCCTACTTTAATTGTATGAGAAAAACTCTTATATGTTACTATAAATCCACATTATTCGACATTGATATTTCATTTATGAAATATACTACGCTCTAAATACAATAGAGAACCGCGCCGATACTTGCCGAGGTTTGGAACAACAGCGCTTGCCTAATTCTCACGCTTGTTGGAGCGTCCAAAGGCAGTGGATATATTGAAACAAACATGGAAAGGTACAGCGAGGTAAAAATTTTGCTGCTTGGACAAATTGATCTAGGATATTGGCATCTTTTTTAATTTGACTTTCCGCAATTGCCAGTATAACTGTAGATGGTAAGCGGTTGGACGGTAACAATATAAAGTTATTTGGTGATGGGAAAGAACACTGTATTACAGTGGAAATGATGTAATATAGCATCATCCGCAGCAACGATAGGAATAAGGGAAGAGCGTTATCTTAATTTTCTGAAAGAAGTCAGAAAGAAGCCGATTGCTATAAGGTGATGGACTTCTTTTCTTTTGCGTGATATACTCGAATAAAAACTTACATTAATCATCTCTGCAATGATTGAAAGGATTTGAATATGGAAACTATTACTGCAATCAATGATAGACGCAGCATAAGAAAATATAATACTGCAATGATTCCGCATAAAGATATTGAAACAGTCATTGACGCCGGAATGCGGGCGCCGTCAGCAAAGAACAGGCAGCCGTGGAGATTTGTGGTGGTGGAAGGAAATGCAAAGGATGACATGCTGGAGGCGATGCAGAATGGCCTCAAGAGGCAGGAGGAAGACCCCGTACTGCCCCAAAGCATAAACTATATCTCAGGTGCCAGGCACACTCTTTCAATTATGGAGCAGGCTCCGGTAACGATTTTTATTATTAACCCATTAAATAGGATGGATTATTTTCCCCAAGATTGGGAAACTCGTTTTTATGAGGCGGCTAATCTCCAATCCGTAGGCGCATGTATTCAAAATATGCTTCTGGCAGGTGTTGATCTGGGATATGGGTCATTGTGGATATGTGACATCTATTTTGCATATGAGGAAATAGCAAAATGGCTTCATACTGGGGAGCAAATTGTCGCAGCAGTCTCTTTTGGAATCCCGGAGGAAAAGCCCAATGCCAGACCTAGAAATAATATGGCTGATCTAGTGGAATGGAAGAGATGAGTACAAAGGAGATCGAATCCTTACAGAGAATAATGTGGCATCCCAAGGAGAAACGGTTGAAGAAGCTATTGCAAATTTAACGGAGGCCTTACAGCTGTACTTATAAAAATTATTTCGGAGGTGTAATATGATTCTTACCATTGCTGATGCTCCATGCAAAGTCTGATCGTGGACGGAGATTGCGTGGAGCGGTAGCTTAACTTTATCGTCCAAATTAGGCTTTGCATTTTCATTCAATTTAAATAATGAAGGAGCAAAGCCATGAAAAAGAATAATATATTTTCAGGACTCCGGGATTTTCTGATCCTGTGGAGTTCTCAATCCGTATCCACCCTGGGTACGGCTATGACCAACTATGCACTGATTGTCTGGGTCTATGGACAGAAGGGGACTGCATCCAGCATAACGCTGCTTTCGGTCTGCTCGTTTTTACCCTCCATCCTATTTTGTTTTATCGCCGGAACCATTGCCGACCGATGGGACAAAAAGAGGATTATGCTGATTGCCGATCTCATGGCGGCCCTGGGAACGGTGGCAGTTTTGCTGCTGTATACCTCCTCCGCCCTGGAAATATGGCATTTGTACATCATTAATTTCCTGCTGAGCTTTATGAATGCATTTCAAAATCCGGCATCCTATGTGGCGACCAGTCTGCTGGTGCCAAAAGAGCAGTATGTCAGAGTCAGCGGGTTGCAGGCTTTGTCAGGCTCTATTGTAACAATACTGGCTCCGGCTCTTGGCAGCGCTTTGCTGGCCTTTGGGGGGCTGAGGGTAGTTTTGATACTTGACCTTGCCAGCTTTTTGGTTGCATTTTTAACTTTATTGTTTTTTATCAAGCTTCCGGATCTTGAGCAGAATACGGAGCATGAGAAGGAAGAGCGCAAGGAAAGCTTTGTGAAAAGCTGCATGTCCGGGATAAACTTTTTGAGGGAACACGCGGCGCTGCTGCGCATCATTTTGTTTTTTGCCTTTGTTAACTTTATTGCAAAAATGGGCGGATATGGCATGATGCCTGCTTTAATCCTTAGCAGAACCGGGAATAATCAGGTTGCGCTGGGCATGGTAGAAGCGGCTGTGGGAATCGGCACACTCTTTGGGAGCATTTTTGTCACCTTGATGAAGCCTGCCAAAAGCCGTGTGAAGGTTATATTTTTTGCCTGCGGTATTTCCTTTCTCTTAGGAGATGTGGGGCAAAGCCTGACCCGTGCTTTACCATTGTGGATCGCTGCGGCATTTGCCTCCAATGTACCGATGGCATTTTTGAACGCGAACCTGTCCGCAATCATGCGCACTAATGTTCCCATTGAGATGCAGGGGCGTGTCTTTTCGGCAAGAGATACGATCCAGTACAGCACCATTCCTGTGGGATTGTTCCTGGGCGGGGTACTGGCGGATTATGTTTTTGAACCGTTTATGAACACCTCGTCACCGCTGCAGCAAATACTGTCCCTTGTGTTTGGGACGGGCAAGGGGGCGGGAGTTGCCGTCATATTCTTTATTGTTGGTGTTGTCGGGTTTGTGACAAGCTTTATGTGTCTTAAAAATCCGATCTATAAGAAGCTGGATTAATCATTCAAGCAGTAGTTGAAATTATAAAAAGTAATTCAACTACTGCTTGCTTACAATATTGGCCCGAAATTGGTAGGATACCAGTGAAGGGAGCTGCGCAGCCTTTTCGAATAATCATAGAAAAGAGGGAAAGAAGCCAATGACATTCAGTACAATAACAATAGGTAAGAAGATAGCGAATCTTCGGAAAGAAAAAAACATGACCCAGATGGAGCTGGCAGATGCTATGGGCGTCAGCTACCAGGCGGTGAGCAACTGGGAGAGGGGCAATTCCATGCCGGATATTTCCAAGCTCCCGGAGCTGACGGTGATATTGGGGTGCAGCATTGACGAGCTGCTGGCCGACGAGACCGGTAAGAATCTGATCAAACATGTGGTAGAAGGCGATGCGGAGAGATATATCCAGGAAAATAAGGTATCGGTACAGACGATAGGTGAAGTTGCACCGGTATTAAAACCCAAGCAAACGGAGCGGCTGATGGATTGCATTCTGGAAGAGAATGAGGAATATCTCACCTTAGATGACTTGATCAGTATTGCTCCATTTGTAGGGGAAGAGTACCTGAATCGCTTCGTGGACAGGGTAGATGTCGCGGACGACATCGGACATCTATGCGGGCTGGCCCCTTTCTTAAGTAAGGAAGCTTTAGATAAGCTGGCAAGAAGGGTGCAGAAAACGGGAAATCTATCTCAGATTACAGGACTGGCGCCGTTCTTACAGGGAGAAGCCCTGGATAATCTGGTCACAAGGGCGATGGAAGCAGGGGATATTTCTGAATGCAAAGGCTTGTATCCCTTCCTGGGCCATGACACCTTGCATAAGTTGGCGGATGCCTTGGTGAAGCAGGGAGGCTTTGCTGCAATCAGAGATTTGGCCCCGTTCCTATGATGGAATGCCCATGCCAGACGGTAATAATGGGCGTGAATTAGGGATAATAAAAAATTAACCCCCTTGATATCCGGCAGATTTACAGGTTTCGGATATCAAGGGGATTGTACGTTTCATCCCTTTATTAAGCTTGTCTATTATCAAATAAAGATGTAAAATGATAGAAAGCGAGAATTTCAAAGATATTTATAAGTATCATAATAAAAGAGCAGGAGTACATTATGCAGACTTATAATATAGAGCAAATGATAAAGGGCTTCGAAACAGCCTTTATTGATCAGAATATTACATCGAATCTGGCATATAAACCGCTGTTAGTTTCTAATAATCACAAAGAGGGCAGAAAAGTATTATCCTCTATTGAGGATGAGCTTTTAAGCTGCGACCAGTTTCATATCAGTGTCGCATTCATTACGATGAGCGGTTTAACCCCGCTGCTGCAAACTTTGAAAGAGTTGGAGACAAAGGGAATACCTGGCCGGGTTATAACGACGGATTACTTAAGCTTCAGTGAACCTAAGGCGTTACAAAAGCTGGAGGAATTCAAAAATATAGAATTAAAAATGTATTGTACGGGAGAAGAAGGAGAAGGTTTCCACACAAAAGGCTACATCTTTAAAAAAGATGAGATTTACAAGATTATAATTGGAAGCTCCAACATCACATTAGGAGCATTGACGAAGAATAAGGAGTGGAACACAAAGATAATTTCCACAGGGCAAGGTGAGTATGCCAATCATATTATTGAAGAATTTAATATCTTCTGGAATTCAAAAGCAGCAAAATGCTATACGGATTTTATTGAGCAGTATACGGTTAGTTATGAGCTGATAAAAAAACAGAAGGCTATCGCGAAGCAAGCTGAAGTTCCTTCTATCCTGCAATATAAATTACAGCCCAATAAGATGCAGGTGGAGTTTGTTTCTAATCTGCGGGCCCTAAGAAGCGCAGGTGAAGAGAAGGCATTATTAGTCTCAGCCACTGGCACAGGTAAAACCTATGCTTCCGCATTTGCCTTGAGGGAGGAGAATCCCCAAAGAGCATTATTTATTGTACATAGAGAACAGATTGCAAAGCAGGCCATTAAAAGCTATAAGAATGTATTCGGAAATACAAAGAAGATGGGTCTTATATCAGGAACCTCAAAGGATTTTGAAGCAGACTATCTATTTTCCACTATGCAGATGATGGCAAAGTCAGAGATAAGAGAACGGTTTGCAAGGGATGAATTTGAAATTATTATAATAGATGAAGTACATAGGGCCGGATCTGAAAGCTATCAGAAAATCATGGAGTATTTTACTCCGGGTTTTTGGTTGGGGATGACGGCAAGCCCGGATCGTACCGATGGCTTTGATATTTATGGATTATTTAATCATAAGATTGCATATGAGATCAGACTGCAGCAGGCATTAGAAGAAAATCTATTATGTCCGTTTCACTATTTTGGTATCACTGATTTGGAGATCGACGGTGAAGTATTTGATGATAATACAGGCGTCAGGAATTTTGCAAGGCTGGTATGTGATGCCCGTGTGGATTATGTAATTGAGAAAGCGGAGTATTATGGTTATAGCGGGGATCGGGTAAAGGGCTTGATTTTCTGCAGCAGAAAGGATGAAGCAAAGGAATTATCAGCCAGGTTCAATGCTCGTGGTTATCATACTGAATTCCTGTGCGGTGATGATTCACAGGAACGCCGGGAAGAATATATTGAACGTTTAACAGATGATAATAGAGCGGATTGTTTGGACTATATTTTTACGGTTGATATTTTTAATGAGGGTGTTGATATTCCGGAAATCAACCAGGTGATCATGCTAAGACCGACGGAAAGTCCAATTGTATTCATCCAGCAGTTAGGGCGAGGTCTGCGTAAAGCGGAGAATAAAGAGTATGTTGTTATTTTAGACTTTATAGGCAATTATATCAATAACTTTATGATTCCGATTGCTCTATCAGGTGATAGAACCTATAACAAGGATAATATCAGAAGGTATTTGCTGGAGGGAGAAAGAATTATTCCCGGGTCATCTACCATACATTTTGACGAGATATCTAAAAAACGAATCTTTAGCTCCATTGATACGGCAAACTTCGGTGATATCAGGCTGATGAAAGAGAATTATACTAATCTTAAAAATAAATTAGGCCATATCCCGAGTTTAAAAGAATTTGATGACTATGGTGAGATGGATGTCCTGCGTATTTTTGATAATAATTCACTGGGCTCATACTATAAATTTCTAGTCAAATATGAAAAGGATTATAAGATCAGATTAAGTGTTCAGGAAGAGAAATGTATCGAATTTATATCGAAAAAGCTTGCATCTGGAAAACGAATTCATGAGCTTGAACTGTTAAACCGTATGCTGGCCTATCGCACCGGATTAATAGGAATATTGAAACAAACGCTGTCCAGAGATTATCAGATACAGATGGAAGAAAAAACAGTAAAAAATGTTGTCAACGTCATGACAAATGAATTTTCCTCTGGTTCTGGAAAGAAGACATATGGGGAATGTGTATTTCTTGAGCCAGACGGTGATGACTATAAGATTAATAAATCTTTTGAGAGAATTCTGGATAATCCGGAGTTTGTAGAAATTTTAAAAGAATTAATTGCATTTGGAATTTTTCGAAACCAGCGAGATTATGGAAATCGATATCAGGATACCAACCTGAAATTATATCAGAAATATACCTACGAGGATGTATGCCGTTTATTGGATTGGGAAACCAATGAAGTCCCGCTAAATATCGGCGGTTATAAATTTGATGCGAAAACCAAAACACTTCCGGTATTCATCAATTACGATAAAGCCGTTGACATTCAGGATACTATCAAATATGAGGACCGTTTTGTAACGCCCAATAACCTGATTGCAATATCAAAGCAGAGCAGAACCGCTCAATCGGATGATGTACAAAAGTTTTTAAATGCAAAAGAGCTGGGCATAAAAGTAGAATTATTTGTTCGGAAAAATAAGGATGATAAAATATCGAAAGAATTTTATTACTTAGGGCGAATGAATGCTACCGGACGGGTGAATGAATTTATGATGGCAAATACGGATAAATCTGCAGTTGAGGTTGAATGGCTTCTTGAAACACCGGTACGGGAAGATATTTATGAGTACATTACAAAGTAGAGAAAGACAGGGAGATAGGGATGAAAAATATTGAAGTAGTGGCGGCTATCATTAAAGACGGGGATAAAATCTTAGCAACACAGAGAGGGTACGGAGAGTTTGCCGGTAGTTGGGAATTCCCCGGCGGCAAGATGGAAGAAGGAGAGACCAGGGAGGCCGCTCTATGCAGGGAGATATCGGAAGAACTGGATGTAGTGATAGAAATAGATAATTATTTGCAAACGGTAGAATATACTTATCCGAATTTTCACTTAACCATGCATTGTTATTTTTGCCATGTGACAGAAGGAACAATTAAATTGATCGATCATTCAGCAGGGCGTTGGCTGAAGAGGGAGGAATTGGACATGGTGGATTGGCTTCCGGCTGATTTGGGGATAATAGAGAATCTGAAAACCATTATTTGATACAAAATAATAAAGGAATCTCCTCAGGCCTCATATCGATTTTCCTCAATTTGTGTACAGAGGTGGTATAGTGCATATACCCCCCGAATTTGTACTCGATTGAGTTGGGCCAAATGCCTTTCAATACTGGCGATAATGACGGAGATTCTTCCTGTATCAATAAAGCTCAATCCGCACATTTCGCTGCGGATTTGCTCAACGGCATATTTCTCGCCCCTTGCACGCATCGCGAGTTTAAGGGCCTGTATCATTAAAATTTCATCAATCTGTGTCTGGGTAAATGTTCTATAGTTATTGTCTGCACAGCGGCTTGCAGATATAAGTCCGATTTTATCCCAGTATCGAAGGGTGGAAGGGATAATGCCCGTAATCTTGCTTACCATGTCAATGGTAAACTCTTTTGTCACAGCATCTTTCTTCTTTTGTAAAAAGCGTAATTTAATCTGTTTGCATACAAATTTATCATTTTGAAGTACAGCCTGCGCCTTATTTGCGATCCAGAGAGCTTCATCATGTTTATTCTCCATCACTAACTTCAGCATTTTTGCAATCTCTGATAAAGTGAATCCATGAATCATTTCCCTGATACAAATAAAGTAAGCCATATGTTCGTCGGTATAAATTCGATACCCGTTGGGTGAACGCATGACTGGAGGTATGATTCCGAATTCTTCATAGTGTCTGAGCAGTGTTGTACTAATCTTTAATTTCCTTGCGATATCAATAGGCCGCATCATCATAACAAGTCCTCCGTTTTTAACATTATAATAGTACTCTAAGGTTTATGCAATAAAAACAATGTTTTATATTTAAAATCCTCCTTTATTGCATTAATGTTATATAATATAAATAGAAGTATATAAATCAATTTTATTATCACATTACAAATTGTAAAATTGCCCAGAGAAGAAGGAGGCTTTTATGCCCAATATTATGATCAGCGGTGCCGCAGAAGGCAACTTGAAAAATATTTCATTAGAAATCCCCCGAAATAAGCTGGTGGTCTTCACCGGCCTGTCAGGTTCCGGAAAATCAACCTTGCTCCTGGATGTTCTGTTCAATGAATGCCAGAGGCAATACCTGGAGGCCATCACCCTGGAGGGCATTCACAAGCCCAAAGTGGAACGGATACGGGGGGCCTCTCCGGCCATTGCGATAACCCAAAAATCGGCATACACCAATCCCAGATCAACGGTAGGAACAATGACAGATATCTATACTGATCTGCGAATGGTATATGAAAAGCTGGGGGTGCGGACATGCCCCTTTTGCGGGGAAGTAATCTCTGCCGCAGCTTGCAGGGAGGAAACAGAGAAGGTTAATGAAGAATTCTATGTTTATATGTATTGCTGCCAATGCGGGAAGCGGATGGATAAAATCACACGCACACACTTTTCCTTTAACACAAGGGAGGGAGCCTGTCCCACCTGCCAGGGCCTGGGAAGAGTTCATTCTGTTGTAAGGGAGAAGGCTGTTGATGAAAGTCTGTCCCTGGAAGGCGGGGCAGTACGCTGTTGGGAAAAAGCATACAGCAACTATCAGATATCAATCCTGTACGCCGGATTAAAGCATTATGGTATTCCCATCCCGGAAAGGCTTCCCGTACATCAGTTTAGCGATGTGCAGAAAGCGATCCTGTATGATGGGATAGAAAGCGATTTAGTAAAAAGAAAGTTTCCTGATCATAAGCCGCCCAAAACCGTCACAGCGGGTAAGTTTGAAGGTGTACTTCCTATATTGTGGAGGCGTTTATCGGATCAAGAAGGAAATGCAAAGCATTTGGAAGAATATTTTGACATTGAAGAATGCCCCGAATGTAAGGGCGAAAGGCTTTCCGAATTAAGCAGGAATATTACAGTCCAGGGGACACGCCTGCCGCAGTTATCGCATTTTTCATTGGAAAAGCTGTGTCAGTGGATCAATGAACTGTCTGCGTCACTGACCGAACAGAAGATAGAGCTGGTAAGAGCATATCTCCTTGACATAAAAACAAAGCTGACACGGATTATCAATGTGGGCCTTGGCTATCTTACCGTTGACCGGCAGATTATCACCCTGTCCGGCGGAGAACTACAGAGGCTTAGGCTTGCGGCAATTCTGGATTCTGATTTAACTGGTGTTATTTACATTTTGGATGAGCCGACAATCGGACTTCATCCAAAGGATACCGAAGGGCTTATCACCATACTTCGAAAACTGCGTGATTTAGGAAACACCGTACTGGTTATTGAGCATGATGTGGATATTATGGCTGCGGCAGACCATATTGTAGATATTGGCCCCGGCTCCGGGAAATACGGCGGTGAAGTGGTTGCGACAGGAACTCTGGAAGAAATTAAGAATCAAAAAGCTTCCGCTACGGGAGCGTATCTTTGCAATTCTCACCCCGGCAAGACGACTTTCAGAAAAGCAGCAGGCACAGTTCAGATCAAGAATGCGGTGAAGTTTAATCTTCAAAATATTGTGGTTGAGATCCCCACAGGATGCCTAACAGCCGTAACAGGGCCCTCAGGTTCTGGAAAATCCACTTTGATTTTTGAAGTACTTGCTAAAAACGATCATCATAAGCAATCCAATCAAGTATCGGGCCTGGAGCAGTTTGATAAGGTGGTAGAAATCCAGCAATCGGCTATCACAAGGATGAAGCGTTCTAATGTGGCAACCTATTCCGAGGTTTATTCAGAAATCCGGACCGTCTTTGCTAAAACCGAAGCGGCAAAGTTAGCAGGGCTGACGGCAAAGCATTTTTCCTTTAACACGCCGGGCGGCAGATGTGAGAATTGCGAAGGGCTGGGATATGTTGATAATAATATGCTGTTCTTTACCAATACCGAAGTTATCTGCCCGGTCTGCAACGGAAACCAGTTCAGTGACAATGTGCTGGCTGTAAAATACAGAGACCGCTCCATCAAAGACATTCTGAAGCTTTCGGTGGAAGAAGGGCTTCCTTTCTTCGCAGATCAGCCAAAGATCATCAGAATTCTGGAGCTTCTTCAGGATGTGGGGCTTGGATATCTGGGGCTTGGGCAGACGCTTACCACCTTATCGGGCGGCGAAGTCCAGCGGCTGAAGCTTGCCAAGGAACTGACAGGCAGCAGTAGTACAGGCAAAGGAACCCTTTACCTGATGGACGAGCCCACAACCGGTCTGCATCCAGAGGATATAGAGCATTTTCAGGTACTGTTGGACCGGATGGTGGATGCAGGCAACACACTTGTGGTGGTAGAGCATAATCAGCAGATCATACGAAATAGTGATTGGATCATTGACCTTGGCCCGGAAGGCGGGGACAAGGGAGGAATCATTATTTTTGAAGGAACTCCGAAAGAAATGACAGAAACAAGTGATAGTGTGACTGCAAAGTATTTGTAATGGGAAATGATATCCCTTATAATAGATAATATGAAGTGACCTCACAATTGTAGATTCGTGGATTTACCTGTAAACTATTAATTGAAGAGATTAATGGTAACAGGGATTACCGCATACAATAGGAGGCCACATATGAATAGTATAGTTT
>JAEWYQ010000056.1 GCA_023395555.1 Bacillota bacterium
AATAAAAGAATTACTATAAAAAAGAAAGCCGGCTGAGATAATGAACCAGGCTCAGCCGGCAGTAATTCCGGTAAATGATGGACAAGAGTTCCCGTCTGTTTTTGGACAAAGGACGGCGGTAATAACACGATACCTAGTATGGCATCAATCCGTTCGATTACTTCTGCTTTTGTTTCTGTTTTTTCTTGGATATCCTCATCAAGCCGGGCTATAATTAGATTGTCTGTATCTGGTTATTTCTCGTAACTCTCAATATTCCCTAGATGGCATATAGCTGTTTTTTACTAATCCATGACAGGTTACATCACAAATCCATTCCGCGTCCTTTACATTGGTTTTCCTACCTGGAACTCCCTTTATAAATTGAGCATTAACTACTAAAATTCTTAAAGTCTTACCTTCCATCAGGTTATAGATAGGTTTCCAATAGGCACCCGTGGCTTTCATAGCAACTGTTTCAATTTCGTTCTCCTTCAACCATGAAATCATCTCCTGAATATCATCTGTCATTGTACCAAACCTTCTTAACTCCTTTTTCTTGCCACAGATAATGCATGCAACAATTAAATTTTTTTGTATATCCAACCTACAACATCTGCCATAAATTATTTCCATGTACATTTCCTCCATAGTAAATTTATAACCAATACGGTTCCTTATAAAATTTAGACTGCTCTTCGAGGTAAAAACATGTCTTTTCCTCAATATGTGGTATAAAAAGGAAGCGTAAATCAGTCTGTAGAACGGGCTTAATGGCTCTAACTCTGAACGACCTTTATCGGTTCCTCTAAGTTTAACACAACGTGTTTTTCATGTATATTTGGTGAGTGCAGCTCATGGTTGTCTGTAGAAAAAGCCATTTATATCTTGAAGCACTGTATATTGTGATAAATATCTTGAAATTTTTTTGCTTTTTACTTGTTTCAAAAAAATCTTTATCTGCCCTTTTCCTCTGTCCTCCTTTTCTTCCATTTTAAAAAATTTGTTCCAAAATCCATTTTTTTGCCCTGTGCATCTATGAAAACGGCAAAAAAATAGGGCTAAAAATCGCTCAAAAATCAGCCATTTTTAGCCCAAAATTCACTTCCAAACCACAACATCTTGTGGTCAAACCTTAGTTTTTCTTCTTGTCACCACAATACTGCATCAGAATCACCGACTCAACGTGGGTCGAATGCCCGAATTGATCTACCGCTCTCACCTTCATCAATTCAAACCCTCTCTCACACAGATACTTCGCATCCCGGGCCAGGGTTGCCGGATCACACGAGATATACACCAGCTTCTTAGGCTCCATCATGACAATCGTATCTAACAAGCTCTGGTCACATCCCTTTCTCGGAGGATCCACCACAATCACATCGGCATAAATATTCTCTTCCTTATTCTTTGCCGGAAGCACTTCCTCCGCTGCCCCGGCAAAGAACTCCAAATTATCAATCTGGTTCAGCTCAGCATTCTTCTTCGCATCCTCAATTGCCTGAGGGATAATCTCTACCCCGTAGACCTGCTTCGCCTTCTGTGCCAGGAACAGAGAAATCGTACCAATCCCGCAATACAGATCCCATACCGTCTCGTCCCCCTTCAGATCGGCATATTCCAGAGCAATCGCGTACAGCTTCTGTGTCTGAACCGGATTCACCTGGTAAAATGACAGCGGCGAGATCCGATATCTTATAGATCCGATATAATCCGTAATATACGGCTCTCCCCAAAGAGGTATAACCTTGTCCCCCAGAATCACATTCGTGCGCTCCCGATTAATATTCAGGCAAATACTTTTCATTCCGGCGATTTTCTGCAATCCCGCAATCAGCTCGTCCTCATGGGGCATCCGTCCGCCGTTAATCACCAGGCATACCATCACTTCACCGGTCTTAAATCCTACCCTGATCAAAATATGACGAAGCAGCCCCGTATGATTCTCCTCATGATAGGGCTCAATCTGGTGCTTCTCCAAAAAGGAACGTAGGAATGTAATAATCTCTTCATTCACCCTCGCTCCAATATAGCAATGACTGGTATCAATAATCGAATGGGTCCGCCCCGCATAAAAACCGATGGCAAGACTGCCGTCCTTATTCCTTCCCACCGGATACTGGGCTTTGTTGCGATAATAATAAGGTTCCTCCATTCCGCAGATAGGCTCCATTGTAAAATCGTGAAAGCCCCCGATTCTGGTAAGGCAGCCTCGGACTTTATTCTCCTTATACTCCAACTGCTTTGCATAATCAATATGCATCAGCTGGCAACCGCCGCAGCGCGAGGCAATGGGACACCTGGGCTCCACCCGGTAGACGGAGGGCTCCAGCAGCTTCACAAGCCTGGCATACCCATAGCTTTTGCCTGTCTTCGTCACCTGAACCATCGCCCGGTCACCCATGACAGTATCCTTGACGAACAGCGTATATCCCTCATACCTGCCGATGCCCTCTCCCTCGGAGCCAATATCTTCAATTGTAACCTCGACCTGATCATTCTTCTTCAATACTGCTGCCATAGCACTCCATTCCATACTCCATCTTTAAACACAGCTCCGGCATCGCCGGAGCTGCCCTTCTCTGCTTCCTATCCCTTTGTACTCCGTCTGATATTCGACTCAAAAAGCTTCTGATATCCCAGCCATTCCGCTTTAGGATCTCCTGACATTAACAGCTCTGTAACCGTCTGCATCTTAGCATCCGTATTATCTGCAAAATGCAATGCCATGGCCTCTGCTATGGCCGGCTTCTTAGGGGATCCATATTCCAGTTCCCCATGATGCGCCAGGATACAATGCACCAGCTCATTGGAAAGCTTGACAGGGAATTTATTCATCGTTTTTATATGGTTTCTCACCATACTGGCTCCAATAAAGATATGTCCCAGCATCTGACCGTCGTCCGTATAATCATTGGCGGGAAAATCAGACAGCTCCTCCATCTTACCGATATCATGAAACAAAGCGGCAGTAATCAGCAGATCCCTGTTCAATACAGGATAACTGGAGGCATAATATTCACAAAGCTTTACCACACTCAGGGTATGCTCCAATAATCCGCCGACAAAGCTGTGATGTACACTCTTTGCCGCAGAATGGGTCTTAAAGTTCTTAACAAATTCCGCATCCTTAATAAAGAAATCCTCTGCCAGGGTTCTCAGATTCATATCCTTGAGACCAAGGACAAATTCCTTGATTTCACAATACATTACTTCTACATCCTTAGTTGTCACAGGAAAATAGTTCTCTGGAGAGTACTCCCCTTCCCTGCCCTTATAAATTCTGCTGATATTGAGCTGGAGCGCATCTTGGAAGCTGGTCACTCTCGCATCAATATGTACAAAGTCCATGGCCTCATACTGCTCTATCTCACTGCTAAAGTCCCAAATCTTGGCGTCAATGGTTCCCGTCTTATCCTGCAGCAGCAAGGATGCATATGTCTTGCCGCTCTTGCCGGTCAAAATTTGCTTTGACTTACACAGATAAATCTCGTTCTTAATAAAATCATTCTCTCTTAAATCCTGAATATACCTCATTCTTCTATACCTTTCTAATTCATCACTTTATACTTCCCGTATCCTATCATCCGCAGATCAGGAACTCAGGGTATTATACCATATTCGCAAGCCCCTATGGTATGGCACTTCGTGCCAGGATGCGCACTACGCTTCGCTCCGGCGTACGCGCATAAATGCGTGAGTATAATCTCTATCGACATTATACCTTAACCCCCAGAATATATAAAGCACTAAATTGCACCATCCTTAATTTAATCCTTACCGTTCAGCCTGCGGCAGAGAGGAGACCATAATAAAAGGATGCTATTCCGATGAATTCCCATCTTCCTAACATCCTTCCTTCTTCTATCTTTGTTTCTCCGCAAGAGTAACCTTAACTTCCAATTCCTTCTGGCCTGCTCCGGTGGTTCGCTGTATTTTAACCGGTACCTCCTCTCCCGGAAGAAGGGAAGAAATTACACTGTAGAAATTATTCGTATGGGTTATGGTCTGCCCATCCGCCTGGAGAATGATGTCTCCGCTCTGTATCCCTGCCAGGAACGCCGGGGAAGCCTCCCGGACTTCATTGACATAGATTCCGGCAGTTATCTCAAATTCCTTCTTTACCGCATCAGGCATGTCTATGGTTTTGACTCCAAAATATACCCTTGCCCGCCGATTGCTCATATTGGTCAGAAAGGTCTTTAATTTGCTGATACCGATTGCCGTACTAAGCCCCGCATCCATCTCACCTTTCAGGGTTCTGGTAATCAGACCGACCACCTCGCCCTTCATATTCACAATAACGCCCTCGCTGTTCTCATTGTCGGTAATATCCGTATTGAACAGATCCAGCTTGTTATCCGTAATATAGGCATAGCTGTTTCTGCTGGAAACGATCCCTGTCTCCATGGAACCGGTATATCCGTTGGGGCTGCCCAAGGCCAAAATCGGGCTGCCAACCGTCAAGGTGTAGGATTCCCCCAGCTTTGCCACCATAAGGCCGCTCATATAAATGGGCGGGATCTTCTCCAGAGGAACGGCAATCACCGCCAGATTCAATTCTGTTTCATAATCCTGAAGAGTGGCATCCACCGTAAAGTTATCCGAAAATCTAACCTGAATAATATCGGCATCCTCAATTCTCTCCAGACTTGTTAAAATCAACAGATCAACATTATTGTTATGGATAATCAGACCGTAGGTCTCCTTAGCCAGCTCTACACTCGTCCCGAACCATACATCTGTTTCATCCGTAATTCCCACCACCGTAACAATGGATTTCTCAACCTCTGAAGATATCTTGCGTAATCCGTTGAAGATACTGGTATAGTCATCCACGTCCGCATCGATAGGCCGTTCTATAATCACAGTCTCCGGCTCCGGCTGGGTATCCTTCGGGGCATCGGTTACAAAGTTCTTTGTCTCTTCTCCCTTTTCCCCCTGCTCTCCCGGCTCTTCACCGTCCTTGGATTCACTCTGCTTCTCCCCCGGCTCCCCTGTCTGCGCATTGGCCTGGATACCGTGGTCATCGGGATTCAAGGTAGGAAAATCCGCGGGTGTCTTTGTCTCCTCTTCCTTATGCAAAAGCCCATACAATCCTGGTTCTGTCAGCACAAAAGTAATGGCAGCGATCACTCCAAATACAACTGCCAGACAAACCGTCATTATGATGGGCATGATTTTTTTCCGTAATTTCTTGCGTTTTTTTTCGATTACCTGCTCTTTGATAAATTCAAAATCCTTTTTATCGCTCCCAGACATCCTTATTCTCCTTCAAGAGACAAATTACCAGTAGGATTCTTATAATACTTATGTCCTATTTTAGCAGTTACATATGAACATAATATGAATTATCTGTAAACAAACACTTCTAAGATTATGACACATAACCCCAGTAATTTCAATAGCAATTGTGCAAATTGCATAACATTAGTTACCGTTCAGTCTTTGGGCTCAGCCGAATCGGATTCCCCCCCTGTACAGATTGGACGACACAAGACCAGGTTCGTATCCGGTAAAAGATTCTCCTAATTCATAAATTGTAGTTTTATTTTTTTACAACATAAGGTAGAATAGATATAGTATCTTTAAACCACAGGAAGAACGCTGTCCCAGTACAGCTTACAGAAAGGCTTGAACCGTATCATGAATGAGAAAGCATTAAGAACCCTGGAATATAATAAGATTATTGATAAATTATCCGCCCTGGCCGGTACCGGCTACGGAAGGGAGCTGTGCGCCCAGCTGCTGCCGCAGACAGATCTGGAGACGATCCGGACCCTGCAGCAGCAGACCAGCGATGCGCTGTCCCGGCTGCTGCGCAAAGGAAGCGTCTCCTTTAACGGGATTCACGACATCCGTCCCTCCGTTATGAGGCTGAAGATTGCCTCCTCCCTCAGTGCGGCGGAGCTTCTGCATATCAGCTCCGACCTGGATGCCGTCCTGCGCATCAAGGCCTACGGAGGATATACCGGCAAGGACAGCGAGACCATGACAGAGGATTCCCTGACGGAGTTCTTTGCCAATCTGGAGCCTCTGACTCAATTAAATAACGAGATCCGCCGCTGTATCATCTCGGAAGAGGAGATTGCCGACGATGCCAGCCCTGCTTTAAAGAGCGTCCGCCGGGCTATTAAGAATGCTAATGACAAGATTCACAACGAATTGGGCTCCATCCTCAATTCTTCCCGCAACCTGCTTCAGGAGAATATTATTACCATGCGTAACGGAAGGTACTGCCTTCCCGTCCGCTCCGAATACAAGAACCAGTTCCAGGGGATGATCCACGACCAATCCTCCACCGGTTCCACCCTGTTCATTGAACCGGTTGCCATCGTCCGCCTGAATAATGAGCTGAGGGAACTGGCAATCCGGGAGCAGGAGGAGATTGAGAAGGTACTGGAGGAACTCAGCAGTCAGGCCGCAGAGCATTGTGACAGCCTGGACTATGACTTCCACACTCTGTCCATGCTGGATTTCATCTTTGCCCGGGCCGCCCTGTCCAAGCAAATGAAGGGTACCGAGCCCCGCTTTAACCAGAAGGGGCTGCTGCATATCAAGAAGGGCCGTCATCCCCTGATCGATGCCAAGAAGGTGGTGCCCATTGATATCATGCTGGGCAAGGATTTTACCATGCTGATCATCACCGGCCCCAATACCGGCGGTAAGACCGTCAGCCTGAAAACAGTGGGACTGCTGACCCTTATGGGCCAGGCGGGGCTTCATATCCCTGCCTTTGACGGCTCCGAGCTGGCTGTCTTTGAAGAAGTATACGCGGATATCGGAGATGAGCAGAGCATCGAGCAAAGCCTCAGCACCTTCTCCTCCCATATGACCAATATTGTAAAGATACTGGAAAAGGCAGATGCCAATTCCCTGGTTCTCTTCGATGAGCTTGGTGCCGGAACCGATCCGACCGAGGGTGCCGCTCTTGCCATGTCCATCCTGTCCCATCTTCACAGCAGGGATATCCGGGTTATGGCTACCACTCATTACAGCGAGCTGAAGATTTACGCCCTGTCTACCGAAGGGGTATCCAATGCCTGCTGTGAATTTGATGTGGAAACCCTGCGTCCCACCTACCGGCTCTTAATTGGTATTCCCGGCAAGAGTAATGCGTTCGCCATTTCCTCGAAACTGGGGCTGCCGGATTATATCATTGCGGACGCCAAGGAAAGAATCGGACACCAGGAGAAGAGCTTTGAGGATCTGATCAGTGACCTGGAGGCAAACCGTGTGACCATCGAACGGGAGCAGGAGGAATTAGCCAGGTACAAGCAGGAAATCGAGCAGTTAAAGAAAAACCTTGCCCGTAAGAGTGAATCCCTGGATGCCAGCCGGGAACGTCTTATGAAGGAGGCCAAAGAGCAGGCTGCCGCGGTTCTTCAGGAGGCCAAGGAATTCGCAGACCAGAGCATCCGCCGCTATAACAAATGGCTCCAGGAGGGCGGTCATATTAAGGATATGGAAAGTGAGCGGGCAGACTTAAGAGAACGCTTAAGCGGAAGTGAGGCTCCTCATTCACAGCGGAAGCAAAAGCCGGCCAAGGCTCCTTCCGCCAATAAGCTTAAGATCGGAGATTCAGTCAATGTCATCAGTCTGAATATCAAGGGCACCATAAGCACTCTTCCCAATGCCAAGGGGGATCTCTATGTCCAGATGGGCATCCTGCGCTCCCTGGTGAATATTAAGGATATCGAACTAATTGACGAGGAGGTTATCACTGCCCCCGGCTATAATAAGACCCAGAGCGGCAAGATTAAGATGTCCAAGTCCGCTACCATCCACCCGGATATCAACCTGATCGGCAAGACAGTGGACGAGGCTCTGTCCGAGTTGGAGAAATATCTGGACGATGCCTATCTGGCTCACCTGCCCCAGGTAACGGTAATCCACGGCCGCGGCACCGGAGCCCTGCGAGGCGCCGTCCATGCCCGCTTAAAAAAGCTGAGCTATGTAAAATCCTTCCGCCTGGGTGCCTTCGGTGAGGGCGGCGAAGGCGTAACCATAGTTGAATTTAAATAAGTTTTTGTATTGGAAAGGAGTCTCTATGATTGCAAAGCAGAAAATACTGATTGTAGATGATGATGTCAATATAGCAGAGCTTATATCCCTTTATCTGACAAAGGAATGCTTTGATACCCGGATCGTACACGACGGCGAGGCCGCTATCCATGAATTTGCTTCCTACCAGCCGAATCTGGTGCTCTTAGACCTGATGCTGCCGGGCATCGACGGCTATGAGGTATGCCGCGAGATTCGCAAGACTTCCTCCGTTCCCATCATCATGCTTTCCGCCAAGGGTGAGATCTTTGACAAGGTCCTGGGACTGGAGCTGGGGGCGGATGATTATATCATCAAACCCTTCGATTCCAAGGAGCTGGTGGCCAGAGTACGGGCTGTGCTGCGCCGTTTCCACCCCGGCAATGCCAATGCGGCGGAAGAACCCGAGGCTCCCGCCCCTACCGGCGACTATGTCGCCTATCGGGATCTGATGATCAACCTCAGCAATTATTCCGTCCAGTACCTGGGTGAGAATATAGAAATGCCGCCAAAGGAGCTGGAACTACTGTATTTCCTGGCGTCCCACCCCAATCAGGTCTTCACCAGAGAACAGCTTCTGGATCACATCTGGGGTTATGAATATTATGGGGATACCCGTACCGTGGACGTTCACATCAAGCGTCTGCGCGAGAAGATCAAGGATCACCAGGACTGGAGCCTGGGGACTGTCTGGGGAATCGGATACAAGTTCGAAGTAAAGAACCAGAAAAAATAACAGGAATAAAGAAGACAGGAACAATTGAGATAAAAAAGAAAGGCGGTGAATACCATGAAAAAGACTCTCTGGTCCAGATTAATCATCTGCTTTCTTCTGACCGGCTTCATGGTGTTTCTGCTTTTGAATACATACGGTATGAGGCTGCTGGAACGGCGATTGAAGGATAACAAACAGGATCAGCTGCTGGATGAGGCCAAGCTGATCGAATCCGAATACATGGCTAATTTCTATAATTCTGAGATGTCCCTGGGCAATCTTAACGTACCATTGCGTTCCATCGACACCTTTCTGGGCATCCGTGTGTGGATCGTGAGCTCCAAGGGAATCATCATGGCTGATTCCTCCTATTCCAGAAATGCACAAGGGCGGGATATCAATGAATTTGATCCCTCCCTTCTGGAGCGTACCATAACGGAAAATGTGTATTATGAGGATATTTTCTATGAGCCCATGCTCAGTCTGACCCACCGGATCAACGTGAACTTCCGGCTCAGGGGCTATATCATTTTGCATACCTCCCAGAAGGAGATCACCAACGAGACCAATTATTATCTGGATGTCATAAACATCTGCTTTCTGGTCTTCCTGCCCATGCTTTTCCTGCTCTTTGTCTATATCTACTACATTACCGCAGTTCCCATGCGAAACCTGATGAAAGCCGCCAGGGAGTACTCCTCCGGCAATTATAGCTATACCATTCCTTCCAGGGGGCTGAACGAATACCAGGAATTAGGAACCGCTGTCTCCTACATGGCAGGGGAACTGAGCAAGCTGGATGATTACCAGAAGAAGTTCGTGGCCAATATCTCTCATGATTTCCGTTCCCCCCTTACCTCCATCAAGGGCTATGCCGGCGCCATTCTGGACGGAACCATTCCTCATGAGATGCAGGACAAATACCTTAATATCATTTTATTTGAGACGGAGCGTCTGACCAAGCTGACCTCCGGTCTCCTGGAACTCAACAGCTTTGAAAACAACGGAACCTTTCTGGATGTCACAACCTTTGATATCAATCATATCATCAAAAAAACCGCAGAAGCCTTTGAAGGCGCCTGCAGGGATAAAAAAATTACCTTAAACCTGGTATTCTCCGCCAGGCAGACCTATGTCAATGCAGATATGGGCAAGATACAGCAGGTGCTCTACAATCTCATCGACAATGCCATCAAGTTCAGCCATGCCAACTCCAAGATCCGGGTCAGCACCGAAGAAAAGGGGGAAAAGGTATTCGTATCTGTTAAGGATTATGGCATCGGAATCCCGAAGGATTCCATCAAAAAGGTATGGGAACGCTTCTACAAAACCGATGTCTCCCGCGGCAAGGATAAGAAGGGCACCGGCCTCGGGCTGTCCATCACCAGGGAGATCATCCAGGCACACAATGAAAATATCAATGTAATCAGCACCGAGGGTGTGGGAAGCGAATTCATCTTTTCCTTAACCATGGCTCCGGAAGAATAATCTCCGTAATCACATTTAAGCCAGGAAGGGGCGGCAAGACATCCTTTTACTTGCCTTTCCTTCCTGGCTTAAATGTAATCATGTTTCTACGCTTCGTCCCAACTATGGCGGTGAAGCTGTCCTTCCATGCGCATTCCCTCAAAATTATTTTGCCGCAGGGCTTCGTACAGGATAATTGCAACCGAATTGCCCAGGTTAAGGGATCGGATATCACCTATCATGGGAATCCTTATGGTATTCTTCTTATATTCCAGCAGCAGCTCCTCCGGTATTCCCGCGCTTTCCTTTCCAAACATGATGTAACAGTCCGGATCGTATTCCACCTGGGTGTAGGAATGCTGCGCCTTCGTGGTAGCCATAAAGATTTTAGCTCCGGGATTCCTGTCCAGGAATTCCGGAAAGTTTTTGTATACTGTAACATCAAGATCCTTCCAATAATCCAGCCCGGCCCGCCGGATCTCCTTTTCATCCAACCGAAAGCCCAGGGGTTCGATCAGATGCAGCCTGGTGCCGGTGGCTACGCAGGTTCTTCCGATATTGCCGGTGTTGGCCGGTATCTCCGGTTCTAATAACACAACATTCATTCCAGCCTCTGCTCCTCCTTCAAAACAATGTCCTTACGTAGCAGTTCAGAGGGGGGCCAGGCGGAGAACATAATACCCCCGTAATGCACTGTATGTAAGACATAGGATTGGATTTGTATGTCATAGACGAACAAAACTGTACGGATATGGCATACAAATCCAATCCTATGTCTTACGTCCTGTGTGTGAGGGGGTATTATGTTCTCCGCCTGGCCCCCCTCTGAACTATTACATCCTTACAAAGAAAAAAGGTGACCTAATCACCTTTAATCGCAATATGTATCTCAATCTTTTTATGATCTCCATATTCCAGCGGTATGCAGATATTATGCGCATAAGTCGTACTAAAGGTCATTGTACCGTTACCGATGGTGGGCGGGGTTATATCAATCGCAATTCCCTTCGTGGAAAATATAGTTGCAGTATTGCCCATAATCATATTCCCCAGCTCACAGATTGCACTTTTAGCCAGATCATCCATCTCCGTAACCGGCATCATAATCATCTTTGAAGCAATATCACAGGCAACGGGATCCTCAAATGCAATCATTGCCTGTCCTTTCATTGTACCGGTAAAGCCAATCAGAATAAGTAATGTATTATCAAAGAAAGCCGGATTCTTTATGTATGGTCTTCCTATTGCGGCATCAACAAAACACATTTCCTTCAGTATTTTTGTAGCAGCCATTAAGAACGGATTAATATGCTCTACATTTACGGCCATTTGCGCACCTCCTAAGTATTTTACTTATTGTATCATAAATGTTATACTATTATCAACTGAACTCTTACAATTAATTCAGCTGTCTGTGCCGTTCTACAAAGTTCTCCATCCGCTCCAGGGCTGTCTTCAAATTTTCAATGGAATATGCATAGGAAATCCTCAGATATCCCTCTCCGCAATCGCCAAAAGCCGTTCCCGGAACCACGGCCACCTTCTCCTCCTGCAAAAGACGGGTAGCAAATTCATCCGAGGTCATGCCAAGGCTTTTGATACAGGGAAACACATAAAATGCCCCATAGGGCTCGAAGCAATCCAAGCCCATCCTGCGAATGGCATGAACTACAAATCTGCGCCTCTTATCGTAGGCATCCCGCATCATTTCCACATCACCATCCCCGTTTTTCACTGCCTCAAGACCTGCATACTGGCTCGTGGTGGGTGCGCACATAATAGCAAATTGGTGTATCTTAATCATTTGCTCCATAACCAATGCCGGACCTGCCGCATAGCCCAGACGCCAGCCGGTCATGGCATAGGATTTGGAAAAGCCGTTGACTACAATGGTTCTCTCCTTCATTCCCGGAAAGGAGGCAATGGACACATGCCTGCTGCCATAGGTGAGCTCCGAATAAATCTCATCGGAAACCACCATCAAATCCTTTTCTATAATGAGATCTACCAGCTTTTCCAGATCTCCATGATCCATAATGGCCCCTGTGGGATTATTGGGATAGGTCAGAATTAATACCTTCGTCCTAGGAGTAATGGCAGCCTCCAGCTCCTGTCTGGTAAGCTTAAAATCATTCTCCCCCTTCAGCTCAATCACCACCGGAACCCCTCCGGCAAGAACCGTACAGGGATGGTAGGATACATAGCAGGGCTGGGGGATCAGCACCTCATCGCCCGGATCCAGCATGGCACGAAGAGCGATATCAATGGCTTCACTGCCGCCCACCGTAACGATGACCTCCTTGTTATAATCATAGTGTAAATCAAATCTGCGGTCTAAATAATTGCAGATCTCTATCTTCAGCTCCTTCAATCCGGCGTTGGAGGTATAGAAGGTCTTTCCCTTTTCCAGAGAATAGATGCCCTCCTCCCGTATATGCCAAGGGGTATCAAAATCCGGCTCACCCACGCCTAAGGAGATAGCGTCCTTCATCTCGCTGACAATGTCAAAGAATTTCCGAATTCCGGACGGCGGTATGTTCACAACTGTTTTGGACAGGGGATTTCTCAAGGCGTAATCAACATCCTTTCATCGTGCTTGGTTTGAACCAACGGCAGACCATGCTCTTTATATTTCTTTAGTACAAAATGGGTACCCGTACTGAGAATTGCTTCCATAGGAGCAAGCTTCTCCGATACAAAGGCGGCCACCTCCCTCATGGTTCTGCCCTCGATAATCACGGTCAGATCAAAGCCTCCCGACATCAGATATACCGACTGCACCTCGTCAAACTGATAGATTCTCTCGGCAATCTTATCAAAGCCCAAGCCTCGCTGGGGCGTAACCTTAACCTCGATCAATGCGGTCACCCTTTCACAATGGACCTTATCCCAGTTAATCAGTGTCGGATACCCGCAGATTACAGTCTCATCCTCTAATTCCTTTAAGGTGGTCACAATCTCTTCTTCGGTGGTGCCCAGCATGACAGCCAGATCAACAGCGGAAATCTTACTGTTTTTATCAATTGCAGCCAAGATTTTTTCTCTCATTCAAAATCCTTCCCTTCCCCTGTGAATTTTTTACCCTTATATATAATTAAGCATTCTTTCCTCAGGAATTCGTTCCTTGAGAATGCATTCCCATCATCACCCGGTACAGCTCGTCACTTTTGGGCGGCTCCAGAAAACGTCTTTCCCCGCCGTTGATAATCACACGGTCATTTCCCTCCGTAATCCGGCCGATGACCGCCGCATCAATTCCGCCCGCCTCCAGCCGGTCCACCAGATAATTCGCCCGGTCCGTCACCATCAGCATACATCCGCTGGAGATCAGCATATACGGATTAATATCATAAAATTCACAGATTTCCACCGTTTCCTGCTTCAGCAGAATCTTCTTCAAATCAATTTCCATGCCTGCCCTGGAAGCCGCTCCGATTTCCCACAATGCTCCGAAAATTCCTCCCTCCGTCACATCGTGCATGGAGGTTACACCGCATTCTCTGGCAATCCGGGCTTCCGGCACCACAGAGATATGATTTATCATCTTCCTGGCACCCTCCAGAAAGCTCCGGCTGTACCGGGTACGAAGCTCTTCTTCCCTGGCTGCTGCTATAATTGCCGTTCCTTCCAGACCGGCCCATTTGGTCATAACAATTTCCTGACCCGGCCTGGCTCCCGCAGTTTTGATCATCTCGCTGCGCTTCATCTTCCCCACACCGGTAACGGTAATAATTGGCTGGCACACCGCTCTGGTGATCTCGGTATGCCCGCCGACAATCTCAATATCCAACTGCTCACAAACTGCCTCCATATCCTGCATGGCAGTTCTCAGCTGTTCCTCTTTCGTTCCTTCCGGCAGGAGAACCGTAAGCATAATACCAATGATCTCGGCTCCATTGGAAGCAATATCATTGGCTGTGATATGAACTGCAAGGGTTCCGATATCCTGTACCGTTCCCGTAATGGGATCCGTAGAAAGAACAAGCACCTCATCCTCAGCAATTGCAAGAACGCTGCAATCCTCGCCAATGGCGGGACCAACCAGCACTTCCTCACGCCTGTGCCCTATTTGATTTAAAACAGACCTCTTCAGGACCGCTTCCGGTACTTTCCCCACGTTCATACCTGACCTCCATGATGTCAATCATACCAGGATTCATCCCAGACATCCCCCTGGATCTGTCCTTGAGGATTCGCAAGATTGTCCGCCTCTGACTCGTCCTGGGTCTCATCCCCTGCAGCATCCGGCTCATTTGTATCCGGCTGGGTATTATCCTTTTTATCGTTGTCCTTTTTCGTATCCTTCTTATCGGCAGAGTTTTTCGTATCCTTCGGATCAGTCGTCTCTTCCGGTACCTCTACCTTCTTTGTCCCAATGGTTACATACTTGGGAGCCGGAGCATAATTGCTCTTATTGACCAGCACTCTGCTGACCTCAATGCCATTCTCATATACAACCTTGTACAGCTCGGCTTTATAACCGGTATGGGCCGACTGGGTCACCTTGCGGTAGCCCTCCGGCTGGTTCGGATCCTTTGTGATTACATCCGGCGGAGGCGCGGTCTCGGACAATATCTTCGTCTCATACTCCACGGTCCGGTTCTTATTATCCCTGGTCTCCTTGCCCCACAGCTTAAAGGTAATTTTTCTTCCCTTTGTAGTAGCTTCAATCACAATGGGAGCATCCGTATTATTCTTAAACTTAAAATCCTTATAAGTTCCTGCAATTGCCGCATCTCTGGATAAATCCACATAGCTGATGGTCATGGAATGGGGCTGACGTTCCACCACCTCAAGCTCCGCACTCAACACCGCATTATACAGCGTAGTGGTTACCTGACAGGCTCCTCCGCCCACACTGTCAATTACCTTCCCCTGCAGGTAAGCTCCTGCGACATAATAACCGTTTTCCTTGGTGAAGGGGGTCAGGTATTTGTATCCGGAGAACACATCTCCCGGATATAGTACGGCATTATTGATCAGCCTTGCCCCGTTGGCCAGGTTTGCGGCTCTTCCTTCTGCCGAATCCGTATATTCCGTGGTAAAGGTACCAATCACGGTGTTGCATTGCTCCACCACGTCCCTGGTATAAAGCGGCATATCATCCTCAACCACTGCTTCCACAACGATATCCTGACGCTTCCAAGAGTCCAGGGCTTCTGAAATCACATTAACCGTGGCATCAACATTCACTTTTCTTCCGACAACATGATCGCCGTAGATAAATTTACCGTTCTTTCTGGTAATCGTGGCGTTAACGGGAGCCACATTATACGAGCTTACATCCACCTCAACAATGTCTCTGATCTTTGTTTTGTCATAAATGAAGGAAATAGGATATACAATATTTCCCTGCTCAATGTCCTTCATATCCTTATACTGCTTGATCAGATTACCGCTGGTTCCCAGGGACAGCGCGGTATCGATATTGTCATTCTCCTCCATCTCATAGCCAAGGGCGCCCATGGTGGTATATACGATATTCTTACCAATCAGGATGGCGACACCCTTGTTCCGCAGCCCTTCCACATAGTCCCGCACCGCAGCCTCTGCCTGCTCTTTTGTCATTCCGCTGACATCAACCTCATCTATAAATACGCCCTTTACAATGGTCCTATTATTCTCTTTTGCAGATGCGTGCATTACATTCCCCGCATATAAATCAGACTGGTACAGCAATTCCCTTGTGATAAACAAAAAGGAAATGGAGAGTAAAAAAATCGCGAACTTAATAATTTTCTTCCTGCCCATATTCATCCTCCTTTTCTAAATGGCTAAATCCTTCTGGAGCCTTATTTTGTTACATTTGTGACTTCTTCCTATTTTAACATAAACCGAAGATTATTCAAGTTTTTCTTTCAGACCATATTTCAAAATGCCGTGTTACAGCATTCCTTCGTTGACTTTTCCGAAAGAATTATGTATATTTATAACACCCTAGTTCAGTACGCTCAGGATGGTCGGCAGCGTCATAGCCAACACCAATATAATGATTATGATTGTCGATATAATTTTTTTTGATTTTTTATTATAGAAATTCATTCATTTCACCTCTTTTTTAAATTTTTGTTTGAAAGGCTGTGAACCCTTATGAGTCTTCCTATCACCTCCGCACTTATCCTTATTTTTGTCGTATGGCTGCACCACGAAATGAAAAAGGAAAGCAGGCTGTCCAAGAAAACCCTGGACCTCTTCTGGCAGAAAGAGCGCGAATCCAACCAGGCACGCAAGAAGGATATCTCCGGGCTGGATTATCTTACGGTATCCCTTGATTCCCTTCCCATGGAAGATATCGAAGACGACACCGCCAATTCATACCGGGATCTTATCCGTAAGCTTTCCGACCGCAGAATGATCAATCTCTGCGGTCTGACCAATACGGAACTCAAGTTCCGGTACGGTGCGGCGAATCTTGCCCTTCTGACCGAGTATGATAACAACTACACTTCTTTTGTAAGCATGCTCCATAAATGGGCCGTACGGCTGGCAGACAAGGGCTTTATCTCCCGCGCCCAGACCGTGCTGGAATTCAGCATTTATTCCTGCCGGACAGATGTCACGGGATCATACCGCATGTTAGCCAGGCTGTATCACGAGCAGAACCGCCCGGATAGAATTGATTCCATTGCCGAGATGATATCCCGAACCAAAATCAAACAAAAGGAAGCTCTGATCCTGGAACTGAACACCATCAAAAACAAACCATTTTAGGATGCAAGAATTATTCTAAGATATTTTGACCATTCTATCAAGCTTTTTTTACGGTAAGACCGGAAGCTTTGCTGTAATACGGACATTCTTCCTTCAAAAAGCACTCCTCACACCTGGGATTTCTTGCCGTGCATATGGTACGGCCCAGGGTGATGATCTGAAGGTTATAGGCAATCCACTGCTCCCTGGGCAGAAGCTTCATCAGGTCAAACTCTATCTTTACCGGATCTTCCTCTTTTGTAAAGCCAAGCCGCCCGGAAATACGCTTTACATGGGTGTCTACAACAATACTTGGCTCATGAAAGATATTTCCCCGGATGACATTCGCCGTCTTCCGTCCGACTCCCGCAAGGCTGGTCAGGGCATCAATATCACTGGGAACCTCTCCGTTGTATTTCTCAATCAGCTCTTTTGCACAGGCGATGATATTCCTCGCCTTATTTTTATAAAATCCGGTGGAATGGATGTCCTTCTCCAGCTCCTCCTGGTCCGCATCTGCAAAGTCCTGCAGACTCGTATATTTCTGATACAGATCCTTCGTTACAATATTGACTCGCGCATCCGTGCACTGCGCGCTCAGAATCGTAGCAATCAGAAGCTGCCAGGGATTATCGTGATTTAAAAAGACCTTATATTCCGTGGTATATTCCCGGTTCAAAGCGGATATAATGCGATCCACCCTCTCCCGCTCCTTCCTGGATATCCTTTGAATTGCCATCTGTCTAGATGCCTCCTTTTCTCTAACATACCCGCAAAACGTACATTTTATGAGCCTGCGTATTTATTTTATAAATACATATGCCGGTATATACAATCCCGCAATTATGTCCCTGAATATCCTTCCAGAACAGTAACCGCTGCCGATTTTGTAATGGGATCCCTTCTGCTGTAATCAAACAGAAGAACCTGCTCTTTTTTTATTGCATTTCCCGCCGCAGCCGATGCCGCGATATCATAAGTGAATTCCTCGATGTGAAGCTGAAGCTGCCGGGAGCCTTGCTCCCGCGAATACTCCCTCCTGTACCGGTCATAGTATTCTTTATAGTTCTTACCCGATCTCTCTCCGGCAAAGGCCGGTCTGTTTTTGCTGTCTTCCCTCAGAAACAGGTCCATCAGGAGAATTTCTTTAAACAAGCTGCTCCTGTCTCTTCTCTTCTCATCCGCTTCCTCCGGCGGAACACCGGCCGCCTTCTCCTGAAAGAAATCCCACAGCAGCTCATAACGCTTTATCCTGCTGTGAGCCTGAGCTTCCATACCAGCGCTTTCATAATAATCGTAAACTGCCTCGTACAGCCTCATCGCGGCAGGAAAGAAATGCTCCAGATACTCCATGGCATACTTAAACTGGCCGCTGTTATAATAAATCTCCACCGTCTCGCAGATACCCTTCAGCTTCAGCACTTCTTCAAAAGACAGCTTCTTCGTACAGAGCACCTCGTAGGGGGGATCATCCCGGTATACAATACCATAGGATCTGCTTGCTTCCTCCATGGGAGAACCCTTCAGCACCTTTAAAAATCCCAGCTGAAGCTGGTCCGGCCTCAGCTCGTACACCTCCTGAAAGGAACGCTCAAAGGAGGTATAGTCCTCATGGGGCAGGCCCGCAATCAGATCCAGATGCTGATGAATATTTCCGCTCTCTCCGATTCGAAGAACATTACGCTTCAGCCGATCCAAATCCGTCTTCCGCCGGATTGCCTCCACCGTGTCCGGATTCGTGGACTGAACCCCTATCTCCAGCTGTACCTGGGCGGGACGAAGCGTTGCCAGAAACGCAATCTCATCCTCCTCCAGCAGATCCGCTGATATTTCAAAATGAAAATTAGTGATGCCATTATCCTGTTCCTTAATAAAGCGCCAGATTTCCATGGCATGGGCCTTATTGCAGTTGAAGGTTCTGTCCACAAACTTTACCTGGGGAACCTGCTGATCCAGCAGGAACTTCAGCTCCTTCTTCACCAGGCCGGTATTCCGGAGCCTGACCCTCCTGTCGACAGAGGAAAGGCAATAGCTGCAGGAGAAGGGACATCCCCGGCTGCTCTCATAATAGATGATCCTGTTTTTAAAATCCGTCATAGCTTCATAGGGAAAGGGAATCTCATTCAGAGACATGGGCTGCCTTGCCTCTGTGACCATTATATCCCTTCCTCTTCGAAAGGCAATTCCTTTGATTCGCTCCAACCCGGTATCCGTCTCTTCGGCATCCACCCCTCTGGTACCGGCTTCCTCAGAAATACCGCCGCAGGAATAATACCGGGCCAGCTCCAGGAAGGTCTGCTCCCCTTCTCCCAGCATAATACCCTTCAGCTCACAATTCTTCAAAAGACGGGCCTCGGCATCATAAGACACCTCAGGGCCTCCGAGCCACAGTCTGGCCTCCGGCTGTACCTTATGCAATTCCTTTGTAAGCTTGAGAATTATATCAATATTCCATATATAGCAGGAAAAGGCAACCACATCTGCATGCTCCTGATAAATCCCCTTCAATATATCCTCCCTGGGATGATTGATCGTATATTCCGCTAAAGATATCTGCCCCGTAAATCCCTGCTGCCGGGCATACGCCCGAAGGCTGTACACTGCCAGATTAGAATGGATATACCTGGCATTCACCGCCACTAACAACAATTTCATAATCAATCCCTCCTTATCCGGTTCATTATAGTAACTATCATCATAGCATAATTTACACCGAATAAAAACAGGGTATTACTATTTTTTTCTGCGACCAACCTCTTTTGCTGCATATCGGATGAACTCCTCCGCCGTAGGCACTTCCCCTACCCGCGGAACCCTGTCCTGGTACTCCCGGGTAATGCTGTCCACCGGTGTCACTCTGTAGGCCGCATTGATTGCCTCCTGCATCTCCCGTTTCACTTCCTCAACCGTAACTCCATTTTTTCTCGCAATCTCTCGATAGATGTTCCTCATGCTCATATTCATTCCTCCGATATGTACGGTTTAGATGCCTGAATCGCAGCCTTGATTCGTCCGGCATCTTAATCCCTGGTATGGTTGTCCTTGAAAAAATGGACCTGTATTAGTCCCATTATAGCAAGAAATACCATTAAAATAAAGCACAAAAGGACTAGAATAAGTCCATACCTTTTGAAAGGATTTTTGTATGAACGAACAAAAGATAAAAACAGACTCTTCCATTTTTATTGGTAAAAACATACGTGAAATTAGAATCGCAAAGAAGATAGGTCAAACTGAACTTGTCCGTCTGCTGGATTTACAGGGTATCTCTATCACACGCGAATCTCTGGTAAAAATAGAGCGGGGAATACAGCATATCTACGCCTCTCAGCTAAGAGCAATTAAGGATGCCCTGCAAACCACTTACGATGAACTATTAGAACAAAGGGGACAAAATGGATAAAACAGCATAAACCGCGGCACAATAACAAAAACACTCTATCGGTGCCATATGGACAGTTTCGACATAATATGATATAAATAAAGACATACGCTGCCGACAGCGTAATTCTTTATTGTATTCAATAGACTCAGGAGACTTTTATGCTAACATTTGATCCCATTACTGCTGATAACATTTGTAAAGCAGCAGAGTATTTCAAGTATAAAATCAGCCGTACCAGCGACTATACCATAGGCGCCATGTATATGTGGCGGAGCTTTTATCAGACCAGTTTTACGGTTTTTGATGATATGATTTTATATAAGGTGAAGTTTTTAAACCGGACCTCCTTTACCCTTCCCGTGGGCGGCGGCTCCCTGTCAAAGGCAATGGAGGCCATTAAGGAATACTGCCGGGAACAGGATATCCCCATGTGGTTCTGTACGCTTCCCGAGGAAGCCGTTTCCATTCTGGTGAAGGAATTCGGCGGCATACAGCCCTGTTCTTCCAACCGTGACTGGGCAGATTATCTCTATCGTGCGGAGGATCTGGCAGATATGGCCGGAAGGAAATTCAGCGGTCAGCGGAATCACATTAACAAATTCAAGAAGCTGTATCCGGATTACTCCTACCACCGGATCACGCCGCAGAACCTCCCCAAAGTAATTGATTTTTTGATGGATTATGAGAAAAACCACGGAAAAGAAGCCTCTCTGGCCCAGGAAGAGCTGGCCCATGCCCTGGAGCTCATCCCCCGCCTGGAGCAGTTCGGCCTTCCGGGCGCCTATATCCAGGTTGACGGGGCGATTGTTGCCATGGCCATCGGCGAGATCATTAACGATACCCTGTACTGTCATATCGAGAAGGCCAACCGGGAATATCCCGGCTCTTACCAGATGATTGTTAAGGAATTCTCCGGCGACATGCGCAATACCTACGGCATCCAATATATTAACCGGGAGGAGGATGTGGGAGATCCCGGTCTGCGGACCTCCAAGCTGTCCTATCATCCGGTTGCACTGCTGGACAAGTATTGTGTGCTGATTCCCTAGAGGAATTTATAATGGGGCTTCTCCTCCTTCATCAGCAGATACCGGAGATAATCATCCAGCACAATGGCAGGCAGGGACAGCAGGAACCAGAGATTGGTATACAGAAGGCAGATTTGCCCGAGAAAATTATAAGGCTGCCGGGAATAATCCCATACCCCCAGCTTCAGCCACAGGTTAACCACAACTCCCACCACCAGCTCGACGGCGGTAATAATCAATGCAGAAATGGCCATCTGGCTGACAATGGACATCTTCCAGGAATAAACCTCATTCAGAGAACCGATCAGCACAAAGCAGATTCCTCCCGCCACCAGCATGGAGACATGAGAATAACCCCGGCTTATAATTTCAATCCCTCCATAGAGAAAGCCTCCGGTCAGGAATAAAAAAGTATATTTCAAAAAGCGATTGTAAGTTAACAGCATAGCTCCCTCCATAACAGTACCGTTCATGGCAGTACTGTTTTTATAATACTGTTTTTTATCCATCCTTCCGGTTCAGTATATGCAGAATCCTGCAAAATTATCTCGATTTATCGCTCTGGGAAAAACTCGCAGTGCAGAAAACGGTAAAATTTATTTTTGGACAATAAAGTAGGGCAGCCTATTTCTAGGTTGCCCCCTTATCAAACCGCACGTGCCCTATTAAGGCATACGGCTTACCAATTGTAGTTTTATAATGAATGTTAAACTATGACAAATTGCTTATGAAATG
>JAEWYQ010000060.1 GCA_023395555.1 Bacillota bacterium
TCTTAAGCAAGCTGGAGCCCTATACCCCGGAAGGTTTCTTAGAACATCGCCCTGTCCATGAATCCAAGATTCTGACAAGGTCACAGGCTCTGGAACTGTTCAGGAAAAGAGGTTACACAATAATAGACGATCCTGCTATAACTGTTTAATCCTGATTTCATAATAGGAACTTTTGCCATCCACTAATTGTGAATGGTTTGTTTGCTATACGCTTTTTTATTACCTACCCACTACTTTTTAGTTTCAAACTTCCGTCTCCTTTTCTTATCTCTGCTATTTTTTTGAATACACGGTCTTCACATTTACACCCTTAATCATTCCCAGCTTTCCTGCCAGGGTGCTTATGGTATCTGAATCCGCGTTGACCACGACACTAATGATATTAATATTCTTCTCACGATAGGGAATTCCCATTCTGCCGATAATATACTGGCCATACTCGTGAAGCAGCCCGTTAAGACGTTCCACGGCATCCATATCCTCCACAATAATGCCGATTAATGCAATTCTTGTTTCCATCCCGATCTCCTCCCAATTCGGATATTTTTGAATAAAGGGTCTGCGCAGACTCTTGCTCTGCCGTGCGGTTGCCTTCGGGCAACATCTGCCCATGCACAGAATGTGCATTTTGCGCGGCATGTGCATCCTGCGGAGCATTTTATCGTATACGACAAAAATCCCTATGCCATAATAGCATAGGGAATATGTGCATACCTGTCTTCCTCGTCTTCTTGCCCAGATATACCTGCCTTCAGAACGATTTGCTCATATAATTCCTATGCCTTTTCATCAGAAACCCTTTTGAATTGGCAAGGATAATAGTAGCATTTCGTTAATAATTTGTCAAGACTTTCCCAGCTCGCTGCCAGGAATTCATTGCAATATGGCCTATGACAGTCTGATATGCCAAGCTGCGGTGAATTCTTATACTTTAAAACGATAACCAACACCCCATATTGTTTCGATATACTGGGGCTTTGAGGTATTGTATTCGATCTTCTCCCGGATCTTCTTGATATGAACCGTCACCGTGGCAATATCCCCCACGGATTCCATATCCCAGATCTCCCGGAACAGCTCATCCTTCGTATAGACATGGTTTGGATTCTGTGCCAGAAAGGTCAGAAGATCAAATTCCTTCGTGGTAAAGATCTTCTCTTCCCCATTGAGAAATACCCGTCTTGCTGTCTTATCTATCTTAAGTCCGCGGATTTCAATGATCTCATTCTCCTTTACTCCGGAGCCGATGAGCCTTTCATATCTGGCAAGATGGGCCTTTACCCTGGCCACCAGCTCGCTGGGGCTGAAGGGCTTCGTCATGTAGTCGTCCGCACCCAGACCCAGGCCGCGGATCTTATCGATATCATCCCGCTTTGCGGACACCATGATAACCGGAATGTTTTTAATTTCCCGAATCTTTTTACAAATCTCAAAGCCGTCCACGCCTGGAAGCATCAGATCCAGAATAATCATATCAAATTCCTCTGAAAGCGCTCTATTCAGCCCCACATCCCCGGTGGTCTCCACCTCTACCTCAAATCCGCTGAGCTCCAGATAATCCTTCTCAAGCTCCGCGATTGCCACTTCATCCTCGATAATTAATAGCCTGTTCATCATTACACTCCTTTCACAATCCTTCTCATTTCATGCCGCCTTCCGCCTTCCGCAGTGTAAACAGGACGGTGGTTCCCACTCCCTGCTCACTGGAGGCCCAGATCCTGCCTCCATGATCCTCGATAATCTTCTTCGATATGGCTAATCCCAGACCGCTGCCCCCTTTTTTTGAGTTTCTTGAGGCGTCCGCCCGGTAAAAGCGTTCAAAGATATAAGGAATATCCGCCTTCGGGATTCCCGCGCCATTATCCTCTATCTCCACCTGGATATAAGGGCCTGCATCATGCAATCTGATTTGCAGAATGCCCTTGGGTTTATCCAGATATTTTACCGCATTCCCTATAATATTATTAACCACACGCTTCAGCTGCTCCGCATCGGCCACGACCCTTGCCTGGGGGCTTATTTCATTATAGTACTGGACCTCGATATTTCTGACCTCCAGATCCAGGCCGATTTCTTCCATACAATCATCAAAATACTCCCCGATCTTAATCTCCTTAAAAGAGTAGGGGATGGTATTGCAGTCTATCTTCGCATAAAACCCCAGTTCATCCACCAGAATTGCCATATCATTCGCCTTGCTTAATATGGTCTGCAGATACTTCTCCTGCTTCTCCGGAGAACCGGCCACTCCGTCAATAAGGCCCTCCGCATAGCCCTGGATCGCTGTCAGCGGGGTCTTCAGATCATGGGAAATATTGCTGATCAGTTCCTTAATATCCTCTTCATATTTCAGACGGTTATCAATCAGCTCCTTCAGCCGGATTCGCATTTCCTCAAAGTCCTCGCAGAGCTGTCCGATCTCATCCTCCGTCTCCGACTGCACCGAATAATCCAGATCCCCGTCCCTGATCTGGCTCATGCCTATTCTCAGTATATTCAGAGGCCGGAGGATTCCCCGGTAAATCCAGATCATGAGCATCATTGCGGTAAATAACAGCACAAACAGAAAAGAGATCAGCGTCTGCCTGATCAGCGCCTTGATCTGGGGGAACAGGGTATCCAGATCCGTAATGATGAAAATCGTCCCTTCCGAGCCGTCGGAAAAATAAAAATCCTGGGATTTTACCAGAAAGGGCTTCCTGCCGTTGACATACATACCGCCGTCCACATCCGCGCTGTACTCACCAAACTTCTGCAGGGAATCCTTGATACTGTCCAGCAGCTGCTCATTGCCGGCGTAGATGAATTCATGACCCTTTCTCACCGCTATGAAGGAATACCGGCTCATCAGCTCGTCGCCGAGATGTTTGATGAAGGCCTCATCCTCCAGCTTCTGCGGTTCCTTAAGAGCGGTCAGCTTTATCTCGTTATAGATACCCCTGGTCAGCCGGTTAAGAATCTGAATGGGATTCGCTATCGCTTTCAGCGTATCCGTCTCTACATCATAAGATTCCTGGATGGAATTCGTCTGGAAACTGATGATGGTTCCTGCGGCTATGGAAAGCAGCATGATGGGCATCGCTATCATTATAAAGAAAGCTGTTATCAACCTGTCCTTCAGTTTCAAAGCCTTCACCTGCATCCTTTCGTAAATATTACTTCCATTATAGCATTTATTTTTACTATATGCACAGAAAAATACTCTAACCTTTCTAAAGTTTCCATGAAATACGGAAACCAAGACAGGCCTTCCCGGTAAAGAGAAAGGCCATAGGAAACATCCTTCCCATGGCCTGAGGGTTATATTACTTTAATTACTGCTCCTATTTCATTTCTCGTTCAGATACTGCTTCAGCTCCTCTGCCTTGTCCAGACTCTCCCAGGGAATCTCCAGATCCAGTCTTCCGAAATGTCCGTAAGCGGCGGTCTGCTTATAAATCGGCCTGCGAAGGTCCAGCATCTTAATGATGCCCGCGGGACGAAGATCAAAATGTCTGCGTACAATAGTTACCAGCTCCTCCTCCGGCAGCCTTCCGGTTCCGAAGGTATCCAGCATGATGGAAGTAGGCTCTGCCACTCCGATGGCATAGGACAGCTGAATCTCACAACGGTCCGCCAGGCCGGATGCCACAAGATTCTTAGCGACATAGCGGGCTGCATAGGAAGCCGAACGATCTACCTTGGTGCAGTCCTTGCCGGAAAATGCTCCGCCGCCGTGTCTTGCATAACCGCCGTAGGTGTCTACGATAATCTTCCTTCCGGTCAGGCCGCTGTCCCCGTTCGGTCCGCCAATGACAAAGCGCCCTGTGGGATTAATATAGAATTTGGTTTTCTCGTCAATCAATTCATGAGGAAGAATTTCATCCAGGACATATTTTCTGATATCCTTTCTCAGCTGCTCAATGCTGATCTCCTCATCGTGCTGCGTGGACAATACCACCGCATTGAGATGGACCGGTCTTCCGTTCTCATCATATTCCACTGTCACCTGGGACTTGCCGTCCGGTCTGAGATAGGACAGTGTCTTATCCTTTCTTACCTTCGTCAGCTGTCTGGTCAGCTTATGAGCAAGGGAAATGGGATAGGGCATATATTCCTCTGTCTCATTAGTCGCATAGCCAAACATCATGCCCTGATCTCCGGCACCAATCTTAGACAGCTCTTCGTCCTCCGCAAGGTGTTCCTTCACTTCAAAGGCTGTATCCACTCCCAGCGCTATGTCCTTGGACTGCTCGTCCAACGCTACGATGACTCCGCAGGTATTGGCGTCAAAGCCATACTCCGAACGGTCATAACCGATTTCACGGATGGTATCACGGGCGATTTTCTGGATATCCACATACCCGGAGGTGGTAATCTCGCCCATTACCAGCACCAGGCCGGTGGTAATGGCTGTCTCACAGGCAACCCTGCTCATGGGATCCTGCTCTAACAATGCATCCAGAACCGCGTCTGAAATCTGATCACATATTTTATCGGGATGCCCTTCTGTCACTGATTCTGATGTAAATAATCTCTTTTGCATATTTCCTCCATTCTGCCGCATTCCGCGGGATTAAACAACGGCAAGTAAAGATCGTTTTGCCTTATGTTAAACAACGGCAAGTAAGATCGTTTTGCCTTGTACATTACAACTAGTCAAAAAAATAAGTCCGCAATATGCGGACTTGATACCCTTATCGGTCAAATCCTCTTATTGTTCGATTACTCGCTCAGGTTGGCACCTTCCATTCCTGGGGTTGCCGTGACTTCATAGAGCCTTACTCTCCGTCACTCTGAATAAGAGAAATATTAAAATATTTAATTATGCTGTCTGGTAACAATAGAATATAACGAATGACTGAATTCGTCAAGTAATATTTTTATCCGCCATCTCAGCCTGCCTTAATCATCCAACCTTCAGCTTGAACTTCCGGATCGCTTTCATATCGGCAGAATCCACCTTCACCATGGCGGCGCCCAGCTGCTGCATCTTTTTCTCAAACTTTTCATAGCCGCGTTCGATAAATTCGATATTCTCTACAATGGTATATCCTTCCGCCATTAAGCCTGCCATCACCAGGGCAACGCCTCCTCTGAGATCAGGCGCGCATACGCTGGCACCCGTAAGGCGCTCCACGCCCTCGATAATAGCGGTATTGCCTTCCACTTTAATGGATGCTCCCATACGGGTCAGCTCATCCACGTATTTAAAGCGGTTTTCAAAAATACTCTCTGTTACGATACTGGTTCCCTTGGATATTGCCAGCAGGGTGGTCATCTGGGGCTGCATATCCGTTAAAAAACCCGGATACACCAGGGTCTTTACATGGGAGTTGCCCAATTTACGATCCGCTCTTACGCGTACCATATCATCAAACTCCTCCACCTGCGCTCCGATCTCCAGAAGCTTTGCCGTGAAAGCCTCCAGATGCTTCGGAATTACATTCTTAATCAGAATATTACCCTTTGTTGCTGCTGCCGCAAACATAAAGGTCCCCGCTTCAATCTGGTCGGGAATAATGGAATACTCACTTCCATGGAGCTTCTGCACACCCTTGATACGGATCACATCCGTACCTGCGCCCTTGATATTTGCGCCCATACTGTTCAAAAAGTTAGCCACATCAACTACATGGGGCTCTTTGGCCGAATTCTCCAGAATCGTAAGACCGTCCGCCATACAGGCGGCCAGCATTACATTGATGGTAGCACCAACACTGGAGCAGTCGAAATAAATATGAGCTCCCTTTAATTCCTCCGTCTCGGCACAAATCATACCGTGCTCTATCTTAACCTTTGCCTCCAAAGCCTCAAAACCCTTGATGTGCTGCTCAATAGGCCTGCTGCCGATATTGCAGCCGCCGGGCAAAGCCACCTTGGCACATTTATATTTACCAAGCAAAGCTCCTACCAGATAATAGGAGGCACGAATTTTCCTGACATAATCAAAATCAACATCTACTGTATTAATCTTACTTCCGCTGATGGTAATGGTATTCCTGCCAACCCGTTCCACCTTTGCTCCAATGTCTTCAATCACCTGTAATAGAACGTCAATATCTCTGATGTGTGGTACATTCTCTATTTTAACAGTTTCATCGGTCATAATTGCTGCGGCGATAATTCCAAGGGCCGCGTTCTTATAACCACTGATTGTCACCTCTCCAAAAAGCGGTCTGCCGCCTTTAATAATATATTGCTCCATTGTGCACCTCATAATTTATCGAACTTCAGTTTGTTAATATTGCATATAAAATGCCTTAAGATTTTGTTAAATTTTTATTGCCAATTTGATTATACCACAATGTGGTGTTTTGTAAATTGTTTTTTAAAAAAACTGACGCACCGGATGTCCCTCCCCTTCCTTGGGTGTGGAAATCAACTAAAAAAATAGCTAGTTATATTTTAAGTAGTAACCGCTATTTTATTCCGTTTTTTTATTTCCATTTTCAACTTACTCTTCCCGACTGCCGTAAAAACACTCTTCCTGGTTGAAGTTTTCATAATATATGCTATAATACAAGTGAATTAGATATTAGCAAAGGGAGATGAATAAAGTATGCCCAGCAATTTTATAACCATCGAATCAATTGTGGGGAGTCCTACTCATAGAGTAAAACAGAATTTAAAGTATAAAACTAACAGCTTTGTATGGAAGATCAAGTTTACAGCTCCGCTCAATCCCGCAACTGTAAATAACCGTAATCTATATGTAACTTCCATGAACCAGAATCCCCTGCAGACAAATATCCGATATAATTCCGTCGAAAACTGCATCGAGATCGAGCCTTTGGCCCCCTATAACAAAAATGAATCCTATCTGCTTCATGTGACAACCAATGTGGCCTCTAAAAAAGGGCAGAAGCTTCCCAGTAATATTACCATCCAGTTCAAAGTCTGATCCCAACGCTGCACGGCAGCAGCACTGCCAGGCGGGCTGCAGGCGGCACCACCCGGAGTTGCCTGCCAGGATACAGCTTTTTAGGCATTACCGATAAAATCTTCCGGCAGTATTGTCAGCATCTCTATTTCACTCGATGCATTCCGGGCTGTGGGAGCATCTGACGGCCTCTCGGCTCTGACATCTGCCGCATGCGTCGCCGTCTGCATCAGCTTCTGAATCTGTGTTAGATTCAAGGTTGCTTCGGGCTGTCCGGCAATCTGGTTTATTTTATGATACAACAGGGCTTCCGCCTTCTCACTCAACTGATATCCCTGCCGCTCAAGGGCAATCCCGGCAAAGCCCATCCAGTCCCTTGGAGTGTATCCGGGAAGATGGATCCGGTTCTTGAACAAATCCATAAGCTTGGGGTATACCCGGAACAGCTTGTTGATATTGCTCTTATTTTCTTCTAGTACTACCGCTATATTCCCTCGCAGAATGCGGCACAGTTCAAGTATACCGTCAATGGTCTCCCGCTTCAATTCGCTTGCATTCTCGATCACCAGACAGCAATCCCTTAACGTCTCTTTTTTGGATCGAATGTCTATGGTATTTAGTTTACCCGCATCTATCTTCGCAATTCTGGAGGACTTCAGCTTCCCCGCCCTGTACAGGAACATGGTAATCTCCTTCGCCAAAGCGGTCTTACCTGTACCTGCGGTTCCGGTAATAATCATTTGCACGGTCTTTGCACGGGAATTAAGGATGCCTTCCAGGCTCTTAATCAGCTGCCTTTTAATTGATTTTACATGCAAAAAATCATAAAAAATCTCCCCAAGATCAAAACCCAGCGATTGAGAAAGCTGATTCAACTTTTTATCGTCTTCCTCTTCGTTCGATTCCTCCGGTACAGCTTCCTCGTTCCACTCATCCTCTTCTCTGAGTTCCTGTTCCGTGCCCAGCTCCGAGCTTCCGGCCAATTCCGCTTCTCCCGCAATGTATGACTTCCCGCTAAAATATGCTGCCTCTTCTGTCAGCTCTGTTTCCTCGTCAAAGTATGCCTCTTCTGTCAGCTCCGTTTCTCCCGCAAAGTTCCCGCCTTGGGTCAAGTTCGATTCCCTCGCAGATGTTTCCTCTTCGGGCAACTCTGATTCCCCGCCGGAGTATTCCTTTTCGGACAGTTCCGCTTTTTCTCCAGAGTACCCCTCTTCCTCTGGTTCTGATTCTTCGCTAAGGTAATTCTCTTCGGACAGTTCTGGTTCCTCGCCAAGATAATCCTCTTCCGCCATCATGCTTTGAATATCTCTTCTCAGGACATCTTCCAACCCGGCAGAATCCTGCCAAAGCGTTTCATCCTGTACATCGGTTTTATTCTGCTGCTCCCTTTCCTGTTGGGAAGCAGGCTCCTCCTCTGTTGTCTCAAAAAACGACATTTCTTCTGCTGCCGCATTCTCTTCTGTCTTATGAATATCAGCGGCGTGCCCTTGTTCCGTATCGCTCTTGCCACGTCCGCCATCCTGCCCCGCTTCTTCCTGGGCACGACGCTTCAGATTCTCAATAATCTTTTGCTTATCTGCCCCGTCGGAAAAATAAGATCGCAGAATTTTTGCTTTTTCTACATAAACCCCTTCCCCAAACCACAGTATAATATCAGAGCATTCCCGGATGCATTCCTTCTCCATTCCTGCTCTATAATAGGTCTTAGCCAGCTCATACGCCCACTGCTCCATGTATTCGGTTTTCTTCAGTGTCTCCAGCGTTTCGATTAACGTTTCGAAGGGTTCATTACTCAGGAGCTCAATCCGGTAACGAAATATATACTTGTAAAAATCCCTGGGTGCCAGCTTCTGGTACTCCTCCAGATAATACCGGGCATCTTCCATCTTCCCCATCTTTATTGAAAGTTCCACCAGATAGAACAGAGACTTTCTTGATCTGGTTTTCTCATATATTTTAAGAAACAGGCGGGCTGCCTCCTCATATCTTTCGTTTTCTGCATTAACCTCCGCAATCAGGCTTAGGTCCGACATGTTTTTTATTTTCTTAATATCCATTGTATCAAGAACCTTCTGAGCAGATGCCGCGTCGCCTTCTTCAAGTCTTTTTCTCATCTCTTCTATTTTTACAATGTTCTCATAGCTTCCCATGCTGCAACCTCCTTTGTATTTTCGTACATTGTAAACAAGGTATCTATTGTTTGCAATGTATGTCCTTCCCTTTCACTGCCCAAGGCTTGTTCTCTTTTTCTATAATACTACCATTTGTCACCTGTTTAGACAAGTGCAAAGAGCTGGAATTATATGATAACCCAATTGATATTAAGAGGGGAATTTTATCGTATAAGATGAACTTTCCTATCCGAGAATAAAGTAGGGCAGCCTATTTCTAGGTTGCCCCCTTATCAAACCGCACGTGCCCTATTAAGGCATACGGCTTACCAATTGTAGTTTTATAATGAATGTTAAACTATGACAAATTGCTTATGAAATG
>JAEWYQ010000073.1 GCA_023395555.1 Bacillota bacterium
CACTCCAGAGAAATCTTGCTTTCAGAACTCCCAGTCCGTTTTTGCATCGCATCGTAACCGCTGTTCCTAATACGCAAAATAGTCTCGGACATGCCGAGACTGGTGCGACTGCCTGTCGCACATAAAAGGTCCGGGATTTGATCCCGGACCTTTTTTCATTTTATAACAATCCGCCGTTATACCTGTTAATTCAGCAGTTTTCCCCGCAGCATGCGGTAGGTATAGTAACCGATGACAGAGATATAAATCCCCTTGAAAATATTGAATGGGGTGATGCCCAAAAGGATCAGGCCTCCCAAATCCTTTACTGCTGGCACACTGCCGGCAGCAATCCCCACAATGACATCCATTCCTCCCAAAACCTTAGCATATAACGGAAGCATTACATAATAATTCAATAATGCGCCGGCAACAGTCATAGCTGCCGTACTAATGCCAAAGATCAGAAACAAATAAAGCGCTCTCCCGGATCTCTCTCTGCCCGTCTCTACGGCCGCCTTATGGACTTCCGCTTTCCGCTTTCCGCCCATGTGGAGCCGGTACAGCAATCCGGCCGGGATGATGTAGGCGCTGCTGATCAGGAAATTCGCCAGCTCTCCCACCATTCCTGTGGTAGAGGCGGTAATTGCTTTGATTAAGTTCTTAACCAGCTCAACGATCACACCGGCAAAGGGTCCGTAAGTCAATGCGGCAATCAATGCCGGAATATTGCTGAATTCCACTTCCAGAAACCCAAGAGGCTTAAAGGGAAGATGGATCAGCATCAATACATAGGCCAGTGCCGATAAGAGGCTGATGGTTACCATCTGCTTCGTGGAAAATAGGGATTTACTTTGATTCATCATCGTATTTGCTTTCATTTTGTTCTCTCCTTTTTTAATACAAAGGAAAAATTCCTGGCGATGCAGAACAGATCTTAAAAAAATGCCCTCAATTTTAAATAGATTAAAATTGGGGCATAGAAAATCGATCCTATTCTGCTTCTCTTCTCACATCCAGACTTTACTGTCGGTTTTGGAATTGCACCAAATCAATCCTTGATGATAAAATATCATCCAAGAGTCGCGGACTATACCGCCGGTCGGGAATTTCACCCTGCCCCGAAGAATTTACCTTTATTTATTTTTACAGCACCATCATACAACAGACTCTGCTTTCTGTCAATATCCTATCGGCCAAAATTTCACCGCAGCTATAACTATTCGGTTACCGTTCAGAGGGGGCATAACTATTCGTGAAAGCGGAAGGACACTATGGTTCCTGCCCCCTTTTTACTGGATATCTTAATGGCCGCCTCCTCTCCATAGGTGAGTATCAGACGCAGATTTGTGTTATAAATACCGATATGAGCGGTCTGATCAATATTTCTGTTATGGAGGCTGCTCCGAATCTCTGCCAGCTGCCGGGAATCAATTCCAATTCCGTTATCTATGATATACACCCGGATATCGTCCCGGCTTTTGAATATTTTAACCTTGACCAGTCCCCTTCGCGGCAATTCCTTAATGCCGTGATGGAGGCTGTTCTCCAGCAGGGGCTGGAGCAGCAGATGGATCACCTTCTCCTTCAGCACGCTGTCATCATAATCCCAATACAGGATAAAGGGATTTTCATACCGGAACTTTTGAATTTCCGCATAGGCCTTGCAGATGGCGATCTCATCCCGGATTTCCACTCTCTTCAAGGTGTTTTCCAGAGAGTACTTCAGAATATCCGAAAGATTGTGTGTCAGCTTGCTGGCATTGTTTTCTATGGGCTTTAAACGCAGTATTTCCATATCAATGGTCTGGAGGGTATTAAAAATAAAATGAGGGCTTAATTGGAGCTGCAGCGCCGCCAGCTGGGCATCCTTCTGCTTTACCTGTGCCTGGACCAGATTCAGCTGCAATATATTGCTGGAAATAAAGGTCTGTACAATATTATTGAATATCACATCATATTCATTTTTTGTATTCAGCCGGAGCATTTCTTTGTAATTATCTCCCCTCTCTGCTATAGAGAACAGATCCAGCAGATTCTGCAGCTGTCTGAATTTCTTATTTGTTACGACCCAGCTTAAGCTAATACTCAGCAGTATGCTGAAGATAAACATAATGGAAAAGGTCAGCAGGGTGGAGTTCATGGTTTTGAACACTGCGGAATTGGGAATAAGGGAAAGAATCTGAAGATCATAATCAGGAATTGGGGAGGTGAAATAAAAATAGTCCACCCCCTGTACCTTCATACTGTAAAAGGCAGGCTTAGAATCAGAATGCTTTAATTTCACGTTATGGAAGGTATCATTATAATAATCTAAATTCTCGATTCCCGTGCTTCCGAATAAGATGTTGTTCTGGCTGTCAGTAATCAGGGTAAAGGAGTCTTCATAGATCTGATTGGAGGAAAGCATATTAGAAAGCTTTGCATAATCCAGATTGATTACCATAATCCCCTGAAAGGACTCCAGCCTCCGGAATATGGATACCGTCTCCTTGGCTGTCTCAAAGGAAAAATATCTTACCTTTCTCCGGGTAATCCACTGCTGCGTCTCTAAATGAGTATTCTGGCAGATGGAAAGCCAGTCCTTATCCATACTGTCGGGAGAATTAATATTAGTGAACTCCTTGACGTTGCTGAAGAAATTACCATAAGGATTATCAAAATAAATATAAATAGAATCCACATATTCGTTGAGGCTGGCACCGGTACTGATAATGGAAAATATGGTATTCTTATAGACATTGCTTTTATAGTCCATTGATTCCCTATTTAAAAGCTTGGAGACGGCCAGTGAAAGGGAAGGCTTGGAGGAAAACAGGGCGGTCTCTTCCGAAAATACTGTCAGGACAGAATTCACGTTATACAGAATATTAATTCTGGACTGATCCGCATAGGAAGATAGTTCCTCCTGCAGCTGATGCCTGTAGTAAACGATCAGGGAGGTGCCCAGTATGACAATTGGAAAGGTAAAATACAAAAGATACACTATTAAATTTCTAAAAAAATATTTTTTCTGTACCCTGCTATGTTTTTTCACGGAAGCTGTCCGCCTCTCTCCCGGTATTCCTTGGGGGATATATTGTAATAATTCCGAAAGGTACGGGAAAAGTTCTTCGGACTGTCATATCCGATTTCATCCGAGATCTCATATATTTTATTTCCGGTATTGCTTAACAGAACACAGGCCCGCTCCATCCTTTTTTGTAACAGATATTCTGAAAAAGAGCATCCGGTACGGCTCTTAAATAGGCGGGACAGATAACTGCTGCTCAGATGTGCTGTCATAGCGGCTTCTTCCAGAGTGGCGGTGCTCAGATTCTCCATGAGGTAGGCCTTTACCGTATGAATAATCCGTTCATAATACTGATTGGGATGAATCTCCTGAAATGCGGCAGGTATCTGCCGGTTTAACTCGTCCCTCAGCTTTAAGAAGGCAAGCATTAATGCAGGATATTTGATTGGCTTTACCAGGAAGTCCCTTACATTATAGCGCAGGGCCTGCTGTGCATAGGTGAAATCACGGTACGCCGAGATCAGGATCACATTAATCAAGGGATAATTTTCAGAGATAAGCCGGGACAGCTCAAGACCATCCACCAGAGGCATGCGTACATCCGTCAGGACAGCACAGGTATCCTGATGGCTCTTCAAGTATTGCCAGGCAGAGCTTCCGTTAGAAAAATCAGCCACGACGGAAAAGCCTGTTTCGTTCCATGGGAATAAATGAACAAGCCCGCTGCGGATATTTTCATCATCTTCCACTATAATCAACGAATACATAGGGTATCTCATCCTTTCAATGAAGCATAATGTCATATAATGATACCTTTGTGCTGATACTAACATAGCATGAAGACATTTGTCAATACGGCGGGCTTTTTCTGCTCCGCATATAATGCTACAATCTCAACAGGTGAAGGACATTCATAAAACAGAATGAACTCTGCTGGAAAAATATGAGGAGGTAAGGAAATGAAGAAAGTATTAAGTATTATTGTAAGCTTCATTATGGTCTTTTCCTTAACTGCGTGCAGCAACAGCACGGAGCAAAAAAAGGGCCAGGCAGACAAGGATCCCGCCGGTGTAACCGCGAAAGCGGAGCAGCCCACGGCTGCGGCAGAGGATATCCAGCCAGAGGAACCGGTAACGCTGCGTTTTTCCTGGTGGGGCGGCGATGCCAGGCATGAAGCAACCCTGGAAGCAATCAAGCTATATCAACAGGAACACCCCAATGTAACCATTGAGCCTGAATATTCCAGCTTTGACGGTTATTATGAAAAGCTGGTTACCCAACTATCTTCGGGCAATGCACCAGATTTTTTCCAGGTGGATCAGGGCTGGGTTGCGGAATTGTACGCCAGAGGAGATTCCTTTGCCAATATGTCACAGTACTCCAGCCTGATTGATCTCTCCGCGATCCAGGAGTCCTTAATGGAGGATTATTGCACCATTAACGGCGAAGTGGTAGTTCTTCCCCTGGGCTATAATGGTACGGTGTTTCTCTATAACAAAACCTTATTGGCCGACTGGTGTGACGAAAGCGGTAACTTGAAAATAAATTCCTGGAATGATTTTATTCAAGTTGGAAAGGAATTGCATGAGAAGGATCCGGAGACTTATCTTACTACATCCTTTACTGACGGTTACCTGCGCTATATTTTGAAACCCATGCTGGAGCAAATTACAAATAAGATTGATATACAGGATGATTTTACCCTTGGCTTTACAGATGAGCAGATGACCGACGCATTCTCCCGCTTTATGGAAATCTTTGATAAACAGATTTCCCAGCCCTATGACGAAGCTGTGGTTTACACCACGATGCAGAACAATCCTTTATGGCTGAACGGTAAAATCGGCGGAATCTTCCTGTTCTTCTCCAATATTGATACTGAAATTGCCGGATTGGATTATGAATACGGTGTCGTACCCATTCCGATGTTTGAAGAAGCCTCGATTTCAGGGCAGGAATGCTGCCCGTCACTGATGGTTGCCATTAATAAGAACACCGATCAGAAACAGCAGCAGGCAGCGGCAGAATTCATTGACTGGTTCTTGAACAGCAAGGATGCCTCCCTGATTCTGAATACGGTTCGGGGTGTGCCCGGAAGCGTTCCGGCATTGGATGCCTTAAATAGCAATCATGTGCTGAGCAGTCTCATGTCGCAGGCCATTGATATTTCTAACAAAACTATTTCCTTAAAGAACGGGGCCTATGAGATGAACTCTTCCGTTAAATCCGTATATGTGGATTATATGGAAAAAGTGATTTATGGGATAGTCCCGGCAGCGGATGCCGCAAAGGATATGCGGGAGGATCTGCTGGCCGTATTGGGAACGTTGAAGGAAAGATAAAACATAGACTAGTGAAATAGAAATCCAGGTCCTATGTCCCATAAGACTTGGATTTCTATTAAGGAGAGATAAGCATGCGCAAAAAAGACGAATACCTGGGATATCTCTACATTGTACCATGGCTGTTGGGATTTCTGGTATTAACCTTATATCCCTTTGTAATTTCATTTTTTTACTCCCTGACGGATTATGATGTATTCCGTATCAAATTTGTGGGACTGGATAACTACATTCATATCTTTACAAAAGATAAAATGTTCTGGAACTCCTTGTCAAAAACCATATTATATACCGTTGTTTCCGTTCCTCTTAAACTTAGTGCCGCCTTGCTGGTTGCTGTTATTCTCAACAAGCTGAGGCGCGGAAGAAGTATCTTCTATACCATATTCTATCTTCCCTCCATATTGGGCTCCAGTGTAGCGCTGGCGATTTTATGGAAATATATCTTTAAAAATGACGGTCTGATCAACCTTTTGCTTCATGCCATCGGAGTGAACGGAGCCAACTGGATCGGAAATCCGAAGCTGGTCCTATACGTCATGATGCTGCTTCCCCTTTGGCAAATGGGGGCGCCGATGGTATTGTTTTTGGCTGCACTGAAAAATGTCCCTTCGGATGTAATAGAAGCCGCCCGGATCGACGGTGCACCTCCGGTGAAGATTTTCTTTAAGATAACCTTCCCTCTTATTTCACCGATTGTTTTCTTTAATTTAATTATGCAGACCATTGAAATTATTCAGATATTTACGCCGGCTTATTTAATTACGAAGGGAGGACCTGTAAAGCAGACCTATTTATATTCATTATATCTGTATGATACCGCATTCCGTGATTCACGGATGGGATATGCCAGCTCGCTGTCGTGGATACTGTTTATCATTATCATTACATTTACTCTGGCATTCTTTGGTTTTTCTAAAAAATGGGTCTTCTATGGTGATGAGACATGAAAACAAAAATAAATAAGTTTAATACCTATCTTTTGGTGACATTACTGGCTGTGATCATCGGCTATCCCATCCTATGGCTGTTTTTGGCCGCCTTTAAGGAGAATGCCGAGATCTTCACCTCTGCAAAGCTGCTTCCTGTGCATTTTACTTTAGACGGCTTCCGGAACGGCTGGCGCTCAACCGCGGCAGTTCCCTTTTCCACCTTTTTAAAAAACTCCTGTATTATGGTATTTCCTACGGCTGCATTAACTGTGTGCTCTGCTTGCATCGTTGCATACGGCTTCTCAAGGTTTGATTTCAAAGGAAGGAAGCTTCTCTTCACACTGATGATTTCGACTATGATGCTGCCCAATACGGTAATTATGATCCCCAGATACCTGCTGTTTCATAAGCTGGATTTACTGAACAGCTATGCACCCTTTTATGTTATGTCAGCCCTGGCTACCAATCCGTTTTTTACTTATCTGCTGATTCAGTTCTTTCGGGGAATACCTGCCGAGTTGGATGAAGCAGCTTATATGGACGGAGCCGGAAGGTGGAAGATATTGACGCACATCATTCTGCCGCTATCGAAAGCGCCTATGATATCGGCAGCCCTGTTTCAGATTGTCTGGACCTGGAATGATTTCTTTAATCCTCTGCTCTATATTGACCGGGTCAAGAATTATCCGGTATCGCTGGGTCTAAGACTGGCCATCGATGCGGATTCTGCAGTTAACTGGAACAGTATTATTGCCATGTCCTGTGTCAGCCTGCTGCCCATCATTATTATATTCCTGTTTATGCAAAAATATTTTGTTCAGGGTGTTGCTACTACCGGATTAAAAAGTTAAGCCGCTATGCGGCAGAGGGAGGTTAGAATGAAAGAAGTAAAAACAATTGCCGAGATTGATGTACTGGTATGCGGGGGAGGCTGCGCAGGCTGTGCGGCAGCTCTTGCCGCTGCAAAAACAGGTGCGAAAACCATGCTATTGGAACGAAACGGTTTTCTTGGCGGAATTGCCAGCTCCAGTATGATTTCCAACATTTATAATCATTTCGTAGCCAAGGATGGAAGGCTGGTAATGAAGGGGCTTGGCCTGGAGCTCATGGACCGGTTGATTCAAAGGAATGCGGCAACTCCGAAATGGCAGTTCCCGGATGGAAGGCTGGTTCATGATCCGGAACAGATGAAGCTGGTTTTTGATGAAATGATGGAGGATTATGGGGTACAGGTGTTGTTTCATACTATGGCACTGGCGCCCTATGTCATCGATAAAACCCTGGCGGGAGTGTATGTGAACACTCCTGATGGAGTTGCTTTTATCAGAGCAAAGCAGGTAATCGATACCACCGGTGAGTGTGATATGGCATGGAAGGCAGAAGCACCCACAAGATATGCCAGCGGAATGGCGACCCTTACCTTTAAATTCGCCAATGTGAAGCTTGAAAAGCTGTATGAACATTTCAAAAGGCATCCGGAAACCTTCCCCATCGGAATTGATGCCATGAAGAATTTTGAGGAATTTGAGGAGGTATGGCTTAACCGTGATGTTCTATACTTTCCCCACTCCGGCGGGGAGGATTGGAATCTGTTCCAGGATGCCATTGAGAACGGGACCTTCCAAAAGGAAATCGGGGATATCTTCTCCATGGATTCCTGCTGCATCATTGGAATGAAGGGCTCGGATACCGCGGTAATCAATTCCCAGATGTGGAGAATCCCTTCCCTGGATCCCTATGTCCTGTCGGATGCCGAAGCCAGAGCCCATGACGCGGTATATTATGTGGCAGACTTTATGATCAGGAACATCCCCGGCTTTGAGGATGCCTACGTGGCTCAGATCTCGGATGAGTTGGCCCTTCGGGTAAGCAGAGGAATTATTGGTGACGAGACCTTTGATAAGGATGAGCACACCGTCCACGACAGGTTAATCTCCAATGACCCTACGGCCAACGGTACGGATATTGAATACAATATCCTGCGCAATCTCACAGACGATCCTAAATATGCAAAATCCCAGTCAATGGAAGAGAAAAACATTCATACAGATGATGTAATCGCCTGCAGACCGAGACAAATGAACTTTAAGCTAACCGGTGAATTTGTAAGTAATGATACTGTGGATATTCCCTTTGGCGTCATGCTTCCTCTGGATATCGAGAATCTTCTGGTTGCCAGCGGCAAGAGCGTATCGGCAGTTCCCCAGACAATGCTGCGTTATCAGTCGGCAGGCATGGCCCTGGGACAGGCCGCCGGAGTAGCGGCCGCCCTTGCTTCAAAGGAAGGCCTCATTGTACGTCAGGTAAATATCCGTGAGATTCAAAAAGAGCTTCTCCGTCAGGATGTCTATCTGGGTGATGAAGACAGATTTAAGGCGCTTATGAAGGAATAACAGAGGTTGTTTGTGAACACATTACGGTTCAGCCTGTGGGTGCAGCTGGGCATAGTGCTCCCTCACACACAGGATGGATGACATATAGCTGATGAGAAGCTGCTCCGTTGAAGCAGCAGATGGAGGTAGAATGAAGCCGATTCAAATTCATAATTGTGATGTACTTGTGGTTGGAGCCAGCCTGGAGGGCTGTATGGCCGCCGTCACAGCAGGAAACAGGAAAAAAGAGGTTCTTTTGATCGAAGCCAGCGGCTCCTTGGGACAAGCGGCCACAAATGGTCTGTATATTCATCTTTCCAAACAAGAAATAGTGGATGAAGAGGCCTTAAAATATGCAGAGCATATTCTGGAAAAGTCCCAGGACACAAAAAACAGTGACAAGGAGATTTATCACGACCAGAAATTAAAAATTGTACTAAAACAGCTTCTGGATCAGGCCGGTGTCCAGGTCTTGACCCATGTATTCCCGGAGGAACCGGTTTTTGACGGAGAAAGACTGGCAGGGCTTCACCTTAATACAAAAAACGGCTCTATAGCAGCCAGAGCAGATGTAATAATTGATGCAACGGATAAAATGGAGGCTGGCGGTGCCGCCGGCTTACGCTTTGAAGCTCTTAACCCGAGAGTTAGAACGAATGTCAAGTTCAACCAGATATCTACGGAGGCGATCCGCAATGCGGCAGCTAAGGATTTTTTGATGGAAGGAAACGGATTCCTTATAGGGAAGCTGGCTTATGAGCTTGGTGTAACATTGCAGGGTATCCAGATGTCCGCTTCAGACATGTGTTTTTGTCACAATGCTGATTACGGGGAGTTGATTGTCAATGGTCTTACAGCCGACTTAGCCGAGATTACACCATTGGCTCTTTCCCGCGCCCAATCAGGTCTGCGCCGGTTCGCCTATGAGCTTCGGGATGATTTCAAGCATCGGCTGAAGGGCTTTGAGAAGGCGAATATTATACAGGTCGCCCCAAGACTGGATTGCTATGGATTACGCCGGGCTGCGGGAAATCCTTATGATAACCTGATCCTATTAAATGACGGCACAGAGGCTTATAGCAATCACAGGGCGATTGAGCTTGGGGTGAAGATGGGCCGCCTGATATAGAAGAGCACCAAGGAGGACGATATGAATAAGCTTGAATTTGATAAAGACGAGGTAGAAAGTGCCATTGACCGGATGGTAAAGAGAACAGCAGAAATGGATCTGACCTGGGATTGGCCCTGCGGTGTGGCTTTCTACGGAATCAGTATAGCATATGAAAAAACGGGGAAGGAGGAGTATCTGAAGCTATTAAAGGACAGGGTAGACGAGCTCATCGAATTAGGCCTGCCCCCCACATGGACCGTCAATACCTGCGCCATGGGTTACAGTCTGATCACACTGTATGATGCCACCGGCAGCCAGGAATATATGGACATCTTAATGAGTAAAATCGAATTCCTGAGAAAGGATGCCCTCCGTTTCGGAGACGGTGTACTTCAGCATACTGTCTCATCCAAGAATGATTTTCCGGAGCAGTGCTGGGCAGATACTCTTTTCATGGCAGCATTCTTGCTGTTGAAGGTAGGGGTAAAGCTTCAGAAGCAGGACCTGATCCTTGATGCCCTAAATCAATATTACTGGCATATTAAATACCTTCAGAACAGGAACAACGGCTTGTTTTATCATGCCTATAACAACATAATGCAAGATCATATGTCCGGCTTTCACTGGGGCAGAGCCAATGCCTGGGCCGCGTATACCATGGCACAGGTAGGGCTGGTGCTTCCGGAATGCTACCTTTATCCCCGTTATATGGACATCGCCGGTTCGTTAAATGAACAACTGGCGGCACTGAAAAAGCTGCAGACCGGGGATGGACTTTGGAGAACTCTTTTAGATGATGAAGGGTCCTATGAGGAGGTTTCGGCCTCTGCCGGAATAGCTGCAGCGATGCTGCTGAAAGGAAATCCCCTTCATTTAAAATATATTAATCCGGCGATCCGGGGACTTCTTGCCAATGTCACTGAGGATGGCAGGGTAATAAATGTATCCGGAGGAACTGCGGTAATGAAGACCCGGGCGGATTACTGCAATATCAGCAGGGACTGGCCCCAGGGCTGGGGGCAGGGGTTGGCCTTGGCCTTCCTGTCAGAGCTTTTGAAATCCCGTGGCAATGCCCGGGACGGAGCCTTATAACACACTTTGTTAGTCAGTTATAGGAAAAGAACGGCTGTCCAACCAATCGATTCGATTCGTTGAATGGCCGTTCTTTCTACCAGCTATATTAAAGTTAAAACTATGCCCTGCCACCCACTTAACTCAATGTCAGTAATTAACCCTCTGAACGGCAACGCTATGATCACATCTCCTTCCGGAAATTAAAGCTTCATGGACAGCTGGATCCTCTTCTTTGCTACATCCACACCAATAACCTTTACATCCACAATATCTCCAACGCTCACCACATCCAGAGGATGCTTCACGAACTTCTTATCGGAAAGCTGGGAGATGTGAACCAGACCGTCCTGGTGCACTCCGATATCCACAAAGGCTCCGAAATCAATGACATTCCGAACCGTTCCCTTTAATACCATGCCTTCCGCAAGATCCTTTATTTCCAATACGTCGGTGCGCAGAATTGGTCTGGGCATCTCATCTCTCGGATCCCTTCCCGGCTTTTCCAGCTCCTTGATGATATCCGTCAGGGTAATCTCACCAATTCCCAGCTCCTCCGCCAGCTTATGCTTGTCCCGAATCTTCTTTCCAATGGTGATGGCATCCCCGGCCTGATCGGAAGCGGCTTCCGCCGTGCTCTGACCGGGTACTCCCGGAGCATTCCGGCGGGATGTATCCTGGTTATTCTGTCCAGGCGCCTCCGGGGCCGGAATTCCGGCCTGTCCGACTGCTGCCGCCAATGCCTTTCCAAAAGCGGTGTTCTGGGAGCGCACAACGATGGTATCTTTTCCGGCACGTCCGGCTTTGTTCCTGTTCTTCGACGCGTCAGCCTCTCCCGCTCTGCCGGCTTTCTCCTGTTTGTCAGAAGCTCCTGCTTGATTGGAGCTTCCGGATGCCTTCTGCTTTCGCGCCTTGGCCTGAATTTCCTTTACATCGGCAAGACTCAGCCCCAGTCTCTCAAGCAGCGCCTGGGTCGCCTCATAGGATTCCGGATGAACACCTGTGGCATCCAGGGGATTGTCCCCGTCCTGAATTCTCATAAAGCCCGCACACTGTTCAAAGGCCTTCGGCCCCAGCTTAGCCACCTTCAGAAGTTCTCTGCGGTCACGGAAACGGCCGTTGGCTTCCCGGTAGGCCACAATGTTTTTCGCAATTACCTTGCTGATTCCGGATACATGCTCCAGCAGGGATACGGATGCGGTATTCAGATCAACACCCACCCGGTTTACACAATCCTCAACCACGCCGGAGAGAACCTCTCCCAGCTTCTTTTGGTTCATGTCATGCTGATACTGTCCCACACCGATGGACTGGGGATCGATCTTCACCAGCTCCGCCAGGGGATCCTGAAGTCTCCGGGCAATGGAGGCCGCGCTTCTCTGCCCCACGTCAAAGTTAGGGAATTCCTCCGTCGCCAGCTTGCTTGCGGAATATACGGAGGCTCCGGCTTCATTTACAATAATATATTTTACCGGCTTATGAAGCTCCTTTAAAAGCTCCACGATCACCATCTCGGATTCTCTGGATGCGGTTCCGTTGCCCACGGAGATCAGAGAAATATTATATTTATCAATAAATCCCTTTACTACCCGTTTGGACTCCTCCACCTTATTCTGGGGCGCCGTTGGATAGATCACCGTGGTGTCCAGCACCTTTCCGGTACTATCCACAACCGCCAGCTTACAGCCGGTACGGAAGGCCGGGTCCCAGCCCAACACTACCTGCCCTGTAATGGGAGGCTGCATCAGAAGCTGTACCAGATTTTTTCCAAATATCTTAATCGCTCCGTCCTCCGCCTTCTCGGTAAGATCATTTCTTATCTCCCGTTCGATAGCGGGAGCAATCAAACGCTTGTAGCTGTCCTCTATAGTCTTTCTTAATATCTCACTGGTGAAGGGATTCTCTTTTGTGATTACCTTTTTCTCAAGATAACGCAGAATACGCTCCTCCGGTGCGACAACCTTTACCGTGAGGATCTTCTCATTCTCTCCCCGGTTAATGGCGAGGATTCTGTGCCCTGCCAGCTTCGCCAGGGCCTCCTCGAAATTATAATACATCTCATACACGGATTCCTGCTTCTCATTCTTGGCGGCTGCGGACAGGGTTCCTTCCTGCATGGTAATCTCCCGGATATAGCTGCGGTGCTCCGCTTCATCGGAAATATCCTCCGCTATAATATCCATGGCTCCGGCAATGGCTTCTTCCACCGTGTGAACCTCTTTTTCCTCTGAAAGGTATTCCTTTGCCGCCAGTTCTACCGGCTCCGCGGTCTCCTGGGCACGAATAAGGGCAGCCAGACCCTCCAGGCCCTTTTCCTTGGCTATGGTCGCCCTGGTTCGTCTCTTGGGACGGTAAGGGCGGTACAGATCCTCTACTACCACCAAAGTGGCCGCCGCCAGAATCTGTTCCTTCAGTTCCGGTGTCAGCTTTCCCTGCTCCTCTATGCTGCCCAGCACCTGGGCTTTCTTTTCTTCCAGATTTCTCAGATACTGCAGCCTTTCGCTGAGATTTCTCAGCTGCTCGTCATCCAGGGAGCCGGTTGCCTCTTTGCGGTATCTCGCAATAAAGGGAATGGTATTTCCTTCATCAATGAGCTTTACAGCAGCTTCCGCCTGCTCCAGGCGAATCCCCAGCTCATCCTTCAATTGTTTTAAAATATCCATTTAGTTACTCCTTATAACTTATTCTCAGTGCTATTCCTGTCTTGTGTATTATCCGAAATGTCATTTTTACCATTTTTAATCATACCATCCGTCCACCGGTAAATCAACTGAATTCGCTTAATTTTCCACAGAAAACGCATGAGAGCCATATCTGAATAATCCATATGGCTCCCTCTTTTTTATTTATCCAAAAATTATTTTTTCTAATATCTTTCATTTAATAATGCTTATTCCGTTTCTTTTGCATTCTCTTATTTACTGTTGTTTCTGCCTCAGCATATTTAATGCGATCCGCTTCAATACTGCCAGGTATCCGTTTCGCAGAGAGTTGCCACAATTGCAATAAATATCACTTCCAATAAACTGTGTTTTACTTTCCAGGACTCTCTTGTATCTTCAATTACTTTAAAAAATGTCATAATCAAAATTATTCATATGTATACACCTCATTTTTATAACTGCTATATAACAACTATATCATAGATCAAAAAAAGTGATGTATTATTTTTTATACATCAACTTTTTTCATGTGTTTGCCGTGACCAGCTTATTTTTATATTTTGCTTTGCCGGCTCTTATTCGGGTCAGCGGCATAAGATTTGTTTGGAAGCTCAGCACTCCGGAATGACAATCTCTACCTCCCGTCCCGCCTGTGCGGACTTGAAGATGCCGTCAATGATTGCCTGGTTATAAATAATCTGTGAACTGGGTACCGGCGCTTCCGTGCCGTTCTTCAGCGCATCCAGGAAGGAACGGATCTTCAGGTCGAAGAGATCTGTTTTGGAAGGGATAATCGGGATCTCTGTCTGGGTCTGCTGCCCGCACACCTCTTGATACAGGATCATAGGGCCGCCTACACTGCCGTTCCAGCATTCGGTAGAGGGTATCCGCAGACCTCCCTCGGTTCCCAGGATAATGGTATCTCCAGGAGTATCCATGTTCATCGCCCATGCAATTCTGAAGTCCAGAATAATATCACCCTCTAAGCGCACAAATGCAGCGGCGAAATCATCCACCTGGAACTTCTTGGCATACTCCGGATGAGTAGGATAATAATCCGGTCTTGTGCCAAAGAAATTAGATTTATAACCGGATACCGTGAGAGGCTTCGGGTAACCCACCGCGTTCAGCACCATGTCCAGGGAATAGCATCCGATATCCCCCAGAGCCCCGATACCGGCTGTCTCATCCTCAATAAAGGAGGTTCCAAAGGGTGTGGGAATACCGCGCCTTCTGCCGCCGCCTGTCTGAATGTAATATACCTTTCCCAGCTTTCCGGATTCCACGATTCTTTTGATCATCTTCATGTTCTCGTCCAGTCTGGGCTGGAAGCCTATGCTCAGCACCTTGCCGCTCTCTTTTTCTGCTTTTCTGATCTCTGCCGCCTCATCCAAGGTAACGCACATGGGCTTCTCCAGCAGCACATGAACTCCCTTCTGCAGCGCATAGATTGCGCACTGCGCATGAGTTCTGTTATAAGTACAGACGCTGACAGCATCCAGTTCCAGTGCTTCATCATCCAACATTTCCTTATGGCTGGGATAGCATTTCACTTCCATATTAAACTTGCTAAAAAAAGCCTCTGCTTTGCCTTCCACCAGGTCGGCGCCGGCTACCACTTCTACATCCGGCATATGCAGATAACTTTGCATATGTGCTTCTGCAATCCATCCTGTCCCGATAATACCCACCCGTACCTTTTGGGAACTATCCACCACCGTCTCTTCCTGCACCTCTTTAAACTTATCTAAAATATTCTCTGCCATGTCTCTTCTCCTCACTGATTAAGCCAATACCTGCTTAAATAATCCAAACTTATTATTCCCTTTACATTCTACCTTATTTGTTTTATAATTCTAGCCGTAAGCACATGACTTTTGGCCATATATTGCGGTTTTGTGAGGTGACTTATGCTATATCAAATCGAGAAAAGAGCTCTCCCCATTACAACTAATGTTTTTCACGGGCTAAGCCCGCTTCCCCATATCCATACCCATCTGGAACTGATCTGGATGGCAGAGGGAGCCAGTTGTGCCAACGTGGATAATAAAGAATTTTTGATGGAACAGGGCGATTTGTTCCTGGCCTTTCCGAATCAGATTCATTTTTACCAGGATACCACTTCTTTACAGGGCTATTTATTTATCTTTTCACAGGATCTGTTTCCGGATTTAAAGGAATTGTTCCAGAATAAAGTGCCTGCTTCCCCTATCATCAAGAACAGCTGTCTTCCCAAGGATACCGAAAAACGGCTGAAAAAGATCATGAAGAAAAACAATTCTGATTCCACCTTTGACAGAATCGCCGCCAAAGGCTATCTGCTGGCACTTATGGGTGAATTACTTCCCCTTATGTCTTTGATTCCTGCACCCTCAGACCACGACAGCATTAAGAGCGTTCTGACCTACTGCTCTGAGAACTACACGGAACCACTGAGCCTGGAGATCATATCCAGAAATCTTCACCTAAACAAATATTATATCTCCCACATCTTCAAAGAGCGAATGAATATCGGCTTCACTGATTTTGTCAACAGCCTAAGAGTCGAACATGCCTGCAATCTGCTGGAAAGAGGCTGCAGTATCACTGAAATCGCCTTTTCCTCGGGTTTTTCCTCTATCCGCACCTTCAACCGTGTCTTTGCAAACACCGTAGGAATGACTCCCAGGGAGTATTTAAAAAGAAAAATATAATATCGGATCCTTATGCCGATATTAAATGATACGGTAATGGTAAGCATCACCTTTCCATCTATGGTCTGGTTTCAGGGTGCGGGAACTATTGACCACTGAATAAAGCTGTATTATAATGAAAGCGCAGTGATATCCGTATTTGATTGCAAAGGAGGTGTTTCCATGATCGGAGGTATTTCTTATATATCCTATTCCTTTCCGGCTGCCGGTGTAAATCCCGTCAATGCCCCGGTTTCCGCAGTCAGCAGAGTCAGCCCCTTGCATCCGCCAGGAGAAAAGAACAGAATTTATGCAGAGCGGACCAGCCCTTCAGAATGCCAGACCTGTAAGGAACGCAAATATGTGGATGGTTCTAATGAGACAGACGTTTCTTTTAAGACCCCTGCCCATATTTCTCCCCAGGCTTCCTATGCAGCGGTAGCCGCCCATGAGCAGCAGCACGTCTCCAATGCCGCAGCCGAAGGCACCCAGCCCGGCAAGGATCTGGTCTCGGCTTCCGTATCTTATAAAACGGCGGTCTGCCCCGAATGCGGTACCCCTTATATATCGGGAGGAACCACCCGCACCGTGATGATGACCTATAATGAAAGCAATCCCTATGAAAGTTCGAGAAAATCCTTGGAAGGCAGCTTCCTGCGGGGTATGAATTTTGATGCGGTAGCATAAACCGGAGCCGTTCTGCAGCGAACCGGCATAAACCGAATAACTATTGAGAATTGAGAAAAGCTGTCCGCGAAGCCGGGCAGCTCTTTTTTACGCAACAAATGGCTCAAAAAACGAGCCATTTGTTGTTTGGACAAACCATATATTTTTCAATCACATCCAATTAGTCAGGATGCGTCCGTCAGACCTGGGATAAGGCGAACTTTTCATGCAGGGAATTCATTGCCTTTTCTACGTGAGCCACGTCAATCAGTACTGTTGCCCTAATTTCAGAGGTAGAGATCATCTTAATATTCACGCCCACATCATAGAGAGCCTCGAACATCTTGGCGGCCACTCCGGGATTGGAGAGCATTCCGGCACCCACGATGGATACCTTGGCAACCTCCCTCTCCACGTCGATCTTCTGGCACTTCAGGCTGCTTCCCCGATGCCTTTCAAGGGTTGCAACCGCCTCATCCAGATCATCCTCCTTCACCGTGAAGCTGATGTCCTTGGTGCCGTCCCTTCCGACGGACTGAAGAATGATATCCACATTGACATTATGCCGGGCCAGATGATTGAATAATTTAAACGCCACTCCCGGCTGGTCTTCCAATCCGATTACCGCGATACGGGCCGTATTCTTATCACAGGCCACGCCGCTTACAAGCATTTTCTCCACTTTTACTACCTCCTTGACCACCGTGCCCTCCGAATAATTTAAACTGGAGCGGACCACCAGCTGCACACCGAATTTTTTTGCCATTTCTACGGAGCGGTTATGCAGAACTCCCGCTCCAAGGGACGCCAGCTCCAGCATCTCATCATAGGTGATGGCGTTCAGCTTCCTCGCACCGGGAACAATCCTGGGATCTGCGGTGAACACACCGTCCACATCCGTATAAATCTCGCAGGCATCCGCATGCAGAGCCGCTGCCAGAGCCACCGCCGTGGTGTCGGAGCCGCCCCTGCCCAAGGTCGTGTAATCATCGAATTTATTCACTCCCTGAAAGCCGGTAACGATGACCACCCTTTTATTCTCCAATTCATTCTCTATTCGTTCCGTATCAATCCGCTTCAGCCTTGCATTGCCATATACACTGGTGGTATGCATGGCAACCTGGTAAGCGTTCAGGGATACGGCGGGCACTCCCAGACCGTCCAGCGCCATCGCCATTAGAGAGACGGAGACCTGTTCCCCGGTAACCAGGAGCATATCCAGCTCCCGCTTGGAAGCCCTGGGGTTGATCTCCTTTGCCTGGGCCAGCAGAAGGTCCGTTGTCTTTCCCATGGCCGACAGAACAATTACCAGCTCATCGCCCCTTCTGTAATCCTCCGCGATTCTCCCGGCAACTCTCATGATTCGTTCCTTATCCCCGACACTGGTTCCGCCAAATTTCTTAACAATTAACATAGCTGCCTCCTAAATTTCCAGTAACCATCCTATTTCGCAAATAATCGATTGATTACCGTATAGCCTTCCATAATCTCATTGCCGCTCTCTCTGGCCTCTTCCTCGTTATAATGCCAGCTATGCTTTTGTTCCTCGGTGCTGTCATACAAAAGGTAGGGCACCGGATCACTGGTATGGGTCCGGCAGCGGATCGGGGTTGGATGATCCGGCATGATCAGCATGCGAAAAGCCGTTCCGGATTTTCTCAGCTCCTCGGTTACTATCTTAATTACCCGCTGATCCAGATATTCGATGGATTTTACCTTATTGGCTATATTGCCTTGATGCCCCATCTCATCGGGGGCCTCAACATGAATGTAAACAAAATCATAATCGTCCTCTACCAGTGCCTTCACTGCCGCCATGGCCTTTCCCTCATAATTCGTATGAAGGGTTCCGTTGGCACCGGGAACCTCAATCACCTTCATCCCGGCTCCTACGGCAATGCCCTTGAGCAGGTCAACAGCGGAAATCATGGCACCCCGCTTATGATTCTTCTCCTCAAAGGAGGTCAGGGCCGGTTTGGTTCCCGCTCCCCAGAACCACAGGGAATTGGCCTTATTCAAGCCCTTTTCTTTCCTTGCAAGATTAATGGGATGGTTATTTAATATGTCATAGCTGCGAATCATCATGGACCGGAAGTCCTCTTCCTTCGGAAGGTACTCTCCGATGACCCTCCCCAGAATATCGTGGGGCTGAACCAGATCCACCACCTCTCCCCCGTCCCAGATGGTCAGATGCCGATAGCTGGTCCCTACATAGAACTGATAGATCTCGTTCCCCATCTCTTTCCTTATGGCTTCCACCAATACCGCGGCTTCTTCCGTGGATATCTCTCCCGAGCTGTGATCCAGCATTCTCTTCTGCTCATAGGCTTCCTCTTCCTCAGACAGAGTAACAATATTGCAGCGAAGAGCGATATCCGTGGGCTTCATGTCAACTCCGATACTGAGAGCCTCCAGCGGAGACCGTCCGGAGTAATATATTCCGGGATGATACCCCAGGACTGCCAGATTGGCGGTGTCACTGCCGGGCTTCATTCCTTCCGGTATGGTATGCGCGATTCCCATCTCTGATTTTGATGCCAGCTCATCCAGCATGGGTGTGCCGGCTGCCATCAGAGGGGTGGCGTTGTTCAGCTCAGCCAGCTTCTCATCGGCCATGCCGTCACCCAGAACAACAATGTATTTCATATCCTCAAGTCCTTTCCTCTTACGCAAACTTATTTCATAAATAAATTCATTCCCCGCTTCCTTCGGGGCCTTCTAAAACCTGACACGGATTACACTTAGAACGCCATCCAGGGCTTCCTTCTTTACCTTCATCTCCTGCTCTGTGATTCTTGCGGTTACAAAGGCGTACTCCCCTTCCAGCCCCGGTACGGCTACCTCTTCCACCGGTCCGAAGAGCTCCCTTACCTTCTCCCTCAATGCATCCGGCTTTCCCGGTACGCGCAGGAAGAAACGGTGGCTCACCTTCCCCAGATCCGTCAGCTCCAGCTTCCTGCTGCTCCAGATGGTCCAGATATTCTTGCCGATATGCTTGGCGGCATCCACCACATCCGCCACAACCGCGCTGGCTGTCGGCAGCTTGCCTGCTCCGCTTCCGTAGAACATAACATCCCCAATGACATTCCCTCTGACAAAGATCCCGTTGAACACATCATTTACGCTGTACAGAGGATGGTCTGCCTTGATGAGCACCGGTGCCACCATGGCATATACATGGGAATCATCCCCCCGGACACTGGAAGCAAAGAGCTTCACCCTGGCTCCCATCTCCTTGGCATATTTAATATCCGTATCTGTAATCTTCGTAATTCCCTCGGTATAAATATCCTCAAAATCCACCTGCATGCCAAAGGCAAGAGAGGATAGAATGGCAATCTTCCTGCAGGCATCATGCCCCTCCACATCCGCACTGGGGTTGCGCTCCGCATAGCCCTTCTTCTGCGCGTCGGACAGGGCCGTCTCAAAATCCAGGCCCTCCTCACTCATTTTAGATAATATATAGTTGGTGGTGCCATTTAATATACCTGTAATTTCAACAATTTCATCCGCTGTCAGGGATTGATTCAGCGGCCGTATAATCGGGATTCCGCCTCCGACGCTGGCTTCAAAGAGAAAGTTCAAATCCCTCTCCTTGGCCAGATCAAGAAGCTCTGCTCCATGCTTTGCCACCAGCTCTTTATTGGAGGTTACAACACTCTTCCCTTTTAACAGCGCCTGCTTTACAAAGCGAAAGGCCGGTTCAACACCGCCCATTACCTCTACGACGATACTTACTTCCGGATCCTCTAATATGATATTGACATCATGAACCAGCTTCTCCATAATCGGATCCCCGGGGAATTCCCTCAGATCCAATACATATTTCACATTAATCTGATCTCCGGCTCTCTTCTTTATGCTCTCTCCATTGGTATCCAATACCTCTACCACACCGGAACCAATGGTGCCATATCCTAACACTGCAATATTTATCATGTCGCGCCCCCTTTTCTGCTGTAGCTATCTGATTATATTATTCTCTTGAAACCAATTTTACATAATGAACCCCATCCATCGCCTCAATGGTTTCCATCAGAGCCGACGCACTGTCTGTCTGCGGAAGGATCTCAATGCTCAGCGTCAGCAAAGCAATCCCATTCACCGGAATACTTTGGTGAATGGTCAGAATATTGGCCTCGCTCCTGGCCACCTGGTTGAGCACCTTGGAGAGCAGCCCCGGCTTATCATCCATCTGAAGCATGAAGGTAATTGTCTTTCCTCTGGTATTCTCATAAAAAGGAAAGATATCATCCTTATATTTATAAAAAGAACTTCTGCTGATTTGAGCGGCATCTGTCGCTTCCTGGACTGTCATGACCCGCTCGGAATCAAGCAGACGCTTTGCTTCTACCACCTTGAGCAGCACCTCCGGCACCGCCTTTTTCTTTACGATAAAGTATTGATCGTTATTCATGTGTTTGCACCTCCCGAATTTTTCCGCGGCAGTATATACCTTATAGGAAGCCGCCTTTCAAACCTCCGGCAGAAAGCACCGGGGTACAAAGCTCTTCCAATGTGTGTACGACAGATACAATTGTCTTCTCAAGAAAGATATACTACCATATATTTATGCACATTGCAATAGCCTTTTCAATCTTTGTAACTTATGCTTGAAACACCTCGGATAATTATAAGTCCCCTTGTATAAAAATAAATCATCTGATCAACCAAAAGAGCATGCTGCATCCCAACTGTAAAAGTCATTTCTGCACCACGCTCTTAGACAATGTTCTATTCTGCTATAAAATTTTCGATAGGAATTCCCGCAGTCTGGGATGGGTCGGATTCTCAAAAAAATCCTCCGGAGAATTCTCCTCCACAATTTGCCCCTCATCCATAAAAAGAATCCGGGTTGCCACCTTCTTGGCAAAGCGCATTTCATGGGTCACCACCACCATGGTCATCCCCTCATCTGCCAGCTGCGCCATCAGGTCCAGCACCTCGCCTACCATCTCCGGATCAAGAGCAGAGGTAGGCTCATCAAAAAGCATCACATCCGGGTTCATTGCCAGGGCACGGATAATGGCAATCCGCTGCTTCTGCCCGCCGGACAGCTGATTCGGATAGGCCTGTGCCTTCTCTGTCAGGCCAATTCTCTTTAGCAGCTCCATAGCCTTCTGCTGGGCTTCTTCCTTTTTCATAATCCCCAGCTGCACCGGTGCCAGGGTAATATTCTCCATGACCGATAAATGAGGGAACAGATTGAACTGCTGAAAAACCATTCCCATCTTACAGCGCATTTTATTAATATCGGTTTTCTTATCGGTGATATTATGCCCCTCAAACCAGATCTCTCCCTCCGTGGGGATCTCCAGCAGGTTCAGACAGCGCAGAAAGGTGGATTTACCGGAGCCGGAGGGCCCGATTACTACGACCTTTTCCCCCTTCTCTATGGAGGCATTGATGCCATTCAGAACCATATGGCTTCCAAAAGCCTTTTTCAAATTCTTAGTTACGATCACCTCTTGCCATCCCCCTTTCCAGAATACCCAATAATTTTGTCAGTCCCATTACCATCAGCAGATAGCATGCGGCCGCAATGATCAGCGGAGGCAGAATGTCCCAGGTTCTTGACCCAATATACTGTGCCGCCTTGGTGAGATCCGTCACCGCAATCACGCCTGCAACAGAGGTTTCCTTGATTAGTACAATAAACTCATTGCCCAGAGCCGGAAGAATATTCTTCACCGCCTGGGGCATGATAATCAGTCTCATGGTCTGCATATAGCCCAGCCCAAGAGAACGTCCCGCCTCCATCTGTCCCTTGTCGATGGATTCGATACCCGCGCGGATAATCTCCGCCACATACGCTCCTGAATTGATTCCGAAGCAAATGGCACCCACTACGATTTCATTGGTATTGCGGGAGGTGAAAACCAGGTTGTAAATGATCAGCAGCTGAACCATCAAAGGGGTTCCTCTGATGATTGTAATATAGGTATTGCAGATGGCCGAAAGCCATTTCATATTGGAGTTTGCCGCGGACACCTTGAGAACCGCCACCAGAATTCCGATTGCGATACCCAGGGCAATGGCAAAGACGGATATCAAAAGGGTCACTTTGATGCCGCCCAGATAAGCGAGATATCTCTGATCCGGAATCAATGCATTATAAAAGGATTCTACTATATTCAACTTCTTACCTCCCGCTATGAAAGACGGGGGCTGTTGGTATGGATAACAGCCCCCCTGATCTACTATTGATTGCTATCAGTCTATGTTCATATGCTTCTCTTTAATCTCGTCTATTTTTCCGCTGTCCTTTAATTCCTGCAATACGGAGTTAACGGTTTTCAAAAGCTCCGCATTTCCTTCCGTCACTGCGACGGCATATTTGTCCTGGAACAATACACCATCCAGAATTATCAGCTCCGGATTTGCGGCTACCAATGCCTTTGCCGGAATGTCATCCATGATAATGCAGTCGATCCTGCCATTCTTCAGATCCTCCGATGCCTGGGCAAACTTGGTGTAACGCTTGATATCCTTTGCCGTAATATTATCAGATACATAATAATCCGCTGTGTTGCCCTGCTGTACACCGATGATCTTATCCGTCAGGCCGGCATCATCTGCTGTTGCCACTCCCGGGGCATCCTTTTTTACAACAACCACTTCGTCTGCCTGGGCATATTCTATGGAGAAGTCCATTATCTTGTCCCGCTCTTCACTGATGGATAAGCCCGCCGCCAGAATATCAATGGTGCCGTTCTGAACCGCCAGAAGGGCTCCGTCAAAGTCCATGTTCTTAATCTCCAGCTTTCTTCCCATCTTATCGGCAATGGCCTGGGCGATTTCAATATCAATTCCGACAATCTCATTTCCTTCCATATACTCATAAGGCGGAAATCCCGCTTCTGTTCCCAGAATCAAAGTCTCTTCTTCCTCTTTTTTGCAGCCCGCCAGCAAAACCGTTGTTATAACGGCTGCCGCCAGGATACCGATTAGCCTCTTTTTCATGTCTTTCTCTCTCCCTTTCTACCTCCGGCTAAATAGCCGCTTTCATTTTCTCTTGCTCCTCCCGGGATAAAATCCCGTTGTTGTCCAGCAGAATAACAAGCCTATCCTCTACACTGGCTATAAGCTTAATATAAGAGGTATCCTCATTCTCTACAATAGAAGGCACTTCATAAATCTGATCGTTCTCAAACTGGAGAATTTCACTCATCCGATCCACCTCATAGGCGGTCCGTATTCCGTTGGAGACGGTGATAACAAGCCTGGTTTCCTCATTAGGCTCTATATCCTCCAGGCCGAATTTACGACGAAGGCTGTAAACCGGAATAATATCTCCTCTCAGGCGGATAATTCCCTTCAGATTATGAGGGAAATCAGCCACTGGTTCAATATTCATGTACTTCTCAATAATGTTGACTTCCATAATATCCAAACCGTATTCCCTGCCTTCCAGCAGGAATATTGCCTGCTTCGTACTCTCCATAATATCCTCCATCCTCCCATTCTAGACATCCGCGCTGGAATTACTCTGTGCGTTCCATTTTAAATATGCATTAATAAAGGGATCCAGATTGCCGTCCAGAACACTGGCAGCATTCCCGAGCTCCTCATTGGTACGGTGATCCTTTACCAGGGTATAGGGCTGCATAACATAGGACCGGATCTGATTCCCCCATGCAATATCCTTGACTTCTCCCCGGATTCCGCTGATCTTCTCCAGATTCTCCTGCTGCTTCAGCAAATACAGCTTGGCCTTCAGCATCTTCATTGCCCTGTCCTTATTCTGAAGCTGGGAACGTTCATTCTGGCACTGCACCACAATGTTGGTAGGGATATGGGTAATTCGGATTGCAGAGGAGGTTTTATTGACATGCTGACCGCCGGCACCGCTGGAACGATAGGTGTCGATTCTCAGATCTTCCTCGTTAATCTCTATTCCCGTATCCTCCTCGATATCCGGCATAACATCACAGGATACAAAAGAGGTCTGGCGCTTTCCGGCAGCGTTGAAAGGAGAGATACGCACCAAACGGTGAACCCCCCGCTCCGACTTCAGATAACCGTAAGCATTTATGCCGCTGATCTCCAGGGTCACCGACTTCAGTCCGGCTTCTTCCCCCTCCAGAAAATCAATCATCTCTGTGGTAAAGCCCTTCTTATCCGCCCATCTCTGGTACATACGGCACAGCATACTGGCCCAGTCACAGCTTTCCGTGCCTCCCGCCCCTGCATGCAGGGTAAGGATCGCATTATACTTATCATATTCACCGGATAACAGGGTTCGAAGCTTCAGCTCCTCTAAATTACTGATAAAGCTGTTCAGCGCTTCTTCAATCTCGGGCAGCAGAGAGGCGTCTCCCTCCTCGTACCCCAGCTGAATCAAGGTCTGAACATCCTCAAAGTCACGCTTCAGATGCTGATACTCCTCGATGGTGTCCTTGAGATTCTTCAATTCCTTCATATAAGCCTGGGCCTTGTCATTATCATCCCAAAATCCGGCTTCCTCCATGGTTTGCTCAATTTCTTCAACCCTTAAGCTTTTATTAGCCAGGTCAAAGTGAATCCCCCACTTCAATTAATGGCTTTTCGTAAGTACTTAATGCATATTTATACTGATCTAACTCAACCATTTCATCACCTCTTCCATGATATTATATATTAAAACTTATGAAATCACAACAGGTTTTGCATATAAATACATAATAATATTCTATGCATTCCTGCCGCAGCAATGCTTGTATTTTCTTCCGCTTCCGCAGGGGCAGGGATCATTGGGCTGTATCTTTTTCGCGGCACGCTTGATGGGGGCATTGGCTACGCTGTCGTCACGGTTCGTTCCGGTCACCTTGGCTACCTGCTCCCTCTCCACTCTCTGCTCAATCCTTACATGAAGAAGAGCCTTAACGGTATCCTCCCGGATTGCGGCAATCATGTCGTCAAACATTTCAAACCCCTGGAACTTGTATTCCACAATGGGCTGACGCTGGCCATAAGCCTGCAGGCCGATTCCCTGGCGCAGCTGGTCCATATCGTCAATATGATCCATCCACTTGCGGTCAATTACCTTAAGCAAAATCACGCGCTCTATCTCACGGATCTGTTCCGGCTCCGGGAACTCCGCTTCCTTCTCCTCATACAGCTTTACCGCCTCTTCCTTCAGATGCTGCAGAAGATCATTCTTCGACATGCCTCTTAACTGTTCGGCATCAAATTCAATCCCCGGCAGAGGAATAATCGGAAGAAGGAGCTCTCTCAATTCAGGGAAGTCCCACTCCTCCGGTGCCTGATCATCGCTGATGCAGGTATTGACGCAGTCCTCCACCGTATCGGTAATCATGCGGTAAATGGTGTCACGCATGCTTTCTCCGTCCAGCACCCGCCTGCGCTCCGCATAGATAATTTCCCTCTGTTCATTATTTACCTGGTCGTATTCCAGCAAATTCTTTCTGATTCCAAAGTTATTGCTCTCTATTCTCTTCTGGGCCCGCTCTATGGCATTGGTCAGCATCTTATGCTCAATCTGCTCCCCTTCCTGCAAGCCAAGGGAATTAAAGATCCCCATGAGCCGTTCCGAACCGAACAGACGCATCAGATCGTCCTCAAGAGAAATGAAGAAACGGGATTCACCCGGATCTCCCTGTCTTCCGGCACGTCCGCGCAGCTGGTTGTCGATACGTCTGGCTTCATGCCGCTCCGTACCGATAATCTTCAGACCGCCGACTTCCACCACGCCTTCGCCCAGCTTAATATCCGTACCACGTCCGGCCATATTGGTGGCGATGGTAACCGCCCCCAGCTGTCCGGCATCCGCTACAATCTCCGCCTCCAGCTCATGGAACTTCGCATTCAGTACCTTATGGGGAATATTATGCTTCTTCAGTATGGCGCTGATTTCCTCAGAGGCCTCGATGGTAATGGTACCTACCAGAACCGGCTGTCCCTTCTGGTGAGATGCAACGATCTCATTGATAATCGCCTTCAGCTTCTCCTTCTGGGTCTTATATACCGCATCCTGAAGGTCAACACGGGCAATGGGAAGGTTGGTGGGAACCTCGATAACATCCATGCCGTAGATCTCCCGGAACTCCTTCTCCTCCGTTAAAGCCGTACCGGTCATACCGCATTTTTTCTTATATTTATTAAAGAAGTTCTGGAAGGTGATGGTGGCAAGGGTCTTGCTCTCTCTCTTAACCTTAACATTTTCCTTCGCTTCAATTGCCTGATGCAGACCGTCGCTGTAACGTCTCCCGGGCATAATACGGCCGGTGAATTCATCGACAATAAGAACCTCGTCATCCTTCACCACATAGTCCTTATCCCGGAACATCAAATTATGGGCACGAAGAGCCAGAATGATATTATGCTGGATCTCCAGATTCTCAGGATCCGCCAGATTCTCCAGACTGAAGAAGCGTTCCACCTTCTTAACACCCTCTTCGGTAAGGTGTACATTCTTCTCCTTCTCATTTACAATGAAATCTCCGGTCTCCTCCACCTCTTCCTTCATAATGGCGGCCATCTTGGTCAGCTCGACACCGACGCCCTTTTTCATCTGTCTGGCCAAAATATCGCATACACGGTATAATTCCGTAGACTTGCCGCTCTGGCCGGATATAATCAGAGGAGTTCTCGCTTCGTCAATTAAAATAGAGTCAACCTCATCGATAATTGCATAATTCAGATCTCTCTGAACCAATTGCTCCTTATAGATTACCATATTGTCTCTCAGATAATCAAAGCCCAGCTCGTTATTAGTAGCATAGGTAATATCGCAGGCATAGGCCTCACGGCGCTCGTCCTTCTCCATGCTGTTGAGGATAACACCGACCTTAAGGCCCAGAAATTCATGAATCTGCCCCATCCACTCCGAGTCACGCTTTGCCAGGTAATCATTGACGGTCACTACATGAACGCCCTTACCCTCCAGCGCGTTCAAATAAGAAGGAAGTGTGGAAGTAAGCGTCTTACCTTCACCGGTACGCATCTCCGTAATTCTTCCCTGGTGCAATATAACACCGCCGATCAGCTGTACTCTGAAATGCCTCTGTCCGATGGCTCTCTTCGCTGCCTCTCTCACGGTGGCATAGGCTTCTGCTAATATATCATCCAGGGTCTCCCCATTCTTAAGTCTGTTTTTAAATTCCGTCGTTTTGGCCCTGAGCTCCTCGTCCGTCAGCTTTATATATTCCGGTTCCAGTGCTTCTATTTTGTCTACGATTGGTATCACACGCCTGACTTCTCTCTCGCTATGAGTTCCAAATACCTTTTCTATCAATCCCATACTTGTTCACTCCTGTACTATCCAAATTTGATCCCAAAGTGTCTTTTACGCAAAATCATTCAACTAGTATTGTAACATTTACCTTGTCACTATTCAACTTAATTTTGTCCTGTTCCAATATTCTCCGTTTTTATATCCCCCGGCAGGGTTGCTTATAGCGCTGCAGCAGATATGTACAAAGGAGCTGCTCCATTACGGAAACAGCCCCTCATCATCCATTTTATTCAAAAATCTAGTATTCCGGTTCAATCAAACCGTAGGTATTGCCCTTTCTTTTATACACTACATTCACTTCATCCGTCTGTGCATTCCGGAATACATAGAAGCTATGTCCCAGAAGCTCCATCTGAACACAGGCCTCTTCCGCATCCATGGGCTTGATGGCAAAGCGCTTTGTCTTCACGATCTTAATGGCATCATCCTCATAGTAATCATCTTCGATAAAGGCCTGGTTAAAATTCGAGGATGCCTGCTTATGGTCGATCAGCTTGTTCTTGTATCTTCTCAGCTGACGTTCGATGATCTCCTCTACAAGGTCGATGGATACATACATATCATTGCTTACTTGTTCTGCTCTAATTATATTTCCCTTAACAGGGATTGTTACCTCGATTTTCTGTCTTTCTTTTTCAACGCTGAAGGTCACGTGAATCTCAGTGTCAGGAGTGAAGTATCTTTCGAGTTTGCCAATCTTCTCATAAACAGCCGTTTTCAGGCCTTCGGTCACCTCAATATTCTTACCGCTGATAATATAACGCATAATGTCCAACTCCTTTTTGCTTTCTTGTTAGCATACGTTGACATCAACGTATAAACACTTCTGTGTTTTCTCATTATACCATGTCGGCAAGTATCCATGGTATGGCACTTCGTTCCAGGATGCGCACTCCGCTTTGCTCCGGCGCTGGTATAATGTCTATCGACATTATACCATATCCCCGGAAAAGTGACAAGCTACTTTCCATTTTCCTGTATTGCACAACCTTCTTTAATTAACTTAATATTCCTATATATTTGTATATTCCTTACTATTATGGGTTAATTTTATTATTTTTAATCAAATAAAGTTCGCTTTTCCTTATTGTCCGACAACTGAATTGTCAAGTAGTAAAATTGAAGTTTCGAGGCCCATAATACGATTTATCATAAGTCACAAAACGCATTTTCGTTATTGACAGTCATTTTCATATCCGACAAGAGTAGAGTTTAAATGTGGATAATGTGGATAAATCCGTGTATAACTCCTCATTAGTTAAAAATAGGCCTTTTTTATTGTGGATAACTTTTTGATAAATTGCACAAGTCCCCGTGGAACACACCATTTATTCCCTCCTTTGGCATGTCTTTTGTGCAGATTGTACATTCTTCAGCTTGTCAATAGGAATTTCTGATAATTTTCAAGATTTAAGTTGCACTGAAAACGTCGCTTAAATTTAATCAATTTAAAGAATATTTATTTATTATCCATTTATTCTGAATTCAACCATCCGCTGCAATATTTGATGCTGTTAAAAAGACCGGAACAGGAGCTTCCTCCCCAAAGGAGCGAAGCTTCTGCCCGGCCTTCATCCAATCATTCTTCCGCTGCCTCTCTTTTACGCAGCCGCATCTCATACTGATCCACTTTATCTGCCAGGAACGGAGCAAGACCGATAAACTCGGCCCCATAGACCTTGGTATCGCTCTCCGACAGATGAGCTCTGACAATTCTCATTACCACATGGAAATAATCACCATCTCCAAGATTGATCCTGCCGCGGAAATAATACCCCAGAGGTAAGCTGGCTTTACTGGTAAAGCCTATCCCGCTTCTTGAGATATCCACTACAGATACCATTACATTCAGATCCCGGATCACGATATAATCCTGCTTGAAAACTTCATCCACCTCTAAATGCAGTTCAATGGGAAGCCGTTTGTTCTTTCTCCTGTCCTTGTAGTCATTCTCAGGCATATCCATTCCCTCCTTAACTTATGGTTCTGTTCTATATGTAAACTCAGCCTCCCCTTACATCCTTCTTCCGGTACGACTTTCTGCAAAGCAACCTTCTATGAAGCAACCTTCTGTGAAGCAACCTTCTGTGAAGCAACCTTCTGTGAAGCTGGTGCATATTTGAATTTGTGTATTAATTTAATTTTAGCACACTTTAGATAAATTTCCAATAAAATTTAACCCTACTGGAAATTTTTTGTCACATTGGACCTTTGCGGAATCACATCAAAGAAAGGCCTGGGAATCACCCCGGGCCTCTCTTCTTTATTCACTAATTTATAATTCTTCTTACACAATAAATCGTTCTGTACGATACGTTGGAGCGGATAATGCCCTGCTTGGTGCTTGCCGCATGCACGATCCTGCCGTCACCGATATACATGGCAACATGATTCACGGTTCCCTTGCTGTTGGCATAAAACACCAGATCTCCCGGCTTCATATCTGTCTTGCTTACCTTCTTCCCCGCAGAAGCTGCCTGGCTCCTGGAGTCTCTGGGAATGGAGTAACCGAAGTCAGCATAAACCGATTGTACAAATCCCGAACAATCCGTACCCTTGGTAAGGCTTGTCCCTCCATACACATAGCGGTTACCCACAAATTTCTGAGCGTAGGTTATAATCTCATTGCGAAGCGATGCGTTGGAACCGGAATCTGAGCTGCCAGAGGAGCTGGAGCTTCCCGAAGAGCCGGAATCCGACTTGCCGGAGGAACTGGAGCTTCCCGAAGAACTGGAGCCAGACTTGCCGGAAGAGCTGGAATTCTTCTTTGCCTCGGCTGCTCTTCTGGCCGCCTCGGCACGCTCTGCTTTTTCCTGTTCCAGCTTCGCCTTACGTTCTCTCTCCGCACGCTCTGCCTCTTCCTGCTGGCGCAGGATACGCTGCTCTTCCTCAATAGAAATCGCAAACTTAAATACCACCTTAATATCAACATAACGGCCGGATACATAACCGGTGAAATCTTTTCCCGTTGCATCGTCGGTACCCAGCACGATTTCCACCCATTCACCGTAGTTTTTCACAACCGGATAGGTCTCTCCCTCCGGAAGCAGGATCAGAGTCGTAGATGTAGTGTTCATCTCTTCTCTCAGTCTCAGAGTCTTGGTTCCTTTTACCGTTGCATATTGCGACGCGTATTCATCCACCATGGCCTCGGCATCCCTTCCGGTAGCCAGATAATTCGATGCTATGTATCCTTCCACATCCCCGGACTTAATCCTTACCCAGTCTCCCTCCAGATATTCCAGGATGTCCGCCGCACAGCCCCGATACAGCTTACCGACAATCTTGCTTTCGGTAGAGGGCCCGCTTCTGATATTAACATAACTGTCTGCTATAGACACCCCAAGATTAACATAGGGTGACAGAACCTCTGTCTTCAAAATCTTAATCAGCGTCTTATCCGCAGTCACCACATCCGTCTTAGCTGACGCATAATAATTATCTAATAGATAAGCAAAACCAGCAACACCCTGCTCTGTCGGAAAAGTATCCGCCTTGGCAGAGGCTGCCGGAATTGATATACAGAACGCAGCCGACGCAATAAAAAGTGCCGTCTTAATTGCCTTGCTTCTTCTCATGTATGAATTACCTCCACGAAACGGACATCCGCAAATATCCTTTGCCGGACGCCATGGGCATGATATTCTCTCTCATGCATCAAATGATCCCAGATTTATAACCGTCAAGCATTACAGAGTCCTGACAGCCGCATAAGGAAAGCAATAATTTCTTTTTCTAAATTGTTACGAAATTATTACACCCGTTTGTGGATATTATAACAAAAACACAAGATAGTGTCAATCATAAACAACGCAAAAACGACATATAATTTTACTGAAATGCCGAGTTTCACTAAATTTGGCTGATATTACCCATTTTTCTACTATTCCAAATTATTCAAATATCTTTCTACTGCTGTAATGGCATTGGCTCCATCGGAGGCTGCGGTAATGATCTGGCGCAGCTCCTTTGTTCTGACATCTCCCGCGGCAAAAATTCCCGGCACATTGGTCTCACAGCTCTCATCTGCAATAATATAGCCTGCCTCATCCACGGCAACCACCTCTTTATAGAGTCCGGAGCTGGGCAGATAGCCTACCGCAATAAATACTCCTGCGATATCATAGCTGTTCTTCTCGTCCTTCTTAAGGTTTTTGACCTCAATGGATTCCACTCTGTCCTCGCCGTTGATTCGCTCCACAACACTATCCCACAGAATCGTTACATTCTCCAGAGCCAACAGTCTTGAGACAATACTCTTGGAAGCCCTGAACTGATCCCTTCTGTGAATCACATAGACCTGCTTGCAGATTCTTGCCAGAAAGATGGCGTCCTCAACTGCCACATCCCCGCCGCCGACAACCGCAACGGTCTTATTCTTGAAAAAGGCTCCGTCGCAGGTGGCACAGTAGGATACTCCCATCCCGGACAGCTTCTCTTCCCCTTCCACCCCTAAATGCCGGGGCGCTCCGCCTGTGGCAATTACAACCGCCTTAGCGCTGTATCTGGTCCCGTCGTCCATGGTTATCACCTTGATGTCCCCTTCCAGGGCAAATCCTGTAACCTCCCCATTGGCAAAGCTTGTATCCAGCTTATCCGCATGCTCCCGGAATTTTGTGCTTAATTCAAAGCCGCTGATACCGGGTGTGCCGGGATAATTATCCACCTCATAGGTGTTGATAATCTGACCTCCGCTTAATCCGGCTTTCTCAATTACAATAACGCTTAATTCCGCTCTTTTGGCATAGATGGCCGCCGCCAGTCCGGCAGGGCCGGAGCCGATAATAATAACATCATATACCATAACAAATTCCTCCTTAAAGTTATCTATTTTATGATTTATTCTTTGACTGTGGATAAAACTATGCTATAATAGTTACGTATACTATACTATTTTATTTTTATTGTTTCAGTAACATTATTACTAATTGAAATATACTTCATTCCTTTCATATGAGAAAGAGGTGTTTCCTATGACAATTAACTCCATGGCTCCTGCGTCCGCCGCTGTTTCCGTCGGCAATGCCACGATCAGCACGGCCGTTCTCGCCAAAAGCCTGGATACCTTTGAGCAGACCGGCGAAAGCCTGATTAAAATGATGGAACTGTCTGTTAATCCTCATATCGGCGGAAACTTTGATATGCTGGTATAAGAATATGTAAAATTTAACTTTATTGAAAAATGGGGATGCTGCAAAGGAAATTAAATATGCAACAGCCCCATTCCGCTTTTATTATTCCTGCTCACTATGCCTTATTGTATCTACGGCAATTCCACCCTGCGAACCAACGCATAAACCCAGTCCCCAGCCTTATCTATTCTTGTATCCGGACAAACATCAATATCAATGATCTCCAGATTCTCAAACTTTCCTATGAGTTCCTTCAGGGTCCTGACGCGGTAATCCTTGAAATAACGGCCTTCCCGCTCTCCTTCGTAATCTCCGTGATGGAAGGACATGAAAAGCACGCCTTCTATTTTCAGACTATTAACTACTTTTGCTAATATCTCTTCTATCTCATCGCCAGGGACATGCACCAGAGAGGCACAAGCCCATATTCCGTCAAATACCTTATCAAAATCCATCTCAGCAAAGGATAGGTGCAATGCGTCCTGCCCGATATGTATACTGGCCAGGTCACACATCTCCTCAGATCCGTCCATGGCAGTTACATCGTAGCCGCAGGAAATAAAATATGCACTGTCTCTTCCGGAGCCGCAGCCCAGATCCAATATACTTGCGCCCTCCGGCAGTCTGACGGTGAAGAGTTCCTGACACTCCCGCATATCAATATCCACTGTTTCTTCAAAATAACTGGCCGCGTTCTCATCATAATACTCTATCGAGTCCAAAGATTAATCCCTCCTTCATAAACACAACCATTATAACAAATATAATTTCATATTTCCAGCACTTTTCCCGGAAATCATAAATTCTTAATAAATGCAAAAAAAGCTATTGTAATTCGCTAGGAAATGCTATAATAAGCCAGGAAGGGGTTACGATTCCGTCTGTAAGCTACGGGGGAAATAGAAAGAAGCAGAAAGAGAAAGGCGAATTTGTTATGTATACATTTCAAAGCAGAATCAGATACAGTGAACTGAATCATCAGAAAGGATGCTTGAATCCTTCTTCTATTATAAATTATTTTCAAGATTGCAGTACTTTTCAATCCGAGGATATGAACCGGGGGCTGGAGTTTCTTAGCGCCAGCCACAGGGTGTGGGTGATGAACAGCTGGCAGCTTCAGCTTCTTAGGCCCGCCCTCTTGGGGGAGGAGATTAGCGTGAGCACCTGGCCCTATGATTTTAAGGGGTTTTATGGATACCGGAATTTTATTATGAAGAACCGGCAGGAGGAGGTTCTGGCCGTTGCCAACTCCATCTGGGTGTATATGGATACCCTCACCCAGCGGCCCGCCAGAATTCCGGCGGACTGCAATGGGTATACGATTGAACCCCCTTATCCCATGGAGCATGCGGACCGGAAGATTGAAATCAGCGGGACAGGCGAGACACAGCCTCCTTTTTATGTGATAAAATCCAATATTGATTCGTATCATCACGTTAATAACGGGCAATATATTAAGATGGCAGAGGAGTATCTTCCGGATGATTTTATGATACAGTCCATGCGGGCGGAGTACCGTATGCAGGCAGTACTTGGCGACTGCATTATACCCAGGGTGGTCAGGGAAGAGGACCGGTATATTGTTGCGCTGGCTTCCCGGGAGGATAAGCCTTATGCTATTGTAGAATTTACAGGACGGGTTGTTCCGGAATAAGAAGAGAAAAGAAAGACGAGGATAAATAAAATGATTGAATTAGGTGTTTATCAACCCCTTGAGGTTGTGAAAAAAACAGAGTTCGGGCTATATCTGGGCGATGAAGGCAAAGCCTCCAAACACACCATCCTGCTTCCCATCAAGGAGGCTCCCGAAGGGGCAGCTATCGGCGACAAGCTGACGGTCTTTGTATACAAGGACTCCGAGGACCGGGAGATCGCGACCACTGCGGCGGTGCCGGTTACCCTGGGGAATCTGGCTGTATTGACGGTGAAAGAGGTCAATCCGATCGGTGCCTTCCTGGACTGGGGTCTGATGAAGGATCTGCTGCTCCCCTATAAGGAACAGACAAGAGAGGTACAGGAGGGGGACCGGGTGCTGATTACCCTCTATGTGGATAAGAGCCAGCGGCTCTGTGCGACTATGAAGGTATACGATCTGCTCCGTACGGATTCTCCCTATCAGAAGGAGGATATGGTGGAGGGAATTGTCTATGACGTGATTGATGCCTTTGGGACCTTTGTCGCGGTGGATCATAAGTATTCTGCAATGCTTCCCAAGAACCAGGTCTTTACCCCGTTAAAGATCGGAGATACGGTGAAGGCAAGAGTGCTTCAGGTACGGGAGGACGGCAAGCTGACCCTCAGTCTCAGAGAGAAGGCTTATATTCAGATGGATGCAGATTCCCAGGAGATTCTGGCCAGATTAAAGGCCGCCGGCGGACATCTGCCCTTCAATGATTCCTCCGATTCGGAACTCATACGGCAGGAATTTAACATAAGTAAGAATGCCTTTAAGCGGGCCATCGGCAAATTATATAAGGCAGGCTCTATTACAATCACCGACGATGGTATCCGGTTGCTGTAGCAGTCCTGCCTTTGGGGCAATTTCTAATAATCCAGAAAACGCATTCTTGGATTATCCGCATCCTTTAATTTTTTCACCGGGTGCTCCTTCTCCGCAGGGTAGAGATTGCCCAGCCCTTTGGCAAGCTTGTCCTTGCACTCTTTGCAATAGCGGCCCGTCTTGATGATCACTCCGCAGCCTTCACATTCCAGACCGATCATGGAGTCCTCTGCAAAAGCAAGCCTTTCCTCACGTATCCATTGCTTGATCTGGGCAATGGGAACGTCAAATTCATCGGATACCTCCTGTATGCCTACCCTGGGATGGTCATAGATATACGCCTTCACCTCTTCAAATTTGAGATCAATGGCCTGCATGCATGCCGGACACAGGGGAGGCCCGGAGATATAATTAAATAACTTATTGCAAGACTTACAATTCCGTACATCCATAGAACAAACCTCCATTCTTTTGTAATCTGTGAATTTGAGCGGAAGCATAATAATGTTCTCCGCTAATCCTAATACCCTTTCCCGATGCATAAAACAATAAAGTACACTTCCTTTGCCCCATGAGCCTTTAATATTCTGGAGCAAGCATCCACAGTACTTCCCGTGGTATAAATATCGTCCACCAGCAAAATCCGTTCCGGCACGGAAGGGCTTTCGCCGGAATGATGCCCGCCGACGCGGAATGCCCCGGTCAAATTCCTGCGCCTCTCTTTGTCGCTGAGTTTCTTCTGGGGAAGGGTCTTCCTGTCCCTCACCAGAAGCCGGGAGTATACAGGCAGCTGCAGTTCCCTGCTAATTCCCCTTGCCAGTACCTCCGCCTGATTGTAGCCTCTTTCCCGATACTTACTCCGGTGAAGCGGAACCGGAACGATGGCATCCGGCGAAAGCTTCCTGATCCGTTCTCCATAGAGCCGTACCAGCTCCCGGATATAAAAGGCGGCATATTCCTTTCTTCCACGGTATTTAAAGCCGGCAACAGAAGTCCTCATGGCTTCATTGTACACCCAGACGGCATAGCCTCCGTCGTAATGGAAGGTCTTACGCCGGCAATCGCTGCAATACTCCTGTTCTTCATATTCAATGGGCTTACTGCAGCCCTTGCATCTGGGCTCCCGGATGTATACCAGCTTCTCTCTGCATTCCTTGCAAATCCTCTGTCCCTTGGGAAGAACAATCTCATCACAGACCGGACAGCGGACCGGATAAAGATAATCCAGCAATGTCTGTAACAAGGCACCTCCTCCGGCTTATGAAAATAGCCTGGGAGGATATACTCCCTGTTCCACCAACGCACGGATGGAGTTCACGACAGCTTCCTTATCTTCCTTATAGGTTACGCCAAACCAACGGTCCGGAGTCTCCTTCACAATCACCTCTGCCTGCCCTGATTTGATCAGTTCACCGACCACGGTTGGCAGGAGATATTCCTTCTTCAGCTCATTCCCGCCAATGGAGGAAAGAAATTCAACAAAGCCTTTCTCCAGCGCGCCAAAAAGTCCAGGCTTAAATCCCCACATATTCATGGATACGATACTGTTCAGGTCAAGGGTAATATCCTCTCCGGCAGCGTTCTGCGCCCTGGCGCAATCTCCTGACCGTTCTATTCCTGAAGTCTCCACGATATCTTCCAGAAGTCCCGCTTCATTCGCCTTGCAGACGCCCCTGGTCACTGTGCCGTTCTCGCTCAAGGTATTCCCCAGGATGAAGCCCGCCATGCAATATTGGCCGGACCCATAGGAGCTGTCCTTTAAAAACCGGGCCACCAGCCGAAATGCTTCCTTGCCATAATAATCATCTGCATTGATCACGGCAAAGGGTTCCTTTACAACCTCCCTGCAGCACAGCACCGCCTGCCCGGTTCCCCAGGGCTTTGTCCGCTGCAGGGGTTTGTTAAAGCCTTCCGGCAGCGCCTCCAGCTCCTGGAATACATACTCCACCTTGATTTGCTTCTCTATCCGGTTTCCTATAATCTCCTTGAAATCCTCTTCCAGATCTCTTCGGATAATGAATACCACCTTGTTAAATCCCGCTTCCATCGCATCATAGATGGAATAATCCATTATAATCTCACCGCCGGGCCCCACGGGCTCCAACTGCTTTATTCCTCCGTACCGGCTCCCCATCCCTGCTGCCATAATTACTAGTGAAGCATCTGCCACAATTTATCTCCTCCTGTTCTCAAGCTTCTATATTCAACTAAATCTGCTTATCATAAGTATTATATCGCATTTATCAAAAAAATGCACCATAAAATTACCAATTCCTCTTTCCCTTCCTTTATCTGAATTTATTCTGGCACAAATCCCTGCAAAATATCCATGATCCATACCATCTCCATCAGCAATCCGTATTCCTGCAAGACTCCGGTTTCCTTCCCGGATCCGGCTTACCTCAACTCTTTAATGCGCTCTCCCAAACCGGAATAACGGCTCTGTTCGTTTTTATTATCAATCATAAATTGAAGCATAGTGTCACTTCCTACAATGGTTACACAATTCTTCGCACGGGTGACTGCCGTGTATAGCAAATTACGGTTAAAGAGCAGTCTGGGTCCGTCCAGAATCGGAAGCACCACCGCAGGATATTCGCTGCCCTGGGATTTATGAATCGTTATAGCATAGGCCAGCTCTAATTCCTCCAGCTGGCTGAAGCTGTAATCCACAAGGCGGTTGTCGTCAAATTCCACCGTAAGATGCTCGGAAAACAGATTGATTTCCCTGATCTCTCCCGCATCGCCGTTGAATACGCCGGAGCCGGTCTGTATGGTTACTCCGAAATCATTTCTTATCTCCCAGGCGATCTGGTAATTGTTCTTAATCTGCATTACCTTGTCCCCTTCCCGGAAGACGGTATCACGATATTCCTTCTCCCGCTTATCCTTGGAGGCGGGATTCAAGGCCTGCTGCAGAATCCGGTTCAGCCGCTCCACTCCCAGTTCTCCCTTCCGCATGGGCGTCAGCACCTGGATGTCAAAAGGAGTGGCATTGACATAGCCCGGCAGCTTATTCTTAATCAGATTAACCATAACCGCAGCTATTACATTGGCATCCGTCCGTTTCAGAAAGAAAAAGTCCCGGCTCTTGTTATCCAGGCTGATGTGTTCCCCGTCGTTGATCTTATGGGCATTTACAATAATATCACTATCCGCTGCCTGCCGGAAGATCTTAGTCAGCTTTACCACATTAAAGCTGTGGGAATGAATAATATCCCGCAGCACATTTCCCGGGCCGACGCTGGGAAGCTGGTTCTCATCCCCCACCAGAATCAGCCTGGTTCCTACCGAAACCGCCTTGAGCAAAGCATGCATCAGGCTGATATCCACCATGGACATCTCATCTATGATCAACACATCTGTCTCCAGAGGATTTAATTCATTGCGCTCAAAATTGAACTTGTTCTCCTGTCCTTCCACCATCTTAGACAGCTCCAGAAGGCGATGGATGGTCTTCGCTTCGTAACCCGTGGTTTCCGCCATTCTTTTTGCGGCTCTTCCTGTGGGGGCCGCCATGAGAATATCCATCCCCTCGGATTCAAAGAACTTAATAATCGTATTAATGGTAGTGGTCTTACCGGTGCCGGGGCCTCCCGTAACAATCAGCAGGCCGTTGCCCGCCGCCTCGGCAACCGCTGTTCTCTGCTGTTCCTCCAGCTCGATCCCCAGCTGTTCTTCAATCGCCTTGATCCTCCTTCGGACCGTCTCGGCAGGAAGCTCATAGCGGATGTTAAGATCATGGAGCATCCGGGCCGTATTCAATTCCATATAATAATAGACCGAGGAGTAGATATGCTTTTCCTCCCCCTCATCCCGGACAATGATCTTCTTCTCCAGAAGCAGCGCGGTGATCTGGCGCCGAAGTCCCTCCTCGTCCACCAGAAGAAGGGCCTTTGCCCTTTGCAGCAGATCATACTCCGGAAGATAGACATGCCCGTCCCCACTGGCCTGGAGTAAAACATACAGGATACCGGCTCTGATGCGGTAGTCGGAATCGTAACCAATTCCTATGTTTCTGGCTATCTCATCCGCTGTCTTAAAGCCGACGCCGGAGATGTCCTCCGCCAGCCGGTACGGATTTTCCTTCAGGATATCATACATCCTCTGCCCGTATTCCGTATAGATTTTGACCGCCAGATTCCCCGATATCCCATACTGCTGCAAAAACAGCATGGCGCTGCGCATGTCCTTCTTTTCCTCGAACTGGCAGTAAATCTCTCTTGCCATCCGGGCGCTGATTCCCTTAATCTCCGCCAGGCGTTCCGGCTCTTCTTCAATGATTCGGAAGGTGTCTTCTTTGAACTTCTTTATAATCCTCTTCGCCAGCGCTTCTCCGATCCCTTTGATCGCCCCGGAGCTCAGATACCGCTCCATGGAATGGCTGTCCCTGGGCTCTCTTGTCTCGTAGGATGCAACAATGAATTGCTGCCCGTATACCGGATGATCCGTGTAATCTCCGGTCAGAAGGACCGATTCGCCTTCGCCGATGAAGGGAAAGGTGCCCACGCAGGTCAGCTCCTCCTCTTCCAGATGCAGGCTCAGTACGGTATATCCGTTCTCATCGTTGCGAAAAACAATGCGCTCTATATATCCTTCTACCACTTCCGACATGTTATCCTCCAACAAAAAATGTCATTTCAAACCCCCATCCCAGTAATTCGGATTTCAGTATGAAATGACATGAAAGTTTTATTCAACGGTATTGCGCTTCATGGAGTCGTAGAGCATCTGGGCGATCCCTAAGCTTCCCTGCTCTGTGACATCCTTGGCATATTCCTCATATAGCTTGTCACCAAATTGGGTGAGGTAGTCATTCTCCTCTTCCTCATCCTTCATAATCGTCTTCTCCATCCCTTTAAATACCTGCTCAACCAGATAGGCTTCAAAGGATTTGCAGGCTTCCATCAGCTCCTCATCCGTTGCGTTAGCGGTATTCTTCAATGCCGTTTCAAGCCCTGATGTTTTGGAGGCCATGGATAAATAGTTGGACGATATGGAATTGATAGAATCCGCTCCAATTGACATATTCATAATAACCATGCATCCTTTCTGTGATATTATCTCAGATTATTCGCCTGCTGAAGCATCTCATCCGATGCCGTTATGATCTTGGAGTTCATCTCATAGGCTCTCTGAGCCACAATCAAATTCACTATCTCATCCACTGCCTGTACATTGGAGCCCTCCACATGCTTCTGGCGAACCTGGCTCTGTCTCAGAGACGGATCAGCCGCTTCCATACGGGCTTCCCCTGAGGCATCACTTGCCCACAGAAGGCTGTCCGCTCCCCTTACCAGGCCGGTGGGATTATTAAACTGGGCCAGGCCGACCTTGATACCGATGGGCACCGCGTTCCCCTCTTCGTCGGGATGATACAGCTCACCCCATTCGTTCACCGTGATCTCCGACGCCAGATACTGATCTCCAAGTACAATGGGTTCCAGCTCCGTGCTCAGCACCGGATTTCCATCGGAGGTTGACAGGGTAAGGCCTTCCGGCCCAATGGCCATCTGGAAGGAACCATTCCTGGTGTAGCCAATGTCTCCCTCTACCGTCTGCACCATGAAGAAGCCCTTGCCATCTATGGCAAAATCAAAGCTGTTGCCTGTCTCCAGCAGATTCCCCTGGGTGAATTGGGGTGTAATTGCAGAATTCCTTACTCCCAGTCCGACCTGAATTCCGTAAGGCTTCGGATCTCCGTTATGATCCGTGGACTGCTCCTGTATGGTCTGGTACAATAAGGATTTGAATTCTGCCGTTTCCTTCTTGTAACCGGTGGTATTAATATTCGCCAGATTATTGGATATTGTATCTACATTGGTCTGCTGCGAGGTCATTCCTGACGCCGCAGTCCATAATGCTCTCATCATATGCATTCCCTCCTATGGATGGCTCTATTATACCCGGCCTACCGAATTTGCGGAAAGATCCAATGTCTTGTCAATAGAAGTTATCATCTTCTGATTCGCTTCATAGGCTCTGGTAATATTGATCATCTCTACCATCTCAGACACGACGTTCACATTGGACTGTTCCGTATAACCCTGTCTTACCTGCGCTCTGCCTTCAGCCTCCTCGGCACCCTCCAGAGCCCGATATCTTGTGTCACCCTGCTTGATCAGATAATCGTAGTTTTCAAAGTCTACGACGCGGAGTGCGTCCACGTACCCGCCGTCTGCATAGATATTGCCGGCGGCATCAAATACTACCTCGGCAGCATCCACAGGTACCTGTATCTCCCCGCTCTCACCCATCAGATGATTTCCATCCCCGTCCACGATGTAACCGTCGCGGGTCATGGTAAAGGAACCGTTTCGTGTGTATTGGGTGCTTGTATTCCCCGCTCTGTCCGTTACCGACATAGTGAAGAAGCCCTTGCCCTCCAATGCCAGATCATAGGTATTGGAAGTCATTCTTAAGGAGCCCTGCCTGTGGTCCGTATATACCTCTCCCAGCCTTACTCCAAGGCTCATTCTGCCGATGGGACGATCGTTAAAGGCTTCCGAGGCATCCCTGATCTTAATTGTCAGCACCTCGTCAAAGGCCTGGTTGGTCACGCTCTCTTCCTTATAACCCACAGTCGCCGCATTGGCCAGGTTGTTCGCGATAATATCCAGCCGCTTCTGCTCATTGGCCATTCCGGTATAGGCTGTATATAACCCTTTTACCATACTGTCAACCCCTTTCCTGCATCCGCTTTATCTTCAGTCTCTCTTGCCCGCCAAAAACTCTACAAACTTACCGGTTCCAATAGCAACCGCCGTCATGGGATCCTCGGCTGTCATGGTGGTAATTCCGGTCTTCTCTTCGATCAGCTCTTCCAGTCCGTACAGCAGACAGCCGCCGCCGGTTAATACGATGCCCCGGTCCGCGATATCTGCCGCCAGCTCCGGAGGCGTCTTCTCCAATACGCTGTGAACCGCCTCTACAATCTGGGAGGTGGTCTCCTTCAATGCTTCCTCCGTTTCCTCGGAAGTGACCCCGATGGTCTTGGGCAGGCCCGTCACCAGGTTACGGCCCCTGACCTCCATGGACACCGATTCCGGCCTGCGGAAGGCGGATCCAATCTTTATCTTAATATCCTCCGCGGTTCTTTCCCCGATTAGAAGGTTATGCTTCTTTCTCATATAGCGTACGAGAGCATCATCAAAATCATCTCCTGCAATCTTAACGGAGGTGCTGACTACCGTACCTCCCAGAGAGATTACCGCGATATCCGTGGTGCCGCCGCCTATATCTACAATCATATTACCGCAGGGTCTGGAGATGTCGATGCCTGCACCGATGGCTGCCGCAATAGGCTCTTCAATAATATGAACATCCCTTGCTCCCGCCGCATAGGTTGCATCTTCCACCGCCTTCTTCTCAACCTCCGTGACCCCGCTGGGTACACAGACGCTGATAACCGGCTTGCGGAATCTCTGTCTGCCGGCAGCCTTCTGAATGAAATACTTCAGCATCTTTTCAGTAACTGTATAATCTGAAATAACACCCTGTCTCAGCGGACGTACCGCCACGATATTACCGGGTGTTCTGCCTAACATCAGTCTTGCCTCTTCTCCGATGGCTTTTATTTTATTAGAATCCCTGTCAAAGGCTACCACCGATGGTTCCTTTAATACAACTCCCTTGCCTTTGATATATACTAATACACTGGCTGTCCCCAAATCAATTCCGATGTCGCTGCCTAACATAATACATCTCCTTTCCTTATCATGAAATCTCATGATCAAGTCTCTTTCCTAATTATAATCGATCCCGGTAAATACAGGATTATTCTTAAATACTTCGGTCATTCTATTCTATATTTCTTTCCAAACTTCGGCAACTTAAACGTACACGGTTATATTATATACGCTTTTCTCATAATATTCAAAGGAAATTTTAAAAACTTTCGCTTTTTAGGGCATTTGTCCTCTATTTGCGGGATTTTTTATCGAAATAATGCTCCGTTGTGCATTGGAAGGATGTTATGGTATAATGTCGATAGACATTATACCGCGCCGAAGCGGACGCGGAATGCGCATCCCGGCACGCAGTCCTTGAGTTCCTAATCTGCGGACTTCGGCGGATGTTAAATACAACAAAGGAGCTTTCCCCATGCGTAAAAAAGCAAATCTTATGAAATACGAAATACGGACCATTGCAAATTACCGGGGGCTGATTCTCAGCAAATACTATATCGCTGTCCTGCTCTCCCTGATGTCTCTCTATCTGGGCCATACGAAGCAGAATCCATCCTCCCTGTATATTCTGGTTATTCTGGCCGTCCTTCCCTACGCCCTTTCCTCCGGCCTGCGGGATTATTCCGGCAAAGGCAGGCATCCGCTCCTTGTCCGTATTGCGTCGGAACGGCATTTTCTGCTGGACAACCTGAAAAAAACATATCATTATACCAGCACCGGCCATATCGCCAACTCCGTCACCTACCCCATCCTTCTCATTCTTATAGGGCTGTGGCAATATAAAAATAATTCTTCCTCCATCTCAAATGATTTTCTCAGAAATGCTCCGGTTTTCATTATCAGCTCCGGTCTTCTGCTCCGGCTGGCAGGCACGGCCTTCTACCGGCTGAAGCTTCCTCATGATCTGTTTCATAACCAGGTTCGATAACAGCCCATTACAATCGAGGACGCCGATGCCGGTCAGATTGTAACGGGCTGTCTGCTTTTTCTTTACTCGAACTGAGACGCGTAAAGCTTGTAATAAAACCCTTTCTTTGCCATCAGCTCTTCATGCTTTCCCTGCTCCACCACATTTCCCTGATCCAATACCAGGATTCTGTCCGCATTCTGGATGGTAGACAGCCGGTGGGCAATGACAAAACAGGTTTTATCCGCCATCAGCTTGCGCATCGCCTTCTGAATCTGCCTCTCCGTGGTGGTATCCACATTGGAGGTGGCCTCATCTAAAATCAGCATCTTAGAATCATACAGCATTGCCCGGGCGATGGTCAGCAGCTGTTTCTGGCCCTTGGAAATATTCCCGCCTTCCTCGCTGATCACCGTATCATATCCGTGAGGCAGACGCATGATGTAAGAATGGATCTTAGCGGCTTTCGCCACCTCAATCACCTCTTCCAGGGTGGCTCCTTCCTTTCCATAAGCAATATTTTCAAATATTGTGCCGCCAAAGACCCAGGTATCCTGCAGTACCATAGCATAGGCACGCCGGAGGCTGGAACGGGTCAGGGTGCGGATTTCCTTTTCGTCAACCAGGCATTCCCCTTGATCCATATCATAGAAACGCATGAGAAGATTATTGATGGTTGTCTTCCCCGCGCCGGTGGGGCCTACGATGGCGATCAATCCGCCTGCTTCCGCATTCAGGCTGAAGTTCTTGATCACCGGCCTGTCCGGTACATAACCAAAGGAGACATCCTTCAGGTCCACATCTCCCTTGACATCACTTAATACCGTTGCATGATCCACATCCCGGACCTCCTCCGGTTCATCCAGAAGCCGGAAGACACGCTCGGATGCCGCAAGGGCGGAATAAATTTCATTCATGATATTGGCAATCTCATTAATGGGCCCTGAGAATTTACGGGAGTAAAGGATGAAGGAAGAGATCTGTCCGATGGTAACGATCTCCTTCATGTACAGGAAGGAGCCCAGCATAGCGATCAATGCCAGCCCCAGATTGTTAATCGCGGTGACGGACGGCCCCATGGTGGAGCTGTAAAAATCCGCCTTATAATATGCCTGGGCCGCACCTTCATTAATTTTATCAAAATCCTCCAGCACTTCATTCTCCCGGGCATAGGCAAGGATTGTCTTCTGCCCGGAGAACATCTCCTCCACAAAGCCGTTCATGGTGCCGTATTGGGCCGAACGCTTTGAAAAAAGCGGTCTTGTCTTCTTGCCCATATATTTTGTATAAATAATCGCTAAGGGGATGGTAACCAGGGTTACCAGCACCAGGCTGGGACTGATGATCAGCATCATGAGAAAGGAGCCCAGCACGGTTACGATACTGGTCATAACCTGAACGATGTCCGTCGACAGGGAAGTGCTTACCACATCCACGTCATAGGAGACACGGCTGATGATATCCCCCGCCTGGTTCCGGTCAAAATATCCCACGGGTAGCTCCATCAATTTATAAAACACATCGTTCCTCATCTTCCTGGCTATGCTTCGGCCCATATTCATCATACTGATATTGATGATGAAGTTCAGCAGGGAAGATGCCAGATAGTAGAGCAGCATCAATCCGGCAAAATGGTATACTCTGCCGAAATTGACCTTCCCTGCTCCCGCCGCGGCTTCATTAATGGCTTTCCCTGCCAGGGACGGCCCCAGGAGAGCCAGGATATTGCTTCCAACACACAGCAGCAGGATGAGCAGCAGAATATATCGATACTCCTTCAAATATCGTAAGATGCGAAGAAGGGTCCCCTTCGCGTCCTTGGGTTTTTCTTTCTTGATATCGCCACGCGGCGCCATATTAATTCCTCCTTCCGGCCCTGCCTATGCCAGTGCACCCATCTGGGACTCGTAGATTTCAAGATACGCAGAACAGGTCTTCAGCAGGTCCTCATGCTTGCCATACCCTATTATCCTGCCGTCCTCCATTACCATAATATTCGTCATATTCATGATGGAGCTGACACGCTGGGCAATCATGATGGTGGTGGTGGAGCTGTAATTCTCGCGGATGGCCTTACGGAAGGCGGCATCGGTCTTATAATCCAGGGCGCTGGAGGAATCATCGAAGATCAGAATGTCCGGCCGGGCCGCCAGGGCACGGGCAATGAGAATTCTCTGCCTCTGGCCTCCGCTCAGATTGGCTCCTTTAATGTCCGCCTCATAATCAAACTGATTCTCCTTCTCACGGATAAAATCCAGAGCCATGGCGTCTGCTGCCGCTTTCTCAACCTGCTCTTTGGAAAGCCCCCGCCGGAAGGAGATATTGCTCTCCAGGGTGTCCGCAAATATGATATCATTCTGAAAGACGACGCCGAACATGGAGTGAAGCTCATCCTTATCATAGGTCCGCACATCACGGCCCTGAACATAGACTCCCCCCTCATCGGCATCATAAAACCGCATTAACAGATTGATTATCGTTGTCTTCCCGCAGCCGGTAGGCCCTATGATTCCAAGGGTTTCTCCCCGGCGTATGGTGAAGTTGATATCCTCCAGGCATTTCTCCCTCTCCCCGCCGGTAAACTGCTTCTGTGCCATCTTCTGCAGATCATCATTATTCTGATAGCCAAAGCTTACATGCTCAAAAACAATAAAGTCATCAGAAACAGGCCGGTCTGTCTCCTCCGGGGATATCGCCCTCTGATCCGGAGGGTCCTCCAACACCCTTCCGATACGGTCCGCGGAGGCGGTGGCCTTTGACAGCTGGATAAACATCCGGTTTAGGGCCATAACCCCTTCCAATATCATATGAAAGTAGGTGAGGAATGCCAGAATCACGCCGGGCTGCATCCTGCCCGCATTGACACGGTTCGCCCCCACCACTACCACAGCCGTAAGGCCCACATTCAGGCACAGCTGCATGAAGGGACCCGGTATGGCCATGGTTATCCCCGCTTTGATATCCCGGTTCGTCATCTCGCTGTTGACTCCGGTAAAACGTTTTTTCTCGTAATCTGTTTTGGACAGGGCCTTAACCACGCGGATGCCGGTGATATTCTCCCTCATAACCCGCACCACGTTATCCATGCTCTCCTGCACCCGGTTATACATGGGAATGCCGCGCCGCGAGACAAAGAATATAACGGTGGCAAGGATGGGAATCATAACGCACAGTATCATTGCCAGAGTGAAATCCATGGTCATTGTGACAAACACCCCGCCGATGAGCATGATGGGCGCCCGCACTCCCAGGGTCTGCGCCATCCGGATAAAATTCTGCACATTGTAGGAATCGGAGGTCATTCTGGAGGTGAGGGACGGAAGCCCGAAGGCATCAAATCGGGAACCGGAGAGATTCGACGTTTTCTCAAACAGGTCATGGCGAAGCCTCCGGATGGAATCCCTGGCAACGGACACCGCCATCCGGTTGGCCGTCACATTGATATAGCGGACTGCTATTGCCGCCAGAATCATGATAAATCCAAAGAAAAATACCCTGGGGATATTCTTAGTCGGAACAACCTCATCAATCATATGCTCCAGTATGTATGGTATGATTAGTTCACCGCAGGTTCCCAGCATTTTAACCGTCATTCCGGCAGCAATGCGATGCCTGCTGTTTTTCATATAACGTAGGATGATTTTAATTTTAAATACGCCTTCTTTCTATCGAAACTGTATCAAAAAAATTCCTTTTCGTAATTCTTCTCCCAGCTGGCCAGCAATTTCCCAAGGATTCTCTGTAAATCTTCCCGTTCCTCTTCGTCCAGATCTACAAAGGTCTCCTCCTCCACTCGTTTGCGTTCCTGCTCCCTTGCTTCCAGCAGCCGCAGCCCTTCTTCCGTGATTCGCAGGACCACGCTTCTTTTATCCGATTCCTTCTTTTCCTTTGTTATCAGCCCCTTGCACTCCAGCTTTGCGATAATCTCACTCATGGATCCCGCCTGTATTTCCAGAGAATCCTGAAGCTCTTTCTGAGTCATCTCCTCCCTGGATGCCAGAAGTCTTAATATTCTCCCCTGTCCTGGCTTGCCGCCTCTTCGGTGATAGAGAAAATGTCCTGTTTTCTCCAGCAGCCGGAGCAGATCGCCGTTTGAAATATTCTGGTTCATAGCAACGCCCCTTTTTATGGATTGTATTTAGGTACCTTATATTAATTATAAAGGTTTTTTTTAAATTGTCAAGGTACCTAAGTTAATTCCTGAATCATATTTGCCTAAGTCAGAGGGCAAAAATAAAAAGTTACTCATACCGGAAGCCTGCTGAGCCTCCGCTGAAGTAACTTCTATTTATCTTTTTCCTGTCTGCTTTTACCTGTCCTCCATTCTCATCCCGAAGCTCGCCAATGGCATCTATCGCCGCCTCCGGCAGCAGGGAAACCGAGGTGTCCCGCATACTGATACAGGCTGGAGCTCTGTCAGAAAACATGGGGCAATGCTGTTTCAACTCACGCTGGAGTCTTCATAGTTTTTAATAATAGCCGCCGAGGCCATGGAATAGGACAACACCCCAAGGGTTACGATGAGCAATACCGGGATTAAGAAGCCGCCGATCAGCCGTACCCTGGTATTCCAAATTCTTTCTTTCGTATCTGCTTTCCCTTTTTATGCATCCTCGCAACACCTTCCTTATCTTATGAATATGACCAAATCTCATCTGCCTCTGCTGCCATAGACTCCGTATTATGTTCAGTTTAACAGAACGCAGGAATATGAATATGCACTCTGATAGGTTTCTTTTGTAATTTAGGTTCTATAATAAATATTGGGGTAATACTTTACCCCGATATTTTTTTGCATTAAAATGCACTTATAACCAGCCTGCCTATTCTTTCCGTACTGCGACCAACATTATTGAAAGAAGGTAGATTTATAAGTGCACTCTAATTGTATCAATAAACTGTTAAATTTAGAAGATGTAATCGTAAAAAGTATAAAACATTCAAATTCGTTGATTACTATCCTCTTGGAAACAAAACCAACTGAGCAGGTCTGCCCTATCTGTGGTACCGTTACTCGAAAGATCCATGATTATCGGATGCAGACAATTAAGGATATCCCTTTTCAGCTTAAACCTACTAATCTCGTTCTTCGAAAAAGGAGATACACCTGCCCTTGTGGTAAACATTTTTATGAAAAGTATAAATGGCTACCAAGATATCAACATATGACGAAGAGGCTTGCCATGTATATCTGCCACCAACTAAGAGAAACCATCAGTTATACCTATGTCGCCTCTCAGACAAACACATCGGTTTCTACTGTAACAAGGGTTTTCGATCGTATTAATTATGACAGACCTTCCATTCCTAAAGTACTCTCCATTGATGAGTTTAAGGGAAATGCAGAGACAGGTAAATATCAATGTATTCTGGTTGATGGTAAGAAAAAGAGCATTCTGGACATTCTACCAGACCGGACACAGTCTCATTTATGCAGCTACTTCCGTGAGGTTCCGAAAACCCAGCGCAATCGAGTAGAGTTTTTCATCTCAGACATGTGGGAACCTTATCGTGATATTGCAAAGACCTTTTTCCCAAATGCAACCCTTATAGCTGACAAATATCATTTCATCAGGCAGGTAACTTGGGCTATTGATAATGTTCGAAAAAGACTTCAACGAACCATGTCTATATCCTTGAGAAAGTACTATAAGCATAGCCGGAGGTTGATATTAGGACGTTATGATAAGCTAAAAGGTGAGCGGAAGAAGGAATGTGATCTGATGCTTCTCTACAATGATGATCTTCGAAAGGCTCATTATTTTAAGGAATGGTTTTATCAGATATGCGAGGAAAGAAGTTACTCTGTTCTGAGAAGTGATTTCTGGGATTGGATCAGAAATGCAGAAATCTGCGGAATCAAGGAGTTTGAATCCTGTGCCAGTACATTTCGTAACTGGTCAAAAGAAATATTAAATGCTTTTAAATATGGTTACACAAATGGTCCTACAGAAGGCTATAATAATAAGATTAAAGTGTTGAAAAGAGTTTCGTACGGAATAGTAAAATTTAGACGTTTTAGAAACAGGATATTACATACGAGTCGCTAGAAAAAAAGTATAAAAATAGGCAGGTTTATTAAGTGCACTCAAAATTCTTATAGAACCACATAAACATAAAAATAGCTCTAAGTCTAGTAAAGGAGCGGGTTCCAGGGGAACCCACCCCAAGACTTGACAAAGAGCCGTAATTTAATAAGAAAAAGCTGCAACTCCTCTAAATCAAGGAATTGCAGCTTTTTGTATTTCATCTGTTATAAATTATTCAATAATAGTAGCAACCTTACCGGAACCTACGGTTCTTCCACCCTCACGGATAGCGAAGCCAAGACCCTGCTCCATAGCGATAGGATGAATTAATTCAATTCTCATCTCGATGTTATCGCCAGGCATGCACATCTCAACGCCGTCGGGAAGATTACATACGCCAGTTACGTCAGTTGTTCTGAAGTAGAACTGAGGTCTGTAGTTGTTGAAGAAAGGTGTATGACGTCCGCCTTCCTCCTTGGTCAGTACGTAAACCTGAGCGGTAAACTTCTTGTGGCACTTGATTGTGCCGGGCTTACAAAGAACCTGGCCTCTTTCGATTTCCGTTCTCTGAACACCACGAAGCAGCGCACCGATGTTATCACCAGCCTGAGCCTCGTCAAGGAGCTTACGGAACATCTCGATACCGGTAACAACAACCTTACGGGTCTCTTCCTTGATACCAACGATTTCAACTTCCTCGGATACATGAAGAATACCACGCTCTACACGGCCGGTAGCAACTGTACCACGGCCAGTGATGGAGAATACGTCCTCTACAGGCATCAGGAAAGGCTTATCGGTTGCTCTCTCAGGATCCGGGATCCAAGTGTCGACAGCGTCAAACAGCTCGATAATCTTCTCGCCCCAAGGACCAATGGGATCCTCAAGAGCCTTTAAAGCAGAACCCTGGATGATAGGAGTATCATCGCCGGGGAACTCATACTCATTTAATAATTCTCTGATCTCCATCTCAACTAACTCAAGAAGCTCGGGATCATCAACCATATCGCACTTGTTCATGAATACTACGATATAAGGAACGCCTACCTGACGGGAGAGCAGGATGTGCTCTCTGGTCTGAGCCATAACACCATCGGTAGCAGCAACTACGAGGATAGCGCCGTCCATCTGAGCAGCACCGGTGATCATGTTCTTTACATAGTCAGCATGTCCGGGGCAGTCAACGTGAGCGTAGTGCCTTGCTTTCGACTCATACTCAACGTGGGAAGTGGATATTGTGATTCCTCTTGCCTTCTCTTCGGGAGCCTTGTCAATCTTGTCGAATGCAACAACTTCACCGGTACCTAATCTTTCATGAAGAGTCTTTGTGATAGCTGCGGTAAGAGTGGTCTTACCATGGTCTACGTGACCAATTGTACCGATATTACAATGCGGTTTGTTTCTTGTAAATTTAGCTTTTGCCATTTTACAACGTCCTCCTTTTAATAATAAATGCCTGTAAGCAAATGATTTTTGCCCGATGGGAAATGCGGTCTCCAAAGTGAAAGCACCGCCGCCAGTATATGGGCCTGTCTATATATTGCCTCATATGCCCTATTATATTTCAACTTAGAAATATTTTCAAGCATAAACAATGGATATAGTGATTTTTTTATCCAGAGGGAATTTATTTACCCTTGCTGGACAGGATCTTCTCCTGAACACTCTTCGGAACCTGCTCATACATCGCAAAGAACATAGAATAAGCACCGCGGCCCTGGGTTCTGGAACGAAGGGATGTGGCATATCCGAACATCTCGGACAGCGGAACGAAGCCTCTGATCTGCTTGGTGCCATTGATGTCCTCAGTGCCCTCGATACGTCCGCGGCGGGAGCTGATATCACCGATTACATCACCCATATAGTCCTCAGGAACAGTTACTTCTACTCTCATGATAGGCTCTAAGAGCACTGCTCCGCCCTTATGCATCGCATCCTTGAAGGCCATGGAACCGGCAATCTTGAAAGCCATTTCACTGGAGTCAACCTCGTGGTAGGAACCGTCATAACAGGTAGCCTTGATACCAAGTACGGGATATCCGCCAAGGACACCTGCTTTGGAGGCTTCCTGAATACCTGCGTCTACCGCAGGAATGTATTCCTTCGGAATAGAACCGCCCACGATAGCATTAACAAATTCATAAGTCTTCTCTGCATTGGCATCCATAGGCTCGAAGCGTACCTTACAGTGACCGTACTGACCGCGTCCGCCGGACTGCTTCGCATACTTGCTGTCAACCTCAACGGTCTTGGTAAAGCCTTCCTTGTAAGCAACCTGAGGTGCACCTACATTGGCCTCTACCTTGAACTCACGAAGAAGTCTGTCTACGATAATCTCCAGATGAAGCTCTCCCATACCGGCGATAATGGTCTGACCGGTTTCTTCGTTGGTATAGGTTCTGAAGGTAGGGTCTTCTTCTGCCAGCTTCGCCAGCGCCTCGCCCATCTTATCCTGACCGGCCTTGGTCTTAGGCTCAATCGCAACATTGATAACCGGCTCGGGGAATTCCATGGATTCCAGAATTACCGGATGCTTCTCATCACAGATGGTATCACCGGTAGTGGTAAGCTTCAGACCAACAGCAGCAGCGATATCACCGGAGTAAACCTTCTCCAGATCCTCTCTCTTGTTGGCATGCATCTGAAGAATACGTCCGACACGTTCCTTCTTATTCTTGGTGGAATTCAATACATAGGAACCGGAATTCAAGGTACCGGAGTAAACACGGAAGAATGCCAGCTTACCTACGAAGGGATCCGCCATGATCTTAAAGGCCAGTGCCGCAAAGGGCTCTTCGTCAGAGGATTTTCTCGTAATCGGATTGCCCAAATCATCCACGCCGTTGATATCCGCGATATCAGTGGGCGCTGGTAAATATTCGATAACTGCATCCAATAATTTCTGGACACCTTTATTTCTGTATGCGGAACCACAGCATACCGGAATAATCTGAACTGCAATGGTGGCTCTTCTCAGAGCTGCCTTCAGCTCTTCCGTCGTGGGCTCCTCACCCTCTAAGAACTTCTCGATCAGATCATCATCCGTCTCACAGATGGACTCAATCATGGAAGCCCTGTATTCCTCGGTCAGATCCTTCATATCTTCAGGCACATCTGTTATCTCAATATCCTCGCCCTTATCATCTTTATAATAATAGGCCTTCATCTCGAATAAATCGATGATTCCCTTGAAGGTATCTTCTTTGCCGATGGGTAACTGAATCGGAACCGGGTTCTTGCTTAGCCGGGTTCTGATCATTTTTACAACATTAAAGAAATCCGCACCTGAAATGTCCATTTTATTAACAAAAGCCATCCTAGGTACATCATATTTGTCAGCTTGACGCCATACGGTCTCGGACTGGGGCTCAACGCCGCCCTTCGCACAAAATACACCAACCGCACTATCAAGTACACGCAGGGATCGTTCAACCTCTACGGTAAAATCTACGTGCCCGGGAGTATCAATGATATTGATACGATGCTCTAATGCACCGGGGATCTTCTTGTGCTCGAATTCCTGAGTCCAATGGCATGTGGTAGCAGCTGACGTAATTGTGATACCTCTTTCCTGCTCCTGGGCCATCCAGTCCATGGTTGCAGTACCTTCATGAGTATCACCAATTTTGTAATTAACACCGGTATAATACAGGATACGTTCGGAAAGAGTTGTCTTTCCCGCATCGATGTGAGCCATAATACCGATATTTCTTGTCCGCTCTAACGGATATTCTCTTCCTGCCAAGGATAATTCCTCCTTAATTCATGACAAGCAAATTCATGCAAGTAATTCCGCAAATCTTTTCTGAAAAGCCGGGATGCATAAATTTATCTCGTTAACAATGATAAAATTCAATTTTCAAGTCTCATATGCCTTATGAGGCAGAAGTACATGCCATGATAATATCCTTTTACCATCTGTAATGTGCAAATGCCTTATTGGCCTCTGCCATCTTATGCATATCTTCTTTTCTCTTTACAGATGCGCCGGTGCTGTTGGCGGCATCCATAATCTCATTTGCAAGCCTATCCTGCATGGTCTTCTCTCCTCTTTTGCGAGAGAACATGGTCAGCCAGCGAAGCGCAAGTGTCTGTCTTCTCTCCGGTCTAACCTCAATCGGTACCTGGTAGGTTGCACCACCGATACGCCGGGCTTTTACTTCCAGTACGGGCATAATGTTATTCATTGCCTCTTCGAATACCTCAACGGCATCCTTGCCGGTCTTGGCTGCAATTTTCTCAAATGCGCCGTATACGACCTTCTGGGCTGTACCCTTTTTACCGTCCAGCATGATGTTATTGATGAGCTTTGTTACAACCTTATTGTTGTACATCGGATCAGCCAATACATCTCTTTTTTGTATATGTCCTTTTCTTGGCACGTTTCTTCCCTCCTTAATGATACTTGACGAATCGGGAGATCCGTCAGTCAATTAATTCAACGGTACTCACATGCAGATAATCACTTCAGCCGGCCGATGCCCGCTTACTATATCTGCGCTGAATGGAAGACTATACTTCCACCGTCCGTGTTCGTGCTCAGTTTAACTTTATCTCACTCTCAATCTGTAACCCACAGAAAATACAAATCAAACGGAAACGAAAAATTAATCCGGCACTTTAACTATCGATTTAGTAATCTTACTTCTTAGCTTCTTTCGGTCTCTTAGCACCGTACTTGGAACGTGCCTGTCTTCTCTTGGCTACGCCTGCAGTATCAAGGGTACCTCTGATGATGTGGTAACGGGTACCGGGTAAATCCTTAACCCTTCCGCCTCTGATCAGAACAACGCTATGCTCCTGAAGGTTGTGGCCTTCGCCGGGGATATAGCTGGTTACTTCGATTCCGTTGGACAGACGAACTCTGGCAATCTTACGAAGCGCTGAGTTAGGCTTCTTAGGGGTTGCTGTTCTAACTGCGGTACATACGCCTCTCTTCTGAGGAGCCGATACGTTAGTGGTTCTCTTGTTCAGGGAATTGAATCCCTTCTGCAATGCAGGAGAGTTGGATTTATACTCTACTGTCTGTCTGCCTTTTTTTACTAACTGGTTAAATGTGGGCATTAATTTTTCACCTCCTGAAAATTGTTCACTACAAGATGAATTGGTTCGCCAATCCGCTTGCTCTTACTTCTGAATTCTGTGGTTGCTCTTCTGCGTCTCCGGCAGAATATCAGCATCGGCAAAAATCGCACGAAAAATACATTGCATGCAGGAATCCGCACGCTAGATGATTATATATTTTTCATAGAAAATTGTCAAGGACTTTTTTCCGGACCCAGAAATTTTGAAAATTTATACATTACTTATCCAAAATATTTAGGAATAGTGGCTTACTCTTACCGGACAGATGGCTCAAAACCTGCAAGATTATTCACTCGAAAATCATGGCAATGGTATAAAAATGTGGAAATACGAATTGCTCTCCAAGAAGGGTTACGGTAAAGAAGGCTTATATTAAGCTTATAAAGAGCAAGAAGAGGTTTAAGCAGGGAGAAAGCTTTATTTATCGTACCATCGGCTACGGAGTAAGTAAGGATGAAATTCGCTTTAAACTACGAAAAAATCTATTTTTATCATAAACGGAAAGACCTGTAAGGCAATTGCCAAATCCTCGGGAACGGATTATGTGGTAGCAGAGTACGGCTCCTTACAAATGAAATTAGAGGTCAAAGTTAAAAAAGGGTAATGATAAAAAAGAAAAGCAGTGCGTTTGATAAGGTACTGCTTTTCTATATATTTATATCAGAGTTCGTTGGTGCCGTGAGGGATTTAGACTAAAACACGCATTATTTAAAAGTGCGGAGCAGGAGGGAAATGACTTGGCGAAGCGTTGGGGAATGTAGCGAGTTGTTCTTGGTGATATTTTACTCTTTAAGCTCATTCGGTGGTCGCCTCCATAAATCAATGGTAAAATATGTAATTTTTATTGCAATAATACGAAATAATGTTATAATAATGATAGAGAATTAGTTTAATAAAATGAAAATTTTTATATATAGAGCAATATAATCTATTAAAACACTATTTTCAGAGGTATAATTATGAAGAAACGGTTCAATACAAAATTACTTGTTTTATTGCTATTACTTTTTAGTATATGTTGTATTGTTGGTTATAAAACTATTGACAATAGAAAAATAAGTATCTCAATGAAAGAAGCTTATAAAATTGCTAATAATGCTGCATATGAAAAAAATGCACAGTTATTATTGGTTTCAATTACGAGTACAGATGATTCACTAGACAAAGAAAATATTAGTGCAGGAAGTAATGGCACAAGAAAATCGTGGAATTTTGAATTTGCTGTTCCGAATTCTACTGAACATTGGTTTGTGTCAATAAGAGATAATAAAATAGAAGATGTTTTAAGAGTAACGGGTATTCCATATGAAAAAGAAGCTTTAATAGATAGAATGGAATTAAGGATGGATTCAAAAGAAGCATTAAAAATCGCAAAAAAGGAATACATATTGAAACCAGGTGAAATATGGGCTATAGGGTATCATTTTTCAATTAGTAAAGAGGATGGAAAGATTTTGTTACAAGTTATATGTAGGGACAACTCAGATACATTTACAAGAATATCAATTGATGTTAGAACAAAACAAATTTTGGAGGCTATTCATAAAGTATCAAATGGAGGTGGTATTTTTAATGGAGCCAATGATAAAGCACTAATTAATAATTATGATATAGATGGTATTACGAATTATGTGGCACCTAATAAGGACAATAACTTATTCGCGTGGGGTAAAAAGATAATTAACATTATCCAATATGAACCAATTATACTATATAAAAAAGGTAAGGATGATAATTGGAATGAGCTGAAATTTAGTAATATCATAAGAAATGTCATTCCTATTACTGAAAATAGCTTTTTTGTTATTTGTGATAAAAATATATACATTTATGATTCAAAACAAATTAATAATGAATTGGAATTAAAGGATAATATATTAAATTCAATATATTATATGGACAAGCTATATATTATAACAAAATCCCAACTACATTTTTCATCTGATAAAGGTGAATCGTGGAGTATAATTTCGCTACCAGCAGCTGATGATATTACAAATATTTCTATGGATTTTGATGAAAGTAATAATATTCTATATATAAGTATTAGCAATAAAATTTATGGTCTCAATAATAAAGAATGGATAGAATTTATAAATAATGATGAAATGATAAATGATTTTAAATATATAAATAATACAATAATTTATGCTACTAATAAATCAATAAATATTTATGATTTAAAATCAAAAGAAAAAAAATTTACTGAGAATTTAATAATAAAGAGGTTAATTAGATATAGACAAGCATATCTATACGCAATAAATGAGGAAGGAAAATTATTTAAAATAAAAAAGGGAGGTGATAATAATGATTGGATAATTGTTGATTGTAAAACTAATAACAACGGGTTAATTAGTGACGTTCTACATATTGATAAAAATATATGGTATTATAGTACAATTTCGATATCTAAATGGGTAGGATTAAGAAAGCTTTAGAATGTGAAAATTTTGGTCAAAGGACTGTAGATTATTGGTATTAAAATGTGGGAGTATTCAAATGTTTGTGTGAGCCTTCAAACTGATGTAAATAAATTACTCAGTTTGGAGGCTTTATTTTATTGTAAAACGAAGAAGGGACGAATCGTCCGAAAGACAGGCACTACAAGAAATGGTCAGCGGGTATCTGAAAGAAAATCCGGTAAAACTGGTGGTAAATTAAAATGAATTTGCAGTTTTTTTGCTAGGGTGTATCTAAAAACTCACATTCCCTATACTATTGCACAAAGTAAATATGGAAGAACAATAAACAAAGGCAAGAAAGGATGTTGCCAACTTATTGTAGGTTAGGGGTAACTTAACAATAAAGCATATATTTAAAATCTGCTACTATTTTTTATAGAAATTTAAAACTTAGTGGCAACACAACGTTGGACAGTCATCGCGCTAGCGATTTTGTTCAATTAAATCTATCACCGTTTGTCCATACATTTTACCATCAAGTATATTGGTTTCAATAGGGCTATTAATAGAACTAAATTCTTCTGTTTTTTCTTTAGTTACATTTTTTAATTTATCGGTCACTGTATAATTTATTTTCTCCTGGTTATATGAATGGATTTTAACGTTATAATCCCTAATAGTTTTTTGATAATAATGACAGAAAAGGCCCTAAACTGATAGACAGGCTGGTGCTGGAAGGAAGGTATAGGATTAATGCAGAATTAAATGCAGCAAAGAACCGGGTACAGAGATGTTTCATGGAAAATTGTCAAGGACTTTTTTATAGAGCCGCCTTCTGCGGCTTTATCCCTGGAAATCTTGTTTTATCCGCTTTCTATAAACATGCCTCCATTCTGCATATTTATGTACCTTCGGTGTTTTACAGACTTTTATGGCTTTTCCGGAATTTGAATCAGAAATAGAGCCACAAAACTACACCGGCGGAGTTCCCCATGGTGCAGGATCCCTTCCAGTATAATTTTGCGGCTCTCAATGCTAAAACGCAGTGTGCGATGTCTAAAACGATTTAGCCTCATATACCAGGGGAAGCCAGATCTTCATCTCATGAAAACCTCTGTTGTCCCATGCAAAGTAGGGAATCATCCTGACTTTCACCTTATCCATCCCACGGTAATGCAGAGTCTGGTACAAAGCATCCCTTTGGAAGCCCTCCCTCTTCAGAGCGTAGAATTCCGTCTCCAGCGCTGTCATGCTTCTTCCTGCAATTTCATAAGGAAGCTCTGTAAATTCTGCCGATACCGGAAGAAGCAGGTCCTCCATAGGAATGTTCTCCGTATCCGGTGTCTCAATACAATAAACCAGAGGCCCCCGCTCAACGGCAGCCTGATTCGTATTCTCCTCCACCATGGAATGAGCTGCTGTCAGCCGTACGGGCATGGCAAAGAATACCTCGACCACTGTCTGTCCCTTTATTTCCACCGGCAGATAGGTATTGGCCTGTTCTGATGACAGAAGCTGCCGTTTTCCGCTGCCGTCCGCAAGATAGCCATCTTCCACCCATCCCGGTATGCGGATATTTAAGGTTGCGGGTATCTCATTTTTCGCTTCCTCTACCAGGAAGGTTATCTTTCCCTGGTAAGGATACTCTGTCTGCTGGATCAGCACAAAGTCCGCGCCGTTTTCCAACTGGATATGGGCCCGGCTGGCACCGTACATTCCCGTATATACCGCATCCTTTGATACGGAATAAGCATATTCGCTGCTTTGAGCAAGATTTCTGGCCAGGTTGGGAGGGCAGCAGTAGCTGGTAATATATTCTGTTCTCTCCAGGGGCCAGACCATCTCATATTCCAGCTTCTTCGTCCGGCGCAGCATATTCTCGTAAAAATAATGCTTTCCGTCCAAGCTGATAGCGGCCATGTTCACATTCAGCATGGTGCGCTCAATAATATCATAATACCTGGCCTCCGGCTCGATATTAAACATCCGGTGTGCCCACATCACAAGGCCGATATTGGCACAGGTTTCGTTATAAGCTGTAATATTGGGAAGCTGATATTCATAACCATAGGCCTGATGCGTCTTCTGATCCTTGAAGAAATTCCCGTAGGGTGATACGCCGTTATAAAGTGCGCCGCAGCCCCCTGTAATATAGATTTTGTACTGCATCAGGCTGTCCCATACCCGATGAAGCATGGCCCTGTATTCCTCATCCTCCACATCGGCGCACAGATCGGCCACTCCGCTGTAGAGATAATTGGCACGAACCGCATGCCCGATGATCCTGTCATGCTGCTTTAACGCCGTTCTGTCCTGATTGTCATCCGTTCCGTCCTTCACGGAATCCCGCAGCTCAATAGCCAGCTTCGCCAGCTCCAGATACCTCTTCTCTCCCGTGGTGCGGTATAGCTCCACCAATCCCATGTAATGGGAGGGGCATACTGCCGTCTGCACTTCGCCGGTCCTGGCGGCCTCCTGGTACATATGATCCAGATAATCCGCTGTCCGAATGGCAATTTTCAAAAAGTTATCCTTTCCTGTAATTCTATGATGAAGACAGGCAGAGGTAAAGAGATGCCCGAAATTATATACCTCAAAATCATTGATATCCCCCATCCGGAATACCCCGTTGGCGTTTTTCTCTCCGATAATCTGCTTGGTGGAAAGATAGCCGTCCGGCTGCTGGGCTCTTCCGATCAGATCGATATAACGGTCCAGCTCTGCCAGAAGCTCCTCATTCCCGGCCGTCGATGCCGTATAAAGCGCCGCTTCCATCCATTTATAGAAATCCCCGTCCCCGAACACGGTTCCGTCGTGATCTCCCTGGGCCTCTCCGGCGCAGATCTTAAAATTCTCTATAATATGGCTTATGTCCTTTGAATCAAACATATTCTTCAAATGCCATACCGTCGTCTCTGTGCATGCCTTCATGCTGTCCGCCCAAAATCCCTCCGTCCAGGCTACGGCATTGTGCGGAAGAGAAGACACCTTGGCATAGGGTGATTTTCTTGTATCCGTCAACATAATTTCATTCTCCTATTAATCTTCTGACGATTTTTCAGTTTCATTTTTTCTTGCTTTCTCTTTCTTTTTTGCTCCTATAGCTGCTTTATCAAGCTGCACTTAATAAAGTACTTTCAAGACTCAATCACTTGCTTTCAGCCATCAGACCTTTCTTCACCAGCGCTTCCTTCAGCGCCAGCGCACCATAGCGGGGACTGGACACCACCGGCATACCGCAGGCCTCTGCCAGCAGCTCCTCGCAATACGCCATCGATCCCTGACAAAGCAAAATCACATCCACCTGGTTCGCAATCTCCTGTGCTTTCTCCAGCATCAGCTTCTGAAACTTCTCCCTGTCGGCGCCAAAGGCATCAATCAGTCCGTCAACCAGCGTCACCCGCTGTCCCAGCTCCCGCGCTACCCGCCTGATGGTGTTCTTCGTAGGCTCCAGGGTAGTAGGCAGGGTTGCCAGCACGCCAATTCTGCTCTCCTTTGCCGACGCCAGCCTCACCGCATCCCTGCACATCTCTTCATCAATGCGCACAACAGGCACTCCAATATATTTCCCCAGATCCTGGGCGGCATCCGCCACTTCTCCCACGGAGGAGCAAATATTCAAAATCGCATCCGCCCCCTCCTCTACGGCCTTCATATACATGGAAACCAGTCTCGCCGCTGCCGCCGGTGTAACCTGTCCCGCATCCCGTGTCTCAGACAGGATGGTTCCATCCTCATAGCTTAATATCTCCGCCTGATCCCCCAGATGCGCTGTAACCTCCCGGGTAACCAGCTCGATCAATTCCGGTGTTGTGCTCGTATATACCAATGCTGCTTTCATAAATCCACCTCATTCTGACATTATCTTTCTATTATTATGCTTCAACAATATTATCTTTCCAACATGACTCGCCCGGTAAACGTCTTCTTAATACTGACGCGGTGAATAGGAGTGTATCACTATCCATCTGGGCGCAGACCGGGCTTCCCGTGATTGCCTGCACCTGGCAATCATGGGATGTTAAAGGCAAGCCCAGATGGATAGTGATACACTCCTATTCATCTCACAACCTAACCCCTCGCCCATCTAACGCCCAAATCACATTATCTGTTACTGTAATACTACGCCCGCTTCAGCACATACACCTGGGAAGGCGGTACAGCTGTCTTCCCGGTATAAACCTGATCATCCAGCAGATTCTGATAGCTTACGTTTCCAAAATCCACTTCTCCGCCGGTACTGCCATGGTTGATCACAAAGAAATATTCCCCGCTCTCATTCTTTCTTGATGTTATCTCCAGCTCACCTTGGAAATCAAACACCGGAGCCAGCTCCTTCCCGCTGCAGATCTGACGGTACAGGGTATCCAGGAATTCCTGCTCCACCTGGGTGCCGATATAATAAGCCTGTCCCTTTCCATAGCGGTTCACCGTCACTGCCGGCATTCCCTGGTAGAAATCCTCGCCATACTCCGCAAGCACCTCGGCTCCTTCGGTATGAAGCAGATCGCAGAGGAAGCCGCTCTCATAAGCTTCCCGGAAGCCCTTCGCAGCCCCGGTCATTCGGATGGTATTCTTCTCCTCGGGGAACATGGCATCCACTTCTTCCACCCAGAGGCCGAATACCTCTCTCAGAGGGCCGGGGTAGGCCCCGAAGATGCACCTGTCATTCTCGTCGGCATAACCGGTCATATAAGTTGCAACCAGTGTTCCGCCGTTCTTAACAAATTCCTTAAGCCTCTGGGCGATATCTCCCTTAAGCATATACAGAAGCGGCGCGATGATCACACTGTAACCGGAAAAATCCGTAGTCTGCTTCAGAATGTCCACCGGAATATTCTGATAATAAAGGGATTTATAATAGGTATGCACCTGTTCCAGATAATTCATGTCCTTGGTGGGGCCGCTGTTCAGCTCCAGGGACCACCAATTCTCCCAGTCAAAGATAACACCGGCCCTGGAAGAGGTCTTCGCCTTGAGGAACGCTCCGTCCAGCTTCTCCAGCTCTGTGCCCAGGGTCGCACATTCCCGGAAGATTCTTGTATCATTCCTTCCGTTGTGGGATATGAAGGCCCCATGGAACTTTTCCTGCCCCGCCACTGACTGGCGAAGCTGAAAATACAAGCTGCTGTCCGCTCCTCTGGCAAGTCCCTGATAAGCCGCCCGGCGAACCTCGCCCGGCCTTTTCAGCTTGTTATAGGGCTGCCAGTTCTGCTGATTGGGGGACATTTCCGCAACCAGGAAGGATTCCCCGTCTCTGGCCGCGCGCATAATATCGAACTTCAACGCCAGGAAGCTGCGCTCATCCTTGGGAGAGGGGTAGTTGTCCCAGCCTGCAAAGTCCATATGAGGGATCATCTCGAACTGGTTCAGCTTCTTAATGTATCCTGAAATATTGGAGTAGACCGGAAGGTGGGGTGTCGCCTTTTTCAGAATATGGGCTTCATTATTATAGCACTCAATGGTGGAGGCTGTGACAAAGCGCATATAGTCCAGCTGAATCCCTGGATTAAACCGATAATCATCATTCAGCTCCGTCGGCAGCATTACTTCCTCAAAGGAGGTCAGCGTTCTGCCCCAGAAGGAGGTATGCCAGCGTTCGTTCAGCTTCTCCAGTGTACCATACCTCTGCTTCAGCCAGGTGCGGAACTTCTTCTGGCAGTTTTCACAGTAGCAGTAGGTTCCATACTCATTGGCCACATGCCAGGCAATCAGCCCCGGAAAATCCTTGTAGCGCTCCGACATAGCTGCAGCAATGGCTGCGGCACGCTCACGGTATTTTTCACTGTTGACACAGAAAAACACTCTCATGCCATGGGTCCTCTTCCGTCCTGCGATATCCACCGGCAGCACCTCGGGATATTTAGCGGACAGCCAGGCCGGCTGGGCACAGGTGGGGGTTGCAAGAATCACATGGATTTTATTATCCCAAAGCTTCTTCAAGATCTTATCCAGCCACTCAAACCGGTAGACTCCCTCCTCAGGCTCCAGCTTTGCCCAGGAAAACACCGGAAGAGTTACCGCATTTACCTTGGCTTCCTTCAGCAGCTCCATGTCTTTTTCAATTGTTGCCTCATCCCATTGGTCCGGGTTATAATCGCCGCCGAACCAGATGAACGAATTATTCTCTTTCTTCATTTTCTTCTCCTTTATCTTTTATCTTTATCTATAAGGCCATTTACACATTCAGCCTCTTTACACTATTCCTCTTTACAAGACTGGTCTTCAATTCTATTTTTCGAATCCCCTCGGATTCGCCGGATATCATATCCGTAAGCGTATTCACTGCTGCTCTTCCGATGGCGTACTTGGGAGTCTGGATGGTAGTAAGAGGAGGGTCCAGCATTTCCGACAGGGATATATTATCAAAGCCAACCACGGATACATCCCCCGGTATCTGGTATCCCAGCTCCCGCAGAATGCGGATGGCATAAATTGCGATAATATCATTATCTGCAAAAAAAGCTGTGGGCATGTACTTTATAGCCCCAATCCGCTCCTTCAGTTCCAGAAACGCCGCATCACCGCCGCCGGATGAAAATTCTATGATCCGCTCCTCACCGGCCGCAAGCCGATACTCTCTTGCAGCACGTAAAAAACCATAATATCGCTCACTAAAGTTATGGGCATTGCCGTTCACATGCAAATAGCCTATATCCCTATGACCCATGGACACCAGGTAGGAAATAGCCAGGCTTACACCCTGTTCATTATTAATCGCAACACTGTCTATATCCTTTGTTTCCATATAGTTATCAATAATTACCGTGGGAACATGCATCTCTGTAAAGAGGTCCATCTGTTCCTCGACCATCTCGGTAGCCAGAAGCAGGAGGCCTTCCATCTGCTCTCCTTTGATTTTGGCCACTTCCGATTGGATCGTACTTGTGTCGGCATAGGTTATCATCAGCTTATAGCCGCTGTTCCTTGCCTGTTTCTCCACACCCTCGATGATATCCGAGAATATTTGCGAAAAATAAGGACTTGCCTCCGTATTGGCACCGTTCTTGCGATATACAAGAAATAGGATTGTTTTTGTTTCCTCCGCTGTCTCCGGCAATAAGTCCTCATATCCCAGTTCCTTAATTAAACTAAATACTTTATTTCTGGTCGCCTCGCTGACCCCGGGCTTGTTATTTAAAACCAGCGAAACACTGGCAGGTGAAATCCCCAGCATCTTCGCAATTTCCTTTGATTTAAACGCCATTTCTCCGCCTCCTAAATTCGACTAAATCTTTAAATAAATTTTAGCATTAATTCGGAAGCCTGTCTACTGTAATCTATCTTTTCTTCCGGTTAAATTATTTTACCGAGCCCAGAATACCTTCCACAAACTGCTTCTGCAGTAAAAAGAACACCAAGATCATCGGCAGGGTCGATATAATGATTCCCACCATAACCATGCCGTAGTCCGGGGTGAATTCCGAAGCCAGGTTGGCAACCGTGAGGGGAAGGGTGAATTTGCTGTTGCTCTGCAGCGCTATGAGCGGCCACATATAATTATTCCAGCTGGCCATAAAGGAAAAGATCGCCGCTGCCGAATAGGTGGATTTCATCATGGGCATATAGATGCGGATGAAAATCTGGAGCTCTTTGCAGCCGTCCACCCTGGCCGCCTGAATGGTTTCCTTCGGAAAGGAGTGGGTATTCTGTTTGAAGAAGAATACTAAAAACGGTGCGCCGATTGCCGGCAGAATAATGGAGAGATAGTTATTCAGCAGCTTTACTTGGGCAAACATGCGAAACATGGGGATAATTCTGGCTGCAAAGGGAACCATCATGGATGCAATCAGGATCATGAATAATATTTCCCTTCCCCTGGAGGGAAACATTACAAAGGCGTAGCCTGCCAAAGAGCAGATCAGCAGAGAGCTTATTGTAATAATCAGGGCCAGCGCCATGGAATTCACAAATGCTTTTCCCAGATTTGCCGCCTGAAAAGCATTCTGCACATTGGTAATAAGGTGGCGCCCAAAGGTGAGCTTGCCCATTGTAATATCCTTGGACGAATTAGTCACACTGATGATCATCCACAGAAAGGGGAAGATCGACACAAAGGATACTATAATCAAAAATATATGCCGAAACAGATTCTTCACTCGGTTCATCGTTCTTTCATGACTCCTTTCTGAATTACGGTGATCACTGCCACAATCAGAAATACCGCATAGGATACTGCCGCTGCATAACCATAGCTGGGCACATAGTTAAAGGACAGATCATAGATATACTCCGAGATTGTCCGGGTTGCGTTGCCGGGACCTCCGCCAGTCAGGTTAACCACCTCGTCAAATAATTGCAGCGTCGAATTCAATGCCATAATGCTGGTCAGGAATACGATGGGACGCAGCAGGGGCGCGGTTATTTTCATAAAGGTCTGCCGGAAATTACAGCCGTCCAGCTTTGCCGCTTCATAGATGGACCCGTCTATATTTTGCAGCGCCGACAGGAAGAAGATCATATAGTATCCGGTATAACGCCAGATCAATGCCACAATGATAACAAATTTTGCCCATCCGGCTTCCAGAACAAAAGCAATCGGTGCGTCGATGAGGTTGATCTTGATCAGAAAATTATTGACAAAGCCATCCACAGCAAAAATATTTTTAAATAAAATCGAATAGGAGACCATGGAGGTGACACAGGGTAAAAAAATACAGGTCCTGTAGATACCCCTGCCTTTTAATTTCGGATCATTGAGCAGCACCGCCACGATCAGAGCCAGCACCAGCATCACCGGTATCTGAATTACCGCATAAAACATGGTGTTTCCAATGGTTGCCCAGAATGTGGCATCTCCCAGCATTCTTCTGTAATTCGCCAATCCGCGGAAAACCAGGTTGGCACCCTTACCGGTTTTGAAAGACAGGAACAACGCCTGCAGCATCGGTACATAACTGAACAGCAATATAAATGCTGAGGCTACAAATACCATGGACCAGCCGTGTAACGCATGTCCCTTTTTATTATTGTATTCCATGCATAATTACCTCCATGACGTCACTCTACACTATCTCAAACAATATCTTTAAAAAGGGGATTCTACCTTCGTAAAATCCCCTTTCACGAAACCTATTCTTGAATTGTCTGGCTGAACTGTTCTTCTGCCTTTTGTAAGCTTGCATTCAGATCACTGCCGGCCAGAATGTCCGGAGTTACCGCTAACAATGCCGCCTGTGCTTCCGCCGAATATGCACCGGTGTTGACTGCAGGAATTTCCGCAATCCAGCTTGCAAGCGCCTGATTGATTTTTGTTCCGGAGAAGAACGGGTCCTCCGTATTATAGGCTTCTACATTGGATGCCGGTAAATAGGTTGCCATGATATTCTTTTCTTTTACCAGAGTGTTATATAAGTCGGTACTTTGTCCAAAGGTCTTTGCCAAAAAGTCCGCGGCAGCCGCAGCATTCTTGCTGTTATTCAGCACAAACCAGCTGGAGCCTCCCTGATTGGATTTATTACTTGCACCGCTGGTGCTTAAGGTCGGAACCGGAGCCACCTTCCATAAGCCGCTCTGATCCTGGGCCGCCTTAATAGTGGATGCAATCCAGGAACCACGGATCACGCAGGCAACGTCTCCGCCGTTGATGGCACCCGCAAATCCGGTCCAATCACTGACTACCTTTACATAATCACTTTCGTTAAAATTCTTAAAGATCTGATAGCATTCCTTTAATGCTTCATTATTAGCAAAGTTGGGGCTTCCGTCCTCGTTGGTGAACCAGGTTCCGGCAGATTGAAGCATAATCTGAAACTCTGCGATATCGTTTGGATTATAGGTCTGAAGCAAATGTCCTTTTTCCTTTAACTTCTGTCCAAGTACCTGATATTCCTCCCAGGTAAGGTTCTGCATGTCTTCATCCGTATATCCTGCTTCCTGGATATAATCCGTACGATAGAACAGGCCGGCCACACCGGTATCAAAGGGCACGCCGTAGCCAACTCCGCCATAGGATACTGCCGCTTTCTTATAGCTTGCAAAGTCATCGTAATTCAGCACCCCGTCCATTGCATAAAAAGCACCAGGGTAGGACATCAGATATCCCGGAGCCACCAGATCACTGATGATTACGATATCCGGAAGGTCATCCGTCACACCGGAAGCCAATACCGTATGAATCTTTTGAAGACAGTCCCCTTTCGCCATCTCTACAAAATTAACGGTTGCACCGTCATACAGCTTGTCCGCCTCCTGTAAAGCCAGACCGTTAAAAGATGCATCCCATCCCCACACGGTCAGTTCCACCGGCTCAGCTTGCTCTGCCTGGGAGTCGTCCCCCTTCGGCGCTTCCGTTGCAGCTGCTCCGGAAGTGGGCGTCGTTCCTTTCTTATCGCCATCTTCCTTGCCATTTTTTGAACCACATCCACCCAATAGAGAAACTACCATGGTGAGGGTCAGAATAACTGCTAACATTTTCTTTTTCATACTTATCCTCCTCGCAAGTCACATATAAAGTGTTTAAATATAATTTAGTTAATATCTAAATTATTTACCTTGATTATAGTATTGAATTTAGTATTTGTCAATACTTTAACTCTGAAATCATAGAATAATTTTTAAATTTCATAATTTTATTGTTGAATTAGTCCAAAAAATGCTAGTTGCAGGGTTATAGTTATAAATATGACCTAAATTAATTAAGTACAGTTCAGTGTATATGCTAATATTTTTTAGAACGCAAAAATTAAGCTTAGACATCTCCTTCCGATGTCTAAGCTTACATTTCCTGAGTTTATATTCCAGACCTTCGCAACTCAGATAATCCTCCGGCTTCTCAGCACCTCTTCCACTTCTTTTGCTGTTACCAGTGAGAATATCTCCTCTGTCAGCTTCTCACAGTCTGCTTTCGATAATTTCTGTATCCCGCTCCTTGTGAACAGAATGGACAGCGGGGACATGCTGAGCTCATCCAGTCCCAGTCCCACCCAGACAGGAAGCAGCAACGGATCCGCCGCGGCCTCTCCGCAAATTCCCGCCCAGATTCCATTTTCATGGGCGCTCTCTGTGATTTTCCGTATAAAGCGCAGTACTGCCGGGTCATATTGGGAGTATAAATGGGCAACCTTCTCATTCATACGGTCCACCGCCATGGTGTACTGGATCAGATCATTGGTTCCGATGCTGAAGAAATCCACCTCCCTGGCAAATACATCCGCCATAAGCGCTGCGGCGGGGGTTTCCATCATCATGCCGACGGGCACCTTTTCATTAAAGTCAATTCCCTCAGCCCTTAATTCGGCCTTGGCTTCCTCTACCATTTCCTTGGCCCGCCGAAGCTCCTCCACGGAGACAATCATGGGAAACATAATATGGATATTTCCGAAAGCACCGGCACGAAGCAGGGCCCGGAGCTGAGTCTTCCAGAACGGCTTCCGATCCAGGCAAAGACGGATGGCACGATAGCCCAGGAATGGATTCTCCTCCTTGGGGATGCCCAGATAATCCACTTCCTTGTCCCCGCCGATATCCAGGGTCCGGATCACGACCGGACCGCCCTGGAGCTTTTCGGCAACCGCTTTATATGCTTGAAACTGCTCTTCCTCATCCGGCGCTCCGGTTCGGTTCATATACAGGAATTCCGTCCGAAACAGTCCGACGCTGTGCCCGTCCTGGCGGACTACCATATCGGCATCCTCCGGGGATCCGATGTTTCCTGCCAGAAGAATTTCATGTCCGTCTTTTGTAATGGATTTGGTTCCCTTAAGCTTCTCCAGCTCCTGCTTCTTCCTGGCGGCAGCCTCCTGCTTCTTTCTATATTCCTGCAAGACCGCCTCATCCGCCTCCAGCTCGATCACGCCGTTCTCGCCGTCAAAAGCCAGGAGCTCTCCGTCCCGTACCCGTTCCATGATACCAGGAAAGACCACAAAGGGGATGCCGAGAGTCCTGGCTATAATCGCAGCATGGGAGGTGGGGCCTCCGGTCTCATTAATAATTCCCAGAACAAATTCCGGATTCATCTGGGCTGTATCGGAGGGCGCCAGATCCTCAGACAGAAGGATCACAGGCTCCGTTAATCCCGCAGCCGCGCCTCCTTCCCTTCCCAGGAGAAGCTCCTGGACTCTCCGGCTGATGTCCTTGATGTCCATGGCTCTTTCCCGCATATAATCATCGTCCATGGCCTGAAAGATCTCCATTAGTCCGTCCCGAACCATTTTTACTGCCCATTCCGCATTACAGAGGTGCTCCTCGATGGCATTCTCCACCCCGGTAATGAATTCCACATCATCCAGCATCTGAATATGCGCCAGGAATATGGAGGCCTCATGGTGTCCCTTGGCGCGAAGCATCTTCTCATAGATATCCTCCAGCTGGCTGATGGCCCTGTCTTTCGCTGTATGAAATCGTTCCTTCTCTTTCTCCGTATTCTCAATCCTTCGCAGGCTTATTTCCTCGGAGGCGTTTTTCCTCAGCAGTGCTTTTCCAATTGCTATTCCCGGTGAAATAGGCTTTCCTTTTAATACCGCCATAAATCTGTCCCTCCGTTTCTTTTTCCTTACATTGCTGGCAGCATATACCCTTTCCTTTAAGTATAAACAGGATTCTTCCCCAGGTAAAGCAAAAGAAAATGAGTTTTGTCCACTCTGTTTGTGACAAAACTCATTTTGTTTCTGTATTCAAAGGAAAAGGTGGATAAGCTGGAAAGCCTCATAATTCTTTCTCCTTTGATCGGATGCCTATCCCTTTATTCCATCCATCGCAATACCATCCACCAGATATCTCTGGAAAATAATGAAGAAAATAAGAATAGGCAACAACGAGACCACCGACATAGCGAACAACCCGCCATAGTTATTATAAGAGTTTGGATCTAAATACATATTCAGCGCCAGAGGAATGGTATATTTCTTTGTTGAGCTCATGAAAATTAAGGGTTGGAAGAAATCCTGCCATATCCAGTAAAAAGAAAAAATGGAGGAGGTAATGATCGCCGGCTTTACAACCGGTACCAGCACCCTGAACAGGGTGCCGATTCTTCCGCAGCCATCAATCTCAGCCGCTTCGTCCAGTTCCTTTGGAATGCCTCTGAAGAATTGAGCCATTAGAAAGATAAAGAAAGCACCGCCGAAAAACCACGGCAATATTAATGCAATTCTTGTATCGGTCAGATCCAATTTCTTCAGAATAATATACTGCGGCACTACCATAACCTGCGCCGGAATCATCATGGTCACCATCACGCACCCAAACCAGAAGCCGGATAGCCGGAACTTTATTCTGGAAAAGGCATAGGCCGCAAATAATGAGGTTCCCACGCATCCTAAGGCACCAAATACTGTAACAAATACCGAATTCATAAGAAAGGTTGAAAAAGGCACACCCCCAATTCCTTTGAAGCCGCTCATATAGTTTGTCACCACATCCCATGTCTGGGGTATCAGAGAATATGCATCAACAAACATCGTCTTATTGCTTTTAAATGAGCTTGCCAGAAGCCACAGCAAAGGGTAAATCATAAGAAAGCCCAAAAGGCATGCTCCTGTATGAAACAGGAAAGAATTTAACCTTTTTTTATTTGTCATCGCCTAGTTTGCCTCCGTTTCATAATACACCCAATTTTTCTGGGTTTTGAAGATCACTACCGTAAAGACCGCAATAATGGCCACCAGAACCCATGCCAGCGCACAGCTGTAGCCCATATCAAAATAGGTAAAGGCACGGCGGTATAAATACAGCACATAGGAAAGCGTGCTGTCCAGGGGACCTCCGCCGGTGATTACATAGCTTTCCGTAAATACCCGGAACCCGTTGACAATCTGGAGAATCAGGTTAAAAAATATGGTCGGTGTCAGCATGGGAAGGGTGATTTTAAGGAAGATTCTCCAGGACCTGGCGCCGTCCACCCGGGCTGATTCATACAGGGAATTCGGGATCTGCTTCAGTGCTGCCAGAAAGATCAGCATCGAAGAGCCGAACTGCCATACACCCATTAAAATAATCACGGATAACGCGGTCTTCGGATTGCCCAGTAGGGATATCTTCTGCTCTATTCCGAGAGCAGCAAGAATCGACATGATTACGCCGCGATTTCCAAATATCTGTTTCCACACCACAGAAACCGCAATACTCCCGCCGATAATCGAAGGGATATAGTAAAGGGTCCGGTAAAGTCCCAGGCCCCTATGCTTCTTGTTCAGCAGCATGGCGACAAACAGCGCAAAGGCCAGACGAAGGGGCACCAATAGTACCACATAGAGAAAAGTCACCATGAGCGCCTGCCGGAAGGTGGTATCTTCTGTGAAAATACGGATATAATTTTGTAATCCGATGATTTTAGGCACATTGAGCAAATTAAAATCTGTAAAGGAATAATAGATTGAAATAATCATCGGAAGCAGCCACATGAGGGCAAATCCAAACAACCATGGGGACAGCATCAGATACGCCACCATATTATCCCTGCCCTTATATACCGTTTTATGATTGATCACCTTTTTTGTTTTCACTTTAAACCTCATTTCTGAAATTATCACAGCCCTAGCAGGCAATTATTTTTATTATAATGAAAGGGAGGGCACCTCAGGTACCCTCCCGCCCACTTCATCAGTTGTTTCTTGAAAGGATCGCTTCTGCTTCCGAACGGAATTTGGCCGCTGCATCATCCGCCGAAATCTGATTGTAGAATACACTGTTGGCCGCATTCTTAAAGGCTGCATTGATCTCGGACATGCCGATGGGATCCGGAGCCGGGGTCTCTCCGCAAAGCGCCGCCGCATTGGTCACAAATTCAAACATCGCCTTCTGCTGCTCATTCAGCTTACCGGAAGCAACCATGTAATCACGAATTTTTGAAGATGCCGGTGTACCTCTTTCCGCCATAATAATATCATTTGCTTCTTTTGAATTGATAAACCAGTTGATAAATTCTGCCGCCTCCTTCTTCACCTTAGAGGTCTCGGCAATCGAGAAGAACATGCCAGGCTTCATCCACAGGCCCTTATGATCAGAATCATTGGATAAAGGCATGGAAACAATTTTTAATTTATCATTTACACCGCTTAATTTAGCGGCATAGTTGCTCCACTCAAAAATCATGGCGCCGTCGCCGGTTACAACCGGGCCTGCCTCCTGGCCCAGGGTCTCAATCTGTGCCCATTCGTCCGGATTGGGAACAACGCCCTCATCCATCAGGCTCTTCCACATCTGGAAATAATCCGCACAAATCTTATCGTCCGTATAGCCTAATGCCTTCTTATCCCCGCTGAACAGGCTGGAACCGTGCTGTCTCACCCAATAATTGAAGTTATTGGTATCGATCACCGGGCTTAAGGCCGCTCCGAATTTACCCGTCTTCTCCTTAATCGTCTTATTGGCTGCAATAAAATCATTCCAAGTCCAATCGCTGGTGGGTTCTGTAACTCCTGCTTCTGCCAGCACCTCCGGATTATATCCTACGGCCATCAGGGAGCTGGAAAGTACAAGTCCGGTTACTTTACCGTCTATTTTCCCGGTATTTAACAGTGCTTCCTCCAGATCTGACACATCAATGGTTCCATCGTCAATAAATCCCTGTAAATCCGCAAGAGAGTTATTCTTTGAATAGGTGGAAATATACAGATAATCCATCTGTACAATATCCGGCATGGAACCGGACGCGGTTTGGGTGGACAGCTTGTCAAAATATCCGTCCCAGCCGGAAGGCATTGCCTCAAAGCTTACATTCGGATGCAGCTCCGTATAAAGATCAAGAAGCTGCTGGGTATAATCATGTCTGCTCTGGCCTCCCCACCAGGTAATCTTGATGGTAACCGGTTCGTCGCTGCTCTCCTGTGCCGGCGCTTCTGTGGCTTCCACCGCAGGCTTATCTGTTGCCGTCGGTTTTCCTGTCGCTTCTGGCGTATCCCCTTCTTTGCCCTGACTGCAAGCCGTCAATGAAAGTGCCATCACGCATGCCAACAATACTGCTGTCAATTGTTTCCTTCTTTTTTTCATACCGTTCTCTCCTTTTTTATTGCTGATGATCAGCTACGATGCCATTATAACCGGATTTTCTCGGAATAAGAATGGAATTAAGCGCAATAGTATCTGAAAAAAAGCGACTTTTCCGATTAAGGAAAAGCCGTCCTGTCCCTATATTCCATGGGCGACATCCCGGTCACTTTCCGGAATGCCTTGGAAAAATACTGTCCGTCCGAAGCATAGCCCACCAGCTCCGCCAACTGGGATATCTTTATCTCCGGATCATATCGCAGTATTCTCTTCGCCAGATTAATTCTCTGGCTTAAAAGAAATGACGAAAACCTTTCTCCCAGGTTCTTTGTAAACATTCTGCTGAAATAATCCTCGTTCATAAACAACACTTCCTTGGATAAGTACTGAATGCTCAATTCCTGATTACGAATATGCCGGAACACCTCCAGTAAGATCGCCTTCACCCTCTGAACCTCTTTGCCCGTATTAAAATCCACGTTTTGTTTCCCGGCAATCACATTTACCGTATCTTTTAATAATTGCCATACATCCTCATGGCTGCTATTGTACTCCGGAATCTGCTCTTCCCCGTAGAGAACCTTCAAGGTCCAATTACAGATTTCCTTTATCTCCGGGACGGTGTAATGCTTTAGCTCCATTTTCGTAAATGCCAGAAAAACCTCAAAGAGAATATCAACATAAGCATATGCTTCCTTTAGTCTTCCGTAATCCACTAAGGACGTCGCCGTATTCTTCATCTCCCGGAAAAGGCCATAATGCAGAAAACCCTCCCTGCCTTCCGCCCCGCCAATCCGGAACAGCTCCTGTACCTGTTCATAGAGCACATTCACATTCTCCAGCCGGCCATTTTCACTGATCGCAGTCTGAAGCTGCCTGATCTGCGCCTTTTCCAGCTCCTGTACGGTTCTCGCCGCAACTGCTTCGATAGAATTCCTGGTCTTTGCATTAATCAGAAACAATACATTCTGCTGAATTGCAGCAGACAAAAGGATGTTCCTCTCCCCCAGCAGCTCTCCTAAAATATTACCTATCACGAACTGTTCCAGATAATCAAAGCTCTTCCGGCTATGTACCGCCAGAAGCAGAACTTCCGGCCTGCAATTCCCTATTTCCTCCAGAAACATCTGATAGTCGCCGACTAATTGTTCCCGTCCCAGCAGCATATTACGGAAAATCTGCTCCTTTGCACGGGGCAGCAGGCGATAAACCGTGCTCTTATATTCCTTCTCCTTTTTTTGCCGTATTCTCTTTTCATCAATTTCCTTTTTCACCTTGTCCAGTATCTGTGCTATCTTTTCCTCGTCACAGGGTTTCAGGAGATAGTGACGCACCCCCTCCCCCATAGCCTGGCTGGTGTATTCATACTCGCCATAACCGGACAGCACAACAAATTCAATCTCAGGAGAGAGCGCTTTCGTCTTTCTAATTAAGGAAATACCATCCATAACCGGCATCTTAATATCTGTCAAAACAATATCCGGCTGTTCTGCCTGAATCTTCTCCAGATCCTCCGCCCCGTTCCATGCCGTTCCCACCAGCTCTATATCGTATTGGGACCAGGGTATAAATTCTGCCATACCTTCCCGTTCAATCTCTTCGTCATCTACAATAAGCAGCTTATACATGATATCCTTCTCCTTTTATTTTGGGAATTCTTATCCTGATTACTGTTCCTTCTCCTACCCGGCTGTCGATGGTGAATTCATAATTATCATAGCTGATGTTCAGGCGCTCCCTGATGTTACTCAGCCCTATGCCATGCCCCTTGGGTTTAACCCGAAAGTTTCTTACACTTTCCAGCTCTTCTTCCGTCATTCCGCTTCCGGTATCCGAGACCTCAAGTACAATCCTTTCCGCCTCTTCTTTTGCCACTACCTCGACCTTGCTGTTCCCTAACGCACCTTCTACTCCATAGTAGATTGCATTTTCAATCAGCGGCTGCAGCACCATACGGGGAATAATGTATTCCTCCAGATTCCCCTCTGTAATGACGGTAAATTCCGCCCGCGCGCCATAGCGGAACTGTTGGATTGTAATATAGCTTTTTGCCACATGCACCTCATCTTCTACTGTAATATAAGGATCCTCCGCAAAGGAAGCATGAAGCAGATATCCCAGCTCCATAATCATCTTACCCGCATCGTCATTTCTTTTGGCTTTCACCATCCAGTTGATGGCATTCAGCGTATTATACAGAAAATGCGGATTAATCTGCGCCTGAAGCATCTTATACTTCGTGTCCTTCAATAAGAGCTGCTTTTCATAATTTTCACGGATCAGTACATTGATCTTCTCCAGCATAATCTGAAATTCCTGCGCCAATAATCCGGCCTCATCATTGTGCTTTTCTCCCTCCATTAATATCTTGGCCCCCTCAAAATCACCGGTTGCCACCACCTGCATGGTTTCTGCCAGCCGGACCAGAGGCCTTGTAATAACATTGGACATTTTCTCCATAGCCAGCAGCGTCATAAGGAAGACCGCTGCAAAGCCAATCAGCATCAGATACCTCAGGGCCATGGTCTGCCCAAAAACCTCGGAATAGGGAAACAGATTCACATACATCCATCCGTTGGAGGATGATTTCAGATAACACATAAAGTATTTCTGCCCCTTCCGGCGGATTATTTCATATCCCTGCTTTTTATTAAGGAACGGCAGACGGAAAGCCTCTGCCATGTCTTCCTCCTGGTATATCATACCGCCTTCCGAATACACAAAAAGCTTGGAATGATCTGCTTCCAAAGCATTCACTTTTCTCTTAATAACACCGGCGATATCGCTGGTTATGATTATGGAGCCCAGGTAATCCAGGCTGGTATTGGATATTCTCTCCAAAATATCCCGCCCGGATAAAAGATAGGGATATTCCCCGGTAGGCGGCTGCATTACATACCCGCCCCGTCTTTCATGATACTGTTCCAGAAGCTCCTCGTACACGGCATCCTCAATAGCCCCTCTGTCCACTCCGATGAGAAAGCGCACCTTCTGCCCGTCCGTGTACATAATGTTCTGGACGGTCGGCTGATAGGCCAGCCTGTCTAAAAGCATATACCGAAAATTATTCATCTCATAAGCGTAGCCGGAAGAATCGGGATCCATGGCAAAGATTTGGGAAAGCTTGTTCTGAACCTCCTTATCCATGGCAATATCCATGCTGAGCTCTTCAATTTCCTGTAAGCTGGCATTGACCTGCTGGGTAAAGAAATCCAACTCCTGCAATGACTTTTCATAAAGCTTTTCGTCATAGATATTAAAGCTGACCTGGAGCGCTGTAATTGAGATAATACAGGAGATCCCGGCAAATATTATATAGACCAGAATCATTTTTCTGGACAGCCTCATATTCTTTAGCCGTGTTAAAAGCCGCTTCCTCATATATTCTCCTTTGAAATAAGTGATGCTTCTATTATAGCGCAGAATTAAAATTTAAGCTAAATTGATTTTTAATCCGGTCTTTTCTATGGGATCATAAAAATATTATAATAAAATGTACGGGAAAGAATAATGAAAATATCAGACATATCACTTGAACATTTTCGACCTTTTGGGTACAGATTTTTATTTCTGCCGATGTCGGGGGAATGTCATTATTGACATTCCATTTATGATATGCTATTCTATTTTTATGCTACTGATTATTAAACAGTAGTGTAAATTACCCGGGCGACAGATTTCCTGCTGTGCACGGGGATTCAAGAAAGGATTGAGGCTGAGAGATGAAAGAAATATCAACTCGAAAAAGTTTCTTTAAGCAGTTAAACAAGGAGCTGCGGCATCGATACGATAAGAAGGATGCCATTAATGTTCTGAAAGATTATGATGAATTCTTTAATATCGAAATGGAACAGGGAAAATCAGAGGAGGAGGTCTGTGCTGTTTTGGGCAATCCCTCTGCCATAGCACAAAGCCTGAGTGCAGAGCTGTCCCCCGGAGCCGGCACTTCCCCCAGATTTTTATCCAAAAGCCTCTTGCAGGCCTGCGCTCTCATCGCCGCCATCTGTGCTGTTGCTGCATTTGCTGTCTATCGCTCGGAAACGGCCGGAAAGAGCCTTCTGTATGAGTTTTTGCTTTACTATCCCCTTACGGCTCTGCTCCTATGGCTGGTATTGAGGCACACCAAGACTAGCCTCATGCAGGGGAAAAGTCCGGCCTCTTCTGCGCGTCCCGCCTCGAAAAAATTTGCTTTACTGCTTCTTGGACTCTTTCATTTGGTATGTATCTCCTCAATCTGCTCTGTTATCTATTATACAAACCGTATGACGGATTTTGACCGATTACCGTTTGAAATAGAGCCACGTCAGATTGGTCCCCTAATTTCAAATGCGTTCTTCACTTTCATCCTGGCCCTATGCGCAATCATCATATTGAGCGTGATGCATTACCATAGAATATCCATCCTATATTATAGTACGGCATGCCACGCCCTGGCCGTACAGGCGATGCTCCTCATCTACAATAATATTCTTCATCGGATGGATTCCCGGCCGCATGATATGATCTCCCGCTTTGTCAAGGTCAGCGGCAGCCTCTATCTGGAGCTCCTGGTTATCCTTACCCTGTTCATTATTTTTCTTCCAAAGAAGGAGCTGAATCCATGAATGCCCAACTAAAAAAAGGAATTTTGGATATGTGCATCCTCTACACAATCCAGCAAAAAGAGATGTACGGCTATGACATCATGAAATACATGAGTGCCTTCTTCCCGGAGGTTGATGAGAGCACTTTCTACGCCATACTGAGAAGACTCAACAAGGACGGTTTGACGGAGGTATATTACGGCCAGGTATCCAACGGGCCGCCCAGAAAATACTACCGCATCCTGGACCAAGGCAGACAAGTCCTCAGAGACAGCATTGCGGACTGGCAGAATCTCATCGCTGTCGTAACCCAGATCGGCATCCTTCCATAACTTTAGCACATGAACACAGTTAAGCTGCAGTATGTTTCGCAACAGATCAGCCAGGTTTTTATCTTTTTCTGTTTCCCCAATTTTTTTGTTTCCTTATTTCAATCCGTATGATATAATATTGGTTATGCAATTTTTCAACCTATGGAGGAAACAAAATGAATGAGCAAGCAACACATGATGTGTTAGAGGACAAGTTCCGGGAGCTAATCGCTTTTGCCAACCGGCAAAAAGGTGTTTTGGAGATAGAAAAGGTACATAATCTGATTAGCGAGCTGAATTTGGATAATAATCAAATTGATAAGATTTATGAACGGCTTGAAGCCTATAACATCGTAGTTCTCAGCAGCAGTGAAGAAGAGGAGCCTTCCGATGAGCTTCTGCTGGAACTGGATGAAGATGCCGAGGATGTGCAGTCCGAGGTGGAAGCTCTTACGAATTCCTCCTATTCCATGTCTGACGACCCGGTTCATCTTTACCTGAAGGAGATCGGCAATTACCCCCTGCTTACCATGGCGGACGAGGTGGAGCTGGCTAAGAAGATCGCAGACGGCGATGAATATGCCCGGCAGCTGCTGGCCGAATCAAATCTGAGGCTGGTGGTAAGCATTGCAAAGCGTTATGTGGGAAGAGGCCTTTCCTTTCTGGATCTGATTCAGGAGGGTAATCTGGGCCTGATTAAGGCCGTGGAAAAGTTTGATTATCTAAAGGGATACAAGTTCAGCACCTATGCCACCTGGTGGATCCGCCAGGCTATTACCAGATCCATTGCAGACCAATCCCGTACCATCCGGATTCCGGTACATATGTCGGAGGTCATTAATAAGACCTACCGGGTATCCCGTAATCTGCTGCAGGAACTGGGAAGGGAACCAACGGAACAGGAGCTGTCGGTTGCTATGAATCTTCCTATTGACAAGATCCGGGAGATTCTCAAGGTCTCCGCAGATCCCATCTCCCTTGACACTCCCATTGGCGAAGAGGATGACAGCCATCTGGGCGATTTTATCAGCGACGAATCCATGATGGGACCCGAAGAGGCCGCCTCCTACTCTATTCTGAAGGATCAGATCACCAAGCTGCTGGATACCCTGACAGAAAGGGAACAGAGGGTTCTTATTCTGCGTTTTGGATTGAAGGACGGACGAAGCCGCACGCTGGAAGAGGTGGGCAAGGAATTCAATGTCACCCGTGAGCGCATACGCCAGATCGAAGCGAAAGCCCTGCGTAAGCTGAGACATCCCAGCCGCGCCAAGATGTTAAAAGGCTATGACATTATCTAGGCAGCCGTATGCTGTGTTAAAGATAGAAGCGAATGGAATATAATAATTAAGATAACAGATTACCAAGACTAAGCTGTTCAAAAATCAACAGGAAGGGAGACTTCATTTCATGCGGATTGTATTCATGGTTCTTCGATGCCTGTTTCGCCTGCCCGGCTGGTTTTTCCGCATCCACCAGCTATGCAATATAGAAAAATATGACGCCCCCACCCGCTATGCTTATCTTCATAAGCTGGTTCCCATTGTGAACCGCCGGGGCCGGGTTAAGATTGACTGTTATGGACTGGAGAATCTTCCGAAGGAAACCGGCTATATCATGTTTCCAAACCACCAGGGACTTTATGATGCCCTGGCCTTCCTGGAAACCCATGAACGCCCCTTCGTTACGGTGATGAAGAAGGAAGTCCGCAATACCCCTCTGCTGAAGCAGGTGATTCAGCTGCTCCAGGCAGAGGTAATTGACCGTGAGGATATCCGCCAGTCCATGCAGGTGATTATGAATATGACCCGGCGCGTGAAGGCGGGAGAGAATTTCCTCATCTTTGCAGAAGGAACCCGGTCACGGAACGGCAACCAGCTTCTGCCTTTCAAGGGCGGAAGCTTTAAGAGCGCGACCAATGCCAGATGCCCTATTGTTCCCGTAGCCCTCATTGATTCCTTCAAGCCCTTTGATACCAATTCCATCAAAAAGCTGACGGTCCAGATCCACTACCTTAAGCCTCTTTATTATGAGGATTACAAGGACATGAAATCCACCGAAATAGCAGATACGGTTGCCGCAACCATACAAAATACCATTAATGAAGTGCTGGCCCGGCAAACGCCGGCCTGATACACTTCTCTTATTTGTTTGAAATCTTAGCTCTTTCTCCCAGGTGAAGCTTATGAATTACGCCGCTTGCTTCCACGCCCTTAATTACCAGATACAGCATGACGGTTTCCAGCGGCAGCAGAAGGAAAGCCTTCAACGCCCGTACCGGCAGAAGCGCCATGAACTGATACCCATAGAGAAGAGTCAGCCAGTAGGTATTCATGAAAAGATTCACCACGAACAGATGCACCACATTGGCAGCAATAATTCTTCGCATGCTCAAGGGTCTTTTATACAGGAGGATACCGTACAGCAGACCCGTAACCATGGCGCTTAAGGTGAAGCCAAAGAAATAGGGGCCTGTCGGTCTTACGATAAAGGTCAGGATGTCCGCAGACAATCCATAGATCACTCCCACAACCGGACCGAAGAGATAGAAGACGAAATTATTCGGCAGGAAGTTAAAGCCTACCTTCAAAAAATCGCCTATGGTGATTACCAGGCTTCCCAACACAATGGACACGGCTCCCAGCATAGCCGTCAGAGTGAGGCATTTTACGCTCCTCAGCTCCCGAGATGACGCTTTGAATAACTCTGTAAATTTGGCCATAAAAAAATTACCTCCTTTGCAGACCTTTTACTACAAGAAGAGATAACACAACTGTGCCCATAGGGCACCTGCCTTATGCAATCCAGCCGCGCATCAAATTATATGGCCAGCAAAAGCCTGCCAAAAAGAGCGGCGGATTTTCTCATTGTAGCAGCGGGATGCGAACCATGTACCGCAAGTTTTTACTTTTCGTCCAGATGACAACTCCCTGTTCACCCGGCACTTAACGCACATGATTCTACTCTGCTTTAAATTTTTTGTATTTCTATGATAAATTATAGCACAGGTTTTTCTTTTTTCAAGGGTAATCTGAATCTTACTGTCAAATTCAAACCTTTCATCGGCTTCCTGTTTAATTGCCGCATTCAATACTTATCTCATTGAATTTATCCAGAATATCGTCAATCAAAATGGCTTTCTTATCCTCTCCTGCCTTGTCCATAACAATCTCACCCTGATGCATCATGACCAGTCTGCTGCCATACTCCACGGCATACCGGAGGTTATGGGTAACCATGATGGTAGTGAGCTTCTTTTCCCGCACCACCTGATCTGTCAGCTGCATAATCAGCTCCGCCGTCTTCGGATCCAGGGCCGCCGTATGCTCATCCAATACGAGAAATTCAATGGGGGTCATGGTCGCCATCAAAAGAGCCATGGCCTGTCTCTGACCGCCGGATAAGGAGCCCACCGGCACATGAAGCTTATCCTCCAGACCAAGATTAAGGGAATGCAGGCTCTCCCGGTAGAAATCCAGCCTCTCTCGGTTGGTGCCTCTGGTCAGGTTAAAGCTCTTACCCTTATTATCCGCCAGGGACATGTTTTCGAGAATGGTCATGGTGGGGCAGGTGCCCATGGCCGGATTCTGATACACCCTTCCGATTCTTCTCTGCCTCTTGAATTCCGGCATATGGGTGATATCCTCATGCCCGATTTTAATCATTCCCTGGTCAACGGGAATACTTCCGCAGATAATATTCAGCATGGAGGTCTTGCCGGAGCCGTTGCTGCCTACGACGGATACGAACTCACCGTCCGCCACCTGCAGGTTAAAGCCGTCGAACAGGCACATCTCATTGACTGTACCGGGATTATAATATTTATTGATATTACGCAGCTCGATCATTTGACTTCACCCTCCTCTTACGCTCATTGCTTATGACCAGAATTGCCAGGAACAGAACAGCCGTAATCAGCTTCAGATCCGAGGGTTCCATTCCGGCCTCGATAGCCAGGGCCACACAGGCCTTGTAGATGACAGAGCCTGCAATGACTGCGGAGGTCGCTCTAACCCTGGGAACATGTTTGAATACATTCGTTCCAATAATCACGCTGGCAAGTCCGATTATGATGGCTCCCGTACCCGTGGATATCTCGAAGAATCCGCTTTTCTGGGTATAGATGCAGCCCGCCAGAGCCACAAAGGCATTGGCAATGGCAAGACCGATAATTTTCACACCGCCCTTGTCCTTTGCCAAAGAGGTCACCAGCGTGTCATTATCGCCCACCGCCCTCAGCAGATAGCCCGATTTGGTTCTCAGATACAGATCCAGAAGAAGCTTCATCACAAGGACGATGATCAGCAGGATAAAAACCATCAGATAGCGCCGGAATCCGGCCGGAACCAATTTCTCGAATAGTGCATTATCAAAAATAGTCTCCCGGGTAAAAATCGCAACATTTGCTTTTCCCGCAATTCTAAGATTCAAAGAATAGAGGGCCGTCATCATGATGATGCCCGAAAGCAGATCTCTCACCTTTAATTTTACATGTATCAAACCCGTCAGCACCCCGGCTGCCGCCCCCGCCAGAAAAGCAAGAAAAAGCGTAGCTATGGGAGGGACTCCCGCAATAATCAGAACCGCCGTCACCGCTCCGCCCAGGGGAAAGGTTCCATCCACGGACAGGTCGGGAAAGTCCAGAATCTTATAGGTGATATAAACCCCCAATGCCATGATGGCATATACCAGCCCTTCCTCTACTACTCCTAACAATATCGATAAAATATACTCCATTGTCCTACCTCCCCGGAACAAACCACAAGCAGCCGAACCGCTCCCGTGTTAATCTTTCCCATGCTTCAGTTCACATTATTTCGGCTCTGCAATATCAGAAAACATTTCCTTGGCACTGTCCACAAGATCCTCCGGGAGCGTGATTCCAAGGTTTTCAGCCACCGCCGTATTGCCGTAGAAGGCAGCCTCTGCTATTATCTCAAATTTGATTTCACTTGCTTTCTTTTCTCCCTTTAATACCTGGGCAGCCATGGCGCCGGTCTGTTTTCCAAGATCAAAATAGTCCAGTCCCACCGTTGACAGACAGCCGATCTTCACCTGCTCTACCTCACTTCCGAACACCGGAATTTTCTTAGCTTCCGCCTTCTTCAGAATCACGGGCAGGGAGCTTACTACCGTATTATCCGTCAGATTATTGATGCAGTCCACCTTTTCCAGCAGATTGTCTGCCGCCAGAGGAATATCCGCTGTCTGGGCAATGCCGCTCTCTATAATTTCAAAGCCGTAATTTCCCGCAGCTGCCTTATATTCTTCGATTGCCGATACGGAGTTCACTTCGCTGGTGCTGTACATAATTCCGATGGTCTTGGCTTCCGGGAGGATTGCCCGGATCATTTCCAGCTGCTTCTCAACCGGAAGCTTATCGCTGGTTCCGGTAGCGTTCCCGGAAGGTGTCCCGTCCTCTTTCGCAAGCTCGGCCAGAATCGGATCCGTAACGGCTGTATAGATTACCGGAATATCCGTATTCTTGGCGGCTCCAAAAGCGCTCTGTGCTATGGGTGTCGCAATGGCACAGATTAAATCCACCTTCTTGGATACAAAATTAGTGGCGATCTGTCCCGCAACACCGGTGTCCGCCTGAGCATTCTCAAGCATTATCTCTAAATTCTCGCCCTCCTTATAGCCTGCCTCGGCAAGCCCTGCCAGAAAGCCCTCCCTGCAGTTATCCAGAGAACCGTGCACTGCAAACTGTCCGATGCCGATGGTTACCTTTCCATCCCCTTTTGCCGCCGTCCCGCAGCCGGTCATCATACCGGCAGCCAATGCGGTCACTAATACAAGCGCTGTTAATTTCTTCATAGCAAATCTCTTCATCATCTATTCCTCCTCAAAATATATTTCAGGAACAAAGCATGCTCCTGCGCTCCGTTCGTTTCCGCCATTCATGGATGGTCAGGTGGTGTCCGTACTATTATGCATCAAAATGCATAAAAAAATCTCAAGTATAATGTTATTATACTTGAGACGAATTCACTCCGCGGTACCACTCAAATTGACCTATGACCAAAGCTGAACCGTCAGCCCTGTCATACATCCACTTCCTTTCATATACGAACAATATATGCCATACTGATAACGGTCATGGTTCCCGTCAACGCCTACTATTACTTCGGGTTGCCCTCAAAAGCCCATTCAGCTGAAAACTCCATATCGCATCCCACCAACTGCGACTCTCTGTGATGTCGTACTAAAGCCTACTCTTCTTTCTCAACGGTTTTGCTTATTAATGAATACATGATAATACCTGTTTCATCATTTGTCAATATATATTTTTACGGTGTCAGGCACCGGGATCCGGTGCCTGACACCCTGCTTATACCTATCTCGTTATTATAATCTCACTTAAGTTAACTCCATCGCCCTGTACCGCAATTCTAAGGGTATACTCCCCGGCTTCCAACCTGACGGGAAGCTTTTCAGAAAGCTGATAGGTGTTCCAATCCCCTGTGGAAGGAAGTGCAGTTGCTGCAATCTCATTTACTGTTTTATCGGGTTTTACAGTCTGAATCCCCACACCCGGCTGCGCCGAGGCTGAGGAATAATTAAGCTGCAGACTGTAATCCCCTTCCTGTTCTACAGAAATCATATAGTCCAGCACAGAACCATAGGAAGTGTATCCGATGTTACGGTCATTCTCAATGGCATGAGAGTTCTGGCTGTCATAAAAGTCGATTGCACTGATCTGATTGTGATTTCCTGTAATTGCAGATGCCCGCACCCTTTGAATCGTAATATTGGATATGGTATATCCGCCCCTCAGAGCTTTAAACCGGAGTGTCTGCAAGCCTCCTTCCAGCATTACGGCATGCCGGATCTTTTGTGCGCCATAGATGGAAGGAATGCTGATATTCATCTTCTCATCACCGACCTGAGCAGGATTCTCTTTCAACCCCCACTGAACAGCAAGTCCAAGGGCCACCCCGGCGCCATCGCTGCCGCATTTAACGGAATAGGTAATCTGATACATGTCAGATTCTTTAACGTCAATTAAATAATCCAAATAGTTTCCTTTTACCAGGTTTGCCGCCAGGGAACCTTCCTTTTCAAAGGCATCCTCTTCCTTTAATGGAATGCTTTCATTCCCAACTGAAATCTGCATGGAAGTGTCTGCGGCACGGCCGGAGGTATCCTTCTCCGTTTCTTCTTCCCTGCCGCCGTTGATAACCGGCTCCCCGATCAGTTCCGCACTTTCCTTCCACACATAGGTTGCCACATTACGCGCCGGTATCGTCCCTATTACCTGCTTTCCATTAAACATCAATTTAAAATTCTGGCTGCTGCCGGTTTGATTCACTACTACTGCAGCCATGGTTCCGTCCGCTTTGTTGGCATAAACAATATTCGTTACGGTGTCCGGTGATCCGGGATCCGATTCCACGCGGACATAACCCGGACGGATAAAGCGTCCAAAATTCCCGGTAATATAAAATTCCGGACAGGCCCAGTAATTCGTATCGCTTCCCGCCTCGCGGACAAACATTGTGGTAGACGGGGTGCCTACCCATTGATGGGGGCTGATATTGCTGTCCAGCATGGTAACCCAGGAATTGTAACTGACAGCGCCATTTCTAAAATAGTCGATGATACGGTTTGCACCTTCCGTCCCCCATACGGAGCGCTCTGTCAGGTGCACGGTTGAAGCCGTACCTTCAAAATATAATTCCTTTAAAAATTCCATTTCCGACAATGCACCGCTGTAGTCATGGACCGCAACACCGTCCAGGGCCTCTTTGGCTCCTTCCACACGAAAGAACTCTCCCATAAAGGACATCAGCTCCGACGGATTATGGTCAAAGGTCCACAGCTTGGGAATCGGCGCATTATATTCCTTCAATATCTCACTGCTGTTAAGCGCCTTTTTTAAAGCAATGGTGAGCTCTGCACTTTGGACGGGAGCCATATGGCAGCTGGGATAATTGATTTCCAGCAAGGGCTCATTTTGCAAGGTAAGGGCGGCAATCGGTATCCCCAGCCTGGTATACTCCTCCACATACCTGGTATAATACATAGCCAGCTCATCAATATACTCACTGTTTAATCTGCCGCCTTTTAACAGCAGCTCATTATCCGGAAAGCCCTTGCTGGCAGGCGTCTCCAGCTTCATCCAGCCCGGCGGGGTCCAGGGCGAGCTAAAGAATCGAATCTCATCCTCCACCTTATAATATCTGGCCGCCTCCATTACCATGAGAGCAATCTCTATAATTCCTGCATCAATATCCTTCTGAATGCGGAAGCCCTTTTCCCCTTCGGCAGGGTACCAATTGGGCTCCCCCTCCAGGGTTCTTCCGTCATAATAAGTATAGAAGTTCCGGCCTGTGAAATCAGAGGTACCGATGGTTAAGCGGAACAGCGTCATACCTGCGCCGCCGATGGGATCTACCAGCTTATAGATAAACTGCTTTCTCTCCTCTTCTTTTAGCTGTAACAGGTTGTAGACGGTAGATTCCTCCAGAGAGGTACCTATTCCATAAAAGGGATCATAGGTTTTTGAAGTATCAATCTGTATTTCCGTAATCTTCGTATCATCCTGTTCTGTGATATTAAGATTCTCCGCTTGTGTCAGCGTATTGCTGAGATGAAAGGGCTTCTTATACCAGCCCTGGTTTTGCGCCTGTTCCGTAGAGGTTAAAAACACCTTTACGCCGCCCTCTTCTATAATTTTAGCATCTGAGTGTATGCTCTCCATGTCCTTCTCCTCCGGTGCCGGTGTGGGTGCCGGGGATCCCTCTTCCTTTTTTTCCGCGAAGAACACGTACCGGCACAGCAAAAATCCTATTACCAATAATAGAAGCGCTCCTGCAGACCACGCGATTCTGCGTTTGGTTGTCCTGTTTTTGGCCGCTCCGTTTTGCATACAAATCACCTTGCCTTTCTCAACATCTGCAAATTTTAATTTGCCCGGATACTCTCAATCAGCAGCGTAACAGAGCATATACTCTTTTAGTATACCATACGGGAAGAAAAACCTAAAGCATATTTTCAAACATACAAAAGCCCCGACAGCAGGCAAAAGCAATCACTCCGCCTTATGGCCGCCGGGACCTTTGACTTTTCGTATTATTTTGTGAAATCCGGACGGTATGCAAGGTTTACTGCATAGAAGTTCTTGGAATCCAATTCATCCTGAATCATTCTCAAGGCTTCGCCAAAACGTTGGAAGTGAACGATTTCCCTCTCTCTGAGGTATTTGATGGGTTCACATACATCATGGTCACATACCAGTCTGAGGATATTATCGTAAGTTGTCCGTGCTTTCTGTTCGGCTGCCATATCTTCGACCAGATCAGTTATGGGATCTCCCTTGCTCTGGAAGAAGCAGCTGTTAAAAGGTATTCCACCGGCAGATTGTGGCCACAATCCAAGGGTGTGATCTACATAATAATTCTGAAAGCCGCCCTCCACGATCTCAGCAGGGGTGAGATCCTTTGTCAGCTGATGAACGATGGCACTTACGATCTCCATGTGCGCCAGCTCTTCCGTACCGATATCGGTCAGCAGGCCCGCCACTTTTCGGTTGGGCATGGCATAACGCTGGGAGAGATATCGCATGGATGCGGCCAATTCTCCGTCAGGACCGCCGAATTGACTCATGATAACCTGTGCTAATTTTGGATTTCTCTCTGTAATATTAACAGGAAACTGTAATCTTCTCTCATATGTCCACATACATTAGCACCTTCCTTCCCAAGGCCAGGGAGCGTCAACCCAGGTCCAGCAATTATCAACTTCCACACGATATGCCTCGATCGGCCCATAGCATTTGGTATATTCCTGTACCGCCTCGTTTCTTACCTTCGATACCTTGTTCCAGTATGCTAAAGCGTCTCTGTCTGTCGGATGGGTATCCAGAAATAATCTGAGCTCATCGCAGACAAAGCTATTCGCTTCTATACATGCAAATAACTTATCCCGGTTATTTCCATCCATCCTACCTACATCCCCTTCCATACCAGTTTAAATCAAGTTCCTTAAACATCGTTCCGTTCGCCAATGCGGTGCATTCGTTCTCGTATATGTCCCTGAAGCACTGCCAGGGTACATAACACATGCCGATGGGAAACCGTTCCGTGTTCCCGTCAAAGCAGCTTTTTTCACACCTGTTGTCCGATACCGCTCCGCCCACGGTATCCCCGCAGACAGGCGCCGCGTAAACAGGTGCCGGCCGGCAGGGAGCCGCATTGCGGTTATAATTATTATTGCAGTTCCCCGCTGTGCCGCGATACATCCGTCTATCCATAAAGCTGGACTCTCCTTTCAAAATTGTATCATTCGACGAGCAACATTCCGTTTCGTTCTGTTGTTCCATACATACTATGATTGGAGTCAGCAAAAGGTGCGTGCTGCGGCTCATCCTGTGTGAGAGAGCATGATGCCTTCCGGCCGCAGGAGGAACCGCAGTGCATACCGTGAATTTATGGTCATTGACAATCCCGGCATTTTCCTTTAATATTTTAACTATAATACATCGATAATAATGTATAGCTGCCAGCAACGTACAGCAGTATTAATTAGCTTCCGGTTAAAACAGGGCCGGGTAGGGGGGCGCATTGCATGCATCATTTTATTATTAATCCAAAGTCAAGTTCCGGCAGAGGCATCCGCTATTGGTGGAGCGTAAGGGACGAGCTGGATAAACGGCAGGTTGAATACAAAGCATACTACACAGAGCATATGGGGCATGCTACGGAGCTCGCCGGACAGATCTGTGCGGAGAATATAGGAATCAAGAATATTGTTATATTAGGCGGTGACGGAACCGTGAATGAAGTAGTAAACGGCATTCCGGATTTCACCCAGGTTCTGTTGGGATACATCCCTTCCGGTTCCAGCAACGACCTGGCCCGGAGCCTGAAGATCCCTAAGGATCCCCTGGAAGCTCTGTCCCGTATCCTCAAGCCCAGCAAATTCAAATATCTGGATCACGGGATGATTACCTTCCCGGATAAAGAGCTGGCACCCCGGCGCTTCATCTGCTCCAGCGGCATGGGCTATGACGCCTCGGTATGCCTTGAGGTTCAGGAATCTCCTCTGAAGAAAAGTCTGAATCGGTTCGGAGCGGGCAAATTTGTCTACCTTGCCATTGCCGTGAAGCAGGTTCTGACCTCTCCCCGCGTTAATGTTACCGTCACAGCCGACGGCATAAAAAAAGACCATTATAAAAAGGTCCTTTTAATTTCCAATATGATTCATAAATATGAAGGCGGAGGACTGATGATGGCGCCAAGTGCCGATCCGAATGACGGCAAGCTGACCATAACCTTAGTACACGGTCTGAGCAATGCAAAGGTTTTGTTTCTTCTCCCCACTATTTTCACCGGCAAGCATGTCAATGTCCGGGGTGTTGAGACCCTTCACTGCACCGAGCTGGAAATTCAGACTGATATAGATACTGCTGTTCATACGGACGGGGAGATCCCGGCAGTATGCTCCCATATAAAGGTAAGCTGTATTCCGGAACAAATACGAATGATCTTATAAAGAAAGCAGGTGAAACCATGCAGAGACGGACCAATCTTTTGGATTCTTCTTTCATTATTATTTTAAGCATTGCCACGATACTTGTTCAGTTTGTAATATATTATTTCTTTGCAGCCTTCTATGTGATCTGGGGAATATCCAGCCTCATAACCATAATCAGCTGCCATATCCTGCTGGAACAGACAGCAGCCTATTCCACCTGCTTTAACTACTCCGCATTAATCCTGTTTATCAGCGGCATCATCCTGTTCCTGTCCTTCATGGGCGGTTCCTCCTTCTTCCTGCCTTACAGCAATACCATGATAGGCATCGCCGTAATCAACTGGCTGCTTCCCTGTCTCTATTGCTATCTGCGCAATATGCTGGACTACGGAACACGCTTTACCGATTACCGGATCTTCTACCGCAATGATGCCCTGCTCTTTTTCTTCCTGTATCTGGTCATCCTGCTCTATGGCAATTTTGGTGCAAAGGCATTTCCCGAGGTGTACCGGGGAACCCTGGATGCAGCAAATTTTCTCCCCTTTGAGACAATCACAGTCTTAATCGAGGATTACCTGTACGGTGTCCTCCCCTTAAGTGACATCCTCTTCTATGTCTTCGTCCGCATTCTGGTCTTCCTGCCTTACGGCTTCCAGATGACCTTCCTGCTGAAGAGACAGTCACGTCTTCCGCGCTTCCTGGTTCTCCTGATTCTTCCCTGCGCCCTGGAAGCGGCACAATATTTTATCATCCCGGAACGGTTTGATGTTGATGATGTGATTTATGCGGTTATCGGCGGAATCATCGGTTCTATTCTATATTACCTGTGCAATCTTATCTTCCGGTCCATCACCGGCAAGGACTTTCTTTCCAGGGAATCCGATTACCCTTATTCCAGACCAGGGCTGCATTTTTAAGTAACAGCCCTAACGAATGGAATTGATTTTATATGGCTAGAGGTGATTCACCATGCCGGTGATTCATATTTGGCTGCCGCAGGGCAGCGGCTCTTTCGGATTCACATGATAGCCCGCCGGATATAAGGCGTGGGGAACAACATAACCAATCATGCCATACTGCATCGTCTCTTCAAACCCCGCCGGCAGATTATCTTTTATCAGCCTTCGCAGCAGCCCGGCTGCCTTCCTTCTGCTCTCCGGCAGATGGGCAATGTATTCCTCCGGTGTATTTACCGTATCGTTCATCTGCATTTCCTCCTCGCCCTAACACATCTTGACCTGCTATTCTGCCGAACTCCAGAATTCATTCAATATTTTCTTCATCGATCCCAGATTGACCGTCATATGGGGAAACCACTCCCTGGGGAACAGATTATAGTACTGCTTCTGGGTAAAGCGTTCATCCAGCAGGAGAATGGCTCCCCGGTCCTCCTTTGTCCGGATTACCCTTCCCGCGGATTGCTGAACCTTGTTCATGCCGGAATAAAGATAGGCATAGTCAAAGCCATTGCCGTTCTTCTCATCAAAATATCCGCGGAACAGCTCCCGTTCATTGCATACCATGGGCAGGCCCGTCCCCACAATGACCGCACCGATCAGCCGGTTATTCTTCAGGTCAATTCCTTCGCTGAAGATACCACCCATGACACAGAAGCCGATCCGGCTGCTGACAGGCTCTTCCACGAATTCCTCCAGAAACAGCTCCTTCTCCGCCTCCGTCATAGATGCGCTCTGCACCACCAGTCCCTCCAGCTCATCTCCCGCCAGCTCCGCCACAGTCTGCAGCAGCTGGTAGGAAGGAAAGAACACCATATAATTTCCGGTTCTGGCCCCGGTGAAATCCTTGATATAATCCAGTATCCTTCGGTATTCCCGCTCATTTCTCCGGGTGTATTTGGTACTGACATCCGTACCGATCATAATCAGCCGGTTCTCCGGCAGGAAGGAGGAAGGTGCGTAGATTGCATAGTCCTCCTTACTTCCCCCCAGCTGCTCCATGTAATAGCTGATGGGAAGCAGAGTGGCGGAAAAGAGCACCGCGCTCCGGCCCCTGCTCATACAGTTCATGAGATTCCGGGACGGATCCATGCACTGCAGCTTCAGACGGAAACGGTCCTCCTCATAATCTGTATATATGGTATATTTATCATCATGAAGCTCATACATGCTCAGGAAATGCCGGATATCCAGGTAGAGGCGCAGGAGCTCTTCCTTCCCCTCCGGTATATACCCCTCCTGCAAAAAGGTCTCATATTCCGTCATCAGACTGATGAGATGCATGACAAAGCCGTCCACATTCTCCAACACTTCAAAATCATCACAGTCTCTCCGAAGCTTCAGCAGATCGTTATTGCAATGATCCAGCTGTCTGACCAGCTTGTCCCCCCGATCCTTCACCAGGCGCTTCACTTCCAGAAAATCATCCTTATACAATACGGCGCTGTACATCTCCCTGGCCCGGTCAACCAGATTATGGGCCTCATCAATAAGAAACACATAATCACCGGGCTTTTCACTCATAAAAAACCGCCTCAGATATACATTGGGATCAAAGACATAATTATAATCACAGATAATGGCATCCGCCCAAAGAGTGACATCCAGCCCCATCTCAAAGGGACAGACCTCATACTTCTCCGCATAATAGATGATATCCTCCCGGCGGACTTCATTTACATTCCGCAGCAGATCATACACCGCATCATTGACCCGGTCATAATGTCCCTTGGCCCTGGGGCAGGCTCCGGGATTGCAGTCCGGCTTCTCCAGAATACAGACCTTATCCTTTGCCGTGATGGTTACCGCCTTAAGGTGCAGCCCGCCCTCTCCCAGAAAGCGGAAGGTGTCCTCTGCCACGGTCCGGGTGATGGTCTTCGCCGTAAGATAGAATATCTTCTCCGCGATCCCCTCCCCCATGGCCTTAACCGCGGGAAACACCGTGGATATTGTCTTTCCGACACCGGTGGGCGCCTCAATAAAGAGCTTTTTCTTTCTCAGAAGGGTCTTATAAACTCCTGTGACCAGCTCCTTCTGCCCCTCACGGTAGGGAAAGGGAAATTCCAGCTTCTTAATTGCCTCATTCCTCTTCTCCGTCCACTTTATCTGCCAGGAGGCCCATTTGGCATACTCCCCCGTCAGCCGTTCAAACCATTCCTCCAACGCTTCAAAGGTCAGTGTTTCTTCGAAATACCGCAGGTTCTCTGTCTCAAGATTGCAGTAGGTCATGCGGATGCCAATCCTGCTCTGTTTCTGCTGCACCGCATAAATATAAGCATAGCACATGGCCTGGGCACGATGAACCCCCACCGGTTCCGTCATATGGGACAGCTCCCTGTAGACCCCTTTAATCTCATCTATGATAATCTCCGGAGGATTATTATCCTCCTCATCCTTAATTGCACTATTGCGGATTACCCCATCCGCTCTTCCTTCAATGGTCAGCTCGAAGATAATGTCCTCCCTGGTCACCGGCACCGTAATACTCAGAGGAACCTCCGCCGTATAATCAGCCCCCGCCTGCTTCTGCAGCTTCCGATGGATCTTGGAGCCTGCCTGCATGGCTTCCATTTCATTTCTTCCTCTTGTATTATCGAGATCGCCGGAACAGAGAATGAACTCAACCAGACTGCGCACTGAAATTTTAATATCCCTGACTTCTCCCATGAGCCTCATCCATCCTCTCCGCCTGCTGTCAGTTAATGTCATACACAGATCAGGAATTCATGGACATTATACCATGTCCGCAAGCGTCCATGGTATGGCACTTCGTGCCAGGATTCGCACTCCGCTTTGCTCCGGCGCACGCGCATAAATGCACGGTATAATGTCTATCGACATTATACCATAATGCCGGCAGCACTGCCAAGAAGAACAAAACATTTGTTTGATTTATTAAGCCATCCGCGTCTTTTGATTCATTACAATATTCCCTGCAAGAGCCTTATCCATCTTCCGCTCGAAGGCTGTCCATTAAGGCCGGAAGTCATTAATACTTTCCCAGCGCCATAGCACCGGGAAGCAAAAATCCGGCTTGGGCCCTGTCATCCTTCAGCTTGAATTTTCCAACCTCCTCACGCAGCATGGCGGCCTGAGCTGACATTTCCTCGCTGGTGGCGGAGTTCTCCTCCGCTGTGGCGGCGTTGGTCTGTACCACGGCGGAGACTTGAAAGATTCCTTCCTTGATCTGTTCAATGGCACGTGTTTGCTCGGCTGACGCTTGTTCAATTCTGGCAAAGCTTTCGTTCACTTTCCCGGCATTTACTCCCGTATCCTGCAAAGCCTGCGCCGTTTGCCCGGTAATTTCCGCTCCGCGCTCCACTGTGACTGCAGAAGCCGCAATCAACTCCGCAGTCTGACGGGCGGCTTCGGCAGACCTTGCCGCAAGATTACGCACCTCACTGGCCACAACCGCAAAGCCCTTTCCTGCAGCTCCGGCACGGGCCGCTTCAATGGCGGCATTCAGAGCAAGAATATTGGTCTGGAACGCAATATCCTCGATCACTTTTGTAATATGGGCAATCTGACTTGAGGAAGATCCGATTTCAGCCATCGCCGCGGAGAGCTGGCGCATATATTCGTTACTGGCGCTCACCCCCGCACCCGCCTGCCCGATATATCCGGCGGCTACTTCCATAGTGGAGCGGTTTTCCTCTGCTTGTTCTGCAATCTGTGCGACTGCGGCATTCAATTCCTCCACACTGGCCGCCTGTTCCGCGGAGCCTGATGCCAGCGCCTGCGCCCCGTCGGAAACCTGACGGGAACCGGTGCCAACCTGTTCGGCGGCGGCATGAATGATATACATCGTTTCATTGAGGGCTGATACTGTCGCGTCAATGGTCTCTTTCAGCACCGCAAAATCACCGGGATATTCCACATCCACCTGAATTTGCAGATCTCCCTGAGAAATCTTGATGAATTTATCGATTAAATCTTCTATAATCAGGCTTTGTCCCCGCATGGTTTCATTGATCAGCCCAGCCATTCGGCCCATCTCATCCCGGCTGTGATACTGGATGCTGGTTTTCAGATTTCCTTGTGCGATCCCCTCAAAGGCCTCTGCGATCTTCTTAATGGGGCGGATAGTCAGGCGCATAACCAGCAGCGCAATGACCACAGATATCACCAATACGAGTATGATTAGTAAAATTTGAATGATGGAATTTCTTTGCAGGAGATCTGCCGATGTGATGACACTATTAAAAGTGAGATCATTATACCGGTTTGAAATGGTGTTTAGATTGGAAAGGATCGTCAGCACATTGGGCAGAATCGTGTGTTCGTACTCATTATATGCCGTCATAGAATCTGTTTTGTTCAGCTCAATGATTTCAGCCGCCTTTTCATGAATCAGCGTGTGGGGGCCTTCAATGTTATGAAGCGCCTGGGCGATGGCGGCATCCTCCCTGAATTCCCGGGGAAGCACTCCCACCCATTTTCCAAAGGAGCAGGTTGTGGGGTCTAAGCCTCCCGTGAATTCCTTGCCGTCCTTTAAATGTTCGCTAAGCTGGTTTACCCAACTGACATGAGCTGCCGTAATACCGGAAATCTCCTGGCTGTGTGAAACATTTCCCTCAATATCCTCCACACAGGCCGCATTATGCAGCCATCCACTGAGCAGAACACCCACTGAAACGAGATTGAATAAGAAGATAATACCGAACAGGAGCCAAACTTGAATCTTGATTGATTGCTTAATTTGCTTCATTGAATGTTCCCCCAATTTTATTAAATTTTCTTATCTTCATTTTATTATACCTAAGTGGGAAAAGCAAGAACTCATGGAGAAAAATACATTTTTTTATCTGATTTTGTCGAATTTATATAGAAAAGCATGCTATGCGCCCCTCTTATGGTCGATTGTCCGCCATGTCGTCTTTGGGAGCAAGCGGTAAAAGGTCAACAGCCCAAACAAAAGTATCGTGAGAAAAATGATTTCACTTGCATTTTTTACCTCAATCTGGTACATTCTACTTATATTCCAATAGTGATTTTATTGGGATAGACAAGCTGAATAAAATACATTTTGCTTGTCATTAAATAAAAAAGCGAGGTAGTATTATGGGTGAGCACATTCACGGAGATGGCTGCGGCTGCGGTCACGAGCATGAGCACGATTCAATCACATTATCATTAGATGATGGCACCGAATTAAACTGTATCATATTGGAAATCTTTACTGTAGATGACAAAGAATATATCGCATTACAGCCGGAAGAGGGAGAAGAGGAAGAGGACAACGTATTTCTGTACCGCTTCATCCAAGAGGGCGATGATGAACCCCAGCTTCTCAACATAGATGATGACGATGAATTCGAGGCTGTGGCAGATGCATTTGAAGAATTGCTGGATGCCGCAGAATATGATGATATGTTTGATGACGACGATGAAGATGATTTCGATGATTTAGAAGACGAAGAGGAATAACATAAAAACAGCCTGCGGTTCCAAGGGAACCCAGGCTATTTTTATGTTACGGGCTCCTATGTACCTTCCTTGCCCGGTTTTGCCTCCTCCGGTTCTCTTATCTCATCGATAAAACGGGACCAGGAAGAGACCTTATTATAGCGTTCTTTCGCGCTGAAGATATAGAGATGTTCCATGGCCCTGGTCATTGCCACGTAGAACAAGCGCCTCTCCTCCTCCAGATCGGCCTCCAGCAAGGCCTTCTTATGAGGGGTGATTCCTTCATTGGCATCCATGAGAAATACGGCCCGGAATTCCAATCCCTTTGAGCCATGCATGGTAGTTATGGTGATGCTGTCCGTATCCTTCTGCCGGGCCTCTCCCGCCTGCTTCTTCAGCTCTTCCCGGTACTCCTCCATATGATTAAACCATTCCTCACAGGTCTTGAAATCCCTGGCGCTCTCCTGCAGCTCATCCAGAATATCCATCAGCTCCTCGACCCTTATTCTGCGCTGTCCGGCATACTCCCTCAAATAATCCTCATATCCGATTCCCTTCCTGATATAATTAACTGCCGCATAGGGATTCATCCTCTCCAGCAGAGCCAGATCATATTCAAACTGGGTCAGCCTTTCCAGCATCCATTCCTTATCCTCATAATAATCCTTCACCGCTTCAAAATCCACCTCCGGCCGGTCAAAGCATTCTCTGCTCACATACCGCTTCGGCCGGTTAATGATCTGGAGATACAGGCTGCGGTCCGTCCGTCCCCCTGCCAGCTTCAGATAGGTCAGAATATCCCTGGCAATCCAGTGCTCAAAGAGATTTGGCAGCGCATCCTTCATGACAAAGGGAAGATTATACTCCATCAGCTTGTGCAATATGGCTCCCGATCCCAGACTGGTACGGATCAGTACTGCCATACCCGAGAAGGGAATCCCTTCTTTATTCAGTCTCCGTATTTCCTGTGCCAATCCCTGGTTCTCTTCGGACAGGGTATTGAAATGCCGTATGGTAATCTCATTTCCACTCTGCCTGACCGCACATACCTGCTTATCAAAACGATTCTTATTGTGCTTCACCAGCTTTCCCGCCGCTTGAAGAATGGCCGGTGTGCTGCGGTAATTCTGATCCAGGAGAATCCTGTCACAGTCCGGATAGTCCTCAGGGAAATGCAGCATAATCTCCGGTTTGGCGCCCCGGAAACGGTAAATGGACTGATCATCATCTCCCACAATAAACAGATTATTCTGGGGAAGCGCCAGCATTCGGACAATATCATACTGCACCGCATTAATATCCTGAAACTCATCAATAAGGATATAGCAAAACTTCTTCTGCCACAGCTCCAGGATATCCCTCCGCTTCATCAGCAGCTCATAGCACAGGAGCAGCATATCGTCAAAATCAATCAAGTTTAATTTCGCCAGCCTCTGCTGATAGTCGGTGTAAATGCCGCGGAAAATCTCATCGGCACAGCTTATGGAGTAATAGTTCCCAAGCTCCATCCTGCCCCCCTTCACCAGACTGATTTCAGAGAACAGATCGGAGATGAATTCCTTCTCATCATCGTATTCCAGCCCATACTGGTGAATAATCTCCTTCATGAACTGGAAACGCATATCATCCTTGAGAATATTCCCTGCGTTCAAATGATAGGCATGCTTCAAAATAGTAAAAAAGACCGCGTGAAAGGTGCCAAAATTAACTCTGGTCCGCTCTGTTCCCCGTATTTTCAGAAAACGATCCTTCATCTCGCCGGCTGCCGCCTTTGTAAAGGTAATAACCAGAATCTGCTCCTCCGGTATTCCTTCGTCTTCAATGAGCCGCTTTGTCCGCTCCGTTATTACCAGTGTCTTTCCCGATCCCGGACCCGCCAGAACCAGCATCGGCCCATCTCTGTGAAGCACCGCCTGCTGCTGTGCCTGATTCATCTCTCTGTTCATAATACTTGCCTTTCCTTCATGGAACCTCTTTTGCGAAAAAATAGAATGCGCTAGATTCAATTCCCTATAGAAAACCGGAGCGCAGATATGATATCTACAAAGGGAATGCCGCAGATAAACGCACAGCATCCCCTTTGTGAAAAAGCTTAAACAGCCACGAACTGCTTAGGCCATGCTTAACAACTCAATTGCTTTTCTAATTCTTCTCAGGCTTTCTTCCTTGCCCAGAATGCTCATAATCTCATAAGCACCTCCCGGCGTGGATTGCTTGCCGGACACGGCGGTCCTTACGGGCCACAGACCTTGCCCGTTCTTAATTCCCTCCTGGGCAATATAGGACATAATCACACCCTCGATGGCTTCCTCACTGTAATCCTCCAGCGCTTCGAAGCTGGGAAGAAGCTCTGTCAAAACCTTTAGGGAGCTCTGGGAATCCGTCTTCATCTTCTTGTGAGTATACATCTGAATATCATACTCCGGAAGTTCCTGGAAGAAATCAATGATTTCCTTGATGTCCACCAGTGTCTCGATCCTGGACTTCACCAGTGCTGCAATTCTTCTCAGATCCAGATCCTTTGTAACCACCTCACGGATATGGGGAAGCGCCAGCTCATAGAATTTCTCAAATTCCATGCTCTTTAGGTATTCCCCGTTCATCCAGCGCAGCTTCACAATATCAAACACCGCCGGAGCCTTATTAATATGATGGTAATCAAACTCTTTGATCAGCTCTTCCAGGGACATAATCTCCGTATTATTAGAGGAGCTCCAGCCCAGCAGTGCCACAAAATTAATAATTGCTTCCGATACAAAGCCCTGCTCCAGCAGATCCTCGTAGGAGGAATGCCCGCTGCGCTTACTTAATTTCTTATGCTCCTCGTTGGTAATCAGCGGCAGATGAACATAAACCGGCTCCTCCCATCCAAAATCCTGATATAATCTGGTATACTTGGGAGTAGAAGATAAATATTCATTGCCCCGTACCACATGGGTTATCTTCATCAAATGATCATCCACCACATTGGCAAAATTATAGGTAGGAAAGCCGTCCGATTTGATCAGAATCATATCATCCAGCTCGTCATTATCCACCGTAATCTCCCCGAAAATCGCATCCTGGAAGGTAGTGGAGCCCTGGGCCGGATTATTCTGGCGGATAACATAGGGCAGTCCGGCTGCCAGGTTGGCCTCTATCTCCTCTTTCGTCAAATGGAGACAGTGCTTATCGTATTTGATGATTTCCTTAACATTAGCTGCCGTGTTTTCCTCTTTGGAATCCTCGCCCTCTTCCTCCGCAGGGTTCCCCACCGCGGTCTTCAGGGATGCCAGACGCTCCTTCGTACAAAAACAATAATAAGCCGCCCCCTTATCAACCAGCTGCCTGGCATATTCCAGATAAATTCCGCTGGCCTGGCGCTCACTCTGCACATAGGGTCCATATCCCCCATCCTTATCCGGTCCTTCATCATGAAGCAGCCCGGTTCCCTGAAGCGTACGGTAGATAATATCCACCGCTCCTTCCACCAGACGCTCCTGATCCGTATCCTCTATTCGGAGAAGAAAGGTGCCCCCCTCATGCTTTGCAATTAAATACTCATATAATGCGGTTCTTAAATTACCTACATGCATTCTGCCTGTAGGACTTGGTGCAAATCTGGTTCTGATTGTGCTCATTCTGACCTCCATCCGCTGGGAAAAAGCAGCATATTATTGTATATTATTCGATAAGCCTTTATAAAAGCTGTTAAAATCAAAATCCCCGCTCATCATCTGCTGATAGTAGGGCATATATACCAAAATCATAAGGACAAGCAAGGCAATAATTAGAATTCCCACAAAAATCAGTGTAACTCTGGCCCAGTTCTTCTTTGTCGCCGGTGTGCTATTGCCAAAGGCCCAGACAAACAGCATAACAATAAAGATAAGCCAGCCGACATAAGGCACCAGCAGCAAAGCATAGGTTCCAAGCCAGCCTAAAAAGCTTATGGGTTTGTCCTGGGTCATTCCTGACGGGAATTGCTCCATACCGCTCATAGAAAGCGGTCTCTGCTGCCTATCCTGTCTGGACAAAAAGCTCTGCCCCGGTTCCGGAACGGTCCCTGCTCCTGTTCCTTGCCTTTGTTCCCGGAAGGAAAAACCGCAGTATTCGCAAAAATTAGCGGCTTCATTCTGTATCTGCCTTCCACAGTTATTACATATCATCGGTTTTCACCTCGTTTTTACATTATCCTACGCCATTAACAACACCTGCGTTGCTAGCAACGTATACCATTATACCACATTATATCCAAAAATCAATTGTCCAAAATTGTAAATTAAGATTAAGAGGAAAGAGTCCGGCCGATGACAGAAAGGAGGACATGATGTTCCTTCCTGTCGCCGGCTGAACTCTTTCGTTATAGTTAACCCTCTGTTTTCATAGCTTCAATCGCACTGATCTTCGTTGCACGTCTTGCAGGGAAATATCCCGACAACAGACCTACCGCGACGGAGATCATTAATGATATAAGCGGAAGATAGATCGGTATGATTGAGAACTTGGTATTTGCTGTATCATACATATAGTTACCGGACATCAGCGCACCAAATATGGGAGCGCCATATTTGTTGATAGCCCAGGAGGCGATGTAACCCAGAATAATACCCACACATCCTCCGAACAAACCAATAATTGCCGCTTCCAGGAGGAAGAGCTTACGGATATCCTTTACCACACAGCCCAGCACCTTCATAATTCCGATTTCCTTGGTACGCTCATAGATGGACATTACCATGGTGTTGGCAATACTGATGGCGGACACGATCATTGCCACCGCTCCCAAAGCTCCCAGTACCATCTGAAGGGTATCCGAGGCCTCCTGCAGAGGCTCCAGATACTGCATCATACTGGAAGACTGGAAACCCAGCTTCTTGATCTCATCCTGAACTTCGGTTACTTTATTCAGATTATCCACATTCAGCATGATCTGCTGGTAGTTGTCTATGGACTTTATTGCCCGTTTCCGGTCCTCCAGGGACAGTGTGTTACAGTACTTACGGAAAATCTGCTTCATGTAATTAATATCAACATAGACCCTGTAGTCATAGTCGCTGTCTGTCTTCTCCATCTTGGCGATGTTCTTTAAAGGAAGACTGAACTCCTTCTTCTGATCCGGTATGGCATATCCCTCAAACTTCAGGACCACCTTCTCCTTCTGCAAATCCAGCTGAACCTCATTATAGTTCCGGGAATTATACTCATAGAAGCTCCAAGGCATGTTTGATCCGAATACAATCCATGCGTTATCCCCTTCGGTGGGATAGGACCCATAAGCAAGCTCCGGGAAATCAAAGGCCTCAAAGGTGCTCAGATCAATTCCTGTAAGAGATACCCCGCTCCTATACTTTCCGCTGTACAGGCTTACATACTGCTCAACCAGCGGAGATACGGCCCTCACATGCTTGATCTTACGTATCTCTTCCACCAGACGGTCATCCAGCTTCTGTTCCTTTGAGCCTACCCAGTCACCGTTCTCATCGGTGATCCCCGCATAGGTTTGGATGGTAATAGTCGTTAATCCTCCCTGCTGCATAACCTGGGATTCAAAATTATTCTCCATTCCATAGCCAATGGATCTCATAATAATGATCGATAAGGAGCCGATGACAACGCCCAGCACGGTTAAAACCGTTCTTGCTTTTCTACGGGACAGATTTCTCAGGCCCATTTTAAACAAATCACTAATCTTCATACAGCTCAATCCCTTTTTTTATTTTTAGCTTGGCCAAAAGCGCTCCCAAAACTATGCTGACTGCCAATACCGCACAGGAAATACCAATTACAAAGGGCCAGGAGGATAACAGGGGATCCTTTACCCCCGCTCCCATGGGATCCACCATCATTCCTTCTCCCATCATGCCGTCGCCGCCGGTCATACCTTCTCCGTTCCATGCCATACCATCATCCACTATGATCTCATCACCGGCAGCCATACCGTCTTCCCCGGAAATGACACTCTCATCCACAGCGGCATCTTCTCCTGCAACCTCTTCTCCTGCAACCTCGGCTCCATCCGTAACCGCGCTCTCATCACCGGCGGCGTCGCCGGTTACAACATCACCGGCGGCGGCATCAACATTTGTCGTATCCTCCACCGTCACGGATCCGGCAGAGGAATTGCTCTGCGGAACCTCCATCGTGCTGTTTGTGCTGCCGACTGCGGTTGCAGTTGCAGTCAATAATATTCCATTATTCAATAAGCTTTCCATAAATAATCTCCATTCTGCCTAAGCACCGCCCTTCGGGTGCCGGCACAAAATTTAACACCAGGAACATTCTCCTGTTTCCCACAGACTGTCTGATTAGCGCTCGCCCTGCTCCTTCTTACGAAGCTTTGCTTTATAAATACTGATAATAACCTTTCTGGTGATCGGTATAAATGCAGCAAAGATCACAACCTGTATTATGATAAACACCCATAACTTAAGAATCGGTTCCTTCGCCGCCGGCACCCCGGGATTGAATACATCCACGGAACCGTCCCCTCCCGGCATATTCGGGTCGAAGGTGGTTGCCGACGTAACCGTTGCCTCAAACTCCTTGGTGAAATTCAGGGTATCGCCGTTGCTGTCCTCAAAGGTAATCATCAAAGTACCCTTTGCAAGGCCCTCGATTCCCGGTATTACGTCAAATTCGCTGTAGCCGGATCTTCCCGCTTCCACCGTGCCAAGGAAAAACATATTGCCGTCCGCCTTCGTGAAATCGCCTTCTACCGTGGCAACTACATTATTCAGCGGAGACTTGCCCATATTATAGAATTCAAAGGACAGAGTAGCCGGATTGCCCACCGTTACCTGACCATCCCAGGAATAAACATTAACATAATCCACCACAGGTCTGGAATTCTCCACCACCTGCAGATTCAGCTTCTCTGTACGCCCCACACCGATTTCACCGGTCTCAGGATTGGGCTTAATGCCGTCATACTCATATTCAATAATAACCTCAAGCTCATATGCCTTGGTGCTGGCATCGGATTTCACCTTCATCTCCACCGTCTGCTGTACCGTCTCACCGGGAGCAATCTTGTTGATAAAGAAGCTGTTGCTTCCCTGGGTCACGGAGAATATATTCTCAGCCTGCTTTAAGGTGATGGTGATATTCTTAGCCGCAACAGAACCGTTGGTGTTGTGAATATCAAAGGTAAAATTAAAGGTGGAGCCTGCCCGCAGCTCTTCCACGTCAGCCGCATATTTACTGATAATCAGCTTGGGCATGCTGGCGCTGCCCAGTTCATTCTGAATGTTGCGCACAGGTATGATCACTGTGTCGCCGGCAGCATTCTCCGCATAGGAATACTTTACCGTAAGATTGTTCATTCCTCCCGGAATCGTATCGGCCAGATCCAAAGGAACAGAGATACGCTTCGTCTTTCCTGCCTCTATCTTATCGATATATATGTACGGATCGGAATTCTTCGGAATAAAGGTGGTTCCGTCCAGCCCCTGAAGAGCCAGCTTGATCTCGGTCACATCGGATTTGCTCTTGTTCTGCAAATCAAAGGAAACCGTCACGCTCTGCCCTGCCGCAGGTGATTCCGGGCTCTGGGACACATTATTCAATACAAGAATCGTCTCTTCGTTTACTTCCTCCGGTTTTCCGATTACTTCCGGATAAACATTGACGTTTAAGCTGTATTTATTACCCTTCTCATCCACATAATCCACAATCAGATTCAGCTTCTTATTACCGCCCGTCGCCTTCTTGGATATGGTCAGCGGAAGCTTTGCCTCTAAAATTTTGTCAGCGTCCACGGAGCCAACCAGAACACTGTCGGTAAAATAATTCTTATAAAAGCCGTCCTCCCCGGAAGTCGCCTCGTCCAGTTTAACGGACACATCATCCGCCAGACGATTGCCGTAATTTCTCAGCTTCAGCTTGACAATTACGTTTTCTCCCGGCTTAAAGGTTCCTTCATAGGAAATACTGTCAACCACCAGCTCAGGAGCGTTTTCATTCTTATTAATATCAAAATAGATTTCGCTGGAATCACTTCCCGGATTACCGTCTACATCCACATACTCAAATTTTGCCATGACACTCTTCAGACCGGGCTCCGCCGTTGTAAGAATACCAATGGGAAGCTCTACGGAATGAAATTCACCGGGCTTAAGATCGCCTACCTTAATCCTCTTGGTGGTATACTTCGGGACAACACCCGGCGCACCGTCATAGACCAGACTGTAATAGGTGTTCCTTGCTGTGATCTCACCTTCATTCCTCATCACAAAGCTGATCTTGGCTTCTTCACCAATGATTGCCTGGCTGACATTAATATTGCCCATCGTAATCTGAGCCTTGGCCAGGGGCTTCAGCACCTGTACCTTGACGGGCTTCTGGAGCTTGAGGGAAACCGTCCCCTCGGCCTCAGGGCTGGATACTTCAATATCGATGGACCAGGAGCCAACCCCTGCCGTCTCCTTCACATCCACATCAAAGTCCACATAGGTGGTACCATAATCCGACAGATAGGTAAGCGGATTGCGATTAATATCCGTCAGCTGCGGTACAGAAAAGGAAAAGGGAGCACCCTCCGATGCCGAGACTGCAACCGTAGCATCCCGCAGGAACCCATTCATCGCTCTGATGGGAACTCTCATGTGCTTCACTTGTCCCGGAACCAATATCAGGTCGTCTTCCTTCATTGTCTCATTAACCATAATTCCCGTGGCTACTGCCGCCAATACACGGGGTGAACTTCCTGTTAAGCTAAGCAAGGTCATCATCACCGCAACCATTACCGCCATTGTCTTCTTAAACTTTCCTTTCATTCCCTGTCCCTCTACTTCCTTCATATAATGTTATTCTTCTCTCTTATGCTATAATCTGTTCCTGTACCTGGTCATCCTTACCCGATTCCCCGGTGCGTCCTGCCGCAGGCTCTTCCATCGGCGGCTCCTTTCCGGATGCTTCTGTTTCATCCGGCTGACCGGCTGTCTCCGGAACCTCCGGATGTTCAATCCGCTCTATATTCTCTACTTTGCCGTCGAATATATGAATGATTCGATCCGCATATTCCGCCAGCTTCCGGTCATGGGTAACCATGACAATCGTCTGGTGGTTCGCTTTCGCCATGGCCTTAATCAGATCCATGACCTCCCTGGAGGTCTTGGAATCCAGATTACCGGTAGGCTCATCGGCAAATACAATCTCAGGATTGCTGACAAAGGCTCTGGCGATACCTACTCTCTGCTGCTGACCACCGCTCATTTCTTTAGGTTTGTGCTTGAGTCTGGGCCCCAGCCCCACCTTGACCAGCATATCCTTCGCCATTTTCTTTCTCTTCTTTCCCGCTATCCGCTTAAATACCAGGGGCAGCTCCACATTCTCAAGAGCGGTCATGGCGTTCATCAGATTATAGGATTGGAATACAAATCCCAGATTATCCTGACGAAACTTTGCCAGACCCTTTTCCCCCATTTTATGTATGTTCTTTCCTTTGATAATGATTTGTCCGGAGGTAAGCTTTTCGATCCCCGCCATAAGATTAAGCAGGGTGGATTTACCGGAACCGGAAGCGCCATACAGGCAGCAGAATTCCCCCCGCCGTATGGTGAAGCTGACATCGTCAACCGCACTGATTCTCTCCTTACCCATCCTGTAAATCTTCTTAGCGTTTCTCACCTCTATGATATTTTCGTCTCCGTTGTTTTTCATTTAACACCTTCCTGACTGAGCGGCAAAAACAGCACATACTGTATAGTAATATTACACCAGATTTCTTAAATAATGCCTACTATAATTCTTAATTTTTTCTTACGATTGTGATTAAGGTGCCATGCGCATTTCCGGGTACAATAGATTCCTTAATCAATTATTTCACAGCACCTTTATTATTAGGAACCTCCTTCTTCTTCAGCCGGTTGTTAATAAACCTCACAAAGACCAGCTTAAGATAAGCTCCTATCGGCACCGCCAGCAGCATTCCCAGAAAACCTCCCAGAGCGCTGCCAAAGATCAGAGAAATTATGATGATCAGGGGGTGAATCTTGATGGAGCTGCTTAATAGCCTGGGCCCGATGAGATTGCCGTCGATGGCCTGGATCAAAAACAGCGCTATCATCGATATAATCCAGGTGCGGATATCCTGACCGATCAGGCAGACCAGGGTGGTGCTGACATAGGCAACAATGGGTCCGAAGTAAGGAATCAGATTTCCGATCCCCGCTAATATTCCAATCACAATGGCAAACTTCACTCCGGTGATGGACAGTACAATGCTGATCAGAAACATCATCACAAAGGCATCGATCATCTGCCCGCGGATATACCCGGAGAACACATGATCCAGATCCGAGACCATCCGTTTCAGCCCCTCATTCTGCCGCTCGCTGAACAACGCCCTGCAAATCTTACTGAGATAGGAAAGGAACATCTTTCCATCAATCAGGAAGTAAATGCCGATGATAATGCTGAAGATAAAGGTGGTCAGATAGCTGGACAAATTGGTAACGGAGGTCAGCGTTCCCTCGATGAAGCCCGCCAGGGAGTCCACCAGGAAGGTGGTGCTCTTCAGCACATACTGCTCCAGCTCTCCGGACTGGATATTAAGCTCCTTCAGCCTGGTGAGAACGGACTGGTAGAAAACATTCAGACTGGCCATGGATTCCTTCGCCAGCGCGATCACATCATCCAACGTTACCAGCCGGATCTGGTCGGTAACGGTAAATACCAGCAGGGAAATCAGTCCCAATACCGCCATACACAGCAGAAGCACCGAAGTAACCGCCGCCCAGGTACGGGGCATAACAATCCGTTTTAAGAGCCGGGTGGACTTCAGCTTCTGATATCTGCGCTCAAACATATCTACCATCGGATCCATCAGATAAGCAAAGATGAAACCCAGAATCACCGGTTTACTTACCTTGATCAGCCAGTGAAGCCGCTCCATAACCTCCTTGATAATCTGCGGAGCACCCTTCACAATCAGACTCAGGGCATAGATAATCACTACGGTTATAATAACATACAGGGAAATCAACATGTACTGCTTATTAATCTTATCCTTCCACTTCATTCTATTCTTCCCTGCTCCCTTTCTTCTGATTTCAAGTAGGTGAGAATACACTCCACCGCATTATCAATCCCGGTATAATCACTGCGGAGGGACAGATGGTAATTCTGGGCCCTGCCCCATTTCCCGCCGGCATGGTAATTATAATAATTCGCCCGCCTCTTATCGGTCCGCAGCAGCTCCTCCTCCGCCTTGCTTTCTTTTATGTGATATTTCTCAATTGCTCTCTTCTTCCTGGCTTCCAGATCCGCCCAGATAAACACATTCACCACATTGCCGATATCCCGGAGGACATAATCGGCACAGCGTCCGACAATAACGCAGGGGCCCTCCGCCGCCACCTTCCGTATGACACCGGACTGAGCCAGATACAGCTGATCATCCAGGGACAGATGGGTAAAGCCGATGTCCTGGCTGCCGTAGGCATTCATTCCCATAGCCAGGGAATACAGCAGACTGTTGGTTGCCTTCTTCTCCGCATGCTCAAAGGCCTCTTCCGCAAAGCCGCTTTCCTTTGCCGCCCTGGAAATAATCTCATTATCATAATACGGAATACCCAGCCTCGCCGCCAGCTTCTCGCCGATCTCTCTTCCACCGCTTCCAAACTGCCGGCTGATTGTAATGATCTTATTCATCAAGCTCCCTCCATTTCAATATTTTTAATTAGTATACCACATCTTGCCGAATTGTAGAAGCAATATCCTTATTATAGCAAATTTATTTTCAGATAAATCTTTCTAGGCAGAGATATCTCCCTGTTTACCTGGACATAGAGACGATTGCGGCAGCTTCGGACCCACTTCAGTTCCTCCGTGGCAATCCGCCCTCTTCCAAATCTCGCTTTGCGTACAATTTCCATAAGCCGCTCCAGCTCCTGCCCATCCAGATGTCCTCCCTGCTCCCTGATATAGGCTTCACTCTCCTCCAGCAGAGCATTTTTACCCGGAAGAGACCGGCCGGCCCGGAGAATCTTCTGAATGTCCCCGAACAGGAAGAGAACCTGCTGGTTCACATTACGGGTGGATCTCGCCCTGCTCCTTTGCCCCACCCGGTAGAGGGATACGGATATCATCGCCAGGCATACAATCCCCAACAGGCTCCAAAGATACAGATGATCCCCTTTCTCCGGCACGTTCTCCTTCGCCGCTCCGGAAGACCCCTGATCGGCTTTTGCCGGCAGAGTAGGGCGGGGAGCGCCGGACGTGGGAGTAAGGCTGCGGGTAGGCCTGGGCGTGGAGGTGGGCGCAGGCGTAGGGGCGGGAGAAGGAGAGGGAGTTGCCTCCGGCTCTGTCTCTTCCCCGTCCTCTATGCCTTCACTGATTTTCTCCATTTCCATAGCCAGGGTAGTGTTATAGCTTACCGAAGCCCCGGGGGTGAACTCCACTGGAATCCACCCGCAGTTATCATAATAAACCTCTGCCCAGGCGTGGGCATGATAATCCATGACATCGGCCACAGACTGCTGAAGCTCCATTGACAGCTTCCCCAAACCGGTATAGCGGGTTACCTCCTGATGGCCGGAGCTTTGAACCACCGCCTCCTGTCCGAAAGCATAGCCCTCCGCATATCTTGCGGGGATGCCCATGGCGCGGAGCATCAGAACGGCTGCCGAGGCATAATGTACGCAGTAGCCCGTCTTATTTTCATATAAAAAATATTCTACATAATCCTTTCCCTCCGGCAGCACTCCCGGTGCCAGAGAATAGCTGGTATTCCCGGCCAGATATTTTCTGACGTATTCTATCTTTTCCGCTATACTGCCCGCCCCGGCTGCTTCTGCCTGCTCAGATGAAAAATCCTGCTTAATCCTCTCCACTCCCTCTTCGGGAAGTATGGTATAAGCCCGGTACACATAATCCCGGTACCGCTTCTCATATGCCATATAGCTGTCGGCCCAGTCCCCAAGCCGCATGGATTCGGCATATTTGTTCAGAAAGGATATCCCGTAATAATACCGGTATTCCCAATGCTCCGCCCTGTTTGACGGCGCAGCATACAAATCCTGTTCATACCGGATATCCTTCATAACGTCATAATCCATAAAATAGGGCGCATATAGATATTTCCTGTCAGCCCCCCTGTAATCGATCACCATACCGCTCCGGCTCAGACTGTATTCAGCCCCGCCAGGGTTCTGCCCCTGATCCCCCTGCCATGTCATCTCCGTCTGAAAACGCTTTAAAAAGAGGCTCATCTGGTTCATCGGGTAAAACAGCTCCTCGTTAAACTCTTCTGCCAGCCTTTCGTATTCCTGCCGCATCTCCTCTGAATGACTTTCCCACCGGTCACCGGTATAAAAGCTTCCCACGTAGCCCCTCAGGTAAATTCCCTCCGCCACGGATTCTGACGGTGCAATTACCCTGAGATGCTTCACATTCTCATAACGGACCTCCCCCGTCTTAGACAGCTCCCCTCCGCTTAAGCCGGTGGAGGATATCTGCCGGCGCTCCGCCCGGAAGCGGTTAAACCGGTCCTCCAGATCCGCCAGGGAGACACGGTTCATCGCCGTCTGTATCTTTGATTTAAGCTCACGGATACCGGTAACTTCATTATACTGTTCCCTGGATACAAGGAGCCTCATCAAAAAGAATATCGTAATACAGAGTATGCTGAGCCAGCCGGCCGTACGGCTGCTGACCCGGTGAAACAAGGAGCGGTGGATCTGGTGAGAACGGTGCCTGACACCGGATCGCCCAAGATAAAGGAGGCATACCACATATGGAACCAGATACCGCTCGGAAGGAATCATTCCAAGGAGGAAGCAGGCGCTCACCGGCAGGAGCATAATCAGCCCTCCGATCCTTACCAGCCGATTACGGACCACCGCTATTGCCAAAAGCGTGCTAAAAGGCAGGGATATCATAATGACCAGCAGCGTGGTGTCCGCCCTCGCCGTTGTCATATCCGCTAAAAATCTCAGCCGCGGGGTTTCATAATAATTCGAAATAAGCTCAAACAGCAGATTTTCTGTCAGGTAAAAGCCGTTTGCAATCCGATCCAGTCTGCTGTAAAAGAACAGCCCATAGGTAAGAATCCCAAAAAACAATTTAACCAGTTCATAGGCAGGAATTAAGCACAGGCCAAATATGGCCGCGGAATAGATCAGCATCATTCCGTTGATCCGCAGCATATCGCAGGGAATTCCGATACATTCCACAAGCATGGCAATTCCGCTCCAGCTTCCGATTGCTATAACCAGAAACTGAAACAATCTTGTGAAGAAAGGAACCCCTGTCCTGTTCTCCTCCTCAATCTGTACGATAGATTCCATATTTACGCCATCTTCATAACGCTGGTGCATCAAAATATCCACGCCTTTCTCACTGCCTGCAAACCGCTGTCTGCTCTTTTTCTGCCGCTCTGCCGAACTACAATCCGAAATCCCTTTATGCCTCCAGATCCTGCCGGACATGGCGGGGATTCACCGGAATCAGGGATATTCCCGTATCCTCCAGCTGCCGGGCAAGCTCCGCCGCGGGAACTTCACTCTCCAGACGGTCTCGGGCATTCCCATCGGGATCTCCGTGGAAATATCCCAGACAGACCAGCTGCCGGACCGCCGCCTGCAGATCAGACAATGCCTGTATATATTTCTCCGGACGATCTCCGGTGACTAAAATCATATTAGAATACTGCTCCCTCGGATACTCCGCATAGTAGGCGCCAAGGGCATCCGTACCGGATGCATAGGGCCTTGCACGCAGCAGCCCGTCCATCGCCTCAAACAAATCCTTCTCCTCGGAGACCCGTATCCTCCGGCAGATCTTATCCTTTTCCTCATACCAGGCAAAATAATGGAGCCGTCCCGATAAAAGCATGGAATAGGACAGGGAAAGGGCACATTCCGTAAGGGCATCCATCCACAGAAGACGATTTCTTCCCTTCGGAACACACAGATCAACAAAGAGAAGTGTGGAGCAGCCCAGAGGCTCACTGAATTCCTTAATCATAAGCTGGTCCTGCTTCCTGCTGAGCTTCCAGTGAATTCTCTGGATTCGGTCCCCTTCACGGTACTCCCGGATAGAGAATACCTCCGAAGGATCATCCCCGCTTCTCACCGCCGAATAATATTCGCTGTCCGCAATGCCGGTGTGCAGTGCGGAGAACAGATGCTCCGGCAGCTCATGATACTCCGGCAGAACTGCCGCCGCCAGGACGTCCTTTTTCTTCTTCTCCAGGGAAAACAATCTCAGATAATCGAAAACCCGGACAGACCTCAGGGATATCTCCAGATTCCCGGCATATTCAGAATATAAATTAAGGGTAACATTGGCCTTCGTCCGCGCATCCACCGATACCAGGAATTTCTTCCGATGAGTTCGTGCCGAATACACATTCCTGCAGGTCAGATATATTTTTATGCCGGACATGGGGAATATAGAGGAATTGTCCAATCGGACGGTTACCGGAATCGCCTCTCCCTTCTTTGCCACATGAACCTCCGATAGCAGCTCCGCCTTGAGCCTGCCGTACAGGTAACAAAGCTGGGCAAACAGGAAGAAGGGCAGAACTGCCATAGTCAAAAAGAGGATTCCCATATGATATGTGTTATACAGAACCGACAGCAGACCCAGGGCAGCCAGCAGCACCAGATATTTAATAAAATTGCGCAGCATCCCGTCACCCCGTTCCTTTCCTCAGCGCTCTTTCGCCAGGATTCTGGGCGCCTTAACCGTCCTCAGAATATCGTCCAGAAGGTTGTCCACCGTCACATTGTTAATCCGGGCTTTTGATTTCAAAATAATCCGGTGGGATGCCACATCCTTAAAAATCATCTGCACATCCGAGGGAAGCACATATTCCCTCCGGTTCAAGAATGCAATTGCCTTCACGATATTCATGACAGCAAGAGATCCTCTCGGACTGACTCCCAGCTCAATCAAGGGATTCTCCCTGGTCTTCTGAACCAGAAGAGCGATATATTCATAGATGGAATCGTGGATGTACACCTCGTCCACCAGATTTTGCATGGTCAGAATATCCTCCCGCTCCACTACCCGGACAATCCGGTCCAGAGGATTGGAGCCCTGGCGTTCCTTTAGAATCCCGATCTCACTGCGAATATCAGGATAACCCATGGACAGGCGGATCATAAAACGATCCAGTTGGGATTCCGGCAGCATCTGGGTTCCCACGGAACCGATGGGATTCTGGGTCGCCATAACAACAAAGGGCTTGGGAACCTCCCTGGTAACACCGTCCACCGTTACCTTTCCCTCTTCCATCACCTCCAGCAGGGCGGACTGGGTCTTAGAGGAGGTACGGTTGATTTCATCCGCCAGAAACAGATTGCACATAATGGCCCCCGGCTTATACTGATAGCCGTCTCCCTCCCGGTTCAGCAGATGAAAGCCCACCACATCCGTAGGCAGTACATCCGGGGTGAACTGAAGCCGGCGGTGTTCCAGCTCCATCGCCTTAGAGAAAGCCAGAGCCAGGGTGGTCTTCCCCACACCCGGATAATCCTCCAGCAGAATATGTCCCTTTGCCAGGATTGCGGTGAGAACCTTTTCTACAATAACCCGCTTGCCCACCACAGCTTTATTCACTTCATCCATTATCTGTACCGCTATTCCGTTATATGGAACCATAACCTTCCTCCTGCCTGTCTGTCTCCACAGCTTTCTTCTTCCCGCTACGAACCCTATACTCTATCATCACGGACCCTTCTCCTACCACCCTGTCATCCGCAGATTAGGAGCTCGGGCCCCATGGACTAATCGTCCGCAGATTAGGAGCTCAGTCCTTCGGCCTTCGCTCACGTTGCACTTATCCATGACGTCCATGTCATTGATTCAAGCGAGCTTGATCAATGACATAGCCATCATGGACTAATCTGCTCATCTTGGATATTATAACATATATTTACACAATTTCAACGAACCCTGTAAAATTATTGTTAATATATTGACTTATCCTGCAAATCGTATAAAATTATCTTCATGAGAATACTATGGAGGTAGCATAAGTGAACAAATCAAAAAGAATTAAGAAAGTCGCTGCGGAGACCGGCACACATGACAAAAGCAAGGACCGGGTGGTCAGCTCTAAGGTATTACGGATTGTATCCATTATTTTTGTTGTTGTTTTAGTGGGGGCGTTACTTTTCGACCAGCTTTACGAGAGCACCCTGTTAAGGGTTGATGGGAAGAAATATCATTTAAAGGATTTATCCTATTACTTCTATACAGTGGAGTCCCAGTACGATTATCTGGATCAGATGTTTGGCGGCAACGGGGCTTATTGGAATATGGCTGCCGATGAGAGCGGAGCCACCATCCGTGATATGGCAAAGGAAGAGGTAATAAACAGCGCGATTGCCAGTGAGGTTTTGTACAACGAAGCCGTGTCCCAGGGCTATTCCTTAACGGATGAGGAGAAGACCAATGTGAACAATACGGTAGAATCCATGATGAAAGACTCTCTTACCGAAGCAGTGATTGCCAAGAACAAATTTACCAAAGAATATCTCACCGACATGCTCGGCAAGTCTGCCCTGATCTCCCGGTTCCGTCAGGACCGGATTGATGAACTGGATATCGATGACGAAGGAATTAAGGCAGGCATTTCCTATGATGAATACCGCCAGTATGATGTTGAATACCTCTTCGTCTCCAAGAAGACCGTCAACGAGAACAACGAGGCGGCGGACAAGACACAGGAGCAGATAACCGCGGATCTCCAGCTTCTGGACACCTATCTGGAGAAAGCAAAGACTGCCGAAGACTGGTCAGGCCTTCTTCCCGAGGAAGAGAAAACCGTCACCTACCGGTCCACGGATTTCATAGAATCGAAGTCCATCTTTGATGAGGATCTTACCGCCAAAGTCATAGCGATGGAAAACAATACGATCAGTGAAGTCCAGGAGACAGACACCGGTTATTACGTGGTGCGCATGATTAACAACAACTCCTCCGAAAGCTATGACAATGCGGTATCCGATGCCATCGCCTCCGCTGAAAGCAAGGGCTTTGATGAGTTATACCAGGAGATTCTGAAGAAACACGAATACAAGGTAAACGAAGGCGCGCTGCGTTCCCTGACCATGGGAAGCATTACCCTGTAATAATCCTTTTGCTATAAGATTGTATTGTTTCACACGAATAATATTCTCTTTTCCGGCAAGAATCAAAGATAAAAGCAGAAAGGAGAAGGCTATGGCAAAGAACAACACGTCCAATCGCGGCACAGACCGCCGCGACAGCTCCGGTACCGGTAAGTCCGGCAGCTCCGGCACCAACAAATCCGGCAACTCCGTAAAGGATAATCATACGAATCAGCCGGACAACCGTCCGCCGCGCAGCGGCCCCGGAGGAGCCTGAATAAACAGCCGAACAGCACCTGCATATCCATTATTATACCGGATGGCTGGTGCTGTTTCTATGATCCCGTTATGGTATAAGAACCTAGTAGCTTTTTAAAAATACTGTGCTATAATAAACATTACCATACATAATGTAAAGGAGTTTTATAATCACCATGAAAATTATTATCATAGGCTGCGGCAAGGTGGGAGCCGCCCTTGCAGAGCAGCTTGACCACGAGGGGCATGACATTATTGTTATTGACAGCAAGCCGGCTGTGATCCATAAGATCACCGACACCCTCGATGTTATGGGAATTGTCGGCAACGGCGCCAGTTATCACGTACTTCTTGAGGCTGGTATTGAGGAAACCGATATCTTGATTTCCGTGACAAATTCGGATGAATTAAACATGCTGTGCTGTCTGGTGGCAAAAAAGGCCGGCAAATGCCACACAATCGCACGCATCCGTGATCCCCGGTATAATGAGGAGATTGACTTTATCAAAGAGGAAATGGGGATTTCCATGATTATTAATCCGGAGCTGGAATCAGCGGCGGAAATGGGCCGCCTGATCCATCTGCCCTCTGCCATCAAGATAGAGACCTTTGCAAAAGGAAGAGTTGAGCTGTTAAAATGTCAGATTCCCGAAAATTCTATTCTAAACAATATGCAAATTAAAAATATTTCCGCAAAGACACACTGCAAAGTGCTAGTATGCGCGGTGGAACGCGGAGACGATGTATTTATCCCCTCCGGCGATTTCATGCTCAAAGCTCTGGATAAGATATCCCTGATTGCACCGCAGAAAAATGCTCCTGAATTTTTTAATAAAATCGGTCTTCCTCCCTCCCATATTAAAGATATTCTGATTGTGGGCGGGGGCATGATAGCCAGCTATATCGGCAGGCATTTTGCCGGAACAGGTGTCAAGGTCAGGATCATCGAGCAGAACCGGGAACGCTGTGAGGAACTCAGCGTCCTGCTGCCGGACAGCCTGATCATTCATGCCAACGGCTCCGATCATAACGTATTAATTGAGGAAGGTCTTGATACTGCCGATGCTTTCGCCTCCTTAACGAATCTTGATGAAGAGAACATCCTTCTCTCCCTCTATGCTCAAAAAAAATGCAAGGGAAAGATATTCACCAAGATTACCCGCCTTACCTTTGATGATATTATCCGGGAGATGAATCTGGGGGTCATTCTTAATCCAAAGCTCATTACCGCCGATCGTATCATCCAATACGTCCGGGCAAAGCAAAACTCCCTGGGCAGCAATGTGGAAACCCTCTATAAGCTGGTGGGCGATAAGGTAGAGGCCGTGGAATTCCGTGTAAAAAACAATGCATTCTATATTGGGATTCCTTTGGCACAGCTGAATACGAGGGATGACACTCTCGTAGGCTGTATCAACCGCAAGGGTAAAATTATTATACCCAATGGTCAGGACAGCATTCAATTAGGGGATACCGTAATCATAGTAACCACCTCATTTGCCCTGGATGACCTGAGCGAAATTTTCGAGTAGAGGAGCCGTTATGAACAAATCCATTATATTACATATTATCGGCTGGATATTGACTCTGGAAGCGGCCCTTATGGTTCTTCCTTACACCGTCTCCCTGATCTATCGGGAGGAAAGCGGCTTTGCCTTTCTGGTCACCATGCTTCCCTGCCTCATCCTGGGTCTTCCCCTGGCCATACGCAGACCCAAGAGCCGTCTTTTTTTTGCAAAGGAGGGCTTTATCAGCGTAGCCTTGGGTTGGATTGTCCTCAGTATCGCAGGGGCTATGCCCTTTTATATCAGCGGGGAGATTCCCCATTACATTGATGCTTTGTTTGAAGTAATTTCCGGCTTTACCACCACCGGATCAAGTATTTTAAGCGATGTGGAGGCGTTATCCCAGTGCATGCTCTTCTGGCGCAGCTTCACCCACTGGATCGGGGGTATGGGTATTCTGGTTTTCATCCTTGCCATCCTCCCTATGGCAGGAGGCGAGACCATGCATTTTATGCGTGCGGAAAGCCCGGGCCCCTCTGTAGAGAAGCTTATGCCCCGGATGCGGTCCACCGCTTCCCTGCTCTATCTGATCTATTTTGTTATGACCGTCATTCAGGTGGTTCTGCTGCTCTTAGGCGGAATGCCCCTGTTTGATTCCCTGACCATCACCTTTGGCTCAGCCGGCACCGGCGGCTTCGCCATCAAGAATTCCGGTTGTGCGGATTATACCCCGTACCAGCAGAACGTGATCACTGTCTTCATGTTTTTGTTCGGGGTTAACTTTAATATTTATTATCTGCTTCTGTTTAAACGGTTTAAGGCTGCCCTAAAGAGTGAGGAGCTGCGTGCCTATGCCCTGATCGTACTGAGCGCGATTGTTTTGATCGCATTTAACCTGGGCGGCTTCAAGAATTTCTTCTCCTCGGTTCACCACGCAGCCTTCCAGGTATCCTCCATTATAACCACCACCGGATATGCCACGGTTGACTTCAACCACTGGCCCACCTTTTCCAAAACTGTCCTTGTATGCCTGATGTTCATCGGCGCCTGCGCCGGCAGCACAGGAGGGGGAATGAAGGTATCCCGAATTGTTATCCTGTTTAAAACCATTCGCAAGGAAATGTCCAGTCTGGTCCATAAACGAAGCATTAAGATAATCAAATTTGACGGCAAGACCATCGAGCATGAAACCTTACGCTCCATTAATGTATTCTTCATTACCTACATCCTGCTTTTTGCCGTCTCGGTACTGCTTGTCAGTCTGGATAACTTTGATTTTACCACCAGCTTTACTGCTGTGGCAGCGACACTCAACAATATCGGCCCCGGACTGGAGACGGTAGGCCCGGTCGGTAACTTCGACGGCTTTTCCTACGGCTCAAAACTGGTGATGATATTTGACATGCTGTCCGGGCGGCTTGAGATCTTCCCGATGCTGCTGCTCTTCAATCCAAGGAATTGGGGAAAGTAATGCCGCTGTTGCTGAAACCGCCCCGTATTAGCTGCAAAAAAAGAACCGCCGCCGTCCTGCCGCAATGGTCGGGATGGCTTGCGGTTCTTCCCTTTTATCTTCACTTCTTCCAGCACTCCGGCAGCACTGCGCCCTCCGGCCCGTAGGGAATGACAAAGGTTGGCATTCCTGAGGAATACGGAGCAATCTCATACTGCTGAAAATATATTGCAACTCCTTCCTCGGTCAGATAGAAATGATTTACCTTGAAATTCTCCCTCACCAGCTTCTCATAATCCTCAAAATAAATATTATTTCCATTCGCTATCTCTTCCTTAATCTGTCCCAGGATGCTCTGTATTACAAATTCCCGGTAATCCCCCCTGCAGGGGAAGAAATCGCCCAGCTCCATCCTTCTGCATCTGGGCAGGCTCCAGGTATCGGAATATCTCACGGTATTCCCATGGGCTCCACCCGTATACTCGTACTGGTCAAAATAGAGGCTGATCACACCCTCCCGGTTATAGGTGACATCAAAGTCCACATAGGCTTCATACGGGTGGACCGGATAATTGTTGGCAACGGAATATTCATAATCCGTCATCGCCGACTGGTACAATTTCATAATATTGTTACGTTCGTACATGGAAGCCTTAGTCTGGTATAATAAATTCAGCTTTTCCAGCATTGTCTGCCAGCAATTTGAAACAAATTGCGGATACTTGATTGTATACCGCAGGATATTGGTATCTTTATAATATAAATCCTGCTGTAAGATCATGGTTCTCACTATGACCCGTCCGTCCATCCAACAGTGCCCCCCTGACAGGATATCCTTTAGCATATCATATGCTGCTTAAGGGGCTGTTATTCTTATCCTTTTATTCAATTCTCCCGCAGAGAAACGCATTCCGAATATTTTAAGGCGCATCGCAATAAAAGCTGCTGTTATAATTACCCGGCTTGCCGCTGAAACCTCCCTGTTCTTAGATGCAATCCAGCGCTTTAAAATCATTGGCCAGCGCATCCCAGACCGGTTTATCATACTCTTCATGCTCCAGAACAAAGTAGGTGGCATACTTCGCCGCTTCCTTCACCTTGCCCATATCAATGATCCCGTCACTCACATCCACATTCGCCTTATTATTGCCGATCTGCTTCACGTGAATCAACTCCACCCGCCTGCCCCATTTTGCAATGTACTCCAGCGGGTTTACACCGGCATAGGCGGCCCAGAATACGTCCAGCTCCAGAACCACCTCTTCACTGGTCTTTTCCAACAGCAGATCCAGGGCATACTTGCCGTCAATCTTCTCAAATTCATGGGCATGATTATGATAGCCCACTTTAATCCCCCATGCTGAAGCCTTCTCTGCTGCTCTGTTCAACACTTCGGCAAGATATTCCACCTGCTCCAGGCTGTTCAGCTCTGCATAAGGACAGATAATATATTTGGAGCCAATTGTCCTGCTGTATTCCAGCTCCTCTTCAAAATGCTCCTCAAATACCGGGAGACCGCAATGTGCCCCCACAGAGTAGAGGCCGTTCTCCTTTAGCAGCTGTGCCTGTTCCTCGGCGGTAAGGCCGCCGTATCCTGCAAATTCCACTCCGGAAAATCCGATTTCCCCCACTCTCTTTACCGTGCCGGCAAAATCCTTGTGCGTTTCCTTATGAACGGAATAAAGCTGTAATGAAATCTCCATAGACCAATTCTCCTATACTAATTCTTTCTTACCGGAGCGGAAGGACTTATATGCCGCCTCCATCATCCTGGTAAGCATGATCGCATCCTCTATACCAAAGTTTACTTCCTCTGAAGCATGTTTTCCTTCGGCCCATTGAACCAACGGGGAGGGAAGCCGCGGCGGCAGCTCCGGGGTAACCCAGGCTCCTCCCGTTTCTTCCGTGGCATACCTGACACCATCCCGGACCAGAAGAGCTCCTTTGGTTCCGCTGATCTCAAGGGTTGCAGGATTATAGACCGATACAAAGCCGGTCTCGGATACACCGATTGCTCCCTGCTCGAATTCAATGACCGACACGGCATTGTCTTCCACCCCATGTCCGGTAATATCGGTAAATACGGACTGGACTGACTTAGGTTCTCCCAGAATCCAGTTCAGCAGATACATGGGATGGGCGCCCAAATCGATCATCGCACCGCCGCCGCACTGCTCCCTGTTATAGAAATGCTCCGGAAGCCAATTGCCAATACTGCCGTCATGTACATTACGCATTCTGGCGTAAGTAATCCGTCCCAGGGCGCCGCTTTTCACAAGCTCCCTGGCAAACAGGAACTCCGGATCACATTTTTTCACCAGGGAGAGGGTAAGTGTTTCGCCTTTGCCCTTCAAAGCCTCTTTCATCTTCAGGCAGTCTTCGGTGGTCAGCGCCAGTACTTTCTCGCTGAAGACCTTCTTCCCTGCCTCAATGGCCTTAAGGATCAAGTCCGTATGCTCCGAGGTTGCTGCGGTAATCACCACGCCGTCAATGCTCTTATCCTTTAAAAGCTCTTCATAATTCTCATAGAAGGTTACTCCGAACTGCTTTGCAAAACGCTGCCCGCGAACCCCATCCTCATCCCAGACAGCAGTTACCCTGCTGTCCGTCTTTTCCAGAATCTCTTTTGTATAACCTTCTGCATGGACATGCCAATAACTTATAATCGCTATATTCATCCGTTTATCCCCTTTATTGTGCAGATTTGGAAGCCCTCGCCCTTATCCCTGAAATTCATGACAGTGCTTCCGGCAAACTTGACGCATGTCACAAATTCCATGGAGTATGATCAAATTAGTCGAAATATATCGGCTGTCCCGATGCTGCGGATTTATAAATCGCCTCCAGAATCTCCGACACAACGCAGGCCTGCTCCGGCAGCACCACGGGATCCGTATCATTCTTAACAGCGTCAATCCAGCGCCTTGCTTCCACATCCGCGGGACTCATGGAGTGACCATCATAGAAAGCGACACCGCCGCTGGACATATCGGGCTTAATTTCAAGCAAACGGTTGAATTCACCCTTATTAATGGTAACCCCGTTCTTAATCTGTGCCCCTGCATCTGAACCGCAGAGCACCGTGCTTCCTTCTGAAATCGGTTCACAGGTATTGAGTGCCCAGCTGGACTCCAGAATAATGGTGGCTCCGTTCTTCATTACGATAAATCCAAAGGCGGAATCCTCCATAGTATGCTGCTCAGGATCCCAGCCGCCCCAGGGATTGCCGCAATCCGCATTGTTCACCTTCTTGTACTTGGTTCCCACTACCATCTTCGGCTCGTAATTATTCATCAGGTACAGGGTAACATCCAGGGAATGGGTTCCGATATCGATTAACGGACCTCCGCCCTGCTCATATTCATTAAGGAATACGCCCCAGTTGGGTGTTCCTCTCCTTCGGATGGCAAATGCCTTGGCAAAATAAATATCTCCCAGATCGCCTCTCTCAATCACGCTCTTAAGATAGATTGCTTCCGGCTTATGTCTGTGCTGATAGCCGATGGTAAGCTTCTTCCCTGTTTCCTTTGCAGCCTGAACCATCCTTCTGGCATCCTCTGCCGTCTTCGCCATGGGCTTCTCACACATAACATGCTTGCCCGCGTGGAGGGAATCGATAGAAATAGGCGCATGGGAACGGTTGGGGGTACATACATGCACCACTTCAATCTCCGGATCCTTTAAGAGCTCCTTATAATCCGTATAAACCTTCGCATCCGGTGTTCCGTACTCTTCCTTTGCCTTCTGTGCTCTCTCCGGTATGAGATCGCAGAAAGCCACCATCTCAATATCACCTAATTTACTGAGGGAGGGCATATGCTTTCCATTGGCTATGCCTCCGCACCCGATAATACCAATTTTCACTTTTTTCTCCATAATATCCGGCTCCTTTTGTGATAAATTATACTATAGCGGGCATAACAGCCGTTACAGATTGACCGGCAGCTTGCCCTATCAATTAAACCATAGCATAAAAGAATGATATATGATATAATTATTTTTCAAAAATATATCAATAATTTGTCATTGGAGGGAGCAGCCTTGGAAAATACATATTATATTGAAACCAGGGATATGGACGGCAATTCTCCTCTGCAATTCAGTTCGCACCTCCAGGAAGCGGACGGTATGCAAGTGATGACCCAGGCCCATATCCATAATTATATCGAGATCATTTATGCAATCTCAGGAGAATTTCAGATTTTATTAAATAATCAGGTGTATTACTTTGGAGATGGGGACATGGTTCTCATTAATGCCAATGAAATTCATAAAATTCATGCTCTGACCCAGGGCTTGAACCGCTACATTGTTGTCAAATTTGAGCCGGAGATGCTTTATACCACCGCCCAGCCACTTTTTGAAATGAAATATGTCATGCCTTTTATCCTGAACGAATCCACCCATCAAAAGATCTTCGGAAGGGCAGAGATTGAGAAAACTGTAATTCCCGACATAATTTACGGTATCAACCGGGAATTCACGGAGAAGCAATACGGCTATGAGCTGTCGATCCGGGCGAACATCTACAACCTGTTCCTGTTCATCCTCCGGCGCTGGAATGAGCAGAACGTGGATCTGAATATTACGGAGGGAATCAACCAGGATGTGGTAAAACGGCTTCAGGATGTATTCGATTATATTGAACATCATTACCCGGAGGATATCACCGCACTCCAGATGGCCGACAGGTGTAATCTGAGCTACAGCTATTTCTCCCGGCTGTTCACGCGGATCATGAAGAGAAGCTTCCGCGAATACCTGAATTATGTTCGCATCACCAAAGCGGAGCACCTGCTGGCCTCCACGGATCTGAACATCACCGAGATCGCATTGCAGGTGGGCTTCTCCACCTCCAGCTACTTCATCCGGCAATTCAAGCTCTACAAGGATATCTCTCCGAAACAGTACCAGCTGAAGTACAAGACAGGATAGTCTCTGTTTCGGTACAACTCAAGCAATTAATATGCTCAGGGAAATGCTCGACATGGATTTGATCAGCATATGAAGCAAAGTAAAACACAGCTCAAAGAAGTGTACTTATATAATAATTGGTGATATAATACTTTTGTATATGAGCGGTATACCCCGCTTAATTAATATGAACTGCCCCAGACCATACGTCCGGGCAGATGGAGGTCATTATGAGAATTATCAGAACAAGAGATTACCAGGACATGAGCAGAAAGGCTGCCAATATCATCGCAGCACAGGTCATTCTCAAGCCGGACAGCGTTCTCGGCCTTGCTACCGGTTCTTCCCCTATCGGCACCTATAAGAATCTGGTAGATCGCTATAACGAAGGAGATCTGGATTTCTCCCGGATCAGAACCGTCAATCTGGACGAATACGTAGGGCTTCCCAAGGATAACCCCTGCAGCTACTATTACTTTATGTATGAGAATCTTTTTAAACATATCAACATTGATCTGAACAATACCAATGTTCCCGACGGAATGGAGCCCGACGATACCATCGAATGCCGAAGGTATGACAATCTCATCGCCTCCCTGGGGCAGATTGACCTTCAGCTCCTCGGCCTGGGCAACAACGGACATATCGGCTTTAATGAGCCCAGTGACATTTACCGCAAATCCACCTTCAAGGTCGAGCTGGCTTCCAGCACCATCGAAGCTAACTCCCGTTTCTTCCAATCGGCGGATGAAATCCCCCACTTTGCATATACCATGGGCATCGGCACCATTATGTCCGCGAAGAAGATTCTGATGATCGTTCAGGGAGAGGGCAAGGCGGATATCCTGAAGGAAGTAATGGAAGGGCCTGTCACCCCCTCCGTTCCCGCCTCCATTCTCCAGCTTCATCCCGATGTAACCGTGGTAGCGGACGAAAGCGCACTGTCCCGGTTAAGCAGATAGCAGAAAGGAGCTTCCTAATGATAATCAGAAATGCAAAGGTATATAACGAGGATGGAATCTTTGAAAAGAAAGATATTGCCTTGGAAGGCGAATACATTGCTGCCTCCCCGGCTGATACAGATCAGTATATTCTGGATGCCGAGGGCCTCTATCTGATCCCCGGGCTTACGGATATCCATTTTCACGGCTGTGTCGGATATGATTTCTGTGACGGAACCCCGGAAGCAGTCCGGGAGATCGCCAGATACCAGGCTGGAAACGGCGTCACCACTATGGCTCCCGCTACCATGACCCTGGATGATGAGCATCTGACCCGGATATTCAAGAATGCCGCCGATTATAAAAACGAAAGCGGCGCGATTCTGGCGGGAATTAATATGGAAGGCCCCTATCTGTCCTATGCCAAGAGAGGTGCCCAGAATCCGGCCTATCTGAGGAGACCCGAGGTGGAACATTTTCATAAAATGCAGGCCTTATCGGGAGGGCTGATCAAACTGGTAGCCATTGCACCAGAGGAAGAAGGAGCGATGGAGTGTATCGAAGCCTTAAAGGATGAGGCCGTCATCTCACTGGCACACACCACCGCCGATTACGACCTGTCCATAGAAGCATACCGGAAAGGCGCTTCCCACCTCACCCATCTGTATAATGCCATGCCTCCCTTCTCCCACCGCAGCCCGGGTGTCATCGGCGCTGCCCTGGATTCGGAGCATGTTCATGTAGAATTAATCTCTGACGGGGTGCACGTTGCTCCCAGCGTAGTCCGCGCCACCTTCAAGATGTTCGGAGAGGACCGGATTATCCTGATCAGCGACAGCATGATGGCCGCCGGACTGGAGGACGGCCAATATTCCCTGGGCGGGCAGGCCGTCACTGTAGTCGGCAACAAAGCCACTCTTGCCGACGGCACCATCGCAGGCTCTGTGACCAACCTTATGCAATGTGTCAGAACCGCGGTCAGCTTCGGGATTCCCCTTGCCGCCGCCATCCGCTGCGCCGCCGTCAATCCTGCGAAAAAGATCGGCATCTTCGATCAGTACGGCAGCATTACACCCGGTAAGTATGCCAATCTGGTATTACTGAATCAGAAGCTTGAGATAGTAAAAGTGATAATTAAAGGGAAGGAATTCAAATAGACCGGATAAGCTGGCTGATTCGGTTTTAGCATATCAAAAAACAGGCGTGATTCAATAACGGGAATCACGCCTGTTTCTCAAGGCAAATAAATACAGCGCATTCTGTGGACGGGAAATGCTGTCTCTCTGCCAAAGAGATATTATGATAAAATTCTCTGTACCAAATGATGGTGTAATATGCAAAAACGATAGAAAAATTTAGGTCTCATAGATAATGTCGTAGAAATCCTGATGCTATTATACGAATATTTTATTTCACATATTCCACTTTGAACTTCGCTCCCGCTTCACCGGCGAATACGATGTATCCTCCCTTGGGCAAATTTACCGTGCTGTCCTCTGTGAGGAGGGAGGAGTGGGTACAGATATCCTTGCTGTCATACACACTGAAGGAGGCATTCTTAGGAACCGTCACCTTCACCTTCCGGCCTTCCGCCGCCGAGCCGATTTTATACCAGCTGGCATAGCCGTCGTCCCCTATGGTAATCTGGAAGGATGCCTTGGAGGAGATCTCCTTGACCGCATCCTCTCCAATGTACAAGCCCCCTGCACTGCTCAAATATTCCGCTCCCGATTTGGTCGTGAACTGCAGATCCATCAGGTCTCTTCCGCCTACACCGGGAATTTGAACCTGGGTCTGCGCCCGGTTCTCGTCTATAATCCTGGCGCCGAAGCAGTACCCTTTATCAAATCCCGACAGGGTAATTTTTATCGCAGGGTAGCTAAGGGCATATATCTGGGAGGAATACTTCTCATTTATGAGGAAGTAGCGTTTTCCCGCCCTCTGATCCCAGGCTTTCTTCACCTTCTTAGACAGAGGATTGGCCTCCGTCTTCTGGGCCTGGTAGTTGGAATCCCCTATCTGCCCCAGTTGCGGCAGATTGATGTAATTCTCCAGGTACAAGTAGATAATTCCATTGCTTTCCTCATAAAAGGAGACATAGGCACTTCCGTCGGGGGCATAGAATTTGCCGTCCCCGGTATATACAAATCTCTGGACCTGGGTTACCCCATTATATAAGCTTAGGTTTCCTGACTCACTGATTTCTATTTTGGCTACCCCGCCGGAGAAGGCGTAGATCCCCTCGTAGCGCTTCTCACTCTCCGGCATAGGGGCTTTCTCAGGAGCAGTAAATGCTTTATCCGGTTTTATCTCACGGATCCTCCCCTTTGCCAGCAATGCCTTAAGCAGCACGTTCTCGGCAAAGGCCCGTCCATAGGTGCTGGAAGCGCCGCTTAACAGAACAGCCATTGACACTCCTTCCTCCGGCAGCACGATCAGGCTTGCATGGTACAGCATGGTATCCCCGCCCTTTACCAGGGCTTTGATCCCGTACTCCCGGAAGGGACAGGTATCCACACTGTCCCAGCCCAGTCCGAAGGAGAGCTGGGAGCCGGTGCCGGGATACCACAGGCCGGATTTGTATTCACTCTTCGCCATGGCCTTTGCCGAGGTCTGGGTCAGAACCTCCTCATCCCCGTCATATTGAAAGATTTGTGCGAAACGGCACAGATCCTCGGCGGTGGAATAAATCCCTCCCGCCCCGATGACATTCAAGGTATCCGCGGGAAGTTCTATGTTGGTGCCTGTCTTATAGGTCTTAGCCAATTTCGCCCGGTCGAAGTCATCCTGAGGGGTCTTCGTATTCTTCAGCTGCAGGGGCTCCGCGACATACTGCTTCAGATACTCGGTAAAGCTGAGTCCGCTTACCCGCTCCACCAGCAGCTCAGCAAGGCTGAAGCCGTCATTGCAGTATACGCTGAAGGCGCCGGGATCGGCCTTCAGCCGCTGACTCTTCAGATTCTCCAGGAGGGTATCCATACTCAGGGTATCATTATCCCCCAGCAGCATCGCATTGCTGAAGGTGCTCCCCAGCAGACCGGAGGAGTGGTTCAGAAGCATCCGGACGGTAATCTTCTTGTATCTCTGATCCGCCATCTTAAATTCCGGGAGATATTGCACCACCGGCTTATCCAGCTTCACCTTCCCGCTGTCCGCCAGCTGCATCACGGCAGCAGCGGTAAACATCTTACTTATGGAGCCGATTCCGTACATGTTTTCCTTGTCCGGCAGCTTCTTGTCCTCCTTGCTGTACACACCCGCCTGCCCGGATACCACGATCTCACCCTGGTCCATCAGCGCGTACTGCACGCTGGTTGCTCCATACAGGGCGGTCAGCAGCCTTGCCGAGGTCTGGGCCTGCTTCTCCACATCATCATAAATGGAGGCTGCGCTTGCCGTCCTCCAATTCGCTGACGCCCCGGCGTTAACGGGAAGTACCGCCATGGTCAGCAGCAGTATTACAGCAATTCCGGTTCTTATCCATCTCTTGCATTTTATTAAAGTATGCATATTAAATTCTCCTCCTGCAATCTATAATAACAGATAACTTAACCTTCTTTTTCCCTCTTTATGATTTCCTGATATAGTACTCCAGGTCATGAAAATTATTGGGGAACAGGTATATCTCAATTCCTGTTTTTATTTCATCAACAGGAATCATGCTATTCCACTTTATTATCTTATAAGTTAACGATGTATAGGTTGTTGTTCCTCCGTCCTTATAGACATTCCGTATTGGAAAGAGAAGGATTACCACTATCCCTAAGATTATTAAAAGCCTGATGTTTTTTCTCTTCATCGTTTTATTTCCTCCTTTCCGGAAGATGCTCTTACTTCTCCGCAGCGTCTTACCACATCATACCATATTCTTCTCTCTCTTCCAACCAACGTATTCCATTTTTAATTAAATTCCAATAATAAAGAAGGGCAGCCTATTTTCAGGCTGCCCATACTATCTCTTGTCTGATTCCGTTCTTTACTGTTGGTGTTCGATAATCCATTTCAAAATATCCTCTGCACTTATTTCTCCCGATGCCAATGCAGGAATAGTATCACTTCCATCTGCCATTGAATGGTTTTTTACCAATCCAAAACATAGTTGTGCTGCCTTTGCCTGAATACTTGGATATAATTCTTCTCTGCCAAGCAATTGAAACGGATTAGAAAGAGCGGAAATCAAGCATACCCTCATCACGAATACCATCACTTCCTCCGGTAGCTTCCGATCAAACATGTATGGATTTTCTTTTTCAGCTTTGCTGAAATCAATGACAAGATATCAAGGTATATAAACTAATTGCTAATATAGGGTCCGGGAGGCTATTTCCTTTTGGACATTGGGTGACAGGGTTACAAACCTGGCACTGAAGCCGCCTACCCGCACCATGAGATGTCCGTATTTCTCCGGCTCCTTCATGGCATTCTCAAGATCATGACGGTTAAGCACACTGATCATGGCCTGCTGGCCGCCTTTTGTAAAATATGTTTTCAGAATGCATTTTAAAACATCCTCATGCTGCGTAAACAGCTCCCGCGAGACAGTCATATTCTGGACTGCTCCGGCATGGATATGGGTGTCCAGCTTCGTCAGGGAGTTCAGCATCGCCGTAAGCCCGTTCTGATCCGTTCCTCCGGCCGGATTATTGGCATTCGCCATGGGCTCCCCTGACTTCCTTCCATCTGCGGATGCCCCTGTAAAGCCTCCCAGTATGGTGTTGGCCTCATTATTAATGATGACCACCAGATAAGAATGAAGTCCGATTCTGTCCTTTTGCTCCTTCACCTTATTACACAGGAAGTTATGGAAATCCATGGCAAGGGAATCCACTCCTTCCAGGTCATTCCCGTATTTCTCAGCCTTTAAGAGGATATCACGCTCTTTCTCATATCCCTCAAAATCCGCTTTTATTGCCCTCAGCAGAGTGTCCCGGCTGATTAATTTCTTTTCATACACCACTTTCTTGATGGCATACAGGCTGTTGGAGGTATTAATATTACCATAGGTCTCCAGGGTGCCTCCCAGGTATTTGGCTCCGCCCTCCAGCACACCCTTTCCGCGCTCCAGACAATTGTCAAAGAGAATGCTAATGTACAGCAGAGGAGCCGTTTCTGCAACAAAATCATATTCCAGCTTCTGCTGCTCCCCTAGAATCTCGATATAATAAGTCAGCTGCTTCTGATAAGCCCGGTAGAATTCCTCAAAGGTCTCAAAATCCGTCAGTGAGCCCAGCTTTAAGCCCATATCCTTTTCATCCCGAATGTCATAGCCGTTGAACATGGTTACTTCCAGGGCTTTTAAAAGATTGATGATGCCGTTGGGGGAGCCGATGCTTTTCTTATTGATTACATATTCTCCGCAGCCAAACATCATATATTCCACCGCTTCTTCCTCCGGTATTTCAAAGGCCTGCCGCACAGCGGGAATATTCACCTCATCATGATAGAGCATGGGATAGGTTCTGCCCTCGCTGATACACTGGTAGGCCTTCTCCAGCAGAAGGGGATTCTGTCCCTCATAAAACCGCAGGGAAAGCTGGGGTTCCACTTCCTTCACGGTCCTGGAAGCTTCAATGGCAAGCAGGGCAAAGGCATCCGCCGCGGCTTCCTGCTTCCTTCCCTTTCCTCCAATGATGACGCGTCCGTGGAATACCGTATTTCGGTCAGCGATGAGCTTCCATAAGGACTGGACATAGCGAAGAGCCTCTTCCTCGGTAATTCTTCCAAGCTCATAATCCCTGACCAGGAACTCTCCCAGATAGCTGTCCATTCTTCCATAATTCAGTACTCCGCTGATGAGCGCGTAAATCCACACCAGCTGCATGGCTTCCACAAAGGTCTCCGGCGCACGCCCCGCGATCTTTTTCAAGGCCCCTGCCAGCTCGGCCCTTCCCCCCTGCTCCGCCTCTTCGGCATACCGGATACAGACAGAGGATAGGGTATCCAGGGCCATCTCCATGGCCGCATACAGCTCTGTCTCCCGGCCGGAAGCCTCTGCCGCCCTTCTGTATTCTCTTATTTCTTCCTTCAGTCCGTCCAGTCCCAATGCAAGAAGCTTATCATAATCCAGATAGGCTCCCACCACCCGGTACAGCGGGAAGGCTATCTGGGAATGCATCCAGTAGATATCCTCCGGCAATGCCTGCTTCATGTATTCGGGAAATGCCTGCCGCAGCCGGTACCTGGTCTCCTGTGTCTTCCAGAACCCCAGCAGCTCCTTCATCTCCCCGATCTGCTCCGGCGTACAGCCTTCCCGTATCCAGGCCTCTTCCGAACGCACTTCATCATAAAAGTATCCTACGCTCCGGCCAAGCAAGGGTTCATTGGAAAAACCCACTTCTACAACCCGCTTTCTTCCGGCAAGAAGATCCTCCTGCTCCATGGGGATAAACTGATATTTGCTCATCACCTTCAGGCACTCCGCCTCGCGGATGGCTTTGTGGCTGCTTTCATGCTCCTGATAGGTTTTTGTAAAGCTTGTGAGATATTCATAAAATGATAACATGCTTTTTACCTCCTTTCCTGGCTGCAGCTCCGTCTGCGGATACACTGCGGCCTTTCTTGACTGTCTCTTCACAATGATTGACTTCCTGACTGATCTATACTAATATATATATATATTTTAATATCAAGCAGTAGCCGAGAGCTTAACGTACCATTAGAAGAGGTGTTTTTATGGGAATTATTTTTGATATTCAACGATGCAGTTATAACGACGGTCCCGGTATCCGTACCACCGTCTTTCTTAAGGGCTGCAATCTCCGCTGTCCCTGGTGCCACAATCCGGAGTCCTTTCTGCAAAAGCCCCAGCTTCAATATATCGCCGGCAAATGTATTCATTGCAGACGGTGCGGCTCTATGTGCCCCAATCAGGTTCACAGCTTTCCAAATCAGCTTCACCGGGTGGACTTTCAAAAATGCAATGTCAGCAAAGCCTGCATCGGGGTATGCCCCACCGGCGCCCTTTCCCTCATCGGGCAGGAGATGTCGGCGGATGAAATTCTTCAAATCATTTTAAAGGATAAGGACTATTATGATGCCAGCCAGGGAGGTGTTACCTTCTCCGGCGGCGAGCCCACCTTCCAGCCGGAATTCCTGCTGGAGCTTCTGACGCTCTCCAAGGAACACGGTCTGCATACCTGCGTTGAAACCAACGGCTATGTCCGCAAACCCATCCTTGAACAAATCCTTCCCCTTACCGATCTCTTTCTTCTGGACTATAAGACAGAGGATCCGGAAGCCTTGTCTAAGATCCCCGGAACAGGGGACGGAAGACTCTGGCGGGAGGCTCTGGATTATATCCAGTCCATGAATAAGCCTGTTATTCTGCGCCTGCCCATTATCCCAGGCTTTAACGATAACCCGGAGCATTTTGCCGCAGCTAAGGCTGTCCGGCAGCGCTATCCGGTCATCCGGAAGCTTGAGGTAATGCCCTATCATTTATTAGGTCTGGACAAATGGTCCCGCGTCGGCCTCGATTATTCCCTAAAGGAGCAGCCGGGTGCGACTCCCCAGCAGACCGCCCTCTGGAATTCCATGCTGTCGGATTAGTCCGCCGCCAGCAGGAGCTTCTTTTTCTCCGCGTTCAATCGATGATATCCATAGAGTCCCGCGCCTATGATGCCATTCTCCTGCTCATCCCGGGCATAAAGAATATGTAACCCATAGGCAGGGTAGGGCTTTCTTGAGTGTTTAATAATGAATTCCTCCAGAAGCTTCTTCGGAAAGCCTTCCATCTGCAGAATTCCTCCTCCCAGAATAATATGATCCGGATCAAAAATATTAATTTCCGTGGCAATGGGTATGGACAGATATTCCACCTGCTCTCTGATCTCCTCCGTATCCCCGTGCTTCACATAGATATCCTTAATACTCGTACCGGCAAATTTTGTCCGGCACAGCTCCTCCAGATAACGTCCGGCGGCTATGGCCTCGATGCAGCCCTCGTTTCCGCAGGAGCATCTTTTTTTGCTCCCTAAGGTAGGCATATGCCCCAGCTCACCGGCAACTCCATGTTTTCCTAACAGAATCTCATCGTTTATATAAATCGCATTGCCAAAACCGGTTCCTATATAAAAGCCCAGGGTCAGATCACCCTTCGGGATCTCCAGATTGTCAAGATCATGGTACATGAGCATATTCACATCCCGGTTGATATATACGGGAATCCGGAATCTCTCCTCACACAGATCTACAATGGGGATATTATCAAGGCCGTCAATATTCGGTGTGGAAAGCAGAACCCTGCGGTCATGATCAATGGTAGAAGGGAAGCCCATGGAAATAGCCTGGATATCAAACTCCTTCTGATGCATCTCCATATATGATTCTATAAAATCCATCAGCCCATTAATAAAATGGTTATCGCTCTGTAAATCAGTAATACTGCATATATATGGATGATATAGCTTGTTCAGCCGGTCTACTATCCCCATCCGGCAGTAGGTGCCCCCGATATCCAAACCTATTACACATTTTATTCGCATCCTTATCTCCTCTTTTCGTTTCATACTGATACGCTCTTATTCCGCAGGGCGCGTACGGGCGGTCAGCCTGGGCTGACCGCTGTCTCAAAATCACGGTACATAAGATCTATCGCCTCGTTTAAGTCCGGGGCCAGCCCGAACAGTCCGGTATTGCCCATAACATATGCTTCGGCTCCGGCTTCATCCATTGCTTTAAAATTGGCAATGTTGCAGGCTCCGTCCACCTGTATGATATAATCCAGGTTATGCTCCTCCCGGTAAGCCTTCGCCTCCCGGATCTTATCCAGAACCTCCGGGACAAATTTGCTGCCGGAATATCCGATATCCACGGTCATAACCGTCAGCAGCTTTACACGATTTAAATAATGCTTTACATATACAAGAGGGGTGGCGGGGTTAAGCGTTACACCAAACTGGCACCCTAATGTCTCGATCTTGTCAATTAAGCGGAATGCCTCATGGTTAATCGTTTCCGCATGACAGCTGATAATGCTGGCCCCGGCTTTTGCCAGTTCCTCGATATAATCTCCCGGATGCTCCACCATAAGGTGGCATTCTATGGGCTTGGCCGCTGCCTTGGAACACGCCTGCACAAATACAGGGGACAGGGTTATATTTTTTGCATAATGACCATCCATAATATCCGCATGGTACATATCTATTCTGTTGTTCAGTATCTTCAGCTGATCCTCCACATGCAATAAATCCATACACATGAGGGAAGCGCCGAATATTGGTTTTTTCATATCTGCTCCTTTCTGCTGCGAAAGAGGCCTGGGGCAGATGTCTCGCGGACGGCTCAGGTTGACTGGCGCTTTACCAGATACACCGGAACACACAGCTTCTTTTCTTCAATGGGATTATCCTTCAGGAGTTGAAGCATATAATCCACCGCCGTCTTTCCGATCACATCAATCTGCTGGTGAATCGTTGTAATCGGCAGCGCATTGAATTCCGATACACTGATATCATCATACCCCACGATCTTAACCTCCCGGGGTATCTTAATTCCCTTCTTATTCAGCGCTGCGTAGCTTCCCAGTGCCAGCCAGTCCGTAGTCGCAAAGATACCGTCAAAGGGAACGCCCTCCTCCAGCAGCTTTGAAACAGCGGCAAATGCGGTCTCAAAATTCATCTTATCCAAGTTAATGACATAGTCCGGATTCACAGCAATGCCGGACTCCCTGTGGGCCTTCTCATAGCCCTCGATACGGGCCTTCTGGCTGGAAAGTCTGCGGTAATCCGTAAGCATAATGATTTTTCTGCAGCCCTTATCCAATAACTCTCTGGTAGCCAGATAGCCTCCCTGGACATTATCTGATTCAATAATAATAAATTGATTGTCTGTGTCGTTTATGACCGGCGGCGTACGGTCAATAAATACGGTGGGAATATCCTGGATATATTCCGTTACGCCGCTGGAACCTCCCGATATATAGATCAGCCCGCTTACATTCTGCATTCTCATCATCTGCAGCCTTTTCTGCTCCATCTCAACGTCTTCATTGGTATTACAGATAAAGGAACTGTATCCGGACCGGAATAAATTAATTTCTATCTCATAGGCAAGCTTTACAAAGAATTCATTGGTAATCTCCGGTACAATAATGCCGATATTGGTCATCTTCTTGGTTCGAAGGCCTTTTGCCACCATATCGGGAATATAATCATACTCCTCAATGATCTTCTTGACTCTCTCTTCCGTTTCCTTGGAATAACGGCCATTCTCATTAATAATCCTGGATACAGTGGCTATGGATACGCCCGCCAGCTCGGATATTCCCTTGATTGATATCTTGTTCTTCATAAACAGCCCGCCTTTACGAAATCGTTTCATCTAACTAAAAGTATTGTATCAATTTGCTTTTCATATGTCAAATAATTCTACCTTTAGCTAATATCTCCTTGTTTCTCACCTTTTTCTCTATCTTGCTTTTGGATACTCATTGCAAAGAAGACGGTAAGGCTCCTCGTCCTCTTCTATCCTGGGAAAGCGTCCGCCCTTTTCCAGGAAACGATTATCCGCATTATCGTCATTGCATTGGCTGACCTCTCCTATCATAACGGTTCCGAAGCCTTCCTTTGCCCAGAAGGAATGGTACAAGCCCCTGGTTAAGGTTACGCTGCTGCCGGGCTGAAGCTCTAATACGGTTCCTGCCTTCAGGGTAAGCTCCACACCGTCGCTGACAATGTGGACATCCGTATCAGCCAGCTCCTCGTTCTCCGTGGAATTATAGAGCTGCATCATAAGGATTCCGCCGCCCCGGTTGATGATATCCTCCATCTTGTTCCAATGGAAATGCATGGGACAGATCTGGCCTTCCCGGCTGATGAGGATTTTTTCCGCATAAGTCTTCTCATATCTGCTGTCCGCCGGATTACCGTTACGGATGGTGATTAACGTAAGCCCCGTATGGTCAAAATCGCCGCGGCCGAAATCCGTGATATCCCATCCCAGCATATTATCTCTGATCTCATCACATTCCTTCCCCTTCTGCTGCCAGTCCTGCACTGTCCAGGAGGCGAAGGGAGGAAGTGCAAATCCCTGCTTCTGAATAAACGCTTCACTTTCTTTTATGACTCTGTTGATCTCAGACCGTTTCATCTTCTATTTTCCTCTCTTTCCGCAAGCTTTTGCCAGCTTTCCTGTCTCAGGAAATCTTCCTGGGCAGCTGAATATTTTCTCCTCTGAGTCCGATGTGAGCCCCTGTAATCTGTGCCTCCTCGTGAGCCAGCAGCCATTTATTGACCGCGAACAGCAAGCGGCTTGCTCCGATTTCCTCCGGTTTTTCCTCCAGTTCACCGTTGGTTCCCCTCGGCAGGACGATTCCTACCTGAAAACCTCCCGGGCCGTAGCTGCAGGGTGCATAATGCAGTGTTGTGGCATAGAGCTCCACCGCCATGCCCGCGGGAAGATGAAAGGCTTCCACAAGAGAGGTGTCATAGGTAAGATCCTCCGTTATGTCCCGGAGATCTCCCAGCAGAAGCACCGCATCCGTTGCGGCAATATTTAATTCCGAATCCTTATGATATTCCAAGGCATTCAAGGTCCAGTTATGTCCGTTGCAATACCCCACTTCAATGGGCATTCCGCCGTAATAATGCTTCCTGATCTCCCCGGCGGCTTCCGTCGCTTCCAGCACATCCAGTGAGGCCACATATTCCACCGCTTCCCCCATGTCCGTCTTCCCGGGAGAGTCCGCTTCCGGCGGGCAGGGGGTCTGCTCCAGGACCTCCAGAAGCCCGGTCAGGTCCACATCCTTCAGGATTCTTCCATATCTTTGAAATGAACGGTCCTTTACGCTTTTTCGTTCCATCCTCTCTCCTCCTGTTCTCCGATGCTATTCTTTATTTTCTATCTCTGCAATCATCTCTACCCGCCTTGCATGTCTTCCGCCTTCAAATTCGGCCGACAGCCACTGGTCGACAATCATCTTCGCCAGATCCAGCCCCACGACTCTGGCGCCGAAGGCCAGTATATTCGTGTTGTTATGCTCCTTGGACAATCTGGCGCTGTAGGGCTCGCTGCACACTACCGCACGGATTCCCTTCACCTTATTGGCGGCCAGCGAGATGCCGACACCGGTGCCGCAGATCAGAATACCGCAGTCAGCTTCTCCGCCGGCTACCGCACGGGCTACTGCCTCCCCGTAGATGGGATAATCGGTTCTTTCCCCGTTGTGGGTGCCGTAATCCGCAACCGTGTGTCCCAGGCTCTCCAGATATTCCTTCACGCTTAATTTCATATCCAGCGCCACATGGTCATTTCCTATCGCTATCTTCATTTCCTTATCCTTTCTGGCTGGGGCGGATTAGCAGGGTGTGCACCTCAAACCTCTGGAATTCCAGCTCCAGGGAGGTTTTGCCGCACCCGGAATACGGTTTCTCCAGCAGGTTACAGAGGCTCACTGCCTCGTAGCCCTCTAAAGTAATTCTGACCTTCGTTCTCCGTCCTCCGGCTTCATAAAATCTGACGATATAACCTTCCCCGGATTGCGCCTTTTTGATGGTGTCTATGACGATATTGGAGCAATCCACTGTCACAGGAGAATGGATCACGGTTCCCTGTTCTGTCATTCCAGGTTCTGTCTCTTTCCCTGCGGCTCCTGCTTCTTTTGCCGCCGGCTCAATAATAACGGGATAATTCAACAAAAATCCTTCCCGTACTACCCCGCCTTGAATGACGTCTCCGGTATGGGGATAAATCGAGTAAATAAAGCGGTGCTTTCCCCTGTCCCCCTGTTCGCAGGGACAATTCTGACTCCGAAGGAGACATAGATCCAGAGTGTTATTCCATAGCTTATAGCCGTACTTGCAGTCATTTAAAAGTGCGATGCCGCTGCCTCCGTCGGACAGATCCGCCCATTTATGGGCGCATACCTCAAATTTAGCCTCATCCCAGCTGGTATTGGTATGGGTCGGACGCTTCACATGTCCGAACTGGATCTCACATTCGGCGGTGTCCGTAAGGACGGACACCGGAAAGTCCACCCGGAGCATCTGATATTCTTCCTTCCAGTCAACCTCGGTATCAAAATCAATTCTGGCGGAATGCTCCTTTAAGGTCACCGTCTGATGGATGACAGAATCACCGGCCAGATAGCGGAAACGAATCCCGCTCACTCCCGCCTGCCGAAAACCTTTTGCAGAAACCGGAGCGACCGGCACCGGCGGGGCCTTCAAATAATCCTTGTTAATATCCCAATGGGTCAGCTCATCCGGATACAGGCAGAGCCTGTTTCCTTCGCTTCCCTCTTTTATCATGTCAAAGCCCGTCACCTTATGGATCAGGGAGGCCAGCGTTCCGTTCGGGGTGAATTCCGCCCGTACCAGCTCATTTTCCAGAACCAGCTCCGAACCGGCTTCCCCGGATACCTCTGCGGCATCCGCCAGATCACAGAGGGCAATTCCGTAAGCGGGGATTTCCGCCTGGATCTGCCTGCCGCCCACGGTAAGCTCTTCCCTGCGGGCAAAGCTAGTGGGATTGCAGAGCAGTACCGGCTCCCTGCAGGAACGGGTATCCAGAGTTGCCGAAAGCAGCTCCAGAATCTCCTTAATTTCCAGGTCAATCTCCGACAGAATGACCTCATACCGGCCATTCACCTCCCGGTACACTCTCGCAATAGAAGATCCGGGAAGACAGTCATGGAACTGGTAGAGTAGAATTTCCTTCCAGATCTCCTCCAGCCTCTCCTTCGGATAGGGGCGTCCGCACCGGACCTCCGCCAGCACCGACAGCCACTCCAGGGTGTGGAGCTTCTGCTCTGTCCGGCGGTTATTTAACTTAATCTCCGCAATGGAAGTATAGGTTCCCTGGTGTCTCTCCAGATAGAATTCACCGGACCAGTTCCGGTAATTCTCCTTGTCCCCTTCGATCCGCCGGAAGAAATCAACGACAAATTCATCCCGGTGGGGAGGACAGCCCTTCAGATTCTTCATGCGCCTCTTCCGTTCAAAATGCTCATAGCCCGGTCCGCCTCCGCCGTCCCCAAGGCCGAACAGCGTCAGAGCTTCCTTGCAGCGGTCCAGATCTTTGTTATGGTATTGGCCGTAGATGGCCATCTGGGGGACAGCCGCGCTGGTATAGCTATCCTCCGGGGGCATATGGGTTAAGACCTCGCTGCCGTCCGGTCCCTGCCACCGGAAGGTGGTTCTGGGAAACCGGTTGGTGTCGTTCCAGGACATCTTCTGGGTCATAAAATAAGGAGTTTCCGTTTTACTGAGCAGCTGGGGCAGGGCAGCCGAATATCCAAATACATCCGGCAAAAATCCAATCTTCATGTCCAGCCCGAATTCCTTTTGAAAGAATTCTTTGCCGTACAGAAGCTGGCGGACAAGAGCCTCTCCTGAGGGAATATTGGTGTCGCATTCCACCCAGAACGCTCCCTGAACCTCCCACCTGCCTTCCCTGATCTTCTCACAGATCCGGTCATAGATCTGGGGATAGTCCCGTTTCAGCCAAACATACAGGGGCGCCTGGCTGCAGCCGAATTTGTATTCCGGATAGATATCCATCAGCTTTAATACGGTGGAGCAGGTTCTGGCGGCCTTTCGGATGGTCTCTCTCTGGGGCCATAAAAACAACAGATCCAGATGGGAGTGACCGATGGAGGAATACATCATGGCCGGCTTCTCATTGCCCCGGGATAATATCTCCTGCAGAAGCTCCCTTGCCTTCTCCATGGAAGCCGGTGTCAGTTCCGACAGGGTCTCCTGCGCTTCCAGCAGGATCGGGGCTAATTCTTCCCCATAGGAGTCATTATTTTCACAAAGCCCCACATACAGGCTCTGGCAGACCACCCAGTCGTAGAACAGCTCACGGCATTTCAGATCCACCGTGGCAATAACCGCTTCCTTGACCTTACCGTCATTCCGGTACTGGCCCTCCAGATCATTGCAGCCTGCATCCACCCAGATGTCAATAATAGTATCATCCATCCCCCGGACACAGTCGGATACCTCTACCGCGCGCTTTCCCCACAGTCCCAGGGGAAATTCATTGCGGGAGGTGGTGCTGGTCAGTCCCTGAAGGATCCTTCCGTCCGGAGCATAGACCAGGCCTTCGCCTGAGAAATCGATGAGAAGGACGCATTTCTTTCCTTTGGCCTCTTCCGGCACTTTTCCGGTAAAGTGGAACCAGGCACAGTCAAATAACTCTCCCCAGGTCTCCCCTGCCTTCGGTATAAAATACTCGCCGCTTTTCCTGTCCTCATAGGGCACGGGCTCCTTCGTCCGGTATGCCTCCATGGACAGCCCGGCCACCGTCTGATAGACGCCCTGTTCTAATTTTTCACGTATTCGGGTGAAACTTTCCTCATTTATTCTAAACTGCTCCATCGGTACCGGCCCTTCCTTTATTTTCTCAACTCCAACTGTGCTTCCATGACTTCCTTCCGTACCGGAATGGAAGGGGCAGCTCCCATTCTTGACACCGCCAGGGCTGCTGCCTTGGAGGCGATCCGGAGCGCTTCCTCAGGAGAACTTCCGGAGGTAAGCTCATATATGAAATACCCGGTAAAGGTATCTCCTGCCGCCGTAGTATCCACTGTTTCCACATCATAGATTCCATGGGTGCGGCGTATGCTTCCGTCATCATATACGGCTCCCTTGCTTCCCAGTGTCAGAACGACCGTACTCTGGGGATAACGGCTTCTCAGTCCCGCAAGGATCTCATTGGGTTCCTCCCTGCCTGTCAGCTCTTTTCCTTCTATCTCATTCAATAAAAAATAATCAACTTTATCCAAGGGCAATTGCCTCAGATTTTCTGAAACAGGGGAGGGATTTAATACAATCTTCATACCGGCACGGGAAGCCCTCTCCATAATAATATCCAGGCGGCTGATCTCATTCTGCAGCAGCAGGTAATCCCCTGCCTCACAATGTGACAGCACTCTTTCAATCTGCTCCTCCGTAATGCCATGATTTGCTCCGCCGTAGAGAAGGATACAATTCTCCCCCTTTTTATCCACCTGGATAATGGCATGACCGGAGACCTCTTCCACGGTATCGATCAGGGTGCAGTCCACCCCGGCTTCTTTCAGAAGCCCGGTGAGCGCTCCGCCGTCCGCTCCGACACAGCCGGCATGGTATACTCTCGCTCCCGCCCTTGCCAGAGCCAGTGACTGGTTCAGTCCCTTGCCCCCGCAGAATTTCGTAAGCTTTGAGGAGGAAAGAGTCTCTCCGCCTCTGACAAAATGATCCACCTCATATACAAAATCAAGGTTCAGGGAACCAAAATTTAATATCTTCATCACAGCCTCCGTTTAAAATGAATTCCTTCAGAATTCGGGTGTTGTAAACGGCTTCTCTGCCCCAGCTTGACACAGGTAAGGGAAGCCGGGTTACAACACCCTCAGAATTCACACAGCACTCCTGCTGTTATTCCTTTGTTATGTTCAGGGTAATATAGGCGCTCACCCAGCCGCCTTCTACAGTGGAGGGACAGAAGAAATATAATTCCTCCCCTGCTTTTAATTCGATACCTGTCTGCTCAAAGGCTGCCGGCTCCGCTTCAGCCCCTTTGCTGGGCTCTGCGGTGAATACATCCTTGCCGTTCAGCCTGCAGTGCAGCAGCTCCGCATCCTGTTCCCAGGGATTCTTCACGGTGCCCTTCACGGTATAGGTTCCATCCTCCGGTGCCTTAAAGCTGAGGGTTCCGTAGCTTCCGCCCTTGCCGTCCGCATTCAGCTCCACAAAATCCGGAACATCTCCGTTGAGGCCGACGCCGGTCCAGTTTCCTGCCACCGGATGCCAGGGGGTCAGTTTATCCATTGCTTCCAATACAGTACAGGGGGTGAAGGTTGCGCCTTCATCCGTAGTAACATAATACAGCCAGGGTCCGTTCTCTCCCGTAGCACTGGCAGTGTCAAAATCCGCAACGGCATCATAGCCGGATGCTGCAGAAGCTGCGGGCAATACTACTTCCGGAACTGTCGTCGGCTCATAATAGAAATTCACATCCACATAGGCGCTCACCCAACCGTCGGCTGAGGTGGAAGGACAGAAGAAATAAACGGTATCTCCAGCCTTTAACTCAACCTCCGTTACCGGGAACGCAACTGCCGGGTCTGCACCGCCGCCGGGCTGCACCGTGAACAGGTCCGCGCCGTTCAGCCTGCAGTATAACAGGTCCGCCGTCTGATCCCAGGGATTGATTACATAGCCTGTGATTGCATATTTTCCGTCTGCGGGAGCCTTAAAGCCAAGGGCTCCGTTCAGACCGTCCAGCATATCCGTGTTCAGCTCTACCAGATTGGGCACATCTGCGTTTAAGCCCACGCCGATCCAGTTGCCTCCCCAGGGGTGCCAGGGGGATAAGCCGCCGGTAGCTTCCATTATGGTACAGGGGTCAAAGGTTGCTCCCTTATCGGCAGTAAAGCTGTAGACCCAGGGAACATTCTCGCCTGTGGCGTTCTCTTTGTCAAACTGTTCATAAGCATTAAATTTTGTGTCCGGGGCTAACGCCGTCTCATCTTGAGCCGGCTCCGTCGGTTCCGGGGTGGGTTCCGCTGTCGGGTCCGGTGCTTTGGTCGGGTCGGTATTCTCTGTTTTGTTGTCTGGCTGCTCGGGCTTCTCCTTCGTAGCGCATCCGGCAAAAGCAAACGTCAGCAAAAGAACGGATAACATAAGTACAACTGCTTTTTTCATTTTTCTACCTCCTCTGGGATTATGTTTTCTACAAACACCTGGTTAAATATGGGGTAATCGTTTTCTCAAAAGGTGAGTAAACCTTTACTCAAATCCATCATACCCTATTTTCTTCAGAAAAGCAATCGATCTTTCAACTTTTTAATATTTTATTACAGCCTGGCCGGCGGCGGGATCCGCCGGCCAGGCTGTAATAAGGAATCTTCTGTCCCCCTTCCCGAGTTTCTCCTGCTACCGCACAATACGTTCCAGAAGTCTTTTTTTGAATTCTTCAGGTTTTACATCCACAGCCGCCTTCACCGGATTCCCTTCTCCCCAGTCACAGTCGATGGTCAGGCCTCTGGTATACTGGCCGGAGGTTTCGATGAGAATTTTCTTATCCTCAAAGGTGATAAGATCATCCCAGATGAGACAGGATAGGGCCAGAGGATCATGGAGTATGGGCAGGTATCCGAAGTTCACGCAGAAGGTATCCAGCATCTCTCCAAGGAGTGTACTGCGCTCATTGCCGGCCTGTTTCACATATTCGATATCCTCTCTTGTGAAGGTACAGCGGTTGGTCACATCAAGACCCGTCATTACAATGGACGCACCGGATTCAAAAACAATCCTTGCCGCCTCCGGGTCACATACAATATTCCATTCCGGGTGGGCCTTGGTAATCTGGCCCCCCATCATGATAATTTTAATATCCGGTACGATATAGGGTGCTTTGGCAATCGCCAGGGCAACATTAGTCAGGGGACCGATGGCCGCGATGGTTAAGGCTCCGTATTTCTTTACCGTCTCAATGATGAAATCACAGGCACAGGGAAGAGGCTTCCCGTCCAGAATCCCGAAATCCTTGCTGCTGTTGGGTATCCGGCTTTCGTCCCACCAGCCGATCAGCGGTTTCTCCGCGCCGGTGCTTACGGGAATATCCTCCCGCCCGAATACCTTCAGCATATTTCTGGTTACATTGGCGCGCCATTCATTCGCCAGATATACGGCTGTTATTCCGACAATATTTATTTCCGGTGAATTCAGCGCCAACGCCAGTGCCAGCGCATCATCCACATCCCCGCCGATATCGGTATCAATTAAAAGATTCACAGGTTTCTTCTCCAATTTATCAACCTCCTAGAAAGTCAGCTCATACCGGTCAAAGGGCCGGATTTCGGCATGGAACAAACCGGAAGGATTCCTGGTGCCCTCCAGAAGATTAATTATGGTATTGACCACCTTAAGGCAGATCTCATTCTTGCCGGGCTTGACATAAGCACTGATCTCCGCCTCGTAGGGCCTCCATAAACAGGTCTTTACCAGCTCACCGTTTACATATACCTCCAGCACATCGGTTCCCACTTCCGCCGTGAGCAGCAGCACCTTACGGCAGGTCTCCTCATCCAGGACAATGGTCTGTGTGTAGCTTCCGGTACCGGAGAAATAAGGCAGTCCCTGCTTTGTCCAATCACCGAAGGTGACCGCGTTCACCGGTCGGGTGATGATCTCCCTGCCGTCGGCTTCTTTGATTCCGAAGCCACCGATGACCTTTAAGAGATCCACCATACCGTCGCTCTTCCGGGTTATGGTCAGCTTAACGGCAACGGTATTTCTGCCCGTTACAGCATAATCATGCAGCGGCACTTCTTTGATCTGCGCATCCAGGAAGCTGCGCACCGGCGTCTCTGTCATTCTCCTGCCGTTAATATACAGCTCATAGGCGCTCCCCTTAAAGCCGTCGATCATCAGTCTGAGATCCTCCGGTATATAGTCCGCATGGAACTCCGTCACATACCACAGATCCACCGGATAGGTATTTTCATCCCGTTCTTCCGGAAGCTGCATCTCCCAGGCTCCCATTCTCATATCCAGCCAACCGGAGAAGTCGTAATCCGGCTGAGCCAGCCCGGCTGCGTCCACATTGCCGTCGTCCAATTTCATCTTCCAGCGGTCGGTGAGCAATGCGTTGGGTGCATTTACGGAGAAATCAAATTCCTTCTTGAATTCAATAACTTCCTTGGAATTCCCCTGCCGTGCAGGAATGACCACTTTCTTTTCCTCATTGTCTATGGCAAGGATCAGCTCCCCATCCTTCTTCAGACATCCGATTCCTTCCGCCTTATTCCGGGACAGGCTGGTAAGCAGGATGTCGGAGGAAACCGCATAAATCTGACCGGCCTGCTCCTGAAGGCTGAGCATGGCGGAACCATAAGGCGGCAGTGCCAGTGCCAGGGTGGTTTTTCCGTTTTCAATTCTGTATACCAGCGCTTTCCGGATATCGCCGGTCTCTAAATCCCAGATTTCCGGCTGATGCACTCCGGCAAAGGTGACCTGGATCTCCGCTCCCTGCTCCACGGGATTAATGAGGAAGAAGATATCCTTTCCGTCCTTAATCCGGTGCAGATAGAACACTTCGTCACTGTCAATCTCAATCTCCGGTGTTACACAAGCCAGCATCTGCTGCTTCAGAACTTCGATACCGTCTTTTGCGGCAAAGCCCTGGCCGGATACCAGCGTTACCCGTCCTTTGCCCTGGTCTCTTACGGTCAGGGTAAGGTCTTTTTCCCTGGACTGCAGGAAATCATCCTTCAGCTCATTGGGATTTCTTCCGAACAGCCGCTCCATTCTCTCCTCTAACTCCTCGCACTGGCCTTCCACACAATGGTAGGGCAGCAGGGCATCTCCGCCCAGCCTGCCTCCGGCAGCGACAAAGCGCTCCATGATGTCCAGGGTGGAAGCCTTGATATGAGTGCAGGGAGGAAGCATGAGCATCTCGTACTCCTCGTCGCGGATACAGAGCTTTCCGTCTCTGATCTCACATTCTCTCAGGATGTCCTCATCAATATAATCAAAGTCAATATGCAGGCGTAGTAACCGGTCTGTCATGTAATTAAAGTCATTTTCTATGGTGTCCCCGATTTTATTATGGGCCTGGGGCGTATAGGTGGCCCAGATGCTGTTCATGGGATACAGGATCGCAACCCTGGCCACATGCCTGCCGCCGCTTAAGGTATATCCAAGACGGGTCATATAGTCGTTGAACAGCTTGTACTGCTTCCACCAGGTATGATGATAGAACTGGGACGGCGGCCAGTCGCGCTTGCGCTCTCCCTCAATGGTATAATGATAGCCGTGGGGATTGAAGAGATTCACACCCAGGATGTATTCCCAGTCTGCAATCCACTTCATGCGCTCCATGGTACAATCCCAATAGGCTCCGCCCATGGACTCGCACAGAAGCCTTACGCTTCCGTTCTGGTGCGCCGCACTGCTGGCGATCTTCAGCGCCACATGCTCATTGGGCATTTCCCTGGTTCCGATTCGGGGATACAGATGATCCACTCCGGTCATATCCAGATGGCGTAGATGATGGAACAGGTTGCCTCCCGTTCTGGCGTGCATACGGAGGGATTCCTCATAGAGCAGATGCCCGGTGAAGATCACGTCATTCTCCTCGCACCAGTCTCCGATAGTTTTATAATAGGTTTGCTCATACTGCTTGGTCAGACAGCTCCAGAAATCATAGCGGACCTGCTCCGTGTCGCCGCCCAGGTCATAGAAAAGCTTGGGCAGATGCTTCTTCAGATCATATCCGTTGTGCTGCTTAAAGATCTTGAACATCTTCTTGGACCAGGGAATGATGAAATTATCCCTTCCCACTTCAAAATAATGCATTGCCGGCTCGTCAGTGTAAAAGCCCTTGATATCCTTGGAAAAGCTCTCTCCCACCGATGCCTTATACCTTTCATGGGTATATTCCAGGAACTTCTTCGTGGTCTCCGGATTCAGAACGTCCGAGTACCAGTTTGCCCTACGCTCAATGAAGTAGAATAATTTCCAGGGTCCCTTGGGTGCTTCCCAGGTGATTACCTTGTCAAAGGACAGGGAGGGCATCAGATCGATGAATTCAAAATTACCGTTTTCCATATCCTCCAGCTTCATGGCACAGGCATACACCGGTTCCGATTCCTCAAGGTCATTGTAACGGGAATCTGTTCCTTCCATAAAGGTGAAGAACTGTCCGGGAAGATCTCCCTCCACCAGCTCCAGATATACATTGGTCAGCTCCGGATTCTTTTCCATTACTTCCTTGCCGGCGGTGCCGCTGGGCCAGTTATACTCGTCGTATACCCATACCTGCAGGCCGATCTCCTGAGCCTTCTCAATGGTGAATTTTACACGGTCGAACCAGTCCTCTCCCAGATAGGGAACCGAATCATTGATTCCGAAGCGGGCATGAATGTAAAGTCCCGGTATTCCTTTGTCGTAGTATTCCTTCAGCTGGTATTCCATCTCGTCATAGCTCATTTCCCCGTTCCAGAACCAGAAGGGCATAATGCCGAATTCTCTGGAAGGATTCCGGAATTTGGCTTCCGAAAGGGCCTCACCGCTTACCAGTTTGTTATAGTCCATACTTTTTCCTCCATTATCATCCCTTTAATTCATGTGTGTCCCTGCTTTATCAGACCTTTTCAGATGAAGCATATTACAAGATATAAGGGCATATCGTAAATCGTTAGTTTCATGGTGTCTCCCTGTACCTCTGCCGAATACTCCACCTCGGTACCGTCCAGAGTGTAGAGCTTTACTCCCTGGGCAGAAGCAGGCTTTTTCACCGTCACGCCCAGAGCAGGAACAGGCATTACGCTGTCCTTTTCCGAATCGTAACTATAGTTCAGCAGATGTATGGTATGGGTGCCGCCATTCTTTTGCAGATGGACACCGATCCGGGGATCGTCCACCTTAATCTGGCCGATGGATTCATTCAGTCCGGCAAAGCCTTTTCTGAACGCTTCCAGGGATGCTTTCTTACTGTCTGAATTTTCACAGTAGACCGCATTTCCCTTTTGGAGAACCTCTTCCTGCCATCCCGGAAGATTGGCGGCAGTTTCTCCGAATAACAGCAGCTGTCCTCCCTGGTTCCTGTATTCGTCCAGCACCTGGGTCTGTTCCTTTGTCAGCACATCACAGGCCGGCAGGATGATCAGTTCATAATCCCGAAGCTCCTCCATGGTCAGAGGGCGCTTGCATACCTGGTCATCTCCCAGGATCTTAACGTCATAGACCACCTGCTGGTCACTCAGCTCCTTAATTACTTCCCAGAAAGGAAGGCGGGAGGTATTCTCATCCGTGATATCGGTAGGCGAATAGAACAGGATACTGTTCTCCTCGGTGATTACATTGCCGTTATAGGCCTTGGTCACTTCTTTCCAGTAATAACTGGGGAAGGAATACACCACCAGAATCTTCGCTCCGCTTTCCTTGCTGTAGAAATCCTCATGATCCGCAAGGAAATCCTGCACCTGGGTGGTTACATCACGGGGAGGGTAGAAGGCGTCCTTGATGGTATTGCCCATCCAACCGCCGTAGGGCACGCTCATATTACAGCCATAAGCGGAAGCCTCCAGCAGGAAGAGACGGTATAAATCATAGCCCTTTCCCTGGTCCAGCATCTCCAGCAATTCCGGAATCATGCCGCCGTAGGGGTTCTCCGCCACGATTACCGGCTTGCTGTTGGAGAAACCGGCAATATAGCGGTACCAGTAAGGCTGCTGGAACAGGGTCTTTTCCATCTCGGTGATGATGACATCCACCGTATGCTCCATGGGGAAATATACGGGCATACAGTTGAAGAAATTGCCGGATACAAGGATTTCCCTGTTCTGGACGGTTCTTGCGTAATCCCTTGCATAATCTACCAGCTCTATAAAATGCTTCTTGACCGCACGCAGCTGGAATTCATAATACTCTCTGAACAGCGGCGCCCCGTCGGGGAAGGAATAATTGCCCTCCAGCAGGAACTTCTGATAATCAAAGTTCTCCAGATCAATATGATCATATTGGGAGTCCAGCAGTCCCTGTTCCCGAAGCTCCTGTAAAAATGCCCGGAACTGCTTCCTGCAGTCCTTGCAGAAGCATCCGCCGGCCCGGAGGGAGGTAATGGGAAGCTCTGCTTCATCCAGCTGGATTCCTGCAACTCCCGCATCCAATTGGATTTTAATAATCTTCTTTAGGTAATCTCTCCATACCGGATTGTTGCGGCAGGTCTGGTGGCAGGTCTTGGAATGGCCGGTTACCTCCACCCACTGGGCATGAACCGGCTCTCCCTGATAGGTTCTCGCTGCCGCTTCCTCCCACAGGTCTGTAACCAGTTCTCCATCGCTGTTGATAATCCCGTCGGGATAGTAGTCCTTTAAAGTGGTGCGGAATAATCCTTCGTGCTTTCCGGAAGAGAACTCATTGAGACCGTAGTAATCATGAGCTGTACCTTCCCGCATCACATTGAACTGCTTCATATGTTTTCCGTCCTCCGAGATCTCAACCGGGAACTCCCAGCCCTGCACCTCGAATACGATCCCCATAACCTTGATTCCCCGTTTATTGCATTCCGCAATAAATTCGGAATCATTCATAAAGCCATAGAAACGAAGCCTCGGATCCAGCTCGCCAAATGCTTCATTCTCAAGATAGGGCAGGGAAATAGACCCTCCTCCCAAGGCAGACCAGACTAAGATGGTTCCCTTGTATTTCTCAATGTCTTCCACCATCTGCATACTGCGGAAGGGCAGACTCGGGTGATAACAATGATTGTTTTTATACCAGCCGTCAAAATAAATTCCTCTTTCCATGAGCAACTCCTATTCGTTTATTCTATTCCTGATTCGTTACCGCTCATCCCGCGGACGGGCGGTAACGCTAGTGTCGGTGTCAGGCACCAATTCGATGGGCCCGGTGCCTTACACCGCCCGATGTGCCGCGGGATGATCGGTAAGCTTTATTCCTGAGGTCCGAAGATCAGTTCCACGGACGCGTTAATCTCCGGATCCATATTGGCACCGATGGTGGATGCGGGAACACCGTCACGCATAAAGTTAATGATGGAGCCCACGATATGATCCACATCATCCAGATTCTTATCATAAGCATATACCAGCTTGACATCATCCCCATAAATCATATCATAATTTTCCTGTCCGATCCGGTTTGCTTCCTTCTTATCGCCGACAGCAAGCTGTTTCTCATTTACTATTCTCATAAAGGCTGCCGCTCCTGCGGGATTCTTAGCTCCCTGGGGAACTGCAAAGCCCTGGGGATATACTACCAGATTCTTGCCTTCCATATCGGGGCCTGTAGGGTAGGGAACCACTCCCACTTCAAAGGGATGATCTACCGGGAATTCCTTGCCGCGGATCATGCCAAGGGCTCCGTTATCCCACCATCCGAACATATCGTAGCCAAGTATCATGGAATCCATCCAACGGGTCATATAAGTAACGGTATTCTGAACCTTGGGATCGGAGAGCATGGACTTTACTTTACCGTTCTGTGTATCCACATCCAGCAGCGCTCCGCCGTTTACCAGCATGAAATAGGTAATGGTATCATCATAGGAGCCGTAGCCGTACTGGGTTACTTCTCCGTCCACCTTCTTCGTCAGCGCCTTGATGGCTTTCTCAAACTCATCAAAAGTCCACTGGCCGGCACGGAACAGCTCATCCGGAGGGGTAAGCCCTTCCAGAGCAAAGAGATCACGGTTAAACATAATGTAATAGGTATAGGGCTTGATGGGAATCGCGTAGGTCTGGCCCTTCCAGGAGAAGAGGCTGCGATCCACATCCCAGTAGCTGTAGTCCTGATCGGTTACATACTGGTCGATGGGCTGGGCAATGTTGGATAACACAACATTGTACATATTACGGTCATACACTTCAAAAAGATCCGGAGCATCTCCTGAATTTTGAAGGGCAATTACCGTCTCCAGCATACTGTCCCATGCGGCATAGATCACATTCACCTTTCCCCCGTATTTTTCTTCAAAATCCGGGACGGCTTCCAGAATGGGATCGTACACATTCTCGTTCTTGGTAATGTCATAAGCATATTGATCCGGGTTGTACCAATATACAACCGAGATGTTGGGATTCTCCAGAGTGTCGGCGATCGGCTCACTTACTGCGGGCTCTTCCTCCTTCTGGGGACTCTGAGTCGGTGTCTTATCTCCCTCATTGCCTTTTCCGGCGTTTTTGTCGCCGCATGCGGCGAAACTGAGGATTACAAGTACCATGACCAAAAATAGAGCGATTTGTTTTTTGCTTTTCATAGAAATTCTCCTCTCTTTTTATATAGAACTTCTTTCCGCAGCTATGCACGGATCAAGAAGTACCTATCCTGGTTTCATGAAGCTTTTTTATAGTCCGGTTAGTCCGGAGCAAGCTCCGGAAGCTCAGCATCGTTCTGCTATAGTCCGGTTAATCCGGAGCTCTCAATTCCTTCTGTAAAATACTTCTGAAGAATAATATACAGTATCACCAATGGAATGATGGACATCAGGCAGGCCGCCTGTATCTGTGTGTTGGCCGTCTGGATATTCTCCGCGCCGATACCCAGGTTGTGGAGATTCTCCAGCTGTGTCTGAAAGCCTGCCATTGCCGTTGAGATAGTGTCCCTGGTTCGGATAAACATGGCCGGCGTGTAGTAGTCATTCCAGTTCCACACCACCGAAAGCAGTACCACGGATAAGGTAATATTCTTCGTTGTGGGAACGATAATTTTCAAAAAGGTTCTTATCGCACCGCAGCCGTCAATGGATGCCGCCTCCTGTAATTCCTTCGGAAGCCCGGTAAAAAACTGAAGGAAAATGAAGATGTACAGGCCTCCTTTAAAGCCCACCGCCAACAGGGAGGGCAATATGGTCACCCAGGGTGTTCCGATGAGATTGGGCACCTTGATTGCGCCGCCGGTTATCTGGCTGAGCCATCCCACAATCCCCAGCAGATCCATGCTCCGGTAGCTTGCATAGAGAGAGGTTGATATGGTCTGCTGCGGAACGATAACCGTCAGGATAACCATGGCAACGATCAATTTCCTGCCCTTAAACTGAAAGCGTGCCAGTCCGTAAGCTACATACATGCAGACACAGGTCTGTATCAGCGCGGGGAGCAGGGAGATCAGCACCGTATTCGTCAATACCTTACCAAAATCAATTACCATAAGAACGACGGAAAAGTTCTTTAAGGTAACCCCTTTGGGTATCCAGATGACAGAAGGGTCATAGTACTGTTCCACCGGCTTGAAGGCATTGCTGATCATAAACAGAATGGGGTACAGAATGATGAAGCTGATTCCGATCAGCAGGATATGCCGGACCACAGCCCATAGCTTTCTCTGGGGCTTTTTCACCCTCACATAATGGATCATCTCATCTTTTACCTTCTTTTGATCCGCCTGCTTTAAATATTTACTTAATATGTCCATCCACTCACCTCCGGTCAGGATTCAATCTTTGATACCCTTTTGCCAATGATCAGGTATACTATTAAAAGGATTACAACAATTACAAGGAAGTAAATCCATGCCATCGCGGCGCTGACGCCGAATTTCATGCTCTTGTCAAAGCCCATTCTCTGAATTGCCGCCATCATCTGGTTCTCGCCCGAGGACGTACCGTAGGAGGTAAAGGAATCGATGATCGTATAAACAATATTCAGGAATATCACCGGTGAGATTCTGGGGACTGTGATCTTCCAGAAGATATCCCATCGGCTTGCCCCCTCAATCTCCGCGGCTTCGTAGGAATCGGAGGGGATCTTCTGCAGCCCGCTTAAGAACAGCAGAATCTGCACACCGGATTTGGTGGCCTGGGCGAATATACTGTCCGCAATTCCTGTGATCCCCGATACCAGGGACGGGCTCAATCCCCCCTGGAGAAGGATGGTCCTCAGTCCCGCGCTCTGGAACAGGAAGGCATTGGTGGAGGAAGCGGTGCCGCCGCTGCCCACCGCACTTGACATCATGGTATATACTACACCGCTGGTCAGGATAATCGGAAGGAAGAAGACCGCACGATAGAAGGTTCTTCCCCTGAATTCCTGGTTTAACAGGGTGGCTATGAACAGGCTGAGCATGGTTATAATCACCACCTCCGTCAGCATGTTCCGCACGGCTTCCGTCAGCATCGGTATATAGGTCGTATGTTCAAAGAACAAATAGTGATAGTTATCCAGGCCGATAAACCGGGGCGTAAGTCCCTGGGCCTGCATGGTTACATCGTTAAAGGTAAACCAAAAGGATTCCAGGAAGGGTTTCAAAAAGAAAAACAAGAATCCTATGACCCAGGGGAATACAAACAGATAGCCCGCTCTTCCCTGTTTCCTGCTAAGAGATGTCCTTCTTCTTTTTTTTGTTATTGCCTTTGCCTTCATAATCGCTCCATTCTGCTGACCGCCAACCCAGGGGTTTTCTTATGAGATCAGCTTCTCCTGCTTCATTTCTTTAAGATCAGATAGTCCTTCCCGCCGACCTGGACGCCCTCTGCCGTGACGGAATTGCTGTTATAATTAACAATGATACGGATCTCTTTGCCGTAGACCGTCTCGGTCACTCCCTCCTGCAAAATCCTATGGGAGGTAATGGGCAGGGTTACGGTATCCTTCAGTACACTGTTAATCTCCTGGTACTCCGCTGCCGCAGAAGCAATCCACTTGCTATAGTCCGCACTGAACAGCTCATCCGTTCTGGAGCCCACCAGCTCCTCCGGATTGCGGGCCACCCAGGAGTACATGGGCGCCGCGCCGTATTCCAGGCATTTCAGCAGCATATCCTCCGGATTGCTGGAAAGGTTCGCCGCTCCCAGGGAATAGTTTGCATAGCCGTGAAATACCATCTGATAAAAGGGAATGCTCACATCCTCGACGTCAAAACCGCTGCATTTTACCGGGGTGTTTAATATATGGTCCGCATACACGGCCGCATATTCATTGGCTCCCGACAGCATGATATGCTCTGTCCGGCCCGAGGCTTCCTCCAGGATACCGGCTGCAATCCCGGGAACCCGGCTGCGGCTGGTGCCATTGGTGGAAAGCTCTGAATAAGCCATGGTTCCTATGGATTCAAAGGCGACATTGGAAAATCCTTTTTCCTCAAAACTGTTCAAAAACTTGTCAAAGTATTCTGCCCATTTTCTCGGCTTAATTAAATACCAGGGCTTATATCTTGAATCCTGGAGAGCCGAATCGAGGGAAAATTTATACTGTGCCTGGGGAGTGTTAGCCACCGAACTCAGCACATCGTTATATTTGGATACCCCTTTGCCCGTCTTATAGACATTCATCAGCTCGGCGGCAAGGTACATGGAACCGCCGCTGCTGTTCAGCTTTTCTTCCAGCTGCTTCAGGCTCCCAACGCTTCCCAGCTTCTTCTCCAGCCTGGCATTGGTCTGAATGGTCTTATAGTATCCGTCCTTCATCCAGTAATTATATTTCAGGACGATATTCCCTATCCCGGAGCTGTTTAATTCCTCTACCATCGCCTCCGCATCCTCTATCTTGGTCATGGGGATCAGAGTGTCCCTGGGTATGCCCAAAAAGGATTTGGTCTTGCGGATATATCCGTAAAGATCCAGATAGAAGGGAATGTCACCCTCCTGTGTTCTGGCGGTCAGCCCCGTTGTCTCCAGAAGATGCTCCCGGTAGACCTGGGCCATATGGCTGTACTCGGAATTCCCTTTCTCCAGGAAGCGGTACAGAACCTTGAAATTAGCTTCCGTGTCCGGCTTCTTTTCCGCAATCGCCGCTGTTTTCTCGTCCATTTCCTTCTGCATCAGGCGTACGGTTCCCACGGAACGGTAGTCATATGTGCTCCAAATATTATTGTAGCTGGTATAGATGCCTGCGGATCTGGCCTTAACCGTGCCTTTGGCCGCACCGTCGGTCAGAATAGCCAGGAAGCCGTCTTCATTGCATTTCTCCCCGAACACGGGCAGATATACATTCTCTGTCAGGGTAAAGGAGGCGGTAATCGCTGTGGCGGCGCTTAAAAGCCGGTCATTCAGCCCGTTGTCAAAGCCGTACAGACTCATGGAGAATTCCTTTGCCGTTCCCTTGCCGTTATTAAAATAAATCAATGCTCCGCTTCCGTCCGGTACCAGCAGATAACCTTCGTCTTCGCTTGTGCCTGCTCCGAAGAAAGGAAGCAGCTCGATATTGGTTAATTTATTAGTGCCTGTCTCCTGCACGCCTGCGGTCAGAATCTCCGCCGCCAGGTCTGTGTCCGTAAGAGAATACCGAACCGGAACAATTAGTTCCTCTTTTACGAAGTCATATTTAAAAATAATGCTGTCCCCATCGATACGGTACGTAAGCCCTGATTTTGATACCGCGCCCAGATAGCTGCTCACATTCATTACCACACCCGTATCCGTGGTGTAGGTCAGCAGAACCTGGGAAAACAGGGCCGCTTTATGGAACCCGCCGGCCAGGGTATCGCTTTCCTTATCCAGCGGATTGGAATACCAAGTCTTGCCGCTTCTCTTATCTAAGACCGCAATCTCGCCGTTTTTCAGATTTGCCGAAAGCTGCAGGTTGCCATTCTCCGCTATGGTCCGGAGCTCATCCGCGATTCCGGCCGCAAAGCCGGCCATAAGCTCCGTCTGCTCCGCCGAAGCAGGCTCCGGCACTGTCTCTTCCCGCGCGCATGCTGTTAACAGAACAAGGATCAGCAATAACGCTGCCATACCTGGCAATACAATTTTTTTCTTCATGCATCCTCACATTCCGCCGCCCTGTGGCGGCTCAAAACCTGGAAGAAAGTCAGAATGGATTCCCACTGGAAGCCATTCTGGGTTTCTTCCTGCGTGAAACTTAGAAATTCTTAGTCTGCGTATTTTGCAGGCTTAGATTTTCTTTTCACGTTACTCTCTATAACCGGAATACGACTTCACTAAATATGGTGTAGGCAAATATATACATCTGCTGCATCAGGCTATATCCCAGCAGCATTAGGAACAGCATGATGAACACTCCCACCGCCGTAAGAAAAAGGTTGACAAAAACCTTTCCTATGGTGATCTGATGGACCTGATAGGACCCAAAGATCAGAAGAAGAAGGCTCCAGGCCAGCCCGATGAAGCGGAGCATGATCAGGAAGGGGGACATCTCTGCGGAGACAAAATTGCTGGCCACAATATAGATAAATTCCCATATGGTATATGGCAGGAGGGAATAACAGACCAGGATAAAAATATGCCTGAGCTTGCCTTCCGTAAACATTAAGGAGCTGACCGCCCAGTTGGAGATAAACCACAGCACCGTCCCGCCGACACTTACGGCAAAGATAGAGAAGATGGATATCCGGTCCGGATTATTCGTGTTGTAGATAAAACCAACCAATACGGCGTCAAATACATTGACCAGGAAGAAAAGAAACAGAATCAGAAAACAGGTGCGCAGGGAACCTGCATTCTCCCACTTCACCGCATCGAATCCATTGACCGGGTGAAACATGGTGTAATAGCTTTGCCGAAAGCTCTTAGATAACCGATTCATGCGATTCATGCTTTTGCTCCTTTCCCTCTGCCGCGTTTTTTCAGATAATACTTTAATGCCTTCCAGGCTCCATAGACCACCAGGATTGCCGCGATGACCAGTCCGAAGTTGCTCCTCATTACCTCCAGCGAATACTCCTTATAGGCGGAGGAATAATTGGTGCGGTCATTGGCCAGCTTATAATAACTCATGGACACCTTATAGTTCTCCAGCTGGTACCATGCCCTGCCGACGCCGGTGTAGGCCAGAAGGTAATTGGAATTCTGCCGGATTACCTCCTCCCAGGGTTCAATGCTTTCCTCATAGAGTCCTCTGTTATATAAGGAAATGGCGGTTCTTACCTTTTCACCGAAGCTGGTCAGGCTGAAGCGGGTAATGCTTCTCTTGTCCGCATCCAGAACATAGAGCCGGTCTCCCACTTCGATGATGGAGGAAGGCAGCTTAAACAGCCCCAGCTGTTCTCCGATGCCTCCGAAGGCAAACATCAATTGTCCGTTATTATCACTTTGATAGATTCTGCCGGTCTTGGCATCAAGGACGGTAATAATTCCTTCCTCATCCACCGTAATATCCGTGAAGGTTGCATTTTGATACCAGACAGGCTTTTTTAAGGTGTTGATATCCACACCCAAAGGGTTTAATTCCACAATCATTTTGCTGTTATTCTCTGAGGCGGCTGCGACAGCGTAGATGAAGCCGCTCTCCGCTATATAAATATTGCCGTATTCAATAGGGTTAAAGGATTGCATATTGCTGCTGGCCTTGTCACTTAAGATGGTCTTCCAGAACTTCATCATAATCCTTTTAAATGTCATTTCCACCTGATTGGCGCCGAAGTATTTGACGAAGGTTCCGTCGGGCCTCAAGTAGATCAATCCCTGGTAAACACCGACGCTCTGGATATAGATCTTTCCGTTTTCGTCCGCCACTACCTTGCTGGGCTTATACTCCATATTGGCATCAATCAGATTGGATTCCGGTTTTCCATACTTGCTTTGTATGACCCCGTCCTGACCGCAGATGATTACTTCTCCGTTGGCCTGGTCCGCAATATAGATGGTGCCTTCCGCTGTTACAAAGATGCCGGTGGGCTTTTGCAGCGGATAGGCCTCCCCCTGCCACTCCAGCTCATCAATGACTCTGAGCAGGGAAAATTCCTCATCCGTCACCGCAATCCTCTTATTGCCAGTATCCACAATATAGATCTCATGCCTTGCCTCACAGTAAAACATATCCTGCGGATCTGCAAAATCACCGATGCCCATAGTCGTTCCCCGGATTGTTTTATCCGGAAGGTAACCATTGGGTGCAGGAGTGGCATTCCCCCATTTATCATAAGTATAAGTCTGATATGGAACCTCATGGCCGATGCTCTCCGATGCCGACGCATAAGCTGCCGGTGTGATGCATCCAATTCCAAGGATCAATACTATGATCACTGCTTTTTTCCAAATCATAATTCCCGTCCCTCTTTCTTTTTATTTGCCGCCGCTGTCCTATCCCTTCAGACCGGTATGGGACATTGTTTCCATTACCGAGGACTGGGAAACAATAAATACAAGAACAGGGGGTATCATCAGTATAACGGCCACCGCGGCTCCTGCTCCTGCCCTTGCTATGCCTGCGGAGGATATGGATTGCAGCACCGCGGTCAGGGTTTTCATTTCCTCATTATAGATGTATTGAATATCCCCGGTATTCCAAAGGGAATTGAAGGTGAATATCGTCAGGGTCATCCATGCCGGCTTTACCAAAGGCATGATCAAGCGGAAGAAGATCCGGTAATCATTGGCTCCGTCCACCTTGGCCGCCTCCAGGATTTCATCCGGTATGGTCAGCATAAACTGGCGCATCAGGAACACGCCGAAGCTGCCCGCCAGAATGGGAAGTATGATGGACAGGTAGCTGTTCAGAAGCCCCATTCCGCTCATGATGATATAAAGGGGAGTACGGGTTACCTCCGGGCGGAAGAGAATGGCCAGCACCAGTATCTGATAATAAAATCCGATCCATTTGGATTTCTTCTTCGCCAGCGGAAAGGCCGCCATGGAAGCGATCAGGATATATAACGCGGTTCCTGCCACCGATACAAACAGGCTGTTAAATAAGGACCGTTCAAAGGGCACCCAGGTCTCCTGCGTAATCTCTATCATGTCGATAAAGTTGGCGATTGTGGGATGCTGCACCCAGAACCTGGGCGGATAAATAAATATCTCGTTCACCGGTTTAAAAGCGGTTACAATGGCATATACAATCGGAAGCAGCATAAAAGCTCCAAGCAGGGCCAATATCAGGAAGATCGTTACGGTTCCGCCCACCGAGCGGTTCAAGCTCTTCCTCTTCGGCTTTTTGTACCCCTTCCTTTTTATAAAACCGATTTCTGCTGTGTTCATTCCATTTCTCCCCTCTATAACCATTTTGACAGTGTCTTATTGATGACATTCCAGAGTATCAGCATTAATGCAAAGAGAAAGACTGCCACTGCCGAGGCATAGCCCATTTCAAAACGTACCCCGCCGATGTCCAGGATGTGCAGGACCAGGGTATGAGCCGCATAATCCGTGCTGGGGAACCCGGTCAGGTTCATGCTCTCATAGCCTACGGCAAAGGAGGTGGAGATGGTGATAACGGCACCGAAGAGAAGCTGGGGAACCATCTGGGGCAGGGTGACATACCAAAGCTCTGCAAAACGGTTCTTAATGCCGTCTACGGCGGCGGCTTCATACAGGGTGCGGTCCATGGACTGCAGTCCCGCCACAAAGGATAGGAAGCCGGTTCCCATACTCAGCCAGAGGATTACTACAATTACCACACCCATCATATATTTGGTGTCCGTCAGCCACATGACCGGATCCTTTATGATACCGGTCCGGATCAGCGTGCTGTTGAGAAAGCCGTAGGAGTCACCGCTGAAGATATAGGTCCATACAAAATATACATTTCCGGCAAGGGAGGGAAGATAAAAGACCAGGGTCAGTACCGTCCGGAGCCCCCTCCTGAATTCGTTGATCAGCCAGGCCACCATAAAGCTTATTATGTAACTGATGGGTCCGGTAATAATAGCAAAAATCGCTGTATTACGGAGGCTGATGAGGAAAACGTCATCATCAAAAAACATTCTGACATAGTTGTCCAGCCCGACAAAGCTGGGGAACTCCACCATATTAAAATAGGTAAAGCTCAGCATAATCGCCGACAGGATCGGCAGGATGGTAAATAGAAAGAATAGCAGGGTAAATGGTGCCAGAAATACGGGAGTGCTGTGATTCTGAGCCCAGCCCCATGCTCTTTTTCCTTTATTCCGAGCCCAGCTCCACACTCCTTTTTCTATATTCCGGCCGCCCTGGATATTCTCCTTACTCCCGTTGCTTCCGGGGTCTTCTATATGCTTCTTCATCCGTCTTCTCCTCTCAATCATGCATCAATATATCGGGCATTCACAATCCGCAAACGGTTTTCGGCCGTTTACTTCTTGCTCATGAATATTAAAAAGCTGTTTTGCAGCTTTTTAATATTCAAACTCCTTCTGCTTGCGGGCAATTTCTTTATTAATTTCGATATTATATTTATATAGGGTCTCACGCTCATTCTTCTTATCGTAGACTACGGATTTAAAGGCAAAGGCAACATTACGGGAGATATAATAGCTTCCCGGTATCTGGGGGATCTCCGTAACATGCTTCCACTGCTCCATCAGGCTTTCCGACTGCTGCTTCGTCCAGGGCAGCTTCTGGAAGGCATCCACATTAGCCGTAGGATATCTGGCTCCGGGGCCCATATTCTGTTCCAGCTCCACGCCGAAGCGGCTCTGAGCCTCGCTGCTGACCCACCATTTCAGGAATTCGTAGGCCTGCTCCGGGTTCTTGGCATCTGCCAGAAGAATTGCCGCCGTGCCGTTGGAGGTCTCGGAGCGGTCAATGCTCTGATCTTCCTGAACGGTGCCTGGCACGGGAGCAATGTCCCACAGGTTCTTCAGCTCCGGTGCCGCCGCGGACAGATAATTCACATTGGTGTAAGGCATGATGCCCATGGGCATCTCTCCGTTGCGGAAACGGTTGAAGAAGTCGAACACCAGGGGCAGACTGTATTTGGAATACAATCCCGTCCAGTTCCGGAAAGCCGTCAGCGCCGTTCCCGTATCAAAGGTGGTTCTGGTGAGATCATCTGTATAAAACTGTCCGCCGTTCTGGTACAGAAACATTTCAAAGGTCCGCTGGGATTCCGGAACGCCCACCAGATAATTTTCATCCATCAGGGCCGGGATCAGCGCATAAAACTCCTCCCAGGTCTGGGGCGGTTCAAAGCCCAGCTCCGCAAAGATATCCGTCCGGTAGAACAGCATGTCAAAGCTCTGGGTCTCCGGCAGCGCGTAATATTTCCCCTTGTATTGATAAGGGATCATTGCCGAGGGCATGAACTGGGTGGTTACTTCCTCAAAATCCTCAAAGGAAGACAAATCATACAGCGCCCCTCTCATTGCCAGATTGACCGGTGTTTCCTTGGAGACGAACAACGCCACATCAGGCCCCTTGCCCGCCAGTACCGCCTGGGTCAGAGTGGAAGAGCTGTTGACCAGACTCACCTTCACCGGTATCTTTTTCTCAGGGATGAACATATCATCCACCATCCGCTTTAACAGTGTGGCCTGATCCCGGCCGGCGGACACGCCGGTAGCCTGCAGATCCGAGGTGCTGATCCATACCTCCAGCGCCTCCTGCTCCTGATCCGTGTCCGCAGTGCCTGCTATGTCATTATAATTATTGAAGAAGGAATAAACAAACATACAGGAACGGTACCAGAGCTGCTGAAACAAATTGGCTTTGATCTTCGGCTCTTTGCTGTCCGGGGAATATACCGTAAAGTAATCCAGCTCCAGGGGCTGCAAACGCATCTCGATGGTCCAGGTGGTAAGACTGCTGATATTATTCCGGTAGGTTTCAATCCGGTTTGCTATCTTGCCCGGCTTTTTGATAAATTGCCCCAGCAAAGCCACCGCTTCCTGGAGAATGGAAGCACTGGAAATATCCATCTCATCCATTGCTTCTATCTCTGCCAGAACTCCCTCCAGATCGGCTTTTACCTCAGCAAAGCCTTCCATCAGGCCGGGTATCTTCTGATCCAGGAGGAAATCCCGCTCCGCGTCAATGGTGATCCTGGCTTCATCCGCATTGATGCCTGTGATCTTTACAATTTCCCGGTACCACTTATTTAATTTCGTTACATCCTCATCCACACGACGGAGCAGATCTGCAACACCGCCCACGGTCACTCCCAGCCTCAAGGTGTGCTTTCCCTGGGAAAGGTATATCTTATAGGGTTCCCCTTTTGCATCCTCCAGCGTCTTGATGTACCAGGAATTCTTATTCCCAAATTTTAAATCCTTCATTTCTTCAAACAACGCCTTGCCGTCAATCATCATTTCACGGGCGCTGTACATTCCCCGCTTTATGTTCTGCTTGGCCTTAAAGGAGAAATAATAATAGCCGTCCTGGGGAACTTCAAATTCCCAGGTGATATATTCCCCTGCCGAATCCCAGGTATTCTCACCGATGGTGTTGTATAAGAGGGCATAGGGATCCGAAGGAAGATTCGTCACACTGCTGTTATCAAAAGTAGGAAATAAGGTATTGCTGGATTTTAAATAGCTCTTCTCCGCCTGGAACATCTGGGAGAAGCCTTTGGTATCCTCCGCTCCCTGCTGATCCCACTGACGCTTTACCTCCTCATAGGGAGCCGTCTTCTCCGAGCGGCAGAACCGGAGGGTATCGATCGCCAGCGCCTCCATCTGAAGCTCCAGGGATATGGTGTGGGTTCCCTTACTCAGATAGAATTCCAGCTGTCCGTTGTACTGGCCGTCCTTGTCAATCAGTCCGTGACTCTGCCATTCAAAAACCTCGTTCACCTTGGGGCGGATCTCATTGCCTTTTACATCCTGTTTAAATTCCCAGTCCCGGTACCCCTGGTAGGTCTCATCCAGAAAGAGTCTGGGTAGGGTAATCGTTTTCGCATTCCGGAAAGGAAATTTTCCGTCAATGCGGATTCCCATCTGTATATCAGCACTCTTTAATTCAATGGGACAGTAATCAAAATATAGATGATAAAGGCCCTCTTCCTCTGCCTCAAACTCCCATGTCACACTGCCCTCCTGGGAATCCCAATAAAGCACATCGTCCCTTCCCATATAAGAGAGAACCTTGGCCCCCGCATTCTCCTGTGTCAGGTAACCGCTTCCTTTGATCTCAATCACCCGGTCCGGCCTGGAAGCTGCGCCATGCTCTGCCAGATAGCTGTCATAGGAAATATCCCCCTCATATTCTCCGCCCGCCTCATACAGGGTAATCTCCTGCGGATTATCTGCCGCGTCTCCCTGTTGGGGTGCCGCTGCCGCAAAAAGATGTCCGGGAGTCGCCGCCAGCATAACGGAAGCAGTAAGTATTGCAATCAGATTTTTGAATTTTTTCATAACCAGACCTTGCCTTTCTATGTTCCTCTTCATCAAATTCTAAACCGCATGTCTTTCTTTCAGGGATGCCGCCCATCTGCTTTAATAATCAAGGGTAAACGTTTTCATATCTATAATATATGTCAAAATGAACAATAATGTCAAGTGGTAAATTAATTTTTTTATTTTTTACAACTAAAAAATTTATACATATGGCAATGAATTATGACAAAAACAAACCATGCTCTTGACAAATAGAGACATAAACGCTATGCTAAAAGCAAAGTTGTTGAGTAAACGATTTCCTAACCTCGGATTTAAATTTATAAAGAAAAAGGAGTGAGGGCTCTTGACCATTGATTGTCATGTGCATGTGTTTGGAAAAGGAACCCAGGGTGTGCGGGATTTGCTGGCCTTGGAAAAGGAATTTGGTTATACGGCCTGTAATTATTTAAGCTGTGAGTGTATGGGGGACGCGGTCCAGAATGCCCTTGGTATCTATTTAAAGGCCTACGCGCCGGAGAACTATGCCTTCGGGGGCCTTACCTACCGGTACGACTGCGATTTTGCCCGGGAGCTGGAAGTCCTGTGGGAGATCGGCTTCGACGGGATGAAGATGGTGGAGAACAAGCCCACCCTGCGGAAAGAGCTGGGCGTCCCTTTCAACCATCCCCGCTACGATGCCTTCTATGCCATGCTGGAGGAGAAGCAGATTCCTCTTCTGTCCCATGTGGCAGACCCGGAGGAATGCTGGGACCGGGAACTGATCCCGGAATGGGCCTTCGCGGCAGGGTATTATTACGGTGATGGTACTTATGAGAAGAAGGAAACGCTTTACGGCGAGGTGGAGGATGTGCTGACCCGCTTTCCGAAGCTTCCCGTTATTCTTGCCCATTTTTATTTCATGTCCGCCGATCTTGAGCGGCTGGACAGCCTCCTGGAACGCCATCCCAACGTCTGCCTGGATATCGTGTCAGGCACCGAGATGTACTTCAATTTTGGAAAGCGCCCGGCAGACTGGCGTGCCTTCTTCCTGAAATACCAGAACCGCATTCTCTACGGCACCGATAATATGAACCTGTATGATGCACAAGAGCTGAACAACGCGCGCATCACCAATGATCTGGAGAGAAGCTTTCTGAAATGCTCCGGCCCTGTCCACGCCTGGGATAATGTGACCACGGGTATTGCCCTGCCGGAGGAGGCGCTGGACAAGATCCTTCACGGCAATTTCATGCGTCTTGCAGGCCGCACTCCCCGCAAGCTTAACAAGGAGGCCGCTGTCCGGTATCTGGAGGCACGGCTGAACCATGCGGAGCTGGCACTGACAGAGGAGGAACGTCAGATCACTGAGGAAGTAATCGACTTTCTCCGAAGCAAATAAACAATTTGGAAAGTTTAGTGCCGCTGTATCACAGCGGAATGGAGGTTAAGTGATGGAACAAATCAGAACGGCCCGCCCGGAGGAGTGCAAGGCGCTTCTGGCCTTTACCGAAAGAATCTTTGGGAGCCCGGAGCATCCTGCCGATTTTGCCCATATGCTGCCCAAGATATACCGCTCTCCTGAAAAGAGCGCCCATCACAACCTGATTCTGGAGGAGGACGGCACCGTTCTGGGAATGCTGCTGCGCCTTTCCACCCGGTTGGTTGCAGAAGACCGGACACTCCTTGTGGGACATATCGGCAGCGTATGCGTGGCACCGGAATACCGGGGAAGGGGCATCATGGGACGCTTGCTGAACCGCGCCATAGAGGATCTGCGGGCGGAGGGCTGCGCGCTTATCGTCCTCAGCGGACAACGCCAGCGGTATGAACGGTATGGCTTTATTCCCACAGGCGTAAAAACAGAATTTGTTATGTATGAAGGCAATGTACGCGGTGCATCCACTGACGGTTATACTCTTCTGCCGCTGGAAGGTCCCGAAGCACTGTCCGGTGCCCGGCGTCTGTTTCCTCAGAACGGAATATATATGCAGAGGGCGGAGGAGAATTTCGCGGATACCCTTGCTTCCTGGGATGCACATCCCTTCATACTGTATCAGAACGGGCAGCCTGCGGGCTATTGCACCATGTTCTACTGGCAGGAGGGCTATTCCGTTCTCTCCGAGCTGCGCCTTGGCAATGCGGAGGCCTTCATGCCCCTGTGTTCCCTGCTGTTCCAACAGGGACATACGGCGCTGAAGATATGTCTTGCTCCGGGTGCTCCGGAATATGCCCCGGCTTCCCTGCTCTGTGAACGCTATATCATCGGGCCGGATCATGGCATCCGTATCCTGCGGTTTGCGGAGCTGACCGATGCCCTGCTTCGCAGAAAGCGAGCCATCTCTCCCCTGCCCTTCGGCGTATTCTCAATGAATATAGAAGGGCACGGCGGCCTGGAGCTGTATGTTGGAGACGGCGACGCGGGAGCCCGATCATGTCCCGGCAATTCAGCCCAGGCGGAATTATCCTGCCAACAGGCGGTTCATCTGCTGTTCTCATCCGTCAGTGCCGAACGAAACCGGCTGGCGGCAGAATATCCTTTTCTGGCCGCATGGCTGCCTTTGCCGTTATATCTGGAACAAAATGACTGTTATTAAAGAAATGGGGGCTATTATATGAAGCATCAACAACAGGAAGAAAAGCGCCGCTCCTATGCTCGAATTAAGGTGGCGATTGCAGGTGCGGGTTCCCGCGGAAAGGATTGCTACGCACCCTGTGCCCGGCGTTATCCTGAGGACATGGAAATCGTAGCGGTAGCCGATCCGCGCAGGGAGAATGTAGAGGAGATGGCACAGGCCTACGGAATCCCTCCGGAAAACTGCTTCTCCAGCGCGGAGGAAATGCTGGCGCAGCCTAAACTGGCGGACGTCATGTTTATCTGTACCATGGACCGGATGCATGTGGATCATGCGGTGGCAGCCATGCGTAAGGGCTATGACCTGCTGCTGGAAAAGCCCGTGGCTATCGATATGGAGGGCTGTCTCACGGTATCACGGGAGGCCAAAGCCTGCGGACGGCAGGTAGTGGTGTGCCATGTGCTGCGCTATACGCCGTTTTATCAGACCGTGAGAGATATCATTGCTTCCGGGCGCCTGGGTGAACTATCCACGGTTCATGCCTTTGAAAACATAGGCTATTACCATTATGCCCACAGCTACGTGCGCGGGAACTGGCGCAACAGCAATACCACCAGCCCCATGATTTTGGCAAAATCCTGCCATGACATGGATATTCTCCTGTGGCTCACGGGCAAACGGTGCAAACGCCTCTCCTCCTTCGGCAGCCTTCGTGAATTCCGCAAGGAGAAGGCTCCCGCCGGAGCATCGGCACGCTGTCTTGACGGCGCCTGCTCCGTCAAAGCACAATGCCCCTATGACGCCGAGAAGATCTATCTCGATCCCGTGCATTCCGGCAATCTGGGCTGGCCTGCCAACATTGTAGTCAATGCGCCCACGGCGGACAGTCTGACCCGCGCGCTGGAGGAAGGCCCTTACGGCCGCTGCGTATATCATTGTGACAACAATGTGGTAGATCATCAGGTGGTGAACCTGGAGATGGAGGACGGAGTTACCGTCAGCCTTACGGTGTGCGCTTATTCCAACCGGATTTACCGTCAAATCAAGGTAATGGGCACCCGGGGCGAGCTGGAAGGGGACATGGACAGCAACAAGCTGCGCGTATGGGAATTCGGAAAAGAACCGGAAACCATTGATATTGCAGCTTTGGAAACAGATCTGAGCGGTCACGGCGGCGGAGATTACCGTATGGTTCGCGATGTTTTGGATCTGCTGCAGGGTAAGGGGACGGACCTGACCACCCTCACTTCCATCGACCGTTCGCTGGAAAGCCACCTGGCGGCCTTCGCCGCCGAGTATTCCCGGCTGAATAACGGAGCGGCCGTTGATCTGGATACCTTCATCCAGGGCGGCAGGGAGCTTAATTCACCAGCCGCTGAAACCGTTGTAAAACCGTAAGATCAAATGATATTGTAAATGTTCACTTAACATGAGAAAGGATGGCTTTTAACTGATGCAAACATTGAATAACCGTTTATTAAACTGCTCCTTCTGTAATACAAACCATACCCTCTCCGAAGTAAAGCGCGGAGATCACTCCCTGCCTTGGAACGGCTTTGCTTTTGACTTCGGATGCAACGAGGTGAATCAGACCGGCATTCTGGAGTATGATTCCATGCTTAATTTCCGAACCTGGAATCTTCCTGCCATCAGGCCCACCAGAGGAGGCTCTCTGCCTTCTCCCGTTTCCTTTGAGATACAGGGTTCTTCCGCCACCGCTACCTATCAGATCAACCAGTGCCTCATACGTATCATCTACCGGCTGACGGAGGGTTCCCTGAATATTGATGCGGAATTGGAGAATCAATCCTCCGATCCTCTGTATCTGAATACTTTCAGCTTTATTATGAAGCTGAAAGAGCTGGAAGGGGTTGTCTTTGATTTCCCCGGCAATGTTCCCATGCAGCACTTTGAAGCTTCCAAGCTGGAGCCCTACCAGGTAATAGAAACCGGCCTGATCAGCTTTGCCACTCATACCCGGACAGCGGGGGAAGATTTTAACCTTTTATTTATTGATCCTATCGAAAAATGGTCCTCCGGGGTCTATCACGATGGCACCTGTGTTAATTATGTCTTCAGTGCCGGCCTGGAAGCGGACCTGGCTCCCGGTGCCACACTGTCGGTCGGCACGCTGTATCTCCAGCTCTGCGAGGCGGGCAATCCCTATCTGCAGATCCGGGAGTTTGTGGAAGCCTTGGGTTATAAGCCCTGCGCAGGCGGCATCACAGAGGGGGTTATGTACTCCTGCCATCCCTCCGGCACCATGGATGCAGGCTTTCCCTTAAAGGATGATCTGTTCCGCTACGCCCAGTATCTCCCCGAATTAAAGGAAATGGGAGTTGACCATGTCTGGCTTCTGCCGGTATTCGAGCACGATGAAAACGGTGTCTATCATTCCAATGATCAGTCCATCATCGATGAGCGCTACGGCGGCGAGGAGGGCTGTAAGTATTACTGCGATAAAGCCCATGAGCTGGGAATGACCATCCTCTTTGATTATGTGCCCCACGGCCCCGCGCCGGAATTCCCGGTGGCCCGCGATAACCCCGAATGGCCTTCCAAACGCCGCGACGGCTCCCTGCAGGATGAGTGGGAATGTGTATCCATGGATTATAATCATCCGGGCTATTATGAATATACCGCGGAGCTGGTGCATGATCATGTGAAGCGTTTCGGAGTGGATGGGGCCCGCATTGACTGTGCCATGGGCGGCCTTTCCAACTGGCGCCCCTACAAGGATAACCGCCCCAGCGGCAATAGCGTAAAGGCGGGAGTCAGCATTACCAATGCGATCCGCGACGGTTTTCTGCGCGGCGGCAAGCAGTCCTTTATCCTGCCTGAGAATTTCAATCCGATTCCCAATTACTATCACTGCACCGACCTGTTTTACGATATGACACTGTACCGGGTATTCGTGGAAATAGAGCATTTCCTGAAGGAGCAGCCCGCAGAATATGTACGTCTGCTTACGGATTTCCTGGAAAGGCAGTCTCTGGTGAGTCCTGCGAATTATCATAAATTACGCTATCTGGGGAACCATGATACCGTCTCCTGGGTATTCCAGTCCCGCCGTGCGGTTGACTGCTACGGGGTAGGCGGCGCAAAGGCTCTCTGGGCGGTAATCTCCCTCATTGACGGTATGCCCATGATCTACCAGGGAGATGAAGACCCTTCCATCTACGGGGGAGAGGGACCGAAGCTAACCGAATTCTTTACCAGGCTTTTTGCTGACCGGAAGAAATACATCCCTGCCGGAAGCAATGAGACCGCCTACCTCAAGACCGGTACTCCTGTCATGGCCTTCCTGCGCGGTGAGAAAGGCAATCAGGTTCTGGTTACCGTCAACCTGTCCCCCGAAGAGCAGGTCTTCGATCTGAGCGCATATCCGGCTGCCAAAGCACTGCTGGAGGATAAGCCGGCAGATCACCTTGGTGCCTATGACTATCAGATCTACCGTATCTAAAGCAAGGGAGGCTGTATGAGTTTTAAAAAACACCGGGTACTTCTTCTGGTATCCTTACTATTCTTATTAATATTATCCTCTTCCTGTTCCCCACGGGATACTTCCCATGGGGAACAGGAAGGGCTTAACACCCAGACCCCCAGCGATGCTCCGTCCCCATCTCCCTCCCCGGCCCCGACCAAAGTGCCGGAGGATGAAAAGGGTGCCGATTGGAGTACCGCGGGGAAGGGTTCCCCTATTGAAATCACCAGAAATGGCATTACCTGTGAGGTAAATTCAGCGAGCGGCCTGGTTACCCGGATCACTTCCGGAGAACGCAGCGTTGAAATGGACGGGATTATAATTGATGTGGGAATTCAGGAGGCTTTTGCCTTCTCCCAGCTGGGCTACAGCTCCTACGAGGATCTGGCAACCTGGGAGTTGCCTCTCGTATGGGCAAAGCTGAAGCCCCTTCCGGCATACGAAGTCCTGGGCATCGAAGAAACCGAAACAGGCTTTACCGTGGCCCTGTCCATCGCTTCCTTAACGGTGGAATATCATTATGAAATGCTGGAAAACGCCCTAAAGGTCTATGGAGTAATCACCGCAAAGGAGACTTCCCCCCAGCTTGTAAATGGCGTAGGCTTTCTTGTAAAAGGTTATCAGAGTTTCGATAAGGAAAAGACCACCGCGGAATTCCCCGGAAGCACTCCCCAGGGTAAAATTCCTTTGTCCAAATATCCAAAGTATTCGGTAGTCTCCACGGATTATTCCTGTCCTATCATCCAGTTCGACCAGGAAGGCTCCGCTGTCAATGCTCTTTTTGTTGATGAAGAGGAAAAATGGACCGCCAGCTTCTACAGCGATGAAAATGATAAGCCCTGCTCCGTCTTTCTTGCCGCAGTGGAGGGTTATCTGACAGCCGGAGAGCAGATGCAGGTAGGAACCATGTATCTCCAGCTCCCCGGCGAGGAAAAGGATTCCTATCTGGCTGTTCAGGATCTCTGGACGGAGCTGGGCTACCGCGTTCCCCATAACGGCGTGAACGACGGGCCGGTTTATTCCGCCCATCCTTACGGGACCATGGACACCAGTTATTTTAACAGGCTGACTCTGCAGGAATATGCAGACCGGCTGGAGCGGATTGCCGCCATGGGATTTAAAAATGTATGGCTGCTCCCCATCTTCTATCATACCGGAGATAATGTCTATGAGCCCATTGACCAGGGTGTAATCGATAAGCGCTATGGCGGGGAGGAAGGAGCCGCTGTCTTTATCAACCGGGCGCATGAGCTGGATCTGCGGGTGCTGTTTGATCTGGTTCCCCATGGGCCGAGGCCGGTCTACCCCTTTGCCAAGGAGCATGATGACTGGATCTCCAAGAAAAAGGACGGCTCCAATCAAATAGAATGGGAATGTGTCTCCTTTGATTACAACAACCCGGGCTATTACAATTATACGAAGGAGCTTATCTCTTATTACGCCAGGGATTTCGGCCTTGACGGCGCCCGGATCGACTGCTCCATGGGCGGGCTCTCCAACTGGCAGCCGGTAGAAGGCCTGCGCCCCAGCAGCTCCGGCCTGGCAGCCGGTATTAATATTACCAAAGCAATAAGGGAGGGCTTTATAGAAGCCGGTGTAAACCCGATTCTGCTCCCGGAGAACTTTCATCCAAATCCTGCTTTTGCCCAGTACACCGATGTATTTTATGACATGCCTCTGTACCGGACCATGCACAATCTCCATCATGCCAGAATCTCCGAGACAGAATATGTACAGACCTTACAGCACTGGCTGGAGGCAGAGCAGAAAACCTCTGTAAAGGGGCAGGTGAAATTGCGCTTCCTGGGAAATCACGACACGGTCACCTGGACCTTTGATGCCCAGCGCGCACAAACCCTGTACGGGGTGAAGCGGGCAAAGGCATTGTGGAGCATCCTGAGCCTGATTGACGGTGTCCCTTTTATCTATCAGGGAGATGAGGATCCGGCTGCCTACCGCCTGGAGGGAGAGAACCTGGAGCAATTCTTTACCGATCTGCTGAAAGCCCGGAGTCAATATACCCCGGCGGATTACAGCATTACCTACCTCTACTCCGATTCACCGGTCTTTGCCTTTACCAGAGCGGATGGAAGCGGCAGCAATACCCGCCTGGTCCTGATCAATGTATCGGAAAGCGCTAATTCCTTTCCGTTGGAAGAAGGGCTGGAGGTACTTTATACGGACGGAGCATACACACTGGAAGACGGCCATATTCTTCTGGAACCTTATACCACTGTGATTATTCAAAAATAAGACAAGAAACACAGGTTACCCCTATATAGGATAATGAAACACAAAGCTCCTATATAGGGGTGTTTTTATGTCCGGATATATTAACAAGACTATTTCTTAGTCACTGTCACCTTTACCGCCTTATAAAGTCCCGATGTCCTGGAATAGGCGATAGCATAGGCTGTTCCAGCTTTTTTAGAAGTAATTACGCCCTTGGATGATATCTCAAAAATATCGGTGTTACTGGAATGCCAATAAATATTTTCATTCGAACCCTTTGATAATGTACCGGTTAATGTTATCTTCTTTTTCGCGGCCATTGTAACACTGGATTTATCCACAGATATCTTTGCTGCTTTTTTAATATTCTTCGCAGCGATTACAGAAACCTTGCTGCTAAAAAGTGATTTATAAGTAGGGATCGATCCTGTATCTACCTTCACTGTTGTACCGTTCTTGATAGCAGGCGCAATATTTTTTATCGGCTTTTTATTTATGAAAGTAACCAGCTTGAAATTATATAACGCCTGTTTCCCCAGACTCTTGACGGTGCTCGGGAGTATTATGCTGGCTTTATATTGAGGCAAGTTAGAAAATGCGTTGGCTGATATTGTGGTCACACCTTCCGGAACCGATATGAATTGCAGATTGGTTTCATTATTTTCATCGGTTATCATTCTGGAAGGAATCACTTTGCAATTCTTTGATAAAAATAACAGTTCAACCCGACTGTCAAATACATAGGAATCCATCTCCGTAACCGTATCAGGAACAACAATGACCGTTGCACCGGATAGAACAAGAGAAGAACGGCCAAGCTTGGTAAGCTGATAGGTATATCCATTGTTCTTTACCTGCTTTGGTAATGCAAGATAGGAATTGTTAAGTACTCTCTGCGACCAGTCCTTCAATCCATATGTATGAATACCAAGGAGCTTTACGGTTCCGCTCCCATTCTTAGCAGAGGTAAGCACCTGGTAAATAAAGCCGTTATAAGAGAATGTCTCCCTCTCAATTGCCTCTGTTTCATCGGCTGTAATAACCGTTGGTGTTAAATCAATGTCTCGCTCATACAAATCACTTCCGTTATAATAATACATATATTCATGAATAACCTTTTGATAGGCTTCCTTCATTCCCTGGGGAACGATAAACAACGTATCTAATACAGCCGAACCATTGGATGTCTGCTCATAAATACCTTTTGGCACCGTATTACCGGTAAACTCCATGGCTGCTAAATTCGGAAATGCATAACCCGGGTTATAAGCAACGCCAATGAAGGAATCGTCAAATATCAGCTTATTAACACTGCTATAGAATGCGGAATAACTATCATTCCCACAGTAATCATAGATAATACTCACCAATGACACGGTATAGGTTGTATCATTGATGGCCGCGTTACCCGGTATCGTAAATTCTTTTATTTTATCATTACATTCAATGCCGATAAGTCTTACTTCTTTATTCTCTTCGCTTGTAATGATATACCGAAATATTCCATCCTTATATATGGCGGCATCCCGCGGAACACTAATGTAAAGCACATGATTGTCTATTTCAAATTGAGTATCCATCTGTGCCGCAGATACTTCCCGGTTGGGGATAAGATGAAATAGGGCAGCCGCCATGATAAGCAATTTTAGAAAAATTACGAATTTTCTCTTTTCCGCATTAATAATTTGATCTTTCATTATCTGCCTCCATTCTTGAACATATCCTGTCATAGTTACTATTAAATTTATTCTACCACATAATCATAGCATTGTAATGCTGTGATTATGAATAAAAAGTTAACAATATATTTTTATACAATTGAGCCTGAGTTACTGTTCACTGGATGACCGGACTGAGAATATAGTGCTCCCGTAATGCACTGTATCCTCAGCCCGGTCATCCAGTGAACAGTAACGAGCCTGATTTTTATTCTGTAATATAATTTATTTTAATATATACCTTGACAGACGAGGTATATTGCAATATAATATAGCTTAAGTAAAGGAGGTATCTCTCATGTCAATTACATCGGATGTAATTCGCGGTCATACAGAGCCCATTATTCTGTCCCATCTGATCGAGGGAGACAGCTATGGTTATCAAATCAACAAGGAAATCATGGAGAAGACCAACAATTTATATGAATTAAAGGAAGCCACCCTGTATTCCGCCTTCCGCCGCCTGGAGGAAGCCGGATCCATTATCTCCTACTGGGGTGATGAGAATGTGGGGGCAAGGCGCCGATACTATGCCATAACGGAGAAGGGCCGTGAGGTATACCGGGAGTACAAAAAGGATTGGGCAGACACAAAAGAAATCATTGATAAATTATTAAAGTAGACGGAGGAAGTATCTTATGAATGAGAGGTTAAGGAATTATATTGAAGAACTGTTTGAAAGTGCTCCTAAGACAAGAAAATCCTTTGAACTGAAAGAAGAACTGCTGGCCAATTCCGAGGAACGGTATCAGGATCTTATCGCCACCGGTGTATCCCCTGACGATGCCTTCAAGCATGTGGTCAGTTCCATCGGTAATGTATCGGAGCTGTTTGCCGGGCTGGAATATACACAGACCGGGGACAGGGCAGAGCAAGCGGAAAGAACCAGGAAAATCGCCATGATCAAAACTGCCGCGGTAGGTCTATATATCTTCGCCGGCTTCCTGTTCCTGGTTTTTGCCGTACTTGATGATATGTACTCCGTATATACCACCTGGGAGCTTTCTACCATCGGATTGTGTGTCATGATCTTTGTTGCTATCATACCCACCTGTATGCTGGTCTATGTTGCGAATATGTATCCCGGATACCGCAAGCAGGAAGATACCGTTGTAGAGGATTTTAAGGAATGGAAAAGCGGCACTGCCAGAAGTAAGGTCATCAAAGGAGCCGTATCCAGCATTATATGGACCGCTGCCCTGCTGATTTACTTTGCTGTAAGCTTCGCCACCTTCGCCTGGCATATTACCTGGATTGTCTTCCTTGCTGCCGCCTGCGTCCAGGCTATTGCAGATCTGATCTTTCGTTTAAAGGAGATGAAATAATGAGAAAATTTATAATAGCAATGATCGCAGCCCTTAGTGTCATTACCGCCGGACTGATCCTTCTGCTGGTGTTTGTCTTAAACTCCGGCAGCCGGCTCAGTTCCTTCACCGGCGAGATAACTTCCTTTGGCAGTCCTGCTGCAGATCTGGTACGCACCAGCAATTACTCCCTGGAAGGAATTACAGGGCTTACCCTTGAATATTCTTCTGACGATGTTTTCTTCTACGAAAGCGACACCCAGGAGCTGATCCTGAAGGAATACATGAGTATTGAACCGAAGGAGGATGAGCTTACCCAGGTAAAACAGTCCGGTTCCCTGCTGCAGCTCCGTTCCGGAGAGAGAATGCGGCGAAACTGGCTGTTCAATCATTACAACGGCTATGTGGAGGTTTATCTTCCCTCCTCTTATGCCGGCAGCCTTTCCGTCGGTACCTCCAGCGGAAGCATCTCCTCCGACCCTGCTCTGCGGCTTGAACACTGTGAAGCCACTGCTTCCAGCGGAGATATTTCCTTCAAAGAAGTGGTTGCACCCCAGATTACCGCCTCAACCTCCAGCGGAAGTATCCGCTTTGATAAAGCGGAAGGAAGCCGAAGCTTTACTTCCTCCAGCGGGGATATTATGGTGCTGTGCGGAGACGGTGACAGCAGCTTTTCCTCAACCTCCGGCAGTATTATCATCAAGGAGAATACGGGCAGGCTGAGTGCCGGTGCCTCAAGCGGAGATATCAGCATTACGAAGGTCTTCGGCGATAAAGAGATCGAAACTACCTCCGGCGTCATAACGATTTCCGACTGCACCGGCTTCCTCCGCGCCTCCTCTTCCAGCGGAAATATCTCCTGCTCGAACCAGACCGGAGCCGGAAGCTTTGAGACCACCTCCGGCAGTGTTATTGTTGACTGGGCTGGCGGAGTGTCCCCTCTTGATATGGATATCTCGGCAGACACCTCCAGCGGGGACGTATCCTTCCGCATTCCCGAAGCATGGAGCTTCGACTTTGAGGCCAGAACCTCCAGCGGAAGGATCAACACTTATTTTGACGATCTCCTGAGCTTTAAGAATAATGAGGATCACGCCAAAGGCAGCGTCGGCAGCAACCCCTCCCACCGTATCCTGATCTCAACCACCAGCGGGAATATTACAGTAAAAGGCAACGGTAAATAGTAAATTCTCAAGTCAACAAAAAGAACAGGGCCGTTGTAAAATGGATTTAACCTGCCATATACATGTGATTTGTTACTGTATCACAATGTATGGAGGAGAAAATTCATTTTGCAACGGCCCTGTCCATTTTGCTTGAATACCGCTTCGATTTAATACCGCAATCTCATCCGCAATTATTCTTATATTATTTCACTACTTTATCAATCAACTCTTCACTTACACCGGTCACGTTGATGTTCTTCGTGGTTCTTGCCTCCAGGCTGTCTGCCATGACGATGCTCTTCATATCAATTCCCACCGCATTCTGAACCGTATCGAATACCTTGGCAAGCACTGTGGGGACATTATCGGATACGCTATCCACACCTCCGCCATAGATCTTAATATCGGATATCTGTCCGAGAGGCTCTGCAATGGACTTCGCGATCTCAGGAAGCTTCTCGATCAGCTTATCTGCCATGGCAGCTCCGGTATACTTCTTATAAGCTTCCGCCTTCTTCTCCATGGCCTCCGCCTCAGCAAGACCCTTGGCCTTAATGGCATCCGCTTCTGCAAGACCCACCGCACTGATGGCCTTCGCCCTTGCCTCGCCGTTGACCGCTTCGGCCTGAGCCTGGGCTTCCGCCTTCTGCTTGATGGCCTCTGCTTCCGCTGCTGCTTCTGCTTTCTTAGCCTCAGCTCTCGCTTCCGCCTCTGTAATCTGGGCATATTTCTTCGCATCAGCTTCTGCTCTCCGCTGTTCCCTCTCCGCATTAGCAGGTTCTACTACCTTGGTCTTCAGCTCTTCACGGGTCTTTTCCGCACGGCGCTGCTCTAATTCGGTCTGCTTCTGCTCTCTTGCAATCTCTACCTGCAATTGGGCTTCCTGCAATTCCTTCTGCTTCTGCTGCTTTAAGATATCCGCCTCCATCTGGGCAGCAATGACATCCTTATAGGTAATGCTCTTCTGGATCTCATAGGCAGCATCCGCTTTCGCTTTCGCTGATTCCTGCTCAATCCGGTACAGGGCTTCCTGCACCTCTTTGGCCTTCATGGCAGCACTGACTTCGGTCTGGGCTTCCAGCCGCGCCTTCTCGCCCTCCTTGGTTGCTTCTGATTTCTTAATCGATTCTTCCTTCAGCGCCAGCGCCTGGGCAATCTCCGCATCCTTCTTCTTCTCTGCGATCTGCTTGGCACCCAGGGCCTTGATGTATCCGTTGGTATCATTGACATCCTTGATGGAGAAGTCCTTCAGCTCCAGTCCCATCTCACCGATCTTGGTTCCTACCACTTCCTGAACCTTGGCGGAAAAGGCTTCCCGGTCATTATAGATCTGTTCCACCGTCATGGATGCAACGATTTCACGAAGCTTACCTTCCAGAATCAGCGTTACCTGCTCCGCAATGGAGGATTGAATCTGATTCTCATTGACACCGCTAAACTGCTCAATTGCCAGATAAATGCTCTCATGGGTATTCCTTACCTTAATTACTGCCGTACCCGCAACATCGATGGGAACTCCCTGGGAGGACATGGTCTGTGAGGTATTCACATTCAATTGAATATTGCCAAGGGAGATTGTGTCCGTACGCTCTAAAACAGGCAATACCACTCCACCGCCGCCGGTGATGATCCGTTTCTTCATACCGGTTACTACCATCGCCTTATCCTGGGGAACCTTCTTCCACATGCTGAAAATACTTACCAGAATAAAGATTGCGACTGCCACTGCCAGTACCGTAATAATGATTGGTCCGAAATTAACTGCGTCACTTACTAATAAAACCATTCTTATCCCTCCATTTTATTGTGTTCTGTGCGTACAGCCGCAATGTGCAGTGTTTTGTTTCAATCCCCTTAAGACTGCTGCCTCTGTGAAGCTGTACCTGTTCCCTGTGTTACTCATACCTGTTCTTTGGTTCAACAAGACAGATGCCGTCGCGAAGCTCCAGTGCCTTTACGGCCCGGCCCGCCTCCAGCCTGAGGTCTGAATCCGCACATCTGGCCGGATAGCTGACATGCACATTCTTCAAGGTGTCAAAGCTTACCGTCCCCAGCTGGCCCGGAAGAATGGTATCAATCACCTTTCCGTCATACAGCAGCAGCTCATTCTCGTTGATTCCATAATTTCTCGTTTGTACCCGTTTCAGGGTCTTTATAATTGTTTGGACAACCACGGATGCCAGATACCCCGTAATCGCCGCAATTATAAGTGTTATTACATGCCCCCGGCCCAGCATTGTCATGATGGCCCCCACTGCTCCAAACCCTACGGCCAGAGCGGACAGCGACATCAGGGAGGTGGGAACAAGTCCCAGGGAAAAGGCGGAGCTTATCTCTGCTCCTGCCGGTGTCTGACCATCTAAAGCATGAGCATCACCGGTGTGGGCTTCATAATGGTGGCCTGTCAATCCATGACCGAGTAATCCATGGCCTGTCAGCCCATGACCTGCATCCAGATCCAGTCCGGGATCTGCCCCGATATCCCCGCCGATATCAATACCGGGATCAATATCCAAGTCAACGTCCAGGTCAACATCCAGATCAACATCCAAATCGATATCCGTATCCACTCCCACATCCATATCGACATCCGTATCCGAACCGCCTCCAAGGGCTCCCATGATGACACTGAGAACGGGAAGTACTGCGCCTCCGGCAAAGAAACATAGATAGAACGTTATCACTTCGTAGACCCCCTTTTCACAACCTAAATTGAGTATAGCATATTTTCACTGCCAATGCGAGTTTCTAATATAATTTTAACACAATTACAAGAATCAATCATTAGAAAATCTAGACAGGAAAAGTATTGCATAATATCCCAGAATGAAAGTTACAATGGACAGAATGGCAGATGGTATCCACCAGGCAAAGCCTGCCCCGTCCGGTACGGCAGGGATAATCTTATCCCGGAAGATCTCTGAGGTGGACCCCAGAACAAAGCCGATAATCATGCAGTAGGTCTGGTGGGGGAATTTATTCATGGTCCATTCGATAGGCTTGGTAATCAGAAAGATTCCGACTACCGTGGATATCCCTATCACCCCGATATAAACCAGATCAAAGCCGGTAATGGCCGCCAGCATCGTATCATACATTCCCAGCACCAGGAGCATATGGGAGGTGCTGATTCCCGGAAGCACCAGAGCGAGGGCAATAATAATCCCCGTCGCCAGCACCATCAGATAATGGCCAATTCCCGTTCCCGTACTGATATCAAAATTGCCGGTAGGCAGAAAACCGATGGAAATTACAATAATAAAACCAATGAGAAAGTAGATTGCAAAGGACAGCTTCCGTGTCGCTGCCTCTGTTCTTTTATAGAGTGCGGGAATGCCGCCGATGACCGCTCCCAGAAAGAAAAAAGATACCGGCAGGGGGAACTTCTCCAGCAGCCATTGGATGACAAAGGCCAGGGAGCCGATACCCGCTGCCGCACCGATACAGAATTTTATTAAAAACAAAAAGTTTCCCTTAATATCCTTTAGAAAATTACTGATAGAACCGATCAGCCTATCATATATTCCAAGCAGGATCGCCATGGTTCCGCCGCTGACTCCCGGTACGCTCATGGACGAACCAATGATAAAGCCCTTTAGTAAGATTAACACATTGCCTTTTAATTTGCTGTTCATCGTCTTTATACTCCTTATTGAAATAATTTCCTTGATCTTCCCATTCAATTATATAGAAGTATACTATGTTAAATTCCGATTGTAAAGACCGCCGATTCATTCCTGAGGCTTACCGTCTGAGCAGAAAAAGCTCCGGAAGCTCAGTGAGACCCAGAAACCAGTTAGAAGGATAATACCGAAAGACTTCCATATCAAACACATGAAGCAATGCGGGCAGCAAAAACAGCACGCTGAACCAGACCAACGCTGCATATATTCCTTTTCTTGAAAACAGCATTGCCAGAAAGGAAATACCTGTTATCGCGATAAACCGTATCCCATAAACAAGAATTAAATAAGCATAGATCGGCACATTCACCGCATCACGCAGAAATGGGAGGGCCTTTACAGACGCAGTAAAATCATCTGCATTATATGCGGAGCAAATTGCTATCAGCTCCGGTAAGTACACCGCTGTAAGAATAGCCCCGGATACCATTAGCAGTGTAAGTGATTTTGTGAGGAAAAGCTTCCTTCTCCCGTTTACCGTAGTATGAAATAATTTGCAGAAGGTCTGCTCTCTTATGGGGATTATGGACAGTAATATTAAAACCATAAGAAGAAGGGTATTGACGGCATTTCTGTCCGCAGCATCCACTAACAGCGTTTTATAAGGCGTATCATAAACGATTGACCGCTTTCCGCTCTGTTCAGCCCTGCTTTCTGCATGAATTAAAAGAACCAGAAGCCGGTTCATCGCTGAAACCTGTTCCACCGAGCCCCCCTTTGAAAGTGCGTCAAGCCTTTGCATTGCCCATTCAATCGGGTCATCCTGCTGTTTTGCGGTCTCCACCGCCTGATAATAATAGGCCTCCTCTTTTGTGATAAATAAATGGTAATTGCTGATATGCAGCAACTGCATCGCCAGCCCGAAGAGGATTACCAGAACCGCCTTATTGGCGATCACCAGCCTCCAGAGCTCATGTAAAAATAAATTTACCGATTTTACTTGTATTATATTAATGGAAAACCTGACCAGAGGTTGTGAATTAACTCTTCCCCGCTCAAACAGATAGACGGAACTGCCTGCCAGCATAAAAAATGCTATGAAGATAACAATGGAAACCACATATAAACAGGTGACCGGAAATCCGAAAACCTGTTATTTTTCTCCTCATAATACATTTCCCCCCTAATTTGTATATTATATTATTGAATTTGAGCAATAATTATATGGGTAATAATACCATGTATTTTCATAAATGTAAAGTAACTTTCAATATATAAAACCAGAAGTATTAACACTGTTACAGCTCGATAAATATTGTATCACTTAATTCTACATGACCATTTATGATATCGATATGCTTTATATCCTCCCCTGCCCCATCGGAGGCAATTCTCTGCCAGCATATAAAATAATGGCATTCCCAGATAAGCCCTTGGAAGGGGGAAGCTTCTTCCAAAAGAGAACAGAAGACAGATCACAGTGCATTCCAATACTGCCGCCGGAAGCAGGCTGCCGGCCTCCTGCCTGTTGACCGGAAGAAGATGTCTGTAGATTCTAAGCGCCGGTATACCGACTGCTGCCGCAGCCGTACAAGTCAGACAATTTCGGATATCCTGCTTTAGCAGGATATCCTTATAATTGGGAGTAATATAATCCATGCCCCGCCTCCATTCCAGGAAATCGGCGTATCTCCTGCTCCAGAAGGAAAAATCGGACCATTTTGCAGGAACGAGCTGCTGGGGGAAAAATACCTCAAATTCCATCATCCAGGAAATCAGGGGCCAGATGCATAAAAGTAACAGAAAAAGACTGACGGCCTGAACCGGGATGCTCCTTCTCCTCCAGAGAGCCGCACCCACCTCATACAGCAGGCAAAAGCCCATAAGCCACGCCGGCAGCAAAGCCGCCAGGGAAAGGCCCCTGGAGATCAGATATCCGTCAATCAGGGTATAGCTGCCGCTAATTCCATACCGTCTCAGCAGCTCCTCAGCCTGTTGCCCGCCGCTGCTTTCGGCTGCAAAGGTCAGTTCCAGATTGGCATAGTCCATTTTCTCCAATTCCCGCACAATAAGACATACCGCTTCCCTGGTATGAAGGATGCCCCGCACAAGGTAGGATTCACCGTCATAAGACACAGAATTCCCCATCGCATCCATTGTGCCAAACAGACCGTATGCCGTATCCTCGTCAATCAGACAGCCTTGAAGGTCATCTGCTGCCGGTATATATCCGCCGGCTATATAAATCGGATATGCCCGTTCCATGTCACCGGATACTTCAATCAGTGACAGCTTTCTTTCCTGCGGATACACCACTATCCCGCTGCTTAGGATACCCACTTCAATAAGCTGTCTCTCCTTCCTGTTCCAGGCGGTGATTCCTTTCAATCCTTTCTTTTCTCCTTCCATTTCCTGCTCTGCCATATAGGCGAGGGTCCGCCCCTCCACTGTCCCTTCCTCTATCCGGATGCTGACAGCCCGGTAATCCTCTTCGATGCAGCGGCTATAATATAATGCGGTTCCCCACAGGGCATAGATCAGGGCAAACAGAAGGAGAAGAGCCGCACGCCCTTTGATAATGCTATTCATTCTTCTCATTAATCCTCACCCGGTCCCCCTCCTCAATGCTTTTACTGCTGCTGACAACAACTCTGTCCCCCGAGCCAAGCACTGTATCCACCGCCGCGGTTTTGCCGTCTTTCTCCAGCACAGTAACATTTACCCGGTAGACGGTCTGCTCCCGGCCCAGGCTGGTGTTCGTCTCTCCGATTGCCAGAACATAATTCATCTGATGGGAATCGATCCGTATCGCTTGAAGAGGCAGTGTCTTTGCATATTTTCCGGATGTTTTGCTGACAGTATAGGACACGGTCTTTCCAATATCATATATTGCCAATGAAGTATGATCGACGGAAGGAAGTTCTGCTGTCAGCTCCGCCATTCCCTGGGCATCCTCCCGGCCTATGCTTTCTATGACAGCCGTTATCGGCTCCCGCCTGTCACTGCTTGAGAGCAGGATCTCATCTCCGACCTCCAGATGCTCTGCTTCCTCCCTTGATACCTTCGCTTGAAACAGGTAATTTTCCGTAGAAATGGACACCTTTTCTGCGCCTGTAATTCTGCTTCCCACACTTACGCCAATGTTTTTTACCTTCCCCGCACAGGGAGAAAGGACTTTGCCCTCCTGCTTCAGCAGCTTTTCCGCCGCTTCCACTGCTTCTCTATGCTGCTCCACCTCCATTGCGAGAAGATCATTGGAGATCCGGTTTATCTCCTGCTTCGTCCGGTTGGAGCGCAGGGTATCCGAATCTTTCTTCTTGGCCTTATTCAAGGCCGTCCTGGCATCCTCAAGAACCCTTTCGGCACTGTGCAGCTGGCTCTCCTGGGCCTGCAGCTCCTCACCGTAATCATACTGCCGCTCCTTAATCCGGTCACAGACCTCCTGGGCCTTATTTTTATTCTCCCCGGCTTTATCCAGGCTCTCCCTGGCCTTGTTCCGGTTTTGTATCCGCTCATCCTCATCCTTCTCCAGTCCGGCCAGCTTTCTCTCCCACTGCAGCTTCGTACTTTCCAGTTCTTCCTGTTTTACCTCCACCAGCTCTTCGGCGCTGCGGACAACCTGGCGCTTTGCGTCATCCTCCTGGTAAACGATGGAGAAAAGGCTTTGCCAGGCCATTGCAGCATTTGCTTCCGAGCCGCTTTGAATTGCGGCACCATAAGAAGCGATGGCGTCACAAAGCTCTTTGTCCCTCCCGGCTTCTTCCTTCCATGCCTCATAGGCATCCTCATAAGCGCGGATATATGCCGCCTTCTGGGCGGTAGTCAGATAGGAGCCTGATTCTGCCGCTGTAATAAATGCCAGCTTATAATCCTCTCTGGCCCGGTTGAGTTCCTTCAGCAGAGCCTTTGCTGTTTTCACATGCCTCCTGTATTCTTCCTCACCGTAATAGCACCAGAAGATCGGAAGCTGGGCCCGGATCAACGCATCCTGACTGTCTTCCGCGGGGGTTTCCCTATCGGCTGTCCCTGTGTCTGAGACTGGATTCTCTGACTGGGCATAGAGTTTCGTCAGAATTTCATGGAAGCTGTTGTCGATATTCATCAAGGTGGCGCTATACTCCCGGTCATCAAAAGCAATACTGCCGGGATCCCATACCGGCTCCCCATCCTCTTTTTGGGAGGGTGCGGCTATCTTTACCTTGCTGTCCAGCGCCGCAGCACGGTATCCTGCGATTGCAGCTTCCGCTTTCCTTTTACCGGCAAACAGCTCTTTCAGAGCTTCTTCCGCCCTGGCGTATGCTTTCTCTGCCTTGAGCACAGCCCGGTCACGGTCCTCTTCCGCCTCCAGCTTCCATTCCTGGACCTCCTGATAGGCTCTTTCGGCCTCCATGCAGGCTTCTTCTGCCTCCCGGTATGCTTCTTCTGCTTTCTCCAGCTCTTCCTGCCTTGCCTTATCTATCGATGACCTTGCCGCTTCCAGCCTCGTCCGAGCCAGCCCGGCATCCAGCTCCGCTCTTCTCAGTGCGAGAGCTGCCGCCTCCTCTTCCTCCGCTGCTGCCGACGCCGCCGTCTCCTGGGCCAGCTCTTCCTTCTCCCTGTTGAGTTCTGCAATGGTAAGCTCCCGCCGGAGATCCTCACATATGGTTTCCAGTCCTTGCAGATCATAGATAAAGAGAAGATCCCCTTCTTCAATCGGCTGGCCTTCCTTTACTGCAATTTCCGATATCCTGGCCCCCTCATAGAGTTCCAGATATTTCTCTGTTTTGGCTTCAATGGAACCGGTTCCCGTGATAATATAATTTAATACGCTGCTCTTTGTCTTTACTGCTGTTACCTTTGCAACGGTTACCGAATCCGCGGCACGGGATACCCCTGTCAGCAGCAGCATTAGTATGAAAAAACCGATCAGCAGACGCTTTGCTGCCTCCTGCAAGGTTGGTTTTGCCGCTTCCGGTTCTCTGGCAAGCTGCTTTATGATATACTCCTTCATCCTTCCCATTCTCTTTCACCTTTCTTTCCATTCCTTCTACCCGCCAATCCCATTGATCCTGTCTTCCTTTCCATCCCTCTTGATCCCCATGCTTCCCTTCTTACCGCCTTGTCTGTGCTTTGGCCGTTACTCTTTAATTCCGGAAGCTACAATCCCTTCTTCTATATATTTCTGACCGGACAGAAAAAACAGCAGCGGCGGCATCATGGCGATCACGCAGGCTGTCAGTGCAACTCCCAGCTCATCCATGGCAATTCCGGGAAGATACAGGGACATGGGCCACAGGGATTTATCCTTTAGAAAGGTAATGGGCTGCTCAATTGCATTCCATCCCTCCAGAAAGCCCAGAATCCCGGCAGAGATAATCCCCGACGCACCCATGGGCAGTCCGATATGCAGAAATATCTTTCCCTCCCCTGCCCCATCTATTTTAGCCGCCTCAATCAGAGCCCGAGGAATGGTTCTGAAGCTTTTCTCCAGGATGAATACGGGAAAGGTGGAAAATAGCATGGGAACGATCAGGGCCAGGTGGGTATTCATCAGCCTTAGCCGGTCAAGCACAAGATAGCTTGATACCATCGTTACCTGAAAGGGCATGATCATCAATGCGATGTACAATAAGAACAGCGCTTTCTTTCCCCGGAACTGAAAACGTGCAAAGCTCCAGGCGGCAGGAAGTGCAATGATCAGCTGCCCGGCCACACCGGGAATTACCTGAATGCAGGAATTCCAGAACATCGGAAAGAATTGTGGCGTATCCAGCAGCAGCTCCGCGTAGGGTCGAAGAGTGGGGTAGCCGGGGAACAGATGCCAGGACGCATACCCTTCCCTCTGTCCCAATACCGCCCCGATGCTTTCCTCCACCTCGGCAGCTCCCATAAAGGAACCGGAGACCAGCATCCACAGAGGGAGCCAGATGAGCAGGGCCATGATACAGAGAATTAAAAAGTTAAGATACCTCAGCCTCTTCATTCCTCCACCCCTCTTCGCCCCAGACCATGAAGCAGCAGAAGGAATAGAATAAATACTACTGCAAGCATAGATGCCGCGGCGCACATTTTCTGAATATCCAGTGAAACAAACCAGTTATTTAACAGATGCTGAAGCATATAAATGCTGCTCTGGGGGTAAGCCCCCGCCACCAGATAGGCTTCACGGAATACCTTGAAGGAATTGACCAGGGACATCACTGCCGCAACAAACAGGGTCGGCATTAGCCCCGGCAGAGTGATGTAAAAGAACTTTCCCAATACCCCTGCCCCGTCGATGGCAGCCGCCTCGTAGACCGTCTCCGATATACTGCCCAAACCGGACAGCCACAGCACACAGTCATAGCCCGCATTCTTCCACACATAGCTGAATACCAGCACCAGAAAGGCATAATCCGTATTCATCCAGTCCACCGTCCGGCTGCCCAGCCTCACCAGCAGATGATTCAGCAAGCCCTGGTTATGAAAGAAAATCTTCCACAGGAGGGCCACCGAGGCAACCGGAACAGCCATGGGAATCAGAAAGGATACCTTAAAGAAATCTCCCCGGTGCTGCATCATTACGGATAGCAGCAGGCTCAGAAGCAGCAGCAGGGGGATGCAGACCAGAATAAACCTCCCTGTATTTCCTGCTGCCAGGCGGAATGCTTCATTTTCCAGTACGGTCCGGTAATTCTTAAGGCCGACAAACCTTCCCCCCATGGCTTCAAAGAAGGATCTTCGCACCGCATCCAGAAAGGGAAGCAGGACAAACACCGCGATGCCCAGAAGGCTGGGAAGCAAAAACAGCCAGGCTATTCCTGTTTCCCGCCGCCTCAGCCGGTGCCTGACACCGCCGCGCAGGTGTCTGACACCACGACGAGCATTACCTTGCCTTATTATTTTTAATATCATCTCGAGAACCACACCCTTACTGCAATAATATTTATCTGCGTATCGTTTACTGGCAGTATAGCCGGGAAATCTCTAAATAACCTTTAAAAACAGAGAAAGCCGCCGGGCTGGATGATATACATCCTAAACCCGGCGGCTTCCGGTGCCTGACACCGATTTGCGCTATATCGGGAGCTTTACTGCAAAGGTGGCGCCTCCTCCCGGAGTATCCCGGATGAGGATCTCCCCATGGTGGAGCTCCGCCAGCTCCCTGGCGATACTCAGCCCCAGTCCGAAATGCTTCTTATCGGTTCTGGACTGATCTCCGCGGTAGAAGCGCTCAAAGACACGCTTCTTCTCCTCCTCGGGAATTCCCTTGCCGTGATCTTCTACCTCCAGGATCACACAGCGCTTTTGCTGATACGCCCGGATCACAATCCTGCCCTCTGCGGGAGTATGGCTCATGGCATTATCCGCAAGGATGGTTATGATCTGCCTGATGCGCTCCTTATCCCCATTCATGCTGCTGAGAGCTTCCTCCGGAAGCTCCAGGGAGATTTCCATCTGCTTCTCATTCAGGCAGCTGCATATCATGTCATAGCATTCGATCAGCAGCGTATCCAGATCCAGCGGCTCCGGCTTCAGCTCCCAGCGCTTTGCGTCCGCTGCCGCCAGTAAGAGCATATCCTGGATCAGTCGGGTCATCCGGTCACACTCGGTCTCCACATGTCCAAGGAATTGGTCCGCCCTGGTTACATCCTCACGGATGGCGGATATTCCCGTCTTTATCACCGTAAGCGGGGACTTAAGCTCATGGGAAGCCGCGGCAATAAATGCATTCTGATTCTCCTGCCCTTCCTCCAGCGGCCTGATTACCTTGCCGATATAGAGGGAGCTGATGAGGAACAGGGCTGCTACGCCGGCCAGATCAATAGCGGCAAAAAACAAGATTTGCCCAGCCCCGGAACGCAGACGATTTTCTGAAAACACCATAATCGTCTGCCAGCCCTTACGGGTAGGGATGTTGACCCCCATTCCCAGATAGGAGCCCTGCGCCTTAAAATCCAGGGACAATACGGCGGTCTTCTCCACTCTTGCGTACAGAGGCCGCCGGTCGAGGACCACACCTTCCCGGGCTGCACTTTCCTTGATAGCCGCCGCCAGCTGCTCCGTATCTGTCCCGGTCTGTATCTGGTAACGGCTTGCCAGCCGCTTTCCGTTCTCCTCCACCAGAATGATATACTGATTTTCCAATTGTTTTTGAAGCATCCAGGAGCTATTAATGATATTCTCCGTACGGATTTTCTCCACAATCTGCTCCGCATTGGCCAGGAAGAGAATTTTCTCCTGCTGGCTGTTCTGCTTGTAATTAAGGATGGCGATCCCTATAATAATAACAGTCAGTATTATGCTGGTGGTAATGCCGTAGAGAAGCACCAGCCTGAGTTTCAGTTTTTTAAACACAGCCTCCTCCTATTCCACCAGTTGGTAACCGATTCCCCGGATTGTCTTGATCGTTGCCCGGCTGTGGACTGATTTCAGGCGTTTCCGAAGAAAACAGATGAAATTGTCCAGATTCCCGTCCGTCACAAAGCTGTCCGCTCCCCAGACACGGGTGAGCAGCATATCCCTGGTGAGAATCTGCCCTTTATTCTTGATAAAAAAGCTTAGGAGATCCCCCTCCCGCCTGGACAGGCTGCAAGCCTCCTTCTCCTTCACGATTTGCATGGTAGCCGCGTCCAGGATAAAATCAGAGAAATACAGCCGCTGGAAATTCTCAATCCTGGCCGGGCGTCTTGCCAGAGCCCGAACCCTCGCCAGAAGCTCCTCGGTGTCAAAGGGCTTGGTCAGATAGTCGTCCGCCCCGGTGTCCAGCCCCTCGATCCGGTTCTTCAAGGTATCCATGGCCGTTACCATAATAACCGGAGTGGTGATATTCTGCCGCCGGAGCTTATCAAGAATGGTCAGCCCATCCATTCCGGGAAGCATCCTGTCCAATACAATAACATCGTAGGTCTGCTTGCCCGCATAGAACAAGGCATCCTCCCCGTCATGGCAGAAATCTGCTTCCATATTATTTTTCTTCAGCTGGTACTCTAAGATGGCACACAAGTCCTTATCGTCCTCGATGATCAGAAGATACATCCTCCGCAGCTCCTTTCCTTGCCGGAGCCTGTCTTTGACTCCGGGGCATTGTCTGGTGAAAAACTTACAAATTATTCTGTTTTTTAAGGTTGGTTAGAGATAAGCATTTTATAACATATTTATAGTTTGAATGCAACCTGTGAAAAACGGGGTTCGAAAGGAGTAAGAAATGATTAAAAAGAAAATTTTATGCTGTATCCTGATAATTTGCTGCATCCTGGCCGGCTGCAGCCAGAAGGAGCCCGCGGCAGAAAACCGTCCCCAGGAGGGAGAAACTGCAGGCAGCAAAAAGGAGGACACCCCTTCCCAAAGCCAACGCCCTTCCAGTACTTCCAATACAAAGAAGTCAGGCGGCTCCCTCAAGGGACGCTATGTGGAAAAGGAGCTTTCCCTGCCGGAGGATACCAAGGGGAGTTCCCTGCAATTAGCCAGAAATGGCCAACAGATTCTCCTCTACAGCTTTCATGAAACTCCCTTTTCCATCACCTGTTACCAATTAGAAAACGACGGAACCTGGACGGAGATAACACCGACATGGATCAAATCCATTCCTTCCCTGCCGAAAGGCTGGACCTACCGTCCGCAGGTTATGGAGGACGGCAGCGGCAGCCAGTATCTGTTCTATTTTGAATTGGGCGATCCGGGTCTGAAGGCAAATCTGCTGCGCTCCCAAGACGGAATGACCTATGAGACCTTGTATCCGGAGGGATGGAATGACCCGGAATACAGCACCCTCACCTACCCTTCCATGGTATCTGTGATGGAGAACGGAACAATCGCCGCTATTTTCTCCAACGGAGAGGTCTGCCTTTACAGCAGCACGGATCAGAAGCTTTTGTCCACCGTCAATGACTATCATTACTCCTCGGATTTTCTTCACTGTTCCGGGACTAAGCTCATTCTGGGCGAATGTGATGAAAATTACCAGATCAGGAGCATCATCGTATACGATACCGCTGACCGGAGCAGCGCCGGCTATCCTTTTGAGGTTTCCCTGGATGACGGTTATTTATATTCCGACCATATCGGCCAGGATCTTCTGCTGTGCAATAAGAAGGGAATTTTTAAGCTGGAGGAGGGCACCTCCCTATGGAACAGCGTGCTGGACGGCAGCATGACCTCCCTGGCCGTGCCTACCCTGGAAACCGTCGGCTTTACCGCGGATTCCCAGGAGAACTATTATGCCCTGTTTTATGACAGCGGCAGCAGCTCTTTGATGCAGTACAGCTTTGACAGCAATGTCGATACCCTGCCCTCCGATGAATTAAATATCTATTCCCTTACAGATAACAACACCCTGAGGCAGGCAGCGGCTGTCTTCCAGCAAAATCATCCCGATATTAAGGTGAACTTCACCACGGCTATGACAACCGAGGAATTCTGGAAGGCAGATCTGGAGGCCAAGGAGGATTATATCCGTGCCCTGAATACGGAGCTTCTTGCCGGAACCATTTACGATATTCTCGTCCTGGACGGTCTCCCTGCTGATTCCCTGGTGGAAAAAGGCGTTCTGGCAGATATCAGTGACCTGCTGCAGCCAATGATTGAGGACGGCACCCTTTATAAAGGAATTATGGATCATTACCTCCGGGAAGGAAGTATCTACATGGTTCCTGCCAGATACAAGGTCAATATGCTCTTTGGCACCAGCGCGGATACTGAAAAGCTGAACTCCCTGGAGGCTCTGGCCGATTATGCCGCTTCCCATAAGGATGCTCCCATGTTCGGCACACTCACACCGGAAGCCCTGGTGGATATTCTTTTCCCTTATGAAACAGCTTTCCTGCAAAGCTCCGGCGGCAGGCTGGATCGGGAACAGCTGCTTCGCACGCTGCAGCAGTTAAAGCTTGTAGGTGACCGGTGTACCATTGTGGAAAATTATGATGACTTCTCCTTCCGCGGCAACAGTGAGATGAATCTCAGGCTCGGCGAATATCTTTACCTGGGATCGATCACCGGTTTTCGACGTGCCGTAGCCCCCTTTGGTATGGTCAAGAAAGTCAATGGCTATTACACCTCCTATGCCAACTCCTTTACCCCCGGCTGTGAGCTGGGAATCAGCAGCCAAAGCAGGCAGCCCGAGCTTTGCAGGGAATTCCTTCGCACCGTCCTGTCAGAGGAAGTTCTGGAGAATGAATTTTACGACGGCTTCCCCATCAATTCCAAAGCGCTTCTTACCTCCTCCCGTCAGGATCGGAGCAATTATTCTGAGGTGGCCTCTATCGTCGGCCAGGATGGAGAGGAAGAAATGATATCCTTTTCCGCTATTGATGAGCAGCAGGTAAATGCTCTTTTAAAGATATGTTCTTCTGTTTCCAACCGGGTTATCTCCGATGAACATGTCCTGGGGGCTATTAAGGAGAAGGCCGGCGAACTCCTGGCAGGGACGCTTACAGCAGAGGCTGCGGCCGATGCCATTATTGCAAAGCTGAATATCTATTTGTCCGAATAACTGACTGGTAAACCGGAATCAAGTATTGTATAATATAAGCTGACAAAAGATAACTACTATACTTGTGAATGGAGAAAAACATGAAACTAGTTACCTTTAATATACGGTGTGATTACGGGCAGGATGGGAATAATAATTTTTGTTACAGGAAGCCGATGATTCTGGATAGAATACAGAGGGAGGCCCCCGATGTCATCTGTTTTCAAGAGGTTCTGCCCCATGTTGCGGCAGGGCTCAAGGAATGCCTGCCGGATTACTATATTATTGGCTGCGGCAGGGATGAGGACCTTCAGGGCGAGCAAACATGTATCGCCTACAAGAAATCTGGTTTGAATTTACTGAAGATGGATGTATTCTGGCTCTCGCCAACCCCGATGCTGCCCGGCTCCCGCTATCCGGATCAAAGCGATTGTCCGCGCACCTGTACCATGGTGCTGCTGCAGCACCTGGAAACAAAGCAGCTCTACCGTATTTACAACACCCATTTGGACCACCTTGGAAGCGAAGCCCGCCGCCTGGGATTGAGCCAGATTCTCATGCGAATCCGGCAGGAAGAAGATTTTGTCCAGGCTCCCGCTATATTAGCAGGGGATTTTAATGCTTTCCCTAATTCCGCAGAAATGGAAGTCTTAAGGTCATATGTTGACCGCAACGGATGCCCGCAGCTTGTCGATCTGACTGCGGGGATTCAGAGAACCTTCCACGATTTTGGGCGTACAAAGAGTTTAGAAAAAATCGATTATATCTTTGTTGAGAGCGGCATTTCCTGCCGGGACGTCTCTCTCTGGGAGGATTGCAAAGACGGGGTATACCTGTCCGATCATTATCCCGTTTGTGCTGATCTCATGCCTTGCCGCAACGTATAGCATACACTTGATTTCAACATATTGTTTGGCTGAGTAAGAGGGGCTGCCGCAAAATAGACTTGCTGAAAAATATTGCATAAAAAATGCGTCTTGACTAAGCTTCAAAAGCTGTTTCAATACGCATTTTTCTGCTATTAATAGGATTTTTATTTGCTTAGAATAATTCGTCCGTTTTTATCAAAGGTAATGCCATACGGCTCACAATACCCATTGATTTTCTTCAAAATCCGGGTCTTCTCCTTCCCTGTGCTGGGGGTGGGCTGATAATTATTGCGCTGGCTCGTGGAGGATACGGAGCAGGGAATAATACGGACATCATCCGTCTGCACCAACTCATCATTGTGGAAGGTGAAGGTCTGCTGAAAGATCATGGTATCCTTATCCGCCGGATTGGTATTACCGCCGAAACAGAAGTTGCCCAGGCTGTATACGATATAGGCATCCTTATATTTTTCTACCGGTTGGAGAACATGGGGATGATGCCCCAGCACCAGATCTGCTCCGCCTTCATCCACAGCAATCCGGCCCAGCTCCCTCTGTGCCTTGGTTATGCGGCTGCTTTTCTCTATTCCCCAGTGAAAGCTGACAATCAGAAGGTCCGGCTTCTCTTTTTTTACCGTCTTTAAAGCTTTTCTTAGTATGGTCTTGCTATCGGTCCTTCCGGTCTCCTGTATGGATACCATGCCGATTTTCATTCCTTTTACCTCATACACTCCGATTGTTTCATAGGAAGAGTAGACCAGTCCCGCTTTCTCAAAGCTCTTGATGGTATCCGTATAACTGATCTCACCGTAATCTTTGACATGATTATTGGCAAAGGCTACCGCCTCTACCGAGCCTTCCTTCAAAATATTAATATAGGAGGGCTTTCCCCGGAAGGCCCATTTCTTATCTTCCCTCTTCCCTTGATTACTCAGGGTTCCTTCAAAATTAACGATGGTCATATCATCCTTTTCAAAGATGGGTTTTACATTTTTGAAGAAGTATGCATCATCCTTCTTCTTATTATATACCGAGAAGAAATTCACGCTGGCAGGCTGCTTAATATCACTGGACAGAGTACAGTCCCCTGCCGCACTGATGGTAAGTGTGATGTCCTTCGATACGGTAACCTTGCATTTGGCCTTGGCTTTCCCCAGCGTTACGGTTATTGTTGTGCTGCCCCAGCGAACTGCTTTCACCTTACCGCTTTGATTTACTGTAGCTACCTTGGTATCACTGCTCTGATAACGAAGCTCTTCGTCCGTCTGATTCTCCTCCGTCAGTTCGGCCGTCAGCACTGCGGATTCCCCCTGCTGCAGGGAAAGGCTCTTTGCACTGAGAATAATCTTTCCTCCGTACTGCTCATCCTCCTGCGCCTCCCCGCCTTCTTCCGGATCTGTTCCGTCACCCGTCAGCTCATCCTCTATCTGCTCACCGCTGGCCGGCTCATCCTCTGTTTCCTTGCCAGTTGTCTGTTCCTTATCCTTTTCGTTGCCAGTTAACTGCTCATCTGCCTCTTCCTTACCGGATGCTGACTCATCTGCGGTCTGCATTTCATCTGCTTGACCGGCATCCGGTTGTGTTTCATCTATCTTATCCTCCGCATTCTCCCCCTGATCCGTATTCTCCGCCTGTATTTCACCCTGTACCTGGTTCAGGGACCGGATCTCCCCGTTCCTTACTATCGGGGATGCCCATCCCAGATCCGCGCCCCTGGCCAGCACAATCAGAATACATCCCAGTCCCAGCAGACTTCTTGTCAGTCCATGCTTGCTCATTTTACTTCCGTCCTTTTCCCCCGCACATTATTTATCTTTAAACCTGTTGTCCGCCCTCATTCATTGCCTTATTCCCTTCCTTTACCGTACTCGCTTCATACGCGGTATGTACTAAGCGAATGTCGTTCTTGCTGGCGCGCTTTACCCGATACATGGACATATCCGCAGCATAGAAGTAATCCCAGATCTTATTTCCCTTCTTGGGCACAGAATTGCGTATTCCCTGGGATATGGTAATCATGGGCTGCTTCTCATCCTTGCCGCAGCAGAGCTTCAAAGCAATTACATCCTGCTTCAGCTTTCCCGCTATCTCCAGAATCTCATCATCGGTCTTATTCTCATATACTATAATGAACTCATCCCCTCCATAGCGGGCACAGAACATTCCCTGCTCCATCAGGGCATTGAGCAGCTTCGCAATCCTCTTCAGACATTTGTCTCCGGCTTGATGGCCAAAGGTGTCATTATATTCCTTAAAGCAATCAATATCAAATATCTCAACTCCCAGGCTTGTCTGACTACGATAGGCCCGTTCAAAAGCAATCTCAGTGTATTCATTCAGCCTTTCACGGTTGGGGAGCCTGGTCAGAGGGTCTCTCTGTGACTTCTCAAGAAGAACCTTATTCTCTTCCTGTACCACCGTATGCTTTTCCTTAATCACTTCCAGATCCAGGCGAAGCTCAATGGCATTCCTGGCATTTGCCTGCTTCTCCGCTTCCAGCTGCTCCGAGAGTATGACATAATCGGCACAGGCCTGCATATAGTCCGTTTCATTATGTATCAGCTTGTAGTATTGCAGCTTATGCTTTAACACCTTTAGCTGCATATTGACGATTCCCGCCTGCCTGGTCAGCAGCTCCACCCGTTTCAGCACCCTCCAGAGATCATGATAGTTTCCTGTCTCTCTTAAAATCTCACAGAGCGTAAACGTTTCGTCGTAAATATCCAGCAGGGAGGATGTCTCTTCTATTACCGTGATCATCTGTTTCATCCGCTGATCCCGTTTATCATATTCCTCCATTTTATGAAAGAATAATATTTCAAAGCAGAGAATTACAATGGGATAATGACCGTCGCCTTCAAATCCTTCCTTCTCCTTCTGTATCAGGTCAAACCATTGAACTGACGCTTCCTTGTCTCCAATCTGCAGATAGCAGCGCGCAATGGTGGTCTCTGCGATCATCCGTCCACGGCTGCTGTTTTGATTCTCCTTATCCTTATAAAAGCAAATCAACGCCTTGTTCAGATAATGAATTGCCGTCTTATATTCCCGGAGGGAGGCATAGATCTGCCCGATATTGCCATTCACAAGGCCGGCTTCGTAATCCAGTCCATATTCATTACTGTATTTTAGGGAAGTGAGGTAGTAGTCAATGGCCGCCGGGATATTACCCTGGTTATCCGCATTGATACCAAGCATATTGTATGATTTGGAGAGGAGGCTTATCAACGGAACCTTAAGCTGGTACTCCAATCCCTGGACTAATTTCTGAATGAACTTATCATACTGATTGCAGTCAAAATATGCTTCCGCAAGATAATAATAAGCAAAGCCCAGCAGTTTATCATCGTCCTCTCCCTCGCCAATGCTGATTAATTTCTTACATATCTGCTTCACTTCTTCCGGACGTTGTATCCGTACCTCCAGCACCTGATTAATTTGCTCTTGTATATGCTTATCGTACTCGTTGAACTCCATAATGTCTTCTCCGCTATTGCCTTAAGGTTCTTCTCTGTGCACCAGTGCTGTAGGTTTATATCTGCCGTGCTCCGTACATAAATCATAACATAGCGTTTTAGGGTATGCAAGATATGGAATCGCAAGATATAAATAATCCGTATGCAGCTTCGGATCTACCTTGTTCCTGCCGCATACGGATTTATTATAAAAGGCCAGCCGCCTATTTGCTGAGGGTCCGCAATTTGTTCTTCAATTCTCCCTCTATACGCTGCAGCTCCACTTCCGCTTCCTTTCTCTTCTGACGGCCTTCCGTCTGAATCCTCAGCACCTCATCCAGGGTTGAGATCAAGGACTGGTTGGTGAAGCGCAGGGTCTCAATATCAACTACTCCCCGCTCGGATTCCTTAGCCGTTTCAACGGTGGCCAGCTTCAGGGTCTCCGCATTCTTCCGGAGCAGCTCGTTGGTCATATCCGTCACTTCACGCTGAGCCCTGGCTGCCTGGGTGGAATGGGCAACTCCCAGCGCCAACACCATCTGGCTCTTCCACAGGGGAATCGTATTCACGATGGTGGACTGGATCTTCTCCGCCATGATGGTATCATTGCCCTGCACCAGACGAATCTGGGGCGCCATCTGGATGGAAACCATTCTGGTCAGCTCAAGATCATGGATCTTCTTCTCAAAGCGGTTGATCACAGACATAAGGTCGTTGACCGCCTGGGCATCCTCCGGGAGCCCGGTCCGCTGGGACTGTGCCACCAGCTTCGGCAGATCCTCCTCCTGAACCTTCGCCAGCTTCTTCTTGCCGGCCAATATATACATGGACAATTCCTTAAAATAGGTCTTGTTTAATTCATACATCTTATCCATCAGTGCCACATCTTTTAACAGCTGGATCTGATGTGCCTCAAGAGCCTGACAGATACGGTTGACATTGTTCTCCGCCTTATCATACTTGGTCCTCATGGTGGCCAGCTTGTTGGAGGTCTTTTTGAAGAAGCCAAGGAAGCCCTTCTCCTCCTCTTCGGATTCAAAGCTCCTCAGTTCCATTACAACACCCGACAGCATCTCGCCGATCTCGCCCAGGTCCTTGGTTTTTACATTGGACAGCGCGGTTTCGGAGAAATCCGCTATTTTCTTCTGGGCTCCCACACCGTATTGAAGAACCAGGTTGGATTTCCCCAGATCAATCTTCTCTGCAAAATCCGCCACCAGCTTCTTCTCTTCCGGTGACAGGTTGGCTTCATCCAGTATCTCTGCCTTGGGAACAGCCTTTTCCTCCTGCAGTATGATCTGCGCTTCGCCTGTCTCTTCGGCAAAAGGCTCAAAGGTAAGGGTAGGTACTTCATTATTCATCGCTTTATCCCTCCATCATTTATTATCATAAGCAAGCAGTTTACCGCTTGTCATTGTCAAAAACCAGTGTATCCTCCTGCAAATCCATCCTTCTTGCCTTCAGCTCTCCTGGTGTCAGTCCCTCCTGGGCAAGCATCGTTTCCAGCACGGATATATCCGTGGATACATCCATGGCCGCATCCCCGTAAAGACTGTCCAGCAGGGTCTCAAAGGCGTGATTGATGGTATCCAGCGTGGTCTCTATCTCTTTCTTCGCCGTGGTGATATTGTCTCCCTGAACCGGCTGGCGGTCAAATTCCCGATACGCATTGATCAGCTTTAAGGTGGTGGGAAGATAATATTCCATAAACTTCTGGATCTCCGGAAGCTGGGCCGGATGTGTCCCCACATAATCAAAAATTCTTCCTGTAACCAGCTCCAGGCGATAGAGCTTCCTGGATATCTCTTCTCCCTGGATCTCCTCGTTGGCTTCCTTCATCTGGCGGATACAGTTCCTTCCGTTCTCCAGCGCTTTTCTCAGCGCTTCGTTCTCCGGAGAAGAAGCCGCCGCAGGGCCTCCCGCCGCCTGTTGGAAACCGCCTGCGCCTCCCGCCTGCCCGGCACTGCCGCCGGCTCCTCCGGCTCCGCCCCTTGCCCCCTGTTCCAGCTCGCGTGTTCTGGCGCCTTTCATTGTCTCCAGGTATTGCTGGTAGCTCTCCCTGTTGAGAATCACACAGGTCTGCTGCTCGTCAATCCGTCCCTCGGAAAACATCCCTATGGATATCATCCTGCGGACATCCTTTAATACAAATCTCTTGCTCCAGCCTGTGCTCTGGGCCAGTTCATTCAAGGTGCAATAGCCGCGTCCGCCGATAATCTTTAAGTATCTGCGGAATCGCTTCAGTCTTTTCCGGTTTTTCCCGCCCCTTGCCATCATGAGCAGACTGGGCACCAGCAGTGCCGACACCCCGAGAGCAATCGTTGCCAGAAAACCGAGGCCGGGTAAGGTAAAGGCCAAAATCAATAATACCAGGGCCGAGATTCCGAAAACACCGGTTCCGATGCTTCCAAATACGGTAAGTAAAATCCCGGAGACCCTTCCCACCTCAACATAGGGAACCAGCCCGCTCTTCTGCTTGGGAACCATAGCACTGGTCCCAAACTCTGCAGGATTAGGCTTAACCGGCATTCTGTAATCTTTCCTGTTGGAGCGAAGATCCCTTCGGTTTGTGAAGGCCTGCCTCCAGTCCACCTGGTTCTGCTGCCAGCTTGTCCGGTTGTCACCGCCGTTCTGACCATTCCAGTGGTTCTTGCCGCTCCCTGCGCCTTCCTGATTCTTCGGTTCCTTTCTATCCATTCCAGGTATATTGATTCCCAAAGAGCCCCGTATCTCGCTTAATGCAGACCGGAGCGAATGCTCAATATCCCGGTTAATATGATGAAAATCCATGGTGTTCACCGCATCTTGCACGATGTCCCTAATCTCATCCCCCAGATTTGAAAAATTCTTTTGACTCATGTCAAATCCTCCATTGCTAAGTATATATGCGTTGCCAGCAACGTATACCCTGTCCCCCGCGCCAGTCCCCCGGAACAGCCAGAGTCTGACTCATTTTTAAAAAACTTCAAACTACTCCTTCTATTATATCGTAAGGAAATGGAATTGACAATTTGATTGTTAAAAATTAATTGATTTATAATAAATTTTTCTGAATTTCTTCCATTCCCTGCACAAAAAGGTTTTTTAACGGTTTAATCTCCGGTATTCTGATGGAGTTAAGCCGATTAATTTCTTAAACTGTCTCATAAAATGTACTTCATTATGATATCCGCATAATATTGCAATCTCTCCAACGGGCAGATCGGATTCAACCAAGAGCTGTTTCGCATAAATAATGCGGCTTTCGATCACCTCTGACATACAGGAAATATAAAATGTCTCCTTATAGATACTGTGTAAATAGCCGCTGCTGATATGAAGCTGGCGGGCCATTAACGATATGGACCAGTTCTTTTGGGGATTGCTGTATATCTTACTTCGAAGCTTGATTAATTCTTCATAAAGCCGGGTATGGCAGGAATGAAAATTACCTTTTACCGTCTGCTCCCCTGCTTTTATGAAAAAAATGTGCAGCAAGTATTCCATTGTAAGCTCTTTATAAGGATTATTGGAATAAAATTCGCTTGCCATCTTTTGGATCAGATCCGTAAGGTAATAATGATTTGAAATATACAAAGGGGTATTCAGCAGAATTTGATACTGCCGGAACAGGGAAGCATCCAGTTCAAGATGCATCCAGTCATTTTTATACTCTGTTCCGTTGGCCCTGTATTCCTGGGGATAGCCTTTGTCATAAATAATCAAGGTATTGGCGGGCGCAGCTATCTCTTCTTTATTAATAACAAAAATAGCCGGAGATTTCACAAGCAGCAGAAGATACCAGTCATAGCCATTGGGACGATCAACAAAAAAGCTATTCTCATGTGTCGTATTGCACCCCATGCGGAGGATTTTAGACATAGGATTACCACCTTAGGATAAATCAGTTTTTTCTTATTATAGACTATTGATATAAATATTGCAATTTATTATGCTGTAGATAACCAATCTTATCTTTCGTCAGTTAATGATTGAAAAATATGCTTTAACTTAAGTTTGCACAAAAAATTTGTGCAGGAATGGAGACAAAATGAATACGAGATTATTTCAAACCCATTATGTGCGAAAGGAAATTCCCCTTGACCCTGTCTGGAACTTCAATCTCCTTAATTCAAAGGAGGAAAAGCAGGAGGAATATAGGATGCTGGTTCCCGGCTGCTGGGAGAGCAATCCCGGACTGGCATCTTATAAAGGAAAAGCGCTGTATTCAAAAAAAATAACTTTTGGAGGCAATATCCGCCTGGTATTTAAGGGTATCAGCCATACAGCCTGTGTTTTTCTGGATCATAAACAGGTAGCATATCATTATAATGCTTATACCGAATTCAGCGTATTATTACAGGATATCCCTTATGGAGAGCATTTGCTGGAGATTAAGGCGGACAATTCCTTTCACGAGGAATCAGCATTGCATGTAAGCAATGATTATTATTCCTATGGCGGAATTACCCGCCCCGTGGTTGCAGAACAAATCGAGGATATGTTCATCCAATATGTCCACTTCCTTCCGTACCAGGAGCATGGCAGATGGTATGCTTCCATTCGTGCCTCAGTGTACAATCTGTCAAAAGAACAAAAAAATGTAAGCTTACAGATTAAATTAGGGGAAGAGGCTTCGGTTTCCTTCAGCGGCCAAGATCTGCTTCCGGATTCAGAAACCCGGTTTGAAGATACCTTTGAATTTCCATCCGCAATTCCATACACGCTGGAGGCTCCCCAATTATATACGATGAATGCCCTGCTCCTGCACAATGATATAGTTGTGGACGATCTCATAGACAGAGTGGGGTTCCGTGAAGTAAAGGTTGTGGGAAAGGACATTCTGTTCGGCGGACAGAAGGTTATCATCAAAGGGGTAAATCGTCATGAGGACTATGCGGAATTCGGGTGCTCCGTTCCCATTGAAGCCATGTACCGCGACATTGAGATAATTAAATCATTAGGCGCCAATTGTATTCGTACCTGCCACTATCCCAACGATGAGCGCTTTCTTGATCTATGTGATGAAAACGGGATTTTGGTATGGGAAGAGGCTCATGCAAGAGGATTAAGCGAAGAGCAGATGAGGCATAAGAACTTCCACCGGCAAAGCGCGGATTGCATCCGGGAAATGATTGAAAATCATATTAATCATCCCTCTATTTATGTATGGGGGATTTTGAACGAATGTGTCAGCAATACGGAGTTTGGAAAGTCCTGCTATGCAAAGCAGTTTGAGCTTATCAAGAGCCTGGATTCCAGCCGGCCGGTATCCTTTGCGGGTCTTAGCCAGTTTATCGGTTCGGATTTATGCCTGGGCCTGGTGGACATTGTATCCTATAATATTTATCCGGGATGGTATCACGATACTCCGACGAAGGAATGCCTCGGAACGCTCAAGGATTTCGTCCGGCGCACGGAAGGAGCCGGAAAACCCCTGCTGATCAGTGAAATCGGTGCGGGTGCAATCTATGGCCATCGGAGCAATAACAGGGAGAAGTGGACGGAAGAATACCAGCGGGATATATTAACGGAGCAATTAAATGCCATATTATCCGATGAAGAGTTATCCGGTGTGATTATCTGGCAGTATGCAGACTGCAGGGTAGACAAGGGGTGGTTTCATTCCAGGCCAAAGAGTCAGAATAATAAGGGAATCGTAGATTGCTACCGAAGAGAAAAGCTCTCCTATGACAGGGTGAAAGAAATCTTCCACTCTTATCAATAACAAATCAATAACAAATGCTGCCGGGGCTGCTGGTAATTTTATATTTTCCCGGAGTGCAGCCCTGATATTTCTTGAAAATACGGATAAAGGCATTGCTGTCCTGAAATCCTACCATCTGGGCAATATCTGCAATTTTCAGTGAGGTATCCTTAATAAGCTTTAATGAATGTGAAATACGGATTTTATAAAGATAGTCAATCATGCTTATTCCATACTCATCACGAAACTTCCTGGATAAATAAGATGGCGTAATATGAAAGTGATCGGCAATATTATTCAAATTCAGGTTAATATCAAAATAATTGCTTTCAATATACTGGGACACATCATGTATTTTCTTATCAGAGGAATTTAGATCCTGTTCCTTGATCAATTGTATCGCTTGTAAGTATAATTTTTCTATATAGCGCATGGCCTCCTGCAGGGAATAATTAAAAAATTGATTGTCCAGCAGAAAAAAGCTTTCGGATAAGCTGTAGTTATACTGATAAAGCAGCTGTGCCTTTAGCCTCATGGATACATTATAAAAGAAGTAGAGAAGGCTTTTGGCATCCTCCAGGGATAATTTTTTCTGCTTCAGTTCCTGATATATATTGCTGAAATAATCTTTCAAGGGCTGTTCACAGGCCGACATTACGAGATTGATAACATAATCTGAATTCTTTAAGCTCAGATATCCGATTTGTGCTTCCTTAGGGGTATCGTGATAGCTGCACAAATTTCCAAGGCTGAATAAATGCATATATTCTAAAGTATTGCCGGCTTGAACATAAGCCTCCGATAAGTGTTTGTTATTACATAATCCGCTTACTCCAACGTCATAGATAATATCAAAGTAATTTTTACAGTATTCAATAAACCTATTAAGTCCTTCATAAAGATCGGCTTCCCTATCTTTTTTACTTTTAATTGCTTTAATAACCCTGTATCCTTTTGCCTATGTTGTGTTTGCATCCTTTAGCGACCCTGTAAAGCTTATAAGCAATCAAGGTATTCTGTTTCATCCCCAGGGCTTTTCTCTATCTGCTTATAAAAAAGTATTTCAAAATCCATCTATTTATATTGGCTATGGAAATACACTGTTTTATGTTATTGCGGGAACAGCGATGAATATATATGCTACTGCCTCGGCCGCTTATGTATTATCAAGACAAAATCTTATGTTAAAAAAGTTCTTTACTCTGATGTTTATATTTACGATGTATTTTAGCGGCGGGTTGATCCCTTCTTATTTGCTAATGGATAAGCTCAATTTGATTGATAACAGGATGGGGCTGATCATACCAGTGGCTGTAAGTACTTATAATCTTCTGATTATGATTACCGGGTTCCAGGGAATTTCAGCGGCGCTGGAGGAATCGGCCAGAATTGACGGAGCCGGAAGCTGGACCATTTTAACCCGTATTATTATCCCCCTTGCAAAGCCTACAATTATGGTAATTATGCTGTATTATGCGGTGGGGCACTGGAACGCCTGGTTTAGAGCCATGATATATATCAGGGATGCAAATAAGATGCCGCTGCAGCTATTACTTAGAGATATTTTAACAAGAAGCCAGCTCGGCGCAATGGGGGGCAACAGTGATATTGAAGATGTTGGTACAACTATAAAATATGCAACTATTCTGGTTTCAACCGTTCCGATTCTGTGTATTTATCCTCTGATACAAAAGCATTTTGTTCAAGGTGTAATGATTGGAGCGGTCAAGGAGTGAATCGTAATGGCAGCAAAAGACACTGTTCTTTTGCTGCCACACGATATTCCTATCATTTTTTCCCTTATTCTGCTTTAATGCTTCCGCTTTGTAAGCCTTCTATTTGCTCCAGGAAAAATGCTCCGGCATTCTCCGGCTCCACCCTGTAGTTTGTTCCGTCAACCGTTATGGCCACCCCTTTATTCATACATTGCCTCATACAGAAATATGCCTCCAGCTTCACTTTATCATGCAGTGAGTATTTCTCCATCAATTGCTGTATGCTTTGAATTACATTGTAGGAGCCGTTCAAATGACAGGAGGTGCCGATGCAGATTTTTACTTCCATCATATTATTCATGCTCCTTTCCATGAGAATAATCCACATGCAGAAGCTCATGAATTCTGCCCTTCAGCAGCCCGCCGTACAGGGACATCATCAGCGGATTCTCTTCAGGGAATTTGATGCTGCACTGCTTATCCGCGGCATACAGGCCCTTTCCTCTGCGTTCCCTGGTATCGACTTCGGCGAAGGGCTGGCCGGCTCCGCATACACATCCTCCGGGGCACGCCATTACCTCCACAAAGTCATAATGCTCTCCTGCTTTGATTCGTTCAATCAGGTCACTGGCATTCTTCAAGCCGCTGACAATGGCAATCCGCAGCTCTCTGCCGCCATAGGAAACCGTGGTTTCCTTAACCCCCTTCATCCCTCTGACTCCCTGGTATGCGATGGACATAAGAGCATTCTTTGATTTATCGGAGGAAAGCCTTCGCAGCACCGCCTCCGTAACCCCTCCGGTCACACCGAAGATCACACCGGCTCCGGTCATGGTACCGAAGGGCATATCAACTGCTTCCGGCTCCAGGTCATGGAATAAAATTCCCGATTCCCGGATCATCTGTATCAACTCCTGGGTTGTAATCACATAGTCTACATTGGGGGCACCCTCTACCTTAAATTCTTCCCGGGAGGCCTCATATTTCTTGGCGGTACAGGGCATCACCGCCACATGGACATGACGGCGTCCTGATGATCCGGACTGATCCTTCACAACGGATGCCAGCATCTGCATGGGGGAGCGGCAGGTTGAAATATTCGGAAGAAGCTCGGGATAATTCTTCTCCGCATATTGAATCCAGGCAGGACAGCAGGAGGTAAACAGAGGAAGGCTGCTTTCTTTTTGCAGGCGTGCAAGGAATTCGCTTGTCTCCTCCAAAACCGTCAGATCCGCGCCGGTGCTGGTGTCATAAATCTCGTCAAAGCCCATACGGCGCAGTGCGGCAACAATCTTTCCCATGGCATTTTCTTCGGGCTTCATTCCCATCTTCTTGCCAAGGCCCACACGTACCGCCGGTGCGATCTGTACGGTGACCTTGGTATCTGCGGCATCCAGTGCTTTCCAGACCTTCTGTGTATCGTTTTTCACCACAATGGCTCCGGTAGGGCACACCGAGGCACACTGCCCGCAGCCGACACAGGGGGATTCGGCAATGGGAATTTCAAAGGCCGTACTGATGGTCATGTTGGAACCCCGGTGGGCAAAATCAATTGCTCCCACCTTCTGTATCTCATTGCACACCCTTACACAATCCCCGCAGAGAATGCATTTATTGGTATCCCTGGTAATACACAGAGAGGAATCGTCCAGCTTGGGCTCTGCCGCAGTGTTGGGAAAGCGGACTCCGGTAATGTTAAAGCGCACCGCCAGATCCTGAAGCTTACATTTTCCGCTGTTGTTGCAGGTGGTACAGTCCCTGCAATGGTTGGCCAGAAGCAGCTCCAATATATTCTTGCGGTATCTGCGCAGTCTGTCCGTGTTGGTCTTGATTTTCATGCCGGCCTTAGGAATCGTGGAGCAGGCGGCGTCAATTCCGCCCCATTCGTTCTCAATCATGCACATACGGCATGCGCCATAGATTGAGAGCTCGGAATGATAACAGAAGGTGGGCATCTTAATTCCTGCTTTGCGGATCAGTTCCAGAAGATTCTTCTCATCGCCTATTTCCACCGGTATGCCGTCAATTGTCATAATATTATTCTTATCCATTCTATTCTCCATTCTGCCGAAGCACAGCGATGCCGGGCTTCGGCACAAATTTGTTACTTAATCGGCTCTCTGCCGCAGGTCTTGTCTATCCGATAATTGCATGGAAGGGGCAGGCAGGAATGCAGGCACCGCATTTGATACATTTGCCGCCGTCAATTACGAAAGCTTCCTTTACTTTGCCGGAGATGGCTCCGACAGGGCAGCTTCTGGAGCATTTGGAGCAGCCCTTACACAGGGACGGATCAATGGCAATCTGCTTCAGCTTCTGGCAATTTCCCGTAGGACAGCGCTTTTCGTAAATATGTGCCTCGTATTCCTCCCGGAAATACTTAATGGTACTTACCACCGGATAGGCTGCGGATTTTCCCAGTCCGCAGAGCGCGGTGGAGGAGATGGTATCCGCCAGCTCCAGCAGCAGCTCGATGTCCCCGTCCTCTCCGTTTCCTTCCACGATCCGCTCCAGAATCGCCAGCATCCGCTTGGTTCCTTCCCGGCAGGGGACACATTTGCCGCAGGATTCGTTCTGGGTAAAGTTCATGAAGAAGCGCGCCACTTCCACCATACAGGTGTCTTCGTCCATAACCACCAGGCCGCCGGAGCCGATCATGGCTCCCGCCTTCTTCAGGGAGTCAAAATCCAGGGGCAGCTCCAGATGCTCCTTGGTCAGACATCCGCCGGAGGGGCCTCCGATCTGAACTGCCTTGAAGCCCTTGCCGTCCCTCATGCCTCCCCCGACTCCGAAGATAATCTCTCCCAGGGTGGTGCCCATGGGCACCTCGATCAGGCCGGTGTTCTCAATATTGCCGGTCAGGGCAAAGGCTTTGGTGCCGGGGCTGTTCTCAGGGCCAATTCCCTTATACCACTCGGCACCGTTTATGATGATTAGGGGAACATTGGCATAGGTCTCCACATTATTCAATACGGTGGGCTTATCAAACAGACCCTGCTCCACGGTTCTCGGAGGCTTTACTCTGGGCATGCCCCGCTTTCCCTCGATGGAAGCGGTCAGAGCGCTTCCTTCCCCGCAGACAAAGGCTCCCGCTCCCCGGTTGATATGGATCTGGAAGCTAAAGCCGGTCCCCAGGATATTCTCACCCAGCAGCCCGTATTCTGTGGCCTGCGCGATGGCTGTTTTCAGCCGGCTGACTGCCATGGGATATTCCGCACGTACATAGATGTAGCCTTGGGAAGCGCCGCAGGCCAGGCCCGCAATCATCATTCCCTCCAGCATTCTATGGGGGTCACCCTCCATAATGCTCCGGTCCATGAAGGCTCCCGGATCTCCCTCGTCACCATTGCAGACTACATATTTCTGGGGCTCCTTCTGTCTCTTCACCTGAGACCATTTGCGTCCGGCAGGGAAACCGCCGCCCCCTCTTCCCCTGAGGTTGGATTCTGAGATTTCATGAATGATGTCATCGGCCTCCATATCAAACAAAGCCTTCTCGAATGCCGTATATCCTCCGATACCGAAATACTCCGTAATGGAGGTGGCATCGATCTGTCCGCAATGATCCAGCACCAGGCGGGTCTGCTTCTGATAGAAGGGAATCTCCTCCTGCTTCTGATACACCCTGTCTTCCTTCCGGCAGGCAAGCCGTTCCAGGAATTCTCCCCGCAGCACCGTCTTTTCTATGATTTCCTCACAGTCTGATAACTGCACCTTGGTATACAGCCATCCCTGGGGCTCGATACGAATCAGAGGGCCCATCTCACAGAAGCCGTGGCAGCCGCTCTTTTTCAGTCCCACGGAATCCTCATGGGGTTCGGGGGTAAGCTGAATAGAGCAGGGGATGTTATGCTCCTTCAGCAGCTCCTCCAGCCGGTCAAAGATCTCCAACGCCCCGGAGGAAACACATCCGGTTCCGGCACATACCAGCAGCTTTTCGGCCTGCCGCTCCAGCGCCCTGGTATAGACGGACCGGATCTGTATCAAATCTTCCCTTGTCTTTAGCATGTCATTTCCTCCTTCAGGTCATTTAAAAGCTGTGTTACCTTATCCGGCGTCATGGCCGGGTGTACCTTGTCATTCACTGTAATGACCGGAGCCAGACCACAGGCTCCCAGACAGGATACGGTTTCAACGGTGAAGCCCAGATCATCGGTGGTTGCCTTTTTCTCACTCAGCCCCAGTTCCCCCCGCAGACGCTCCAGAATCGGAATTGATTTTCTTACGTGGCAGGCTGTGCCGTCGCATACCTTTATGACATATTTCCCCTTGGGCTCCAGGGAAAAGTTCTCATAAAAGGTGGCCGTACTATAGATTCTCGCTTCGCTGATCCCGATTTTCCGGGATAAATAGGGGAAAATCTCTCTGGGAAGATAGCGGTAATGCTCCTGAATTCCCTGTAGAATGGCAATGATTGCACTCTGCTCACAGCCAATTTCATCGATGATGCCATCAACCACCGTAAAATCAAATGTTTCCTTCATATAATTGCCTCCATTCTGCCTTACGGCAGTAAAATTAATTTATATAGTAAGCTTTTTAGCAAGCTGTTTTGATAAGACAGCCAGGGAACCGGCCAGATTTTCATTCTGGACCAGCACATGCTCCGGCACCGTCAGATGAACCGGTGCAAAATTCCAGACCGCCGACACACCGCTTTCGACCAGCAGATCACAGGTGCTCTGCGCCTCCTCTGCCTCCACCGTAATAATTCCTATGTTAATCTTCATCCTGGAGCAAAGTCCCGGCAGCTTTTCCAGGGCATATATCTGTTTTCCGCTTCTCACGGAGCCAAGCCTGCTTTCTCTCCGGTCAAATGCGGCCACGATATCCAAACCGTATTCCTCAAAGCCCTCATAGGACAGCAGGGCAAGTCCCAGATTGCCTGCGCCTACGATGACCGCACTGTCCGCATTATCATAGCCCAGGCAGTGTTCGATATCGGCAATCAGCCTTTTGATTTCATATCCGGTTCTGGGGCGTCCGCCCTGGCTGACCAGCGCCAGATCCTTTCTTACCTGAACATCATTCAGCTTCAGCTCATGGGCGATCATAGTCGCCGAGATATTCGCCCCCCCTGTTTCCCCCGCTTCCGGAAGCGCCTTCAGCAAACGAAGGTACACGGGCAGACGCCGAAGAGCCTGGGATGATATTCCCTTATATATCATAGCTGCCGCTCCTCCTCCCATCAAAAATGGAGTGATGCAAAATACAGTCTTTTTTTATAGAAAGAATATACTTTACAGCACCCCATCAGATCATAACTTTCTTCTCTATGTAAGCAGCAAGTAAATAAAAGTTTTTTATACAGGAGGGATTGATCGCGAAATCCCTCCTGTCTGTTCAAATCAATAATCTGTTTGCGTGGCGACACAATTGCACAGTTTATGATTGGAAAGCGATTTATTTGTTTATATTTTAACAATGTTTTTTAATAATGTAAAATTCAAAAACATTATATCGATATTCTATTATCGATATAATGTGTGTATTTCTACTCTCTCCTCTACTTTCCCGTGGATATCTGACAATTTATGAATTGGGATGCGTTCGTATGGGGATATCCCAGCATCTTTCAGGGGCTCCAATTTCCGTTTTATTAATCGCATCAAGGAATATCGATATTCCAATATCGATATATCTCACCGATTTTTTTGATAAAAGAATTCGATCCATACAAAAAAGCGGAGCTGCCATTCTCCGCTATACGTTTTAATAAAAATATTCTGCTGTAATTGCTTCTTTCCATTAATGATATTCCCGAAAGGAGACCTCGTTCCGGGCCTGGTACAGCTTGTTGACAAAATCCCGGTCAAGCTCCGTAAACTGATATTGCTTCGGATAAATCAATACATCCTTATATCTCTTGCCGCGGTCACTGCTCCTTCGCTGTATCAGGCGATAGCGCTCCAGCCATTTCTCCGGTATGGGGGAAACCCACATGTAGGCGGTTGGAACCGTCGAAAGCAGGTCATACTGGCTGCAGCGTTCGTAAACGTAGATGCATTTGGAAGTACCTCCCGGCGGCTCCGCTTTCCCGCTTCCTCCCGGCATCAGATAGGGGATTGCCGTGTCCCCGTGTGTTATCTCCGTATAGGCTTCCAGCTCCTGATTCCCCAGCTTCTCCTTCCTGGCCAGAGGATGCTGCTCCGACATCAGGACCAGATATTCAAATTCCCAGATGGGTTCAAATTTCAATTGTTTCTCTGTCAGATAATCAATAAAGTAATTCTCATACTCTGTCTGATAGCGTATGATGCCTAAATGAAAGGGACCGTCAATGATATTATTGACCACCTGGATCGAATTGGTCTCCTGGATATTCAGGTTCATACCCCTGCTGTGATCCAGCCCGGCCACAAAGCTGGTGATGGCATCTGCGATGTAGCTTCCCCGGGGAATGGACACGCTGAAGCTCTGCCGCTCCGAATCTGCCGCATCGGAGAGGGCTTCCATTTTTTCCAGCTGGCTCAGCACATTTCTGGCGTAGGTGAAGAATTTGATTCCTTTCTCAGTGGGGGTCACGCCTCTGGAGGTGCGCTCAAAGATGGCAAAGCCCAGATTATCCTCCAGCTCCTTTATTGCTTTGCTGAGGCTGGGCTGCCCCATAAAAAGATTTTCCGCCGCCTGTGAGATGGAGCTTGTCCGCTCCACCTCTATGGCGTATTTTAAATGCAGTGTATTCATATGCTTCCAACTTTCTCAGTTATGCTTAAATCTCCTATTAGAAATGATGTCTGTTTTTAAACCGGAATATTCACTTCCCGCATCTTCCCTTTCAGATGATTCGATAATACGGCAAGGGAAGCGCCAAGATTTTCATTTCGTACCAGAATATGCTCCGGCACGGATAAATGGACGGGGGCGAAGTTCCAGACAGCAAGGACCCCGCCGGCCACCAGCTGGTCACATACTACCTGGGCCTGGCTGGCCGGTACCGTTATAATTCCCATGGGTATCTTCATACGCCGGCATAAATCGCTGATTTTATCCGAGGGCAGCACCTTGACACCATCCAGCTCCGTCCGGGTACCCTGAGGGTCTGTGTTAAAAACAGCGACAATATCCAGTCCGCAGTTCTGAAAGCCTTCCCTGGCAATGATTGCCCTGGCAAGCGCTCCGGTACCTACCACTACCGCTTCCTCTACATTATGATATCCCAGCAGCTCCTCCATATGATGGAGCAGCCCCGTTACCGGAAAGCCGGTTCTGGGCTTTCCCTTCTCCGTATAGACAGCAGCAAAATCCTTGCGCACCTGAACCTCATTCAGGCAGAGGAGCTCCGCGATCCTGGGAGCGGAGACGGTCTCCGTCCCCTGATCCTTCAGCAGTCTCAATTGTTGGATATAGTACGGCATTCTGTGCAGAGCTTGTGCGGTGATAGCACTTTTTTTATATTCGTACATACTCATACCTCGTTTATCAGTATTGTTCTATCGATATTATAGTACTGATATTGCCCTCTGTCAATCTTATACCCTCATTTTTTCGTCACTATTTGATATCATATATTTCATTATTAAAGTATATTGTGTCAACATTATTTACTAAAATCGGCTTGTTAAACATAATAGCCAAATGATAGTACACCATACCTTCCTGATTAATATTACCATACTCATCTGCTCTGCCCCCTTGAGCGCAGTGGGTAAAAGAATTGCTGTCAAGCAGGATGTTTTTATTAAAGCTTATTTTTAATTCATCATTCAGTTTATCCAGTTTGTTTAATAGGCTTCTAAAATCTGCCTCCTCCGGTATTCTTCCCTGGATATCAATACTGCAGGAAAATGGTGTGATACTCATTTGTTTTATTGTGACATATTTATTATCAACTACTATTTCTTTGTCTAAATAAATTGTTTTCGTATAATCTGCCTGCGTATCAAAGTTAATGGAGACACCCCATTTTCCATAATATAAGGTATTAAATCCACTCTTAGAAAAGTAGCCGAATTTATTCAACTCTATTGTATACTGTTTACCCGTAATCACTTCCTTTTTAATTACTGTATATAAAATGTTAAATTGATTGGGCTGCAGTTCCCCGTCTTCAACCGAATAGTAATAACGATAGCTTGCATCCTGAAAGTCATCAAATAAGCTTCCGCCTGTTTGATCATTAAAACAATAATTACCCTGAGGGAGAATACCATTATTAATCAAAACAGAATCCAATTGCTTTGCTGTTACCCTCAATATCACTGTTGCCGCATTACCGGTGGAAACAGCGCCGAGTACCTCAATTGCTATTTCATCCGTATCAACTACAAGACCAAATGTACTTGAACTAATCTCTTTATATTGGTCATATCCCATATATACCTGATCATCTGTATTTTGTGAATTTTCTCCTAAATAAAACAGGTGAAAGAAATCCTTGCCTATTAGCTTATCTGCTGCCACCGTAACACTTCCTCCTATAATAAAAATCAGACAGGTGACAGCCACAACCCGGAACCATTTTGATAACACCCATTTGGAAGTATTCCTTTTCTTATTTTCCTCCTTCAGGATTATTTCTTTGATTATTGGAAAATGATCGGGTGTACTTTTTACTAAGATATCATTTATTTTTGACAAGATATTAAGCTCGTTCATAATTTCCCTCTCTTTCTAACACGGATAGCTTGTTAATTGCGTTACTATACTTCCAGCGTACGGTAGAATAAGGTTTTTTTACAATGTCGGATATTTCTTTGTGAGAAAAGCCTGCAGAATAAAGTATTACTATTTCACGTTCGTCCTTTTTCAGTGCAGATAACAGCGTGTTAAGCTCCTGCAGATGAATTGTTTTCATAAAAGCATCTTCCGATGGAAGCTCCGCATTGAGTTCTACAAAACGTTTGCTATCCTTAAGCTTTGTCAAAGCCAGATTGCGCGCTATTTTCATAGTCCATGCTTTTGCATTTGTACCAGGACGATATTGATACGCTTTATCCCAAATTTTAATAAATGTACTTTGCATAATATCTTCCGCATCATAAGGTGATTTCGTAATGACATATGCTAATCCATATACAGCCCTATTCATTTCCATATAGAATTCTTGTAAGGCATCCATATCCTTTTTTGAGATCTGTATCATCAATCCATCTATATCTTCACCGCTTAGCAAAATCCCACCCCCAAAATAAATATTATCATTAATATAACATTTAAATAAAGTAAAATGTTTGAGGTGTTTTTATAATTTTATCGCAAGTCATATCGCAAGCAAGATAGAAGACAGCCTATAATTGTATAAGAAAAAGCCCTTGTCAAAGCGGATGCTCCGACAGGGCATATCATAATTAATAATTAAAACGGATTCATAACATTCCTCCATTGAGGACTTTAAGCTTCTCCAAACAACATATATTCTATATATAAATCATTAAAATCCGGGTCGTTAGATAAGGTTACCTCATCGGCAATATCGATCAGCCCACGGACATGTTCTACCCACATACTCTCTCCCAATGCCTTGACCGCTCCGGCTAAGGAGCTGTTTCCCACCGGAATGATTTTTTCCTTCAGTTCTTCCGGAAACAGACCAACGGCAACAGCGGCTTCCCGGTTCATCTTAAAACCAAACCCTCCCGCCAGATAAACGTGACCAATTGATTTTCCGGTTATACCATATCGCTTAATCAGTATCTCAACACCAGCCCGAATTGCTGATTTGGCCAGCTGAAACTCTCTGATATCACTCTGGGTAAATCTAATTTCCTTCCCTTCGGTATTCGTTGTCAGTAAAAATCCATTCTTAAAATATTCCTCTGTCAATAAACCGGTCTCATCCATCAGATCATGCCTCAGCAGCTCTGCCACAAGCTCTATGACGCCGGTTCCGCAGATTCCTGTCGGCGGTTGCCCATGAATTGTCTCAAAGCTTACCCTATGTTCTTCCTCTATGCAAACATGACAAATTGCCCCCGGTATACTTCCTGTCCCGCAGGATATATTCCCGCCCTCGAAAGCGGGACCTGCTGCGGTTGAGGTGACCAGCAGCCTCTTATTATTCCCTATGGCCATCTCGCCATTGGTTCCAAGGTCCACCAGCAAATTTATTTCCTGACTGTTTTCAAATCCGCAGGCATATAATCCGGCAGTGATATCCCCTCCTACAAATGTAGATATTCCAGGAAATATTCTGGTCCGGCAGGATATGGTTTCTGTGCCTATGATATTCTTACAGGAATCTTCGATAAGATCAATGTTGATCTGCCGAAAAGGAAACACACCCAACGTCTTGCAAGAGTAACCCATCAGCAAATGCCCTATGGTAGTATTTCCTGCCAATATCAATTGTTCCACTGCAGTTCCCGCACAGCCGGAGTGCTTAAGTGATTGACAGATCAACTGTTCCAAATCGGTACGAAGCAGCTTTTGCAGGGCCGCCCCCTCTCCCCGGTTCGATGCCCCGATCCGGGATATTACATCCGCACCGTAGCTGCGCTGATGATTCATTGAGGATTCGGAAGCCTGAATCTCGCCATTTTCCAAATTGATAAGCTGGGCAGCGATGGTCGTGGTTCCTATATCTATGGCAATTCCTGCATGTGCTATGATAGCAGGTCCTTCTTTTTTGGTATGGGATGCTATTATTTTTCCTTCACGGCTAAAGTGCTCCACCGCCGAAAAATCCGATGCATCAGTAAAGTGCGCTTCTATGGTACATTCCTCTTGAGGATATGCACGGCAGGCTAAACGCCAGCCCTGCTCCAGTTCCTTTTCACGAAAAGCCAGGCGGTCCTCCGGCATAATCTTTAACTCTCCCGAAACTAACCGGATCTTACATTTTCCGCAGGTTCCGTTTCCACCGCACACCGCGCTTACATCAAAACCCTGACGCAGGCAGGCTCTTAAAATATTTTCTGTTTCTTCGCAGTAAATTACGGTTTCTCCGGCCTCAGTTCTTACTTTAATTTTAACTGCCGATATCTTTCTGGCCTTACAACTATGCTGGGGACACTTCCGGCAATCATGCTGAGCCTGAAATACCAACGGATCTTCCGAGAGGATCAGAACATGACAAACAGACTTAACCGGATCATACATGTACCCGGAAGTAATATGCATATTCAATTCGATTTCGGCATTTAAGCTTTCATATGCGGTTTTTTGTATCGATATCGGCAGATCATGGGGTGCTGTCAATCGCTTTTCTATGCCCACCTTTTTTTCCGCGCAGAACTCCCTGAGGTGCTCCTGCCACTGTTTCTCCAGATCGAAGAGACATAGATCCGCCATGGCGTCGGCCAGCATTCCCTTGACATACTCCCCCTGTTGGAACATTCTGCTTCCCAGATTGCTTAATTCTGCTCCCACAGTAGAAATCACATACAGAACCCTGGTTCCGGCCGGATATTCCCTGACGGCATCCTCTTCTGTAATTTCTCCGAAGCCGAATATAGTCCTTCCTTTTATAAGCCTGTGTACCTCCGGCAGCAGCTCCTGGTATGCCTCGATCATATTATCGTAAACAGGGCTGTCCGCTCTGCAGTCAATCATATGAAAAACCATATCACGGTCAAGAGAGACCTTTTCATGCTCAATCCTCATTGTATCCCTTTTCCTTAAGCTATTTTTTTGCGTTCAGCAACCGCTTTTCTGGCAACCTCCGCACAGCTTGCAGCATCCGCAGTGTAGTAATCCGCACCGATCTGATTTGCAAAGCTTTCGTTTACCGGGGCACCGCCTACCATGACAATGTATTTTTCTCGCAGTCCTTTTTCTTCTAATGCCGCGATAACATCCTTCATATTGGGCATTGTAGTCGTAAGCAGCGCTGACATGCAGATGATATCCGCGCTGATTTCCTCCGCCTTGTTAATAAAGGCCTCCGTTTCTACATCGACTCCGATATCATAAACCTCAAATCCGGCGCCCTTAAGCATCATCGTCACCAGATTCTTGCCGATATCGTGCAGGTCTCCTTTGACGGTACCGATAACCGCTTTTCCTACCGGCTCATTTCCAACCTCGATCAGCTTTGGTTCCAGTATAGTGATGCCTGCATTCATTGCTCTGGCCGCTACTAAAACCTCCGGTACAAAAACCTCATTATTTTTAAATTTAGCACCGATAATCATCATGCCGCTCAGCAAAGCCTCATTCAGAATTTTTTTAGGATCAATTCCTTCCTCTATGGCCTGCTGTACCAGAACCTTTACCTGTTTTGCCTTTCCTTTTTGTAACAGTTCAGAAATTTCCTGTATCACTTCCATAATCTATCCTCCCGTTTTCAGAATTTTCTCTTTATGCTTCTACTAATACAAATAGTATACTCAAAAGGCTCTTCAAGAAATTGTAATAATTTTAGATTTATGTAATTTTTTTTGTTCTTTTTTATAAAACATGCTATAATCTAATTATTATAAGAGAAGGAGCTTTGTATGAAACCTTATATTTATACCATTACAGAAGAAGAAAAGCTGCGCGAGCTCCTGGTTGCTTTTTCGGTCTGTATGGAATTACCGATTCAAATCCTGGATGAGCAGGGCGATATGCTTCTTTCCGAAGGAGAGCCTTCTGCCTTCTGCAATTATGTTACCCCTTATTTACCGCCCTCCGATACCTGCCGTCTGATTCATGCCAATGCGGGCAAAAAAGCTATGGAGCTGGGGGAAACCTATATTTTTTCCTGCCACTGTAATTTAAGCCACATTGTCTTTCCCCTTATTAACCGGGAGACCTTGTTTGGCTCTGTTCTGGTGGGCCCTTTTTTGATGACCGAGCCCGATTCCGAATTGATTATGGAGCTGTCCCGCCGTTATCCGGCTCTTTCCACCGGCGCACTCCTGGATTTATATGAGGATGCCAACCGCCTTCCTGTGATTCCTCCCGCCACCGTTACCCAGATCAGCCGCCTGCTCTACTATCTGTTCTCCAATTTTGTCACCGATGCGAAGCAGGAGCTGATTATTAATAGTAAGAAGATTCATCAGCAGTCAAAGATCAATGAGGCGATTCAGATGTATAAAACCATGGGCTTGACAGAGAAAAGCGACTATCCCTACGAGAAGGAAAAACTGCTGCTGGCCAAGGTCAAATCCGGTGATAAACAATCCGCCGCGGCGATTCTTAACGATCTGCTGGGCTATGTCTTCTTCTCCCACGGCAACGGCCTGGAGGTAATCAAAAGCCGGGCCATGGAGCTCTGTTCCCTGCTTTCCCGGTCTGCCATAGACGGCGGTGCGGGCACGAACCAGATCTTGAAAATAAATAACGACTTTTTAAAAAACATGGAGAAGGTTAAAAGCATTGATGATCTTTGCTATCTTCTGATGGAATCCCTGGATGCTTATGTTGAATGCATGTTTACCCGGCTCCCCGCCAAACACAATGATTCTGTCCGCAAGGCCATGAAATATATTTCGGAGCATTTTGCCGAACCGATTACATTGGAGAAGGTCGCTGATTATGTGCACTTGAATCCTTCCTATTTCTCCTCTTCCTTTAAAGAAGCCTGCGGCTCCTCCTTTAAAGAGTATCTGAATATGGTACGGGTTGAAGAAAGCAAACGGCTGCTGGCCCACACGGACTTCCCCCTGGTCAGCATCGCTATTTCTACCGGCTTTGAAGACCAGAGTTATTTTTCTAAGGTATTTAAGAAATATACCGGTATTACCCCCAAGCAGTACCGGGGATAAGAGTCTGGGTGACCGCTTTTTCATACATTGATGGTGGTCTTTACTGTGCCTTTTTCTTCTCCAGGTAAAATTCTCCGACGGCTTCAAAAAATGCCTCAATATTCTCCCAACTGCTGGCCGGGGGGATATCACAGCCTGAAGAAATCACAAAATTCGGATTAGAGCAGCAGGCCTCCATTATCCTTTTGGTCTCTGCTTTAATCGAAGCCGGTGTACCGTTTCTCAATTGTCCGGCAGGATCGACATTTCCCATTACCAGAGCATCGGAAGGTATTTTATCAATTATATCACTCATTGTAATGGAGTTGCCAAAATGATATCCATAGGCACCGATCCCGATAATGGAATCTACCATGCGAATTACGTTATTACCGCAATTATGATAGATTACAGCAAAGTTTTCATCCTGCACGGCATCAATAATTTCCTTTACATAGGGTGCGGAGAATTCCCTTGCTAAATCCGGAGAAAGCAGCCCCGTAAGAGGCTCTGCCATAACAATGCCATTGGCGCCAACCGCTTTATATGCTTTTGCATATTCCGTAAGGAATTGTGCTGTCTTTTTCATAACCGTATGAACCATATCCGGTTCTTCGTAGCAGTTAATCATCGCTTCCGACACATCCATCAACCTCCCGGCCAGGGAAAACGGGCCGATAATTCCCGCCAATACAGGTCTGTCCGTAATCATGCGGCATACCTTTTCGATTGCTTCAATATATTTTCCCGTACGTCCGGCACCTACCTTGGGAACCTCTAAGGCATCCGCCGCATCCTCATCATCCACAATCTTGCCGATAACCGTTGGAACCTCATCGTCAGAAAAGCGGATTGTTGAACCAAATGCCTCCGCCTCTACCGACAAATCCATCATGCTCACCGACGCTCCGGTGGGAACCTTATCCGCTACCAGCTTCATGCCTTTGGCTTGAAGATCACTGTCATTAATCAAATCATTTACCGTAATTCCCATCAACGAAATACATGGAAATGAAAGTACTGGTATTGCCTTTTTTTCTGTTGCATTTATCACTGTTTCTACCCATTGTTTCATGTTCATAGATAATATCTCCCATCTATATTTAATTGATAATGTCAGCTTACAATTTTTTTAACGGGTTTGTTTGTATTTTTATTAGCATTTTGTAATTAATTTTTGCTTTTGGTATGCTGTGCTCTTGCATTAACGGCTTTCCGGCATATCATTAAAAAGCCCTCGTCGAAGCGGGTGCTCCGGCAAGGGCATGATCATTAATATATCTACCGATTTCGCATATAATTCTCTACTGACTTCGTGCATAATCCCAGGAATGTCTCTTCCCCGATGGTATTCATCTTAAAAAATACTGCCTGGCTGCCTCCTGAGGTGATGGCACTTATAAATAAATCCTCGCCGGTTCCTGTAATGGTTATATTCATGCTTACACGATTGCCTCCAGCTATACTATACCGTTCATAAACCCGGACAGCTACGCGTGAATTCGCCAAGTCAATATCGCTGCCATCCTCATAGCTTACGGAAGAACTGCCCTGGGTAATATCTCTGTGTATCCAATTCAAAAACTCATTAAAGTTCCCCTTTAATCTTTGTTCATATTTCGCCATAATTTGAATCCTTCCTTTCCCAACTAAGATTTAAGTCAAGAAATCCGTTAATTACCATATATTATCAACATCTTTTCTTACTTATGCTACAATTCTTAAGTGAAGTATCATATTTTGAGCAATCAAAAAAGAACAACTGGAATAATACTTCAGTTGCTCTAAATATGATTCTTTACAATTGTACCAGATTGCGGAACTTAGTCGATCTATGGGA
>JAEWYQ010000052.1 GCA_023395555.1 Bacillota bacterium
GTGGCATGCTTCAATTTTCTTCTGAATCTCTGCGTCAGGGACAAAGCGATTGTACCGGTCGTACAGCTCGTCCAATGGGTTTTGCATCTTGGTCACCTCCTATCAGTGACACAGGATACCACAAGAGCCCGCTGAAAGCTATTGGAAGTTTCGTGAATTCAGAAGTTTTTTAGCACGGCGATGCTCCCTATACCTGTCTGCCTGATGGATTCCGCATAGAGCGAGGGTGGAAACCAATGCATGGTTTTCACCCTCGCTCTTTCCGTACCTGTTTGCCATAGGGGTTCACATCATATCCCTATGAAGGTTAACCCTTAGAAATAGGTGGTTTAGGGATTTTTTACAAAAGTGTTGTATGCAAAAAATAGCCACTTATGAAAAATGGCATGGCAAGGGGTTTGCATAGCTCTAAGTACTATAAAGTGCTTCAGTATTTGTCAAAGCTACGAAGGAGATATTCAAGCCCCTCGCAGCTTTTTATCCGGTTAATAAAAGGAATATGCCATTTCATATGGCTGTTATTTCGTTTAATTTCCATATTGTTCATACACATAAGGCAGGATTGCCCATGTAACATCGTCGGCAGCAATGGTATTTGTGTGGATTACAGGTTTTAATCCCTGATATAAATGAGGGGCCTTATCGCAAGGATTCTTATGACAATTCTGGCATCTGTCAGCGCCATTTTCCGCTGCGCATTTTAAAGAATCACAGTTAAAGTCTTTATCTAAGCCCCCTGTATGGCAGCCGTCACAAAGCTCCATATCATCACCCCAATACCCTCCGTCGCCCACACCTCCTGCGTATACACGTATCAGCCGTTCTTTCAACTCCGATCGGAACTCTTCGCTTATTGTACCACCGTTATAATGCACACACAAATCGCAACGGTGGCCGCAGCTGGCATAGATAGCCTGATCTTTGGAAAAAGGCTTCCGGTTAGGTTTTTTCTTAATCAAAACAAGCTGCTTGACAGCTTCAAGCGTAGGTAAATCGGCAACGGGAATAAGCATCCATTTGCCGTCATGATACGTTTTGCTGTTATCGTAGATTTTCTGTATCTCCTGCGGAAATTCATTGCGCCGCGCCTCAAATAATTCGCGTTCCGTTTTTCCGAAAATAACGAGAAAATCATAACTGTTTTCGCGTATGTAGATAGTCAGCACTGTTTTCCCGCCTTTGCGGAATTTCAATTCATCTTTGCCGTTACCTGCTTCATCCAAAGCATACTTTCCTCGCAGAAAGCACATGGTTTCCTCACTGATCTTTTTCAGATCTGTCTTTTCGCTCATAGCTGTATCCCCCTATTAGCTCATTGTGGGCATTCTTCACCCATCGATAGCATAAAAAGCAGTTGGTGTATTTTTGTATTATACTTTTTGCATTATTCTTTTTGGCAGGCAGGGCAGATAAAAGAAGATGTACTGCCTGTTTTTATTGAAACGATCGTTTCGCCGCAGACCGGACAGGGCTGATCTTCTTTGTAGCCCACAAGGAAAGAATCCATCCCATAACCGCCCTTCTGCCCAAAGAAGTCGCTCTCATGGGCAAACGAGCCTCTTTCCCGCGAGAGGTTCAAAATTTCTGTTATGCTATCATAAAGCAGCTGGATTTCTTCCTCGCTCATATCCGATATTTTCTTTTGAGGATGCAGATGTGCCTTAAATAAAATATCGTGCATATACATATTGCCGATTCCGCCAACATTCTTCTGGTTCATTAAAAAAGCTTTTATTTGCGTCTTTTTGCCTTTCAGAAGGGATGAGAAATAATCAAATGTGAATTTTTCATCAAATGGGCCAATCGCAATGTCTTTTGTGTTCGGCTCAGATGCAAGCTCGTCATCTGAAACAAGTAAAAATTTTCCGAACCACCAAAAACGGGCGGTATAACCGCTGCCGTCGCTGAAGAGAACCTTTAGTTGGTATTTGTCAGCTTCGTTTTTCTCCTTATCGAAGAACAATATATCCGCGCCCATACCAAGAGATAAAAGGATGTTTTCACCGTTACTAAGCGCAGTGATAATCCATTTCCCTTTATATTTGATATCGTCGATCCTTGCGCCTGCAATTCGTTTTTGAAATTCATCCGCCGGAATGTTGGCGCATTTTTCCTGCAGCAGAGTAATTGTTCGTAAGGTCTTTCCCCGCAGGGTATCTCTCATTTGTCCCGCAAGTTTAGAAATTTCAGGTAGTTCAGCCATTTTCTTTTTTCTCCTTTTCATTCATTATTTGTATTGGAATAAATATATCTTGCTGGTATCGGTTCAACTTATTCGCGATATCCCACGGTAGAATTTCAATGCCGACGTGTTTTCACTTTTGAATATAACGACCATATCCTTAACCGGAATTTGCAATTTGCGTAAAATAATAATCTGTTTTAACCGTTCAAGTGCGGCAAAATCATAATAACGTTGGGCTTTGTTATCCGGATGCTTGCTCCATAAAAGCCCCACTTCCTCATAATACCTTAGGGTCCTGCTCGATATACCGAAATTGTCTACCACTTCGTTTATTCTGATCAAATCCAAAAATATCACCGCCTTATAACTATTATACAAGTTGACGCAAGGTCAATGTCAACACTTTTCTGAAAGAAAAGTGTAAAATGAAAAATGCTTCTTTGACTTTTCCCTTGACGGGGAGGTATTCGATTGATATAATGTAGCTTAAATTACTGCAAAGAGCAGTTTGAAAGAAAGATGCGAGGATATCATGAAGGCATTCATCAGCATTAGCTTAAGACGCAGATTCAGACGTAAGCTCTTGTGATTATGTGAGAATTAACGCATAGTTGCAAGTGAGGTACGTCTTGTTTCTATGCGGTGCTGGATAATATCTGGGATACAGAACCGTATTAGATTTTTAGTAAATCTTTGCGGTTCTTTTTTATTCAAAAATGGAGGGAATGACATGAAAAAGATATTAAGTAAAATGATAGTCAAGTATTTGGACGGGTTTTCTGAAAATGAAATAGAAGGATTGCTGGAAATTCCGCCGGAAGCAAAAATGGGAGATTATTCTCTTCCGTGCTTTACACTGTCCAAGAAGTTGAAAAAATCCCCTGTTATCATTGCAGATCAATTAAAGAGTGATTTAGATCATGATTTGGATCAGACAATCGTATCAAAAATACAAAACGTGAACGGATATCTCAATCTATATCTTAACAAAAGCAATTATATCAACTATATACTCAAAAAAACTTTTCATCTTGGTATAGGCTTCCCCTCAGAATCTGACGATAAGGTTATATGTATGGATTATTCCTCTCCTAACATAGCCAAGAATTTTCATGTCGGACATCTTCGCACAACAGTAATCGGAAATTCCCTTTATAAGATATATAGAAAATTAGGATACAAAGTGATTCGAATTAATCATTTAGGTGACTGGGGGACGCAATTTGGAAAATTAATCGTTGCCTATAAAAACTGGAGTTCAGAGGATAGAGTAGAGCAGGGCGGTATTGAAGAATTACTGCGGATTTATGTGCTTTTTAATGCGGAAGCGGAACGAAATCCCAAGCTGAAGGAAGAGGCACGGGGCTGGTTTTCAAAGATGGAGCAGGGAGACGAAGAGGCGCTTTCCATCTGGAAGTGGTTTAAAGAAATCAGCCTGAAGGAATTTGAAAGAGTGTATAAACTATTAAATGTGGAATTTGACGATTACACAAGTGAAAGCTTTTATATGGATAAGGTTCCGGCATTGGTTGCCGAATTAAAGGAAAAAGGCCTTTTGGAAGAAAGTCAGGGAGCGAATATTGTTAGCCTTGAAAAATATAATATGCCGCCTTGTTTAATAACCAAAAGCGATGGCAGTTCCATCTATCATTCCCGTGATATGGCAGCAGTTCTGTATCGTAAAAAGGAATATAATTTTGAAAAATGCTTATACATTACAGGCCTGGAGCAGAAGCTGCATTTTGCACAGGTTTTTAAGGCAATCGAAATAATGGGGTACGACTGGGCGGATGGCTTGGTTCATATACCTTATGGGCTGGTAAGCCTGGAGGGGGAAAAGCTTTCCACCCGAACCGGCAATATTATTTATGCGGAAGATATCCTGCATGAGGCAATTCGCCGTTCCTTTGAATTGATATCCCGGAAGAATTCAAATTTAGATAATAAAGAACAAATAGCGGAGATAGTAGGAGTCGGGGCGATTATATTTCATGATTTGTTTAATCAGCGCATTAAAAATGTCAGCTTCTCCTGGAATGAGGTGCTGAACTTTGAAGGAGCGTCCGGTCCGTACGTACAATATACTTATGCACGGGCGAAAAGTATCTTGCGGAAAGGGAATACGGAAAAGGTTAATATGCAGATCAATGCGGATATGCTGACGGATGAAGTGAGCTATGAGCTAGTGAAAGAGCTGAGCAAATACACGGATAAAATAGAGGAAGCCGCGTTAAGATATGAGCCGTCTGTTATCGCAAGGTATGTATGGGGATTGGCAGCAGCATTTAATAAATTCTATCATGAATGTAATATATTAAATGCGGAGAAAAGCGTAAAGGAAGCGCGTCTTGCTTTCGTCTTCTTAACACAGAAAATAATTAAAGATGCGATGGATTTATTAGGAATACAATGCCCCGAAGAAATGTAAGTTTTCTTGGTTTCTATATGATTTTGCAAAGTTATAAAATTAAAATGATATGACAACCATATATTTTGTAAGGCATGCTGAGCCGGATTATGCAAATCATAATGACATGGAAAGGCCGCTGACGCCAAAAGGAAAAGAGGATAGTAAATTAGTGACACACTATTTAAGGGATAAAAATATCAATATTGTTTTGTCGAGTCCGTATGCCAGAGCGGTTGATACGGTTAAGGACTTTGCGGACTCCTTTGGGCTTCCAATTCATACGATAGAAGACTTCAGGGAAAGAAAAGTAGATAGCGTTTGGATAGAAGATTTCAATAAATTCACGGAACTGCAGTGGAAGGATTTCCATTACAGGCTTTCAGACGGTGAGTGTTTGCAGGAGGTTCAAGACCGCAATATTAATGCATTGCTGCAGGTTTTGACCGCTCATAAGGATAAGAATATTGTGGTCGGCAGCCATGGGACGGCAATTAGTACAATCCTGAACTATTTTGATCCAACCTATGGATTTGATGATTTCCAAAGGATACGGCATATCATGCCATGGATTGTGAAGCTGACATTTCAAGGGAAGCAGTTGGCAGATGCTGAAGAAATTGAACTGAACCTTTGAGAATAAGGCGTGGATATAATTTTCGCCCTAAACCGAATCAATCAGTCAAGGGCGAAAATTATACGTTATAGGAACATTAATCCCGTTTAGATAAAGAGTAATAGACTCACCGCCATTAATATCATTCCTGAAACCAGACCATAGATGGAAAGGTGATGCTCACCATATTCTCTGGCGGAAGGGAGGAGTTCGTCAAGGGAGATGTAAACCATAATTCCGGCAACCATTCCAAAGATAATTCCCATTACGGTATCATTTAATATTGGCATAAGGATCAGATAGCCGACGAGAGCACCCACGGGCTCGGAAAGACCGGACAGGAAGGAATAAAGAAAGGCTTTCTTCTTGCTTCCTGTTGCATAGTAGATAGGAACGGATACTGCGATACCTTCCGGGATATTATGCAGGGCAATCGCGACAGCGATGGGGATAGCAATGGCGGGTTCCTGAAGCGCTGCAACAAAGGTTGCCAAACCTTCCGGAAAATTATGAATGCCGATAGCTAAGGCAGTAAAGACACCCATTCGTAAAAGCTTATGATTCCTTTTGGCCGTCTCATGCTTTACCTTAATGCCATAATGATGGCTTTCACTGGGATTCTCTTCATGGATTTCTTCAATGGAGTGCATCTCATGAGGATTTTCTCCGCTGGGAATCAGCTTATCGATGAGAGCAATTAAAAACATTCCTCCAAAGAAGGAAATTACTGTAATCCAGGAACCGGCTTTCAATCCTAATTCAGCTACCAGGAAATCCTTGGATTTAAAATAAATTTCTACCATAGAAATATATATCATAACGCCTGCAGAAAACCCGAGACTTAAGGATAGAAACTTAGTATTACTCTTCTTCGTAAAGAAAGCCAAAGCACTTCCGATACCAGTACTGAGTCCGGCAAATAATGTAAGTAAAAAAGCAAATAGTACATTTTCCATACTGTAATCCTCCTGTATGCTGTGTCAGTACTATTGTAACAAGAAAATCAAAGCAAAACAAGCAAATGTTATGGTTGTGTTATTGGGAAAGAGGAATATTAGTTCAGGGGAGTATTCTGCGTATTTTTGTTTGACAAATGCAGCAAAGAATGATATCATACTCCTAATTTAAAAATAAAAAGGCTATGAAGAGAAATAGTAAGCGTTAACGGAGTCCCAGAGAGAAGATGGCGGTGCGAATCTTTACGAAGGTAGCGTGGAAGCAGTCTCGGAGCTATGAACCGAACAGAGGAATCTAAGTAGACTTCATCGGAGTTTCCGCCGTTAAAAGGAAATCGGTATCGGGTTCATCCCTGTACTGACAGAGTGCAAGCTATCCTTGAATTTAGGTGGTAACACGGACATAATTGTTCGCCCTAAGCTGAATTAATCAGTTTAGGGTTTTTTTATTACAAAATTTTAATAAGAAGGGAGTATTACAATGACTGCACAAGAATTAAGGAGGAAGTATGTTGAATTTTTCAAAGAAAGGGGGCATAAAGAGATTGCATCTGCTTCGCTGCTGCCGGACAATGACCCTACCGTCCTGTTCACCACGGCAGGTATGCATCCTCTGGTTCCTTATTTGCTAGGAGAAAAGCATCCCTTGGGAAAGCGTCTGGTTGATGTCCAGAAATGCGTAAGGACATGTGACATTGATGAAGTCGGAGATGATACCCATCTCACTTTTTTTGAAATGCTGGGGAATTGGTCTTTGGGAGATTACTTCAAAGAGGAGTCCATTTCATTAAGCTTTGAGTTCTTAACCACAATTCTCCGCATTCCAATGGAACGGATTGCAGTGACCGTATTTAACGGGGATGCAATGCTTCCCAGGGATAATGAAACCGCTGGGATATGGAAATCCAAAGGATTATCGGAGAAGCAAATATTCTTCTATGGCAGGGAAGAGAACTGGTGGGGGCCGGTGGGGATGACCGGACCCTGCGGTCCCGATACGGAAATATTTTATGATATGGGGAAGGAACCCTGCGGCAAGGACTGCGGGCCCGCCTGTCACTGCGGTAAATACGTTGAGATATGGAACAATGTTTTTATGCAGTATCAAAAAGAGCGGAATGGTTCCTATAAGCCTCTGCTTGATAAAAATGTGGATACCGGAATGGGAATGGAGCGAGTTCTGACCATTATGAACGGGAAAGACAATGTATATGACACGGAATTATTTATACCTGTCATGAATAGACTAAAAAGCTCAACAGAGATTCCCTATTCCGATGAAACAAAAAGAGAGTTCCGCATTATTTGTGAACACACCAGAGCAATCACATTCATCCTTGGTGATCCGAAGAGGATGGTTCCATCCAATACAGAGCAGGGCTATATTTTAAGGAGGCTGATCCGAAGGACCATCCGATTAATCAAAAAGCTGGGTTTGAATGAAAACATTCTGTGTGATCTGGCAATGGTTATTATACAGCAATATAAAGACGTGTACAGCGAGCTGGAAGAAAATCAGAGCTTTATTCGGGAGCAAATAGAGAAGGAGTTCCAGCTATTCAAAAAAACCCTTGATTCCGGATTAAGAAAGGCAGAACAATATTTCTCTTTATTAAAAGAAGGAGAGTTGTTAAGCGGTGATATTTTATTTAAATTATATGATACCTTCGGTTTTCCTGTTGAGTTTACAATGGAATTAGCAACGGAACGCGGCATAGCAGCGGACGCTGCGGGGTTTGAACAAAAATTTATAGAGCATCAGGAAAAATCAAGACAGGGAGCGGAAGGAAAATTTAAAGGAGGTCTTGCCGATGCCGGTATCCAGACAGCCAGGCTGCATACGGCGACACATCTCTTGAATGGTGCATTAAGGAAAGTGTTAGGTGATGGCGTATATCAAAGAGGCAGTAATATAACGGAAGAACGATTACGGTTTGATTTTGCATTTGATCGGAAATTGACGGCAGAAGAGCGGAAGGAAGTATCCAGGATCGTTAATGAAGCCATCCATAAGGAAATAGACGTGATATGCGAAGAAATGACATTGGAAGCGGCCAGGAATTCAGACGCAATCGGTATATTTGATAATAAGTACGGCAGTATAGTTAAGGTTTATACCGTTCCCGGCTATTCAAAAGAAATTTGCGGCGGCCCTCACGCGTCCAATACAAAAGAGCTTGGAACGTTTATTATTCTAAAGGAAGAGGCATCCTCCGCCGGGGTTCGAAGAATTAAGGCAAAAATCGAATAAATGTAGAGAATATAAGTAAGATACTGGTTATGTGTTTCCCAGGGTAACCGGAGATACGCCCGTCAAAGGTCCCATGTGGTGGATGCCGGTTGAAGAAATGTATAGCGATGCAGCGGGAACTTAAGGAGGAAATTGATGTGTTTAGCATACATCGGGCCAATGAAACCGACAGCAGCATATTCTGTCATAAATTGATAAAACAGGAGAAAATTGATTGCTAATAGGAACTGATTACGTTATAATAAAGACAATAAAAACAAATCAAAACAACAATAATATTACTTGAAAATTAATACTTTAAGACCTATATAAAGTCGGAAGGATTCGCTGTCTTCCGACTTTAAGATGGAAACGGCAGTGATTAGGAAAGGGCCGGGAGGAAGAATATATGTATTATACGAATAAAAGTATTGTACAATGCCATTCCGGGGATGTTTTGGCCTCCGATATATACAGTACCGATGGGAACAGCCTTATCTTGAGCAAAGGGTCAATACTGAACGAATATATTATGCAGCGTCTGCTGGATATGGGGATCAAGACGGTACGGGTCTGTCAATGCGCAGAGGAGATTCCTTCCAGGTATAAGGAGGTCCAGGAAAAGTATAGACAGATGGTCTCTCTGACCAAAGGTATCTTTCAGGAGATCGTTGCAGGAAAGACACTGAATTATAATGACTTGTCCTATGTGGCAGATCAGATCCAGAGCAGCATACAGGATGATGGGAATATCATCCGCTGTATCAGTGAAATCTATAAAGTAGACGAGTATACCTATTATCATAGCATCAATGTTGCTTTTTATTCTATGTTAATCGCAAGCTGGCTGAAGCTTCCCAAGGCTGGAATCCGCAAGGCTGTGGTAGCAGGCCTGCTGCATGATATCGGCAAGATCCGGATACCGGATGAGCTGCTGAATAAAAAGGGAAAATTGACGCAGGAAGAGATAGAAATCCTCCGCAGCCATCCTGTTCATGGATACGAGATTGCAGACGGGGTTGACCTGATTGACCAGGATATTAAGGCTGCTATTCTTCATCATCATGAAAGACTGGACGGTTCCGGATATCCCTTCCATTATCATGATAGAAATATTAATCTCTATTCCAGAATTGTTGCCGTGGCGGATGTATTTGATGCCATGACCTCAGAAAGGGTATATAAGGAAAGAAATACACCCTTTGAGGTTTTTGAAATGTTCACCCTGGAGGGACCGGCTATCTTTGATCTCAGCATTCTTAACTTATTTATGAGGAAGATGACAAATTATCTCATAGGCAGCAGGGTGCAGTTGAGCAACGGTGAAACAGGAGATGTGGTATATGTCCCGTATCAGTGCATGGAGAGCCCGATTATCCAGGTAGCAGACCGGTATATTGATCTTGCTGACGATGATAATAGTGTAAAAATTATAAGAATGCTGTAATACAATTATTTTTGATTCCATCGGCTTTCCCTTGACGAAACCGGATTCAGTTGCTATAATGGCCTAAGCTAATAAAATTACGGCGACATAGCCAAGTGGTAAGGCATGGGTCTGCAACACCCTGATCACCAGTTCAAATCTGGTTGTCGCCTTGATTAGAAGAGTCTCTAAACCTTGAAAATACTAAGGTTTAGAGACTTTTTGTTACTTGGATAATTTGGTGCAAGTAGGTGCAAGCTGTTTGAACTTATAAAATCGTTTGCTTTGAAGAACAGTTTTATCTGAAGTGCTAGTCTAATGCGGTTAGTCTTGTCATAGGTTTCCAAACGGGGCGTGATATTCTTCAAATACCCATTTGTCATGGTAAGAGTCGTATGACCGAGCATTTCCTGCAATTCTGTATCAGTTGCACCATTTTTGTGCATGATAGAAGCGGTAGAAAACCGAACTTTATGGGAAGAACGGTATTCAATGCCGAGTTCCTTACAGCATTTCTTAATCCGGCGATTAAAGGTCACAGTTGCTAAGGGTCTGGAATTTTTGATGAACAGATACTCACTGTCAGGATTTATACGCTTGATTTCCAAAAATACTGGAGATACTCCTGCTTTAAAGGAGTAGTAGCAATCCAGTTATCACGAAGGAATGTATTCCAAAGATAAGTATTTTCCTTTATGGTTTTCTTGGTGACGCTGGTCTCTTCGTCCCTCCACTTTAGCCATAGTGATTTCTTGTCACGCACAATCGGTATCGTGGTTATATGCATATGAGGTGTTATCTTTCCCTCCGGAAATAGAGCTTTCATATCTTCATCGATAGGATGGAACACTTCATCACGATGGACTCCAGCCGAAAGTAGTATTATATCTGAAAAGTAATTCTGAATTGCTAGAGTCATTTTATTAATTGCCTCAGACGGTGGATAAACAAGAAACTCATCCAGATATTTAAGGAATTGTAGATGGTACACATTGATAATTGATGTACAAAGACTACTGGAAAATAAAGTTTAATTATTTTATTAAATATGATATTATGGATTTAGTGAATAAATTAGTATTCGTGAAGGTGTTTCCTCTAACAAAATATAGATAAGGAAGTGGTAGTATGGTAGACGGTCATATTCATATTGAACGAGGAGAATATACGTATGAATGGGTAAATCAATTTGTTAACAAAGCAGTTGAAAAGCAATTAGATGAGATATGGCTTCTTGAGCATTGTTATCGGTTTGAAGAATTTGTTCCTATGTACGATTCTGTTTGTGCTTATAGTAATTATATAGATACATGGTTTCATAGAAAAGCAGGAGTTCTGAAACTGGAAAATTATTTGTCACTTATCAAACAAATTAGAAACAATCAATTCCCTGTTAAGATTAAGTTTGGTCTTGAAATATGCTATTTTAGAGAGTTTGAAGATTTAGTTGTAGAATTAACGAAAGGTAAAGATTTTGATTTTTTGTTAGGTAGCGTTCATTTTGTTGATAATTTTGCCTTTGACCATAAGGCGGAGCATTGGAATGGAATTAATGTCAATGAAATATATCATAGATATTTTGAAACATCTATTTCACTTGCTCAAAGTGGAATATATGACGGTATAGCTCATCCTGATTCGATTAAACTTTTTGGACATAAGCCATCATATTCTCTAACGGAATATTATGCTAGTTTAGCAAAGGAGCTTTCTAAAAATGATATGTACGCAGAACAAAATAGTGGAGTATTTCGACGTTGTCCTAATACAGCTACACTAGGTATGGATGAAGAAATGCTAAAAATAATGAAAAATAATAATGTGAAAATCATTACAGTATCGGATGCTCATTGCCCTGAAGATGTTGGTGATAGAATACTAGAACTTAACAATTGTCTAAAAAATAATTAGGTGCAAAACAGGTGCAACCAGTATCAGAGATTGAAACCCCTCCTTTCTATACTGGTTCTGGTGATGTTCAAATAGTTCAAATCTGGTTGTCGCCTCTCAGAGAAGTCTCTAATATAATAAAGGCAATGAGAAGGAATAGTACAAATTAACGTTATTTCAGAGAAAAGATGGATGGTGGAAATGTTCTATAATGAATGTTGGAATATGATAGATCTATTCCAACATTCACTATCGAACCCTTTTTTTAATGTAGTGCGGAGAAGTTTACTGCGGCAGGCTAGAATAACATGCTGAGTAAATCATAAAATTCCATGTACAATTCCTGAAGGTCTTCGGCTGCAGCATTGCCAATGTCAAATTCATCCCCCTGGATTTCATCCATGGAAGCACCTTTTTTAATGGAGAGTGTGCCGGAAGCATCTAAGTTTCCTATTTGATCAATTCTGATTTTATCAATATCGACGTTAAACAGATCCTTTTCCGAATGCATGCTGCCGGTGAGCCGGAAGGAAGAGAGCCCGCTTGAAATCTCAAAATCTCCGGTTTTGATATGATATTCTATCTCACCTATATCGTAGGAGGTTGTATTATTCTTAGAGGATAATTGATAACGTTCCTTATCGCTGTCAGAGGAGCCTTTTATTGCCACTTCTGCTTCGTTGCCCTTGGAGTTCACCACCAGTCTCATATTTTCCGTCCGGCTGCTTCCGCCTTCCAATAGAAGCTTAATCTCCACATCCTCCATATTCAGAAGAACTGCTGAAAGTTTGCCTTTATACAGATAGCATTGTACCCGGATATCTTTCATATTACTAAGTGTATCTCTCAGGTTGCGAATGGAGTTCTTAACATCCTCTGACTGAGAGCCGGTTTGATAGAATTGAAGCAATTCCTCATAATCATCCCCAAATACTTCTTTCATGCCATCTAAAATATTCTCTACATTGGTATGAGTAAGAATAAATTCATATCCCTGGCTCTTCTTTTGGGAGCCATTGACCAGAAATTCTTTTTTGGCAATTTTCTTAAATTCCAGCTTCTTGAATTCCTTTTCTACTAATTCATTAAATTCCTTTTGTGCTGCTTCCTGATTTTTTGAAGAAGTTTGATTGGCCAGTGCTTTGTCTATGTCTTTTATGGTATCTTCCCCTATGATATCTATGAGATACCCGGTATTGTTTTGTTTATAATTATAAGTCAGCACTTTTTTGCTGATGGAGGGGAATTTTAATTTAAGACTGTCGGAGGTTAATCCGGCAATGAGATCCAGTCTTATGATACCGATATCCAGCACCCCTTTTAATTGTTTTTGGATGTTGTTTGAAGCATAGGTGAAATGAAAGCTGGTATTATCATAATTACCCTCCATGGCCATGGTATAGTCATTAGACAAGGAGATTTCTTGGATTTGATTCAGATCCCGCACAAATTGGGGCTGATCCTGTGCCGTTTTATAAGCGGCGAGCGCCACTTTTTCTCTGTTGCTTAGAAAGAGTCCGCTTTTTACCACAAGAAAAACTACAGCAATGATTACCAAAGTACCAAGAATGGCAAAGAGTATCTTTGTGTCAGGCTTCTTTTTGGGGCTATTAGTAACGGATTCCTGTTGAGCGGCGTCGGCAGCCCTTTCGGACATCATAACGAAACTTACCTCCGGTTTTACTGCCTCTTCGGACATCGGATCGGAATTTACTTCCTCCCCTACTGCTTCCCCGGTTATTGGATCAATTTTTTGTTCCATTGTTATCCTCCTTTTTGTGGCTTTTTCGCCATGTATATTTATTATATTATAAAATAATGTAAAATGCAATTCTGCATGATGAGAAGGGCACGTTCAAGGAGATTTAATGCATATTCTTCTCCATTATCTTGCTATAATATATTTTTTCGATTATTGATGAATAAAGGGTATTTCTGTAGCATGATGTAATATTCCTCATAAGATATATTGAATATGTAAAAGTAGATATGGTCTCCGGACAGCGTAAAATTACGAAATTGTATAGGAATCATCCTATTGTCAGGCGGCCTTATGTAATCCGGGTTTAACCCAGTGATGGCAGGGCTGGCGGGAGAAACAGGAGAGATAATAACAATATATTGATCAGAAAGGGGGTGTATTTATCATGTCTATGCCTAATTTTCCAGTAATCAGCCCGGCAATCACACGGGAGGATGCTATAAATCAGATATTATCTTCCATCGCTATGGAGGAACTGGGGCTAAGCCATATCATCAATGCAGAGGGTGAGAAGCTCCAATATGTTATAGGAACTCTGCCAGGTATCAGCGGACCGCAGGCAACAATAGAGGATGTACTTGCCGTCAATGATAGTGTAAGGTCAATGTTGGACGCCATCGCACAGAATCAGCTGCTTTATAAGAATAAGATGCAAAGTGCTCTGCAGGCCTCGGAGCAGCAGGGAGCAACCGGCCCAACCGGAGCAACCGGAGCAACCGGTCCAACTGGAGCAACTGGTCCAACCGGAGCAACCGGCCCAACTGGCCCAACCGGTCCCATTGGAGAAGTTGTTTTGGCTTATGGATCTTTAAGAGGAGGCAGTGTAGAGGTACCTGGGGCAGTGTTTACACCAGTACCGTTTAGTGTGGCCGGACCTTTATCGGATACGGTCACAGTTAGCCTATCCGGCAATGAATTGGTGGTAGGAGAAAGCGGAATTTATCAGATAACGATATCGATTAACGCGGAGGCCACTGTTGATCCGGATCCGGATCAACCATATCTGACTGCTATTATTACGGTCAATGGCGCACCGATTTTTGGCGATACTACTACGTTTTTTAAGATATCGAACAGAAGCAGCGCAACCTTTGTCTTTCAAGCCTCATTAACGGCAGGAGATGAAGTAGGAGTAAGCATTAATACGAATTTTCCTATCTTAGGTTATTTAAATCGTTCTTTAACCATTGTTCAATTAAGCAATTAAATACCCTCGGCTTCTATCGGTTAAGAGATAGGGAATGCAAGGAAAGAGATGGAGATGCAGCGGCATCTCCATTTTTTTAGATGAAATCAAGAGGATGTTATGCTGAATGCAGATTGTTTTTAATGCACAATGCCTAAAAGTGACAGGTATTTAATCATGTCATTATTCAATAGCGACAAAATAATATTTGTTCAAATTGAAACCTTAGGACTAAAATATTATAATGAGATTATCCAAAGATGAAATGAATAATATCATTTTATCCAAAATATAAAATAACAAAGTTATTTTATATTTAAGAAGATGATTGGCCGATCAGTTCTTCAGAAAACCGTAAACAAATACTTTTGAAGTGAGAGGGTAGGATTAACTATGAAAGAACGAATTCAAGCATTTGGCAGGTTTTTTAGCGGCATGGTAATGCCTAATATTGGAGCATTTATTGCCTGGGGTATCATTACCACATTATTCATCGCTGTGGGGTGGATACCGAATGAAAGCATCGCGGCATTGGTTGACCCGATGGCAAAATCACTTCTTCCCCTTTTAATTGCATATACCGGCGGTTATAACGTGGCCGGCCACAGAGGTGGAGTAATTGGAGCAATCACTACCATGGGTCTGATTGTGGGATCCGATGTGCCGATGTTCCTGGGAGCCATGCTTCTGGGACCGTTCAGTGGTTTTCTGATTAAAAAATTTGATAAACTGATAGAAGGCAAGATAAAAGCAGGTTTCGAGATGCTTGTAAACAACTTCTCTCTGGGTATCTTCGGCGCCATTCTGGTTGCACTGGCCTTAAAGGCGATCAGTCCCGTTATGACAGCTTTAAATTCTGTAATGGAAGCTGGCGTTGGCTTTTTTGTTGATCATAAGTTACTTCCTCTGGCAAGCATTTTCATCGAGCCTGCCAAGGTACTGTTCCTGAACAATGCGTTGAACCACGGAATTCTGACTCCCATGGGAATCGAGCAGGTGGATAAGCTGGGGAAATCCATCTTCTTCCTTCTGGAAGCCAATCCCGGTCCCGGTCTCGGCATTCTGCTGGCATGTCTCATTGCAGGCAAGGGTATGATCAAAAGCTCCGCACCGGGCGCCATTGTAATTCATTTTCTGGGCGGTATTCATGAGATTTACTTCCCTTACATCCTGTCCAACCCGGCGTTGATCGTTGCAGTAATCGCCGGAGGCGCAAGCGGTGTGCTTACCAATGTCGTATTAGGCGGCGGACTGGTTGGTCCTGCTTCTCCCGGAAGTATTCTTGCGGTTCTGGCCATGACTCCCAAGGGAGGATATCTGCCGGTCATCTTAAGTGTATTAATCTCTGCCGCGGTTTCCTGTGTTGTGGGAATGCCTCTGCTGAAGATCTTCGGCAAGGACGATGATATCGAAGCGGCAAAGGCAAAGGTTCGGGATATGAAGAATGAATCAAAAGGAATTGTTTCCGCAGATGTTAAGGTAGATACAAAGACCTTGAAGAACATCGTATTCGCCTGTGATGCAGGAATGGGTTCCAGTGCCATGGGTGCCACGATCCTGAAAAAGAAGCTGACGGAGGCAGGTTTTACGGATATTAATGTAATGCATGTGTCGGTGTCCTCTATTCCTGAAGATGCACAGATTATTGTCACTCATTCTGCTCTGAAGGAGAGGGCGATGAAGAAGAATCCCAATGCAAAGCTGGTGCTGATTACCAACTTTATGGCAGCACCGGAATATGATATGCTGGTGGAGGAGTTGAAGGCCGGAAAATAGTTTGCTATATTAGGGAATATAGTTAATCGTATAATTACGCACGAATCAGCGGCATTTGCCGCTATTCGTGCGTAGAGATGTCTGTGCCGAAGACAGAAAGTACGGTACTTTATTATATAGAAATAAGAAGGAGGATACCATGGGCTTTACACCACGTCTGCGCCAAATATTATTGATCTTATTGAAGGAAGACCAGACCATATCGGTAAAAAAGCTGGCTGATGAGATAAAAGTCAGTAAAAGAACGGTTCAGAGAGAGCTGGAATATATCGGATCCTCTTTGGAGCAATATCATGTTTTGCTCCAGACAAAGACAGGTACCGGAATTTGGCTGAAAGGGGAGGCAGAGGATAAGAGAAAATTATATGAAACATTGCAGATGGAGGATACCGTTGATTCCGGGGACAAGGAGAACCGAAGGAAACGGCTGATTCTTGAGATCCTCCGTGACCGGACGCCCAAGAAACTGTACTATTATGCCAATATCTTTGATGTTAGTGAAGCGACTGTAAGCAATGACATGGAAGCGGTGGAGGGATGGTTTCGCCAGTTTAATCTGTCCATCACCCGGAGACAGGGCTATGGTGTTGCCCTGGAGGGCAGTGAGAAGGATTACCGGCTGGCCGTGCGCCGCTTTGTGGATGAGAATTCCGACAATAAGCTGATGAAGAGCTTTACCATGGAAAATGAACGCAATATTATCGATATCCTGCGGGACAAGGAAGGCCCCAATATCTATTCCTTATTAAATAATGATATCCTGAACCGGGTGATCATCTGTTTTCAGAGCATCCGGGACAGGAGGCTGACCAGACTGACGGAGAATTCCTATATCGGGCTGATTCTCCATGTAACCATTGCGGTAAACCGGATCTTACAGCGGGAAATCATAGAACCAAATGAGGAGCTGCTGGAAAAGCTGGTGAAGAACGAAGACTATAATTTGGCCGCCCATATTGCCAGCTCTTTGGAGGAAGAGTTCCAGATCGACATCCCGGATATTGAGATTGCCTATATCCTGCTGCATATTAAGGGGTCAAAATTACAATATATCGATGAAGATGAACTGGAGACGGAGAATCAGAGAGAAGGCCAGGAGCTTCTTAATTTTATCAATGATATGATTGATGCCTACGATGAAGAGCTTGCCTACGAACTGAAGCTGGATGAGGAGTTCATTGCCGGGCTCCTGGCACACCTCCAGCCCACCCTTGTCCGGCTGCGCAACCATATGACCATTACCAATCCCTTGCTGCAGCAGATTAAGGATACCTATCCGGTGATTTATGAGAAAAGCCAAAAGGTCAGCCGGTTAATCACGCAGCATTACGGCTTTGAGATTCCGGAGGAAGAGACCGGATTTCTGGCCATGCATTTTGGCGCGGCCTGTGTGCGGCTGGAAAACAACCGGGAGAGCAGGCGCAAGGTTGATATTGGTATTGTATGTGCCAGCGGTATCGGAATTTCCAGACTCATGCATTCCAAGCTGAAGCGTTTTCTGAAGGACAGTGCCGAGCTGGTGACCTACGGTAAGGAGGATCTCACACCGCTTCAGCTTAAGAGAATGGATTTTCTGATCTCCAGTATTAATCTGGATGGGATAGATGCCGATATCGTGCGTGTCAGTCCGCTGTTATTGGAGAATGATCTGGAGCGGATTGAGGCAAAGGTACGGGTCTATGCCAAGACGCCGAAGAGCTCCCGGACGGAGAATGATTTTGAACGCCAGCTGGAGCAGGTGAACTATACTGTGACCCAGATCAAATATATCATCAAGGAGTTCCAGTGTATGAAGGTCAGCAGCTGTATTTCTTTTGATGAACTGCTGGTGGCCGTCACAGAGCGGCTGTCACCCTATAATGACAAGCGGCTTCTGATTCAGGAGGATATTAAACGAAGGGAGAAAATTGCCTCCCAGGTTATTCCGGAATATAACTTTGCCCTGCTGCACAGCCGGACGAGAGGGGTGATGCGCCCC
>JAEWYQ010000039.1 GCA_023395555.1 Bacillota bacterium
CACTCCAGAGAAATCTTGCTTTCAGAACTCCCAGTCCGTTTTTGCATCGCATCGTAACCGCTGTTCCTAATACGCAAAATAGTCTCGGACATGCCGAGACTGGTGCGACTGCCTGTCGCACATAAAACCGCCAGCATCAACTGGCGGTTTTAAAGTCTCAAAAAAGCAAGTCCTTTTTATAGTATTCCATACTATTTATACAGAAGCTCCCGAAGCTCTTCGTCATCCGTGAGGCGTTCCAAGTCCCCCATACGACCATCACGAAGCAGATACTTGATCAACAGGGTTTCTGAATAAAAGTTCAGAAACCCTGTCAATGGGCATAAAACACTGGATCTTCCCGCTCTCATCACAGATCGCGGTAATAATTCAAAGTATCCACTAATTCTTTGGGAATTTCTATATTCTCCTTCTGCAGCAACCGATGCCGTCCTTCTATCTCACGGACTTTCCTTTGCTTCTCACGGTTATAACGGGCCATAGCCTCCTCGAACAGGGGCTGCTGGCGGATCTGTTCCCGGATTTCCTTGCTGAAGGGACAATAAGTAGCCATTATCTCCCTGACCGGCTTATTGAGCTTGATTGCTCCCGTGGACTCATATCCGATCCACTGTTCATAATCCATCACAAATATTTCCCGGCTGTTATTGCGTCCCTTCTGTATCTGGTTCTTGATCTTCTCCTTCTTCTCCTCCGACAACTCCCTGTTCTTGCGGTAGAACTGGAGATAATCACTATACTCTGAGGTGAGGGACTTATTTTGAATATCGTTCCATGCGATTCCCTCGATAGTACGGCACAACTCCCACCGGAAACGTCCCAGGATACGGATTAGCAGCACTCCCAGATTCATATCGGAAAAGATGGGCAGAAGGAAGCGCCCCGGTGTATCCCGCCGCTTACCCGAAATCTCCTGCCACATGATTCCGTTTGTCCCCACCGTGGGCATCAGAATGATATCCGGGAATATCCGTCGGATCACATATTCCTTCGTAATATTTTTCTCCTGGCTGAAATAGATCACCTCACGGTCAAAAACAGAATAATCAATCCGCAGGATTGACGCAAGCGTCTCAGTTACCTTCTCCGTCTTTACCAGAAGCTTCTCCACCGTATTGGACCACTGATCCTTATGTAAAAATGGCACAAAGCTGCTGATCTGTCCGCTGGTAATACGATTATTGCAGCGGAACATATTCTGTATCTCATAATGAAGCTTGCCTGCGTTATTCGTCAGTTCCTTTGCCATATCTGCTTCTTTCAGCCTGTTCTGTTTGCGCAGGCCTGCCAGATATTCCGAATACTCCATATCAAATTCATTTTTGGAGGGTTCCTTCTTTCCTTCATAAATCAGCGTCAACCATTCCTTAATATCATATATCTTGCAAATTTTCGCTTCCCGTTCCTCTTCCTTGAGGAAATAGAGCGCCAGCAGCTGATCCTGTGTAAGCAACCTCTCATCCGCAAAGCCATATCTTAAGAACATGTCAATAATACGGGGAATCTTCTTCTCCTTGTAAGCCCTGATAAATACCGGGAGATAGATCTCATAATGATGCTCCGCAAGCTTCCTTCTCAACCGGCGGGCGGTATCCTCTGTGGAGAACTTATCCTTCATATAGACAAAATCCTGCATGGCAGCCTGCATCTCCTCTGCCTTCTCTCCCTGAATCCTTCCATAAGCCAATATCTTGGAGAAAGAATCCTTCATTTCCTCCAGGGCATTGGCGGTATCCTCCTGGGAATACTTCAAAAGAAGCCCCGAATCCACACTCTCCTCTTGATTCGAGGAAAGCAGCAGGTGATAAATCTCCTCCATTCTCTTGCGATTCACATTGAACTGGATTCCCAGCATCCTCTCCACCAGAGTCTCCGCCTGATTCACCTGTTCAATGATACTATCCATCATCTCCATTATTTCATTGCTGGTACCGTTTCGGTTATCCATGGATATGGACAGTTCGGCAACCAGCCGAAACAGACAGGTATCCGTCTCATCTATGAGACAGTAAGCCATGGCCACATAGTCCTGTGCCATCTCTCCAAGAAGCTCGATCTGCTGGTTAACGATATTCACCTGATCCTCCACCTGGTACAGAGTGACCAGATTCCCATAGGAATAGAATGTTTTCACCGCATCCAAAGGCAGGTTTCTGCACTCGATATAATACTGAATCCGGTCCGGCAGCAACTCCATATCGCTGTCCCTCATCTTCAGTCCGGCTATCCGCTCCACCGCCTTACCCCTAATTCCCTGGCGTGCCGCCAGATTCAAATATTTTTGCTCATATTCCTTCAAGAAATTATAAAGAGCGGAACTGCCTCGAAGCAGCCCGTGATAAATCTGATCCAGCTCATAGATTATCTTATAATAAGAAGCCACCATAAAACCATGGTAATCCTTATTCACACTTAATATCGTGTCCAGCTCCTCCACCCTGCTGATGGGATAAGCGAAGAGTATTAAGTCATCTATCGCCGTATAGGTACTCTGATGTTTTCCTTTGTATAAATCATGAATTCCAAGAAAGGAGCCCGAACCCAGAATCATTCTCGCCCCTTGGTTATGCAGCATTACCCGACCCTTGATAATCATTCCAACGCTGTCTACCGGTTCCCCTTCCGTATAAATAATGCTTCCTTTCGGAAATTGGTTGACCGCATTGGGATTCATTTTCCACTCCATGTTAACACCGCCTAATCAATACATTTAATAACAGCATCTCTATTATATACCAGTTTCAGAGAATCAAAAAGAAAAATGTCGCCGAAAAGGATTATTTAGTACGAAATGCTCAGTAAGTGTCAGCATAGAGGATATAAATAACGGTATCTCTCGTATAAAAAGAAAGATACCGCCATTCTTGGTTCTATTTAATTTAATCCGTGCGCTCTGCTTCGAATGCTTACCATAGGCGTTACCCTTACAGTTGACTCGGCCCAGGCGACCCTACGGCACACAAGAGCTTTTGCTTAGTGCTGCTTCATTCCTGACCTGACACGGTTCACAAATTCCTGTTGCGTAAGACCCAGACGTCAACATCACTTATAAGGGGCGGCCCTACAGTAAGACACCCTAGGCAGAGCATCACCCCTGCTGTAGCGGATTGCAGGTACAGGGCACCGCTATCTCCCCGGCTGCACGGAAATTTTATGACAAAATTGAACAGCCAAAAAAGCTGTATGCCAAGTATAAAGCATCCCAAAAGGATTGTCAAGCCTTAAGCATTTCCATATCACGTTCATTTCATAGATTATGACAAAATTGTTACGAGAAAATTATTGTTCATTAAGCACTGAAGCATATTTACGGTTGTTGTAGGTTTGGTTTTTTTGGATAGGTTTTTGATGTAATTCCTATGA
>JAEWYQ010000049.1 GCA_023395555.1 Bacillota bacterium
TGTTACCGTTATCTTGGGATTAATTATTTACGTACTGGATTATGTTATTGAACTCGGTATTGGAATCTTTTTAGGATAAGGGTGAGGATATGTCAGAGGCTAATTGGTACGTTGTTCACACCTATTCTGGGTACGAGAACAAAGTGAAAGCGAACATCGAGAAAACAATTGAAAACAGAAAGCTTCAGGATCAGATTTTAGAAGTGTCGGTACCGATGCAGGATGTGATCGAGGTAAAGAACGGCGTTAAGAAGCGAGTGCAGAAGAAGCTGTTTCCCGGCTACGTACTTCTTCATATGGTAATGAATGATGACGTATGGTATGTAGTGCGTAACACAAGAGGAGTAACAGGCTTTGTAGGTCCGGATTCGAAGCAGCCCGTTCCGCTGTCAGAGACAGAGATGCGCAGCATGGGAATTAGATCCGATGGAGTCTCTGTTGACTTTGAAATCGGCGATATGGTTACGGTTACCGCCGGAGTATGGGAGAACACGACCGGGCAGATCAGGGCAATCAACACTACGAAGCAGATTGTAACAATCAGCGTGGACATGTTCGGACGGGAGACCCCGGTTGAGATCGGTTTCGACGACATCAAGGTTCGCAGATAGTTCAAAGCATCAATTCACAATTATGGAACGAATTTTTTTACGTTTCCTTAGTTACGTGGGAGGGGAATTCCCGCAAACACCACATTATCAGGAGGTATGCTATCATGGCAAAAAAAGTAACAGGTTATATTAAATTACAGATTCCAGCAGGCAAGGCAACACCGGCTCCCCCGGTAGGACCTGCATTGGGCCAGCATGGTGTGAACATCGTTCAGTTCACGAAGGAATTTAACGCAAGAACAGCAGATCAGGACGGTATCATTACACCGGTTGTAATTACCGTATATGCAGACAGAAGCTTCAGCTTCGTAACAAAGACTCCTCCGGCAGCCGTATTGATTAAGAAGACCCTTAATCTGAAGTCCGGATCCGCAGCGCCTAACAAGACAAAGGTAGCCAAGCTTTCCAAGGCAGATCTTAGAAAGATTGCAGAGCTTAAGATGCCCGATTTGAATGCGGCAAGCGTAGAAGCGGCAATGAGCATGGTTGCAGGTACTGCAAGAAGCATGGGCGTTACCATTGAAGAATAAGAACAAGACTAAAACAGCATGGTTGAAAGATACGATGCGATTGAGAATCTATTAACGTGGGAGGATATGCAGACGAAAAACATGTCTGCAGGCAAATGCGGCGTATACCGTATTTGCTCAATGGATCTCAGAGAGATTCGTTTTCTCCGATAAAACCACTAGGAGGTTTATAGAATGAAAAGAGGAAAGAAATATCAAGATTCTGCAAAGTTAATTGACAGATCCGTTCAGTATGATGTGGCAGAAGCCATTAAGCTGGTGAAGAAGGCAGCAGTTGCAAAGTTTGATGAGACTGTGGAAGCGCACATCAGACTGGGTGTTGACGGCCGTCACGCTGATCAGCAGGTCCGCGGTGCGGTAGTACTGCCCCACGGAACCGGTAAGACCGTACGTGTGCTGGTATTTGCCAAGGGCGATAAGGCCAACGAGGCATTGGCAGCAGGCGCTGATTATGTCGGTGCAGATGATTTAATACCCAAGATCCAGAATGAAAACTGGTTCGAATTCGATGTAGTTGTTGCTACCCCTGATATGATGGGTGTCGTAGGACGTTTGGGCCGTGTTCTCGGACCGAAGGGATTAATGCCCAACCCCAAGGCAGGCACCGTTACCATGGATGTTACCAAGGCTGTAAATGATATCAAGGCCGGTAAGATCGAATATAGATTAGACAAGACCAACATCATTCATGTTCCCGTTGGTAAGGCTTCCTTTACCGAGGAGATGTTAAATGATAACTTCCAGACCTTAATTGGTGCGGTTATCAAGGCAAAGCCCTCCGCAGCAAAGGGACAGTATTTAAGAAGCGTAACCCTGGCTTCCACCATGGGACCTGGCGTAAAGCTGAACACTGCAAAGTTAAGCTAAGAAGACGCAGGAAGCAAAACGTACAAGCAAAGATTTTAGGGGTTGACACCAGGAATGGTTCATGCTATAATCCCGTTTGTATGTAAAGAATATTTCCATTGGAAATCATTCTTTGTGAATTGACAAGCGATAACAGCTGCCGAAGACAGTAGGTGCCGCAAGGCATAAGGTGTGACCGCCTACCGAGGGAAAGTGAATTGAAATCATTATGATTTTATCAACCTCTTTCTGCTTTGGCGGGAAGAGGTTTTTTATTGTCTGTGTCAATCGTATAGGCTGCTGGCAGCACATACGCTGTTGACAGTGTATGCATAATGAAACAAGGAGGTGTATGTAATGGCAAAGGTTGAATTAAAACAACCGATTGTAGAGGAAATCAAAGGTTATGTCGATAAAGCTCAGGCTGCCGTACTGGTGGACTACCGCGGCTTAACCGTTGCTCAGGATACGGAGCTTCGTAAGAAGTTAAGAGAAGCCGGTGTTGTATACAAGGTATACAAGAACACCATGCTGAACTTTGCATTCAAGGGAACCGTATATGAAGCATTGGCAAAGGATCTGAACGGTCCTACCGCCGTAGCTTTTGGCTTGGAGGACGCAACCGCTCCTGCAAGAATTTTGCTGGAATGCTCCAAGACCATGCCGAAGCTGGAATTCAAGGCTGGCGTAGTGGACGGAACCTACTATGATGAGAAGGGAATTGAGATTATTGCAACCATTCCTTCCAGAGAGGTTCTTATTTCCAAGCTGCTTGGAAGCTTGCAGTCACCTATTGCAAATTTTGCAAGGGTCATCAAGCAAATCGCTGAGAAACAGGCATAATGGAAGGTAAGGTTTGAGAAGCGAGTTGCTTTGCAAATCGCTGAAAAGCAGGCATAATCGAAAGTAAGCATAGTTAATCAAAAAATATTATGGAGGTAAATAATAATGACAACTCAGGAATTTATCGAGGCAATTAAGGGTCTTACCGTATTAGAGTTAAATGAATTAGTAAAAGCATGTGAAGAGGAGTTCGGTGTATCCGCAGCAGCTGGCGTTGTAGTAGCAGCAGCTGGTCCCGCAGCAGCAGCTGAGGAAGAGAAGACGGAATTCAATGTAGAGCTGACCGAGGCCGGCGCAAACAAGGTTAAGGTTATCAAGATTGTTCGTGAAGTAACCGGATTAGGCTTAAAGGAAGCAAAGGATCTTGTTGACGGAGCTCCCAAGGTAGTTAAGGAAGGCGTAAGCAAGGCAGAGGCTGATGATCTTAAGGCTAAGTTAGAAGCAGAAGGCGCAAAGGTTACCTTAAAGTAATTTGTCTGATGGAAGGGGCCGTTGTAAAAATAATAGAATACATTCTATGCGGTAGAGAAATAGTTACAGGCCTGGAATGATTCTTATTATTTTGCAGCGGCCTTTTTTTATAATTTGCTGCAGCCTGGAGGGGCAGCAATTGTGCGGATAAAATAGAATGATTAAAGCACGTTTGGTGCTTTAATCATAGAATGGGGGAGAGCTATGAATAAGGGGAAGAAACCAGTGCTGGCGGTCTTGGCGGCAGCGGTAATAATAGCAATAATAATCGTTGGGATGACCGGAAATGTATGTAAGAAGACATTCGACGGGATGGAGCAGGCGGAGGCGGATAATCAAATAGAGCAGGAGAGTCAGATCGGGGAAGATCCTCCGAATACGGCAGTAAAAAGCGAATATTTGCTTCAAATCAATGCGAAGGAAAAAGGAGTGGATATCAGCGAGACCCTGTATGGATTGTTTTTTGAAGATATTAACTTTGCAGGTGACGGAGGATTATATGCGGAGCTGATTAAGAACCGTTCCTTTGAATATGGTGAAGAGCGGGCTAATCAGGGGGCATTGCATGGCTATAAGCAGTTGGGAGAAAGTGTGCTTGCCATAGAAAACAGCGATCCTATTCATGAGAACAATCCATCCTATCTGGTGCTTACCAATCCTTTCGATAGTCCGGCGGGATTTGTTAACAATGGTTTTTTGGAAGGAATACATTATAAAGAGGGTGAGCCTTACCGGTTCAGTGTATACTTGAGAAGCAGGGAGTATAAAGGGGATATTAGAATTACTTTTCTGGATGATAAGAATAATGCCATTGGATCAGCGGTCATCGGAGACATTACCGTCGCCTGGAAGAAGCATACCGTAGAAATAACAGCGGAAGGGAAGGCGGTAAAAGGGACGCTTTCCTTTGAATTGCTGGAGAAAGGCAGTGTGGATGTGGATATGGTCTCCTTATTCCCTGTAAATACATATAAAAACAGGGAAAATGGGCTGAGAGCGGACATGGTTGAAATAATAGAAGCCCTAAACCCTAGCTTTATCCGTTTTCCGGGGGGATGTATTGTAGAAGGGGATTCGATGGAGACAGCCTACAATTGGAAGGATACCGTCGGAGATGTTGCATACAGAAAGCAGAATACGAATCTTTGGATCGGCACAAGGGAGCATCCTTATTATCAGAGCTACGGATTGGGGTTTTATGAATATTTTCTGCTGTGTGAAGATTTGGGTGCAAAACCGGTTCCTGTTATTAATGCAGGACTGGCTTGTCAGGCCAGAACTGCTGAAACGGCATCGATGAATGATTTAGAGGGCTATATTCAGGATGCTTTGGATTTAATCGAGTTTGCCAACGGAGACAGCACAACACAATGGGGACAGGTCAGAGCCCGGATGGGACATCCGGAGCCTTTTCATCTGGAATATCTGGCCATAGGAAATGAAAACTGGGATCAGGCGTATTTTACCCGCTATTCTAAATTCGTCAAAGCCATACGCGGTGAGTATCCCGGGATAAAGCTGATCACATCCTCCGGCCCTCATTCTGACGGAGTGTTATATAATTACGCCTGGAACACCATGGATATACATAAAAAGGATGTTTTGAAATACGCGGATATCATGGATGAGCACTACTATAATTCTCCGGAATGGTTTCTGGCGGGTAGCCATAGATATGATGATTATAAAAGACACCATGTGGATGTATTCGTGGGAGAGTACGCCGCAAAATCCAATTCCCTATATGCGGCAATAGCGGAGGCTGCTTATATGACAGGGCTGGAGAGGAATTCGGATGTGGTAAAAATGGCATCCTACGCACCATTGTTCGGCAATCTCATTTCCAGGCAATGGAATCCGGATCTGATCTATTTTAATAATAATACAGTCTATGGATCTATTAATTACTATGTTCAGAAAATGTTTGCGGGCAATGTGGGGGATTATACGGTAACTTCTCTTTTGGAGACATCGAATACGGAGAAAGCGGGCGCCGCAGGAAAGGTTGGTCTGGGAACCTGGCTGACTTCAGCTGTTTTTGATGATGTGAAAGTGGTGGATAATGAGACGGGAGCCGTTCTGTATGAAACGGACTTTGAGGAAGCGAAGGAGTGGAAGAAAACCTCCCAGGGGGATTGGAAAATAATTGAGGAGGATGGAAATAAGGTGTACGGACAGACCAATGCCGGCTACCCTTCCAACGGGGCAATTATGGGCAGCGCCTCCTATATAGGGGAGGGGGATTGGACGAACTACACCTATACTTTGAAGGCGAAAAAGATATCGGGAGAGGAAGGATTTTTAATTCCCTTCGCCGTAAAAGACGGAGATAATTTCTATCATTGGAATATCGGAGGATGGGGAAACACGGACACTTGTGTGGAGCAGGCCCTGGGCGGAACGAAGAATGTGGTCAGTGATATAAAGAAGATTTCCGTTACAGCGAAGGAATGGTATGATATCAAGATAGAAGTAAAGCCGGATATCATCAGGTGCTATCTGAACGGTGAATTAACCCATGAAATAGAGCGAAAACAAACCCATTCCCTATATGAGACGGTGAGCTATGACAGAGAAACCGGCGATCTGATTATAAAAATAGTCAATGCCGGCGATGATACGGCTTTTGTTACCGTTGATATTAGGGATGGTGAAATCAAAGGAGAGAAAGGCAGCCTTGAGATCTTAACAGGAGAAAGGAAAAACCTGGAGAATATCATTTTGAAACAGAAGGCCGTAACTCCTGTAACCGGGGAGATTGCTGTCAGTGAACATTTTGTATATGAGGCGCCGGCTTATTCCGTATCCGTTATCCGGGTTCCTCAGCACGATATGACAGAATATTGAAAAATATCAGCAGATATGATAAAATAGTTAAAAAGTCCTAGTAAGGAGTTCCTCCCTATGATATATTTATCGGCTTTATCCTATGCGGCAGCAGTTGTATATTTTGTTGTGGGTTTTAATGCGTATAAATTAAATAAAACATCAGAATTATGCCGGATATTCTTTGTCATGAATCTGTCTATGACCATCTGGTCCTTTGCCTGGGGGTTTCTTTATCTGGCAGAGAATACGGTGCAATATTCCTTCTGGAACAAGATATCCGCTTTTGGCTGGTGTACCTTTGAGGCAATTGTTCTCTATTTTGTTATGGTTTTGACACGGAACCGGCTCGTAAAGAGATGGTACGTCAGGCTGCTGGTATTTCTGCCTGCCGCAGCATCCCTGTATATGGTTTTGTTTCTGTTTGGACCGGAAATTGACACCCCTCCGCTGACGGAAGCCATCTTTTATAAGGGTAATTTTGCTTATAATTTTACATATCTGCTGCTGAGCATACTGATTATGATCCTCTGGGGATACCGCTCCGGCAGTAGAATTCAGAAAAAGCAGGCATATATTATATCCCTTTGCAGTATTGTTCCCTTTTTTGTCAATTACCTGTTCCAGTATATCTTGCCGGCCGCGGATCTCGTTCGTCTTCCCGGTATGGGGCATTTGTTTACGTTGGTGATGCTGTGGGGCGTTCATTATTCGATTATCCAATATCAGTTCATGTCGATTCCCACCACTCTCATTACCAATGAGCTGTTTCAGGAATTGAGCGGATTGGCCTTTCTGACCAATCCCCAGGGATATATCATAAAATCCAACCGGCAGGCCCACACTCTTCTGGAATATCGGGAAGAGGAAATGGCGGACAGACGGATCACGGAGCTCCTGCACCAGCCGGAACTGCAAAGGCTTATGGAGGACGGTGAGTCGGTCCGGGAGCCGGTAAGGCTGGCAGAGCTGACGGTAGCCTCGAAAAGCGGAAATCCCATCCTCTTTCATCTGTCAGTTGTTCCGCTGCATTCCAAGGCGGGTCTCCTGCTGGGGTTTCTAATCGTCGGGGAGGATATGACTGCAACAAGGGGACTGTACGACGAGATAGAGAAGCACAAGCTGACCAATGAAAAGCTGGCAGACAGCGAGAAGCTTTCCCGTACCATTCTGGAAATTGCGCCGGTGCCGATTCTCCTGACCAGCAGGAAAACCGGCCGGATTATGTATCTGAATACCAGGGCCCAGGAGCTGTTGGGCGTGGGCAAGGAAGCTATGGTAAGCAGCCGTCTGTCGGAGCATATAATGAATACACGGGAGGACAAGAAGCTTTTTGAAATACTCAGATCAGGAAAAAATGTAAATAACAAAGAAGTTGTTATTCAGAGAAAGGATGGCTCCAAGCTTCAGGGGATATGGACCATGGTTCCGTCGGTCTATCAGGGAGAGGAAGCCTCCCTGTCCTGTATTATTGATATCACCAGCCAGAAGAAAATAGAGGAAACCCTGAAGCAGAACAATGAAAATATCAATAAGCTGAACAGTGAGCTTGTGACGATGAATAATATACTGGTCAATAAGTCCATCAAGGACAGCCTGACGAATCTGTATAATCACCAGCATATCAACGAGGTGCTGGAGGATCAATTGCAGAAGGCCAGAAAAGAGAACAGCAGCCTCAGTATTATGATGCTGGATATCGATTATTTTAAAAGAGTCAATGACCAGTTCGGGCATCTGACCGGGGACCAGGTTCTGGTTGCTGTATGTGAACTGATTTCCCGGAATGTGCGCAAAGAGGATTTTATAGGCAGATATGGCGGAGAAGAATTCCTGGTTATTCTTCCAGGCCTGCAGCCGGAACAGGCGGCAAGGATTGCCGAGAATATACGAAGGAGTATTCAGGCTTATGATTTCGGGCTGAAGGATCAGACGATTACGATAAGTATAGGGGTGGCCCAGTATGAGGGGGAGACCTCCAATGCGTTGGTGAACAAGGCGGATATGCTGTTGTATCAGGCGAAGTATAACGGGAGAAACCGTGTTGAGAAACGGCTGGAGGAAGAGTAGGAAGATGATTTGAAAAAGCCTCCCGTTCGGGAGAAAAAGCAGACTCACAATTTTTTAAAGTACAAAAAATTGTTCGTTGAAAAAGCCTCCCGTTCGGGAGGCTTTTTCAAATTGTATATATTTGCATGTATAAAACAAAAAAACTCAAAAAATTTGAGTTGACAGTTGAAAAGAAATGTGCTAGTATGAAAGATGCACTATTGTGGTGATGTATGCCTAATTACTTATATTATAGCACATATAATCACAATTGAAAAGTAGTTTTTTATTCAGTTTTAGGATTATGATGGAAAAAGCACCATCCTGGTCGAAACACATATAAAATTCAAGGGGTGAAAACGTCAATGGACAAAAACAGAATGCATCCAATTAAGGTTGGTAATAACGTGAGAATGAGTTACTCCAAGCAGAAGGAAGTCCTGGAAATGCCGAATCTCATTGAAGTACAGAAGGATTCCTACCAATGGTTTCTGGACGAGGGACTCAAGGAAGTATTCGATGACATTTCTCCGATTGCAGACTATGGCGGACATCTGAGTCTGGAATTCGTGGACTTTGCATTGTGTGAGGATGACATCAAATATACGATTGAGGAATGTAAGGAAAGAGATGCAACCTATGCAGCGCCTTTGAAGGTTAAGGTAAGACTCCACAACAAGGAAAATAACGAGATCAATGAACACGATATTTTCATGGGAGACCTGCCTCTGATGACGGAGACCGGTACCTTTGTAATCAACGGTGCAGAGAGAGTTATTGTCAGCCAGTTAGTACGTTCCCCCGGTATATATTATGCAGTAGATCACGATAAAATCGGTAAGAAGTTATTTTCTTCCACGGTAATACCCAACAGAGGGGCATGGTTGGAATATGAGACAGATTCCAACGATGTTTTTTATGTACGTGTTGACCGTAATAGAAAGGTTCCCATTACCACCTTTGTAAGAGCTTTGGGATACGGGACCAACGAAGAGATTAAGCAGTTATTTGGCGAAGAGCCGAAGATCCTTGCCAGCTTAGCAAAGGATCCCTCGACGGCAAAGGATCCTACCGGCAGCTATCAGGACGGTCTTCTTGAGCTGTATAAAAAGCTTCGTCCGGGCGAGCCTCTGGCGGTGGAGAATGCAGAATCCTTATTAAATAGTATGTTCTTTGATGCCAGAAGATATGATCTGGCCAAAGTTGGCAGATATAAATTTAATAAAAAGCTTCATTTCCGCAACCGTATCACAGGCTTTGTGCTTACGGAGGATGTGGTTGACAAGTCTACGGGTGAGATTCTTGCGGCAGCGGGAACCCAGGTGACGGATCAGCTGGCGAGGAAGATCCAGAACGCAGCCGTACCCTATGTTATAGTACAAGCGGAAGAGCGTAATGTTAAGATTATCTCCAATATGATGGTTGATATCACCAATTATGTGGATGCCGGCAGAAAGGAACTGGGGGTTACGGAGGACGTATACTATCCGGTTCTGAAGGGGATTCTGGAGAGCTGCAGCAGTCTTGAGGAAATTAAGGAAGCGGTCAGGAAGAATATGAATGACCTGATTCCGAAGCATATTACAAAGGAAGATATTATTGCTTCCATTAATTATAATATTCATCTGGAATATGGCATTGGCCATGCGGACGATATTGACCATCTGGGCAACAGAAGAATCAGGGCCGTAGGCGAGCTGCTGCAGAACCAGTACCGTATCGGTCTGTCCAGAATGGAGCGCGTTGTTCGTGAGCGAATGACGACCCAGGATCTGGAGGGCATCAGTCCCCAGTCCCTGATCAATATTAAGCCGGTTACCGCGGCGGTGAAGGAGTTCTTCGGAAGCTCCCAGCTGTCCCAGTTCATGGATCAGCATAATCCTCTGGGTGAGCTGACCCATAAGAGACGTCTCTCTGCTCTGGGTCCCGGCGGTCTGTCCCGTGACCGTGCAGGCTTTGAGGTGCGTGATGTTCACTATTCCCATTACGGAAGAATGTGTCCCATCGAGACCCCTGAAGGTCCCAACATCGGTTTGATCAACTCTCTTGCAACCTATGCAAGAATTAATGAATATGGCTTTGTAGAGGCTCCCTACCGTAAGGTGGACAAATCAGATCCTATGAATCCCAGAGTAACGGATGAGGTGGTATACCTTACCGCGGATGAAGAGGATAAGTATGTGGTAGCCCAGGCCAATGAAGCCCTGGATGATAAGGGGTATTTTGTCCGCAGCAGTATCTCCGGGCGATACATGGAGGAGACCTCCGAGTATGAGAAGCATAAGATTGATTTAATGGACGTATCCCCGAAGATGGTATTCTCCGTGGCTACTGCTTTGATTCCTTTCCTGGAGAATGACGATGCCAACCGTGCCCTGATGGGTGCCAACATGCAGCGTCAGGCAGTTCCGCTGCTTCTGACCGAGGCGCCTGCCGTAGGTACCGGCATTGAGGCCAAGGCGGCAATCGACTCCGGCGTATGCGTGATATCCAAAAAATCAGGTGTGGTTGACCGTGTTACCGCAAAGGAAGTTGTCATTAAGAATGATGATAATACAAAGAGCTCTTATCGGCTGGTAAAGTTTGCCAGAAGCAATCAGGGAACCTGTATCAATCAGAGGCCCATTGTTTCCCGCGGCGACAGGATTGAGGCCGGACAGGTAATTGCAGACGGTCCTTCCACCTCCAAGGGAGAGCTGGCTCTCGGCAAGAATCCGCTGATCGGCTTTATGACCTGGGAAGGTTATAATTATGAGGATGCGGTTCTTCTCAGCGAGCGTCTGGTACAGGAGGATGTTTATACCTCGGTGCATATCGAGGAATATGAGGCGGAGTCCAGAGATACCAAGCTGGGACCGGAAGAGATCACCAGGGATGTTCCGGGTGTCGGCGATGATGCCCTGAAGGATCTGGATGAAAGAGGCATTATCCGCATTGGTGCGGAGGTGCGCGCAGGAGATATTCTGGTAGGCAAGGTAACGCCGAAGGGTGAGACAGAGCTGACTGCGGAAGAGAGACTGCTCAGAGCCATTTTCGGTGAGAAGGCGAGAGAGGTAAGAGATACCTCCCTTCGTGTTCCTCATGGTGAATATGGTATTATTGTGGACGCCAAGGTATTTACAAGGGAGAACGGCGACGAATTATCACCCGGTGTAAACCAGACGGTCCGCGTATATATTGCCCAGAAGAGAAAGATTCAGGTAGGAGATAAGATGGCAGGCCGTCACGGTAACAAGGGTGTTGTTTCCCGCGTATTGCCGGTGGAGGATATGCCCTTCCTTCCTAACGGAAGGCCCCTGGATATCGTACTCAATCCTCTGGGTGTTCCTTCCCGTATGAATATCGGACAGGTACTTGAGATTCACTTGTCCCTGGCGGCCAAGGTACTGGGAATTGACATTTCCACCCCTGTATTCGACGGTGCCAATGAGTTTGATATTATGGATACCCTGGAGATTGCCAATGATTTTGCCAATACCTCCTGGGAAGATTTCGAAGCAAAATATAAGGATATACTGGATCCGGAACTGATGGAATATCTGAAGGAGCACCCGAAGAACCATGAGGACTGGAGAGGTGTACCCATTAACCGTGACGGGAAGGTAAGACTTCGTGACGGCCGTACCGGTGAATACTTTGACGGTTCTGTAACCGTTGGCTTCATGCATTACCTGAAGCTCCACCATCTGGTAGACGATAAGATCCATGCCCGTTCCACCGGACCTTATTCCTTAGTAACACAGCAGCCTCTGGGCGGTAAGGCGCAGTTCGGCGGACAGAGATTTGGTGAAATGGAGGTTTGGGCCCTGGAGGCATATGGCGCAGCCTATATTCTTCAGGAAATCCTTACGGTGAAGTCGGATGACGTGACAGGCCGTGTTAAGACCTATGAGGCGATCATTAAGGGTGAGAATATCTCAGAACCCGGTATTCCGGAATCCTTTAAGGTATTGCTTAAGGAGCTTCAATCCCTGGCTCTTGATGTTACGGTTCTGGACGAGAACGGCGACGAGGTGAAGATGACAGAAAGCATTGACTATGGTGCTTCTGATTTGACTCCGTTAATTGAAGGCGATAACAATTTCAGATATGACGAAGGCTATGAGGATGCCGGCTTCACCCAGACCGATGCGGAGGATATTGATGCTGAGATCTTCGATATATACGAAGATGAACCAGAGGATATTCTGGACGATGGAATGTATGAGGATGAAGAGGACGAGGATATAGTGGATGATGATATCTGATCTGGCTACGGTGCCGCTGCAGTCAGGAATAAATGAAGGGAGAGCCGAAGGATGTCTGAAACGATAAGCAATATGCAAGAGATAACCTATGATGCGATAAAGATTGGTTTAGCTTCACCGGAGAAAATCAGAGAATGGTCGAAGGGTGAGGTTAGAAAGCCGGAGACAATCAATTACAGAACCTTGAAGCCGGAAAAGGATGGGTTGTTCTGTGAGAGAATCTTTGGACCCAGCAAGGATTGGGAATGTCATTGCGGTAAATACAAGAAGATCCGATATAAGGGTGTAGTCTGCGACCGTTGCGGTGTTGAAGTAACGAAGGCAAGCGTACGCCGTGAGAGGATGGGTCATATCGAGCTGGCAGCGCCGGTTTCCCATATCTGGTATTTTAAAGGAATACCCAGCCGTATGGGGCTGATTCTGGATCTTTCCCCCAGAACCCTGGAAAAAGTTCTGTATTTTGCTTCCTATATCGTACTGGACCGGGGTACTACGGATTTACAGTATAAGCAGGTTCTGAATGAGAAGGAACGCCAGGAAGCCATTGAGAAATACGGATACAGCAGCTTCCGTCTTGGAATGGGAGCGGAGGCCATTCAGGAGCTTCTTCAGGCCATTGATCTGGAGAAGGAATCCAAGGATTTAAAGAAGGGCTTAAAAGATTCCACCGGCCAGAAGCGCGCAAGGATCATTAAGCGCCTGGAGGTTGTGGAGGCCTTTCGTGAATCCGGCAATAAGCCGGAATGGATGATTCTGTCCGTTATTCCGGTTATTCCTCCGGATCTGCGGCCCATGGTTCAGCTGGACGGCGGACGTTTTGCCACCTCCGACATGAACGATTTGTACAGAAGAATTATTAACCGTAATAACCGCCTGAAGAGACTGCTGGAGCTGGGCGCGCCTGATATCATCGTGCGCAACGAGAAGAGAATGCTTCAGGAAGCGGTGGACGCGCTCATCGATAACGGCAGAAGAGGAAGGCCGGTAACCGGACCCGGTAACCGTGCGCTTAAGTCTTTGTCCGATATGCTAAAGGGTAAGCAGGGACGTTTCCGTCAGAACCTCCTGGGTAAGCGTGTTGACTACTCCGGACGTTCCGTTATCGTGGTAGGACCGGAATTAAAATTATATCAGTGCGGTTTGCCTAAGGAAATGGCCATCGAGCTGTTCAAGCCCTTCGTTATGAAGGAGCTGGTAGCAAGGGGAACCGCCCATAATATCAAATCTGCCAAGAAGATGGTAGAGCGGCTTCAGACCGAGGTATGGGATGTTCTGGAGGAGGTAATTAAGGAGCATCCGGTTATGCTGAACCGTGCCCCTACCCTTCACAGACTTGGTATCCAGGCTTTTGAACCCGTACTGGTAGAAGGTAAGGCAATTAAGCTTCATCCCCTGGTATGTACCGCTTATAATGCGGATTTCGACGGAGACCAGATGGCGGTTCATCTTCCGTTATCCGTGGAAGCTCAGGCAGAGTGCCGCTTCCTGCTTCTGTCTCCCAACAACCTGTTGAAGCCCTCAGACGGTGCGCCGGTAACGGTTCCTTCCCAGGATATGGTACTTGGTATCTATTATCTGACCATTGAGAGGGAGATAGAAGGAAACATCAGGCATTCCTATAAGAATCTCAGCGAAGCGATTCTCGCCTATGAGAATGGTGCGATTTCTCTTCATGAGATGATCCGGGTGAGAAGATTCGGAGAGAACAAGGATGGTGTGATAGAGAGCAGAACCATTGAGTCGACCCTGGGACGTTTCCTCTTTAATGAGATCATCCCTCAGGATCTGGGCTTTGTGGACCGCAGCGAGGATGACAATTTCCTGAAGCTGGAGATCAATTTCCTGGTTGGTAAGAAGCAGTTAAAGCCGATTTTGGAGAAATGCATTAATATCCACGGAGCAACCAAGACTGCTGAGATTCTGGATGCGGTTAAGTCTCTGGGTTATAAATATTCCACCCGTGCCGCAATGACGGTATCCATCTCCGATATGGAGGTTCCGGATGAGAAGAAGCAGATTATTGCGGACGCGGAAGCCACCATTGAGAGTATTGCCAAGGAATACAGACGAGGCAGGATGACCGAGGACGAGAGGTATAATACCGTAATCGAGACCTGGAAGAATGCGGATAAGGTTCTGACCGATACTCTGTTAAACAGGTTGGATAAATTCAACAATATCAAGATGATGTCCGACTCCGGTGCCCGTGGTTCCGACAAGCAGATCAAGCAGCTTGCCGGTATGCGTGGTCTGATGGCGGATACATCGGGACGTACCATTGAGCTGCCCATCAAATCCAACCTCCGTGAAGGTCTGGACGTATTGGAATACTTCATCTCCGCTCACGGTGCCCGTAAGGGTCTGTCCGATACGGCTCTTCGTACGGCGGACTCCGGTTATCTGACCCGTCGTTTGGTGGATGTATCGCAGGATCTGATTATCCGTGAGGTGGACTGCAGCGAGGGTCAGGAGATTCCCGGGATGTGGATTAAGACCTTTGCTGACGGTAAGGAAGTGATTGAAAGCCTGGAGGAGAGAATTACGGGAAGATATTCCTGTGAGACGATCTACGATGCCGACGGTGAGATGATTGTTAAGGCAAACCATATGATTACTCCCAGGCGTGCGGCGAGGATTATTGCAACCGGCGTAGATAAGGTGAAGATCCGTACCGTTCTTACCTGTAAATCCCATATCGGTGTCTGTGCAAAATGCTACGGCGCCAATATGGCAACCGGCGAGGCGGTGCAGGTAGGCGAAGCGGTAGGTATTATTGCAGCCCAGTCCATCGGTGAGCCCGGTACACAGCTTACGATGCGTACCTTCCATACCGGCGGTGTGGCAGGTGATGATATCACACAGGGTCTTCCCCGTGTAGAAGAGCTTTTCGAAGCCAGAAAGCCGAAGGGGCTTGCGATTATCGCGGAATTCGGCGGAGTAGTTACCATAAAGGATACTAAGAAGAAGCGTGAGGTTATTGTAACTAATAATGAGACCATGGAATCCAAAGCGTATCTGATTCCTTACGGCTCCAGAATCAAGGTTCAGGACGGAGATGTGCTTGAGGCCGGCGACGAGCTGACCGAGGGCAGCGTTAATCCTCATGATATTTTAAAGATCAAGGGAATCCGTGCCGTTCAGGATTATATGATTCAGGAGGTACAGAGAGTATACCGTCTGCAGGGTGTAGAAATTAACGATAAGCATATTGAGGTGATTGTACGTCAGATGCTGAAGAAGATTCGCATTGAAAGCAACGGTGATACGAACTTCCTTCCGGGTACTTTGGTAGATATTCTGGAATTTGAAGATGTGAACAAAAAGATGCAGGAGGAGGGTCTGGAGCTGGCGGACGGCAAGCAGGTAATGCTTGGTATCACAAAGGCTTCCCTTGCCACCAATTCCTTCCTGTCGGCAGCTTCCTTCCAGGAGACAACCAAGGTTCTGACGGAAGCGGCCATTAAGGGTAAGATTGACCCGTTGATCGGCTTGAAGGAGAATGTTATCATCGGTAAGCTGATTCCGGCCGGAACCGGTATGAAGAGATACCGTTCCGTGAAGCTGGATACCGATGCACCGGCTGCTTATATGATCCCCGAGGAGCTGGACGGCGAAGGCAATTATGTGGATGAGTACGGCGATTTTGAATATTCTGAGGATAGTTATCAGGAAGACGGATATGAAGAGGATGACTATTATGAGGATGAAGCCGAATATTCCGAGGATGATGAAGCGGTCGAAGCCGATGATTGGGGCGGGGATGAACGGAGCCCGGAGGATAACGACAGCGAGCTATAGATAGAATACCGACAGACATTATACAGCGCCGAAGCGAAGCGGAGTGCGCATCCTGGCACGCAGTGCCATACCATGGACGCTTGCGGACATGGTATAATAAAGAAAACCAGCCGGGCATTGGATAAAATACGAATATCCTCTGTTCCGGCTGATTTTGTTGTGTTACGAACATTCAATTACGTTACCGTTCCGCTTGTGGATTCGCTCGGACATGGGTTTGCCCCGTGAAAAAAATATTGCATTTCCATACAAAGCATTGTATGATGAAGTATGTATTTTAATGAATTAACGGGTTGCAATAAAATATTTCGGCAAGAGGGAAAGCTGTGCGAAAGTGTGTTAATACATAGATGCGGCTGTATTTTGACTTAGTGAGAAAGGATGAGGTTTCGGGTATGGACTATAGGAAGAGATATGAGGAATGGCTATCTAACCCGTATTTTGACGAGGCGACCAGAGCGGAGCTGGCTGCAATAGAGGGTGATGATAACGAGATCAAAGAGCGTTTTTTTAAAGATCTGGAATTTGGAACCGGAGGCTTGAGAGGGATCCTGGGTGCCGGTGTCAACAGAATGAATTTATATACGGTAAGACGGGCCACTCAGGGGCTGGCCAACACCATTAAGAAGCATGGAGAGGAGAAGAAAGGAGTTGCCATTGCCTTTGACTCCAGGAGAATGTCGCCGGAGTTTGCGCTGGACAGCGCTCTATGTCTTGCGGCCAATGGGATTCCTGCCTATCTGTTTGATACGCTCCGTCCGACTCCCGAGCTCTCTTTTGCTCTTCGGACGTTGGACTGCGTAGCCGGTATTGTAATTACGGCAAGCCATAATCCGCCGGAGTATAACGGCTATAAAGTATATTGGGAGGATGGTGCGCAGATTACCTTCCCCAAGGATGAGGAAATCATCGGCGAGGTGAATGCGATTACGGACTTTGCTTCCTCGAAGACCATGACGAAGGAAGAGGCTCTGAAGCAGGGGCTGCTGACTGTTATCGGCAGTGAGATAGATGATAAATATATTGCCGAGCTGAAGAAGCTGGTGGTGAATCCGGTCAGCGAAGAAGGCAGACAGATGAAAATTGTATATACGCCCCTTCATGGAACCGGTAATCTTCCGGTGAGACGCATCTTGAAGGAGCTTGGCTTTGAACATGTCTATGTGGTGCCGGAACAGGAACTGCCGGATTCCGGCTTCTCCACCGTAAGCTATCCGAATCCCGAGGATCCCAAGGTCTTTGTCCTGGCACAGAAGCTGGCGAAGGAAGTGGGAGCGGATATTATTCTTGCCACCGATCCGGATGCGGACCGCCTGGGCATTATGGTAAAGGATGAAAAGGGCGAATTCGTACTGTTTAACGGAAATATGACCGGCGCCCTGATTGCGGAATATGAATTCTCCCAGAAGGCGGAGAAGGGCATTCTGCCTAAGAATGCGGCTTTGATTAAGACCATTGTGACAGGCAATATCTCAGATATGATAGCGGAGTATTATAATGCAAGGCTGATTGAGGTGCTGACGGGTTTCAAATACATCGGGGAGCAGATCAAGCTGTTCGAGGAGACCGGCTCCAATGAATATATCTTTGGCTATGAGGAGAGCTACGGCTGTCTTGTAGGAACCCATTCCAGAGATAAGGATGCGGTGGTTGCCGTAATGTGCCTGTGTGAGGCGGCGGCATATTACCGTTCCCAGGGAATTAGCCTGTATGAGCAGATGAACCGCATTTATAAGAAGTATGGCTATTTTAAGGAGGATCTGGTCTCTGTAACATTGAAGGGAATTACCGGAATGGAGAAGATGAAGGAGATTATGAGTGCTTACCGTAAGAATCCTCCCAAGACGGCAGGCGGTTACAAGGTACTTAAGCTTCGGGATTATCTGATGGATACCATTACGGATATGGAGACGGGAGAAGTATCCCCCACCGGACTTCCCAAATCCGATGTATTGTACTTTGAATTGAATGATAATGCATGGTGTGCGGTGAGACCCTCCGGTACGGAACCCAAGATTAAGTTCTATTTTGGTGTGAAGGGTGATACCATGGAGGATGCCGATGCCAGACTGAAGAAATTAGTGAGTGATAAAGTGTTTCAAGTGGAATAGAGGTTAAGCTGAAAAAGGCTCCAGATCGGTTATAAGATCCGGAGCCTTTCTTAAAATGGCTCTGTGGCGGCAGCTCAGATTGGGGCGGTATGGAGGACACCGTAATTTATGTCAGCTTCTGTCCGCAGTTAGGGCAGAAGTTGGCGGCTCCGGTCTTGGTCCCGCAATTCGGGCAGAAATTAGGCTTTGCACCGGAGGGAACGGCCTGACCCTGGTTTTGATTCATGTTCTGCATCATCTGGTTGGCCGCGTTCATTCCCATCATCATGCCTGCCATGTCGGAAGCAATCCCGCCTCCGTGCATCTTGCCCGAGGCCATTCCGTTGGTCAGATCCACCTGCTGGTAACGTCCGAGATCGCCCACCATGCTGTGGGAGGCGTTCTTTGTAATCATGGCCTGTATCTCTTCGGGATAGGTGAAGCTCATGATATGGAAGGCAGTAACACTCAGGCCGGAATCGAAGAGCTGCATATCCAGATCGGTACGGATTCCGTTCGCAATGTCAAAGGAGTTGGCCTGGAGATTGAACATATCCTTGCCTTCCCTGGTAATCCATTTCATCAGGAGCTGATCCAGAATCGATACGATACGCAGACGGACATCCTCCACCGCGTAGATATCCCTGACACCGGCAATCTTGTCGATTAGCTTGACATAATCCGCCACTTTGAAGGTAACAGTACCGAAGGATCGGATGGGCATACCGCCGGGGAGCTGGGGTACGGGGATGTTGATGGCATTCTGGGTGCCCCATTTTACCTGGAACTCCTTGGTGTTCACAAAGAGCACCTCGGCCCGCATACCGCTGTTAAAGCCAAAACGGAAGCCCTTCAGAGTGGACAGGAAGGGAACAATCTGTGATTCAATATCATAATCACCTTCGTCCTTGAAGATACCCTCCAGCTTGCCGTTAAACAGGAAGATGGCATCCTGACCGGGACGGATGATAAGGCGGCTTCCTTTTTTGATTTCATCGTTATGCCATTTGTAGAAGATCATATCCTCGCGGAATTCCTTCCACTCAATTACGTTTGAAAGTTGCTTTGAAAAAATACCCATATTATTTCCTCCTGCATTATTTATTCTGAGCAAATCGTCCGGCATTATGAAAAAAGGCCGGAATATATTTTATAATCGGTAATGAAGGCTAGAATTTGCGGCTTCCGGAGCTGTGAGAACGCCCGCCGCTGCTGGTGCCCCCGCGAAAACCGCTGGAGTTGAACCCACCGGATCCGGAATTCGTATTTTCCTTTGGTCTTCTCACACGGGTGACCTGGGTCCGGAGGTAATCATCCCTCCGGCCGATTAATCCCGAATGATTTTGTTCCATATAATTGGAACTGCCTGCGGTCATCCGGCCTCCGGAATGATGAGCCATGACGGAGACGGTTATTGCGCCGATGATGACGGCCGCAAGAAGCTGAAACCATACATTTGTAATAAGACTTACGGCCTTGGAAGAGGATGAACCATATTCCGAAGTGTAATTATGATCGTAATTAAGCAGGGAATCGTCATTCATATAACCGGCGGAACGTTGAATATAGACCTGGAAAGCCTCATAATAATTACCGTCGGACAGATCGGGGGAAATCTCATCAAGAATGGCATCGATGCGTTTGGAGTGAATGTAGGTTTCCGCCCGGCCGAAGCCTTCTATGGAGACGTCCCGGTTATATAAATCAACTAAGAGGTAGACCCGGTCCCCTGCAGGCTGCAGATCCTCCCAATCCTCAATATAGGTCTCCGCATAGGGGGCGTTTTTGTCGTTGTGGGTGAGGATTATGATATCGATATCGGCCTCGGCTCCATAATCAATACACATTTGCTCCAGATTTTCCTGCTGGGCTGTGGATAACACGCCTGCATTATCATAGACATGTGGATAAACAGAGGAATCCTCTTCGGAGGCATATGCGCGAACCGCGGCGGCAGAGACGGCTGCGGCCATCAGCAGCAACAGTGCAAGCAGCGGCAGGGATTTGAATAGCATGAACTGTTTCATGACAATGCACCTCCAATCAGAGTAAGCAGCTGAAAGAGCAGGAAGCTGCCGGCTGTCACACCGGCAAACCAGCCGAAGATCTTTCCCTTGCTTAAGGGCGGTTTGCCTACTATTTTGCCTGTTTGGCCATTCATGGCAAAGATGTGTTCTGTCTGCCTGTAATCATAACATACCATCCAGATGGGAAGGAGGGCATAGTCTGCTTTCTTCTTGCGGATATGAATATCCTTGCGCCGGTATGAGACGGAGGAGTAGCCGCTGATGGTGGAGGAGAGATAGTTATCCACGTAGGAGCCGACTCTCTGCTTAATCCGGGGCAGCATATCCTCATCGGTGAAATCATATTTTTCGGCGATGTATCCTGCCAGATAGGGCATATGGAAGGGTTTCAGATTATCATATTGATAAGGCTCCAGCTTATCCATCATACTATCCTCCATTTTACGGGAGGCATCGCAGGGAATGCGGGAATAATTGAGATCCACCTTACGGTATACACTATAGTATTTTGTCTCGGTGTAGATCCAGTCGGCGTCGGAATAGGTGCGTACTCTGGTGCAGATGGCCTCTGCCTCCCCCCGGCCGTTCATGTCATAGAGCCAGAAAGGTATGTACAGGCCTGTGATGTTCTTGATCCGGTCGGCGGTCATAAAATCCCTGGGGGTCAAACGTCCCTTTTTACACCATTTCTTGAAGGCTTCCTGGGCTTGCTCCTTGCTTATAGTGAAGGGGATTACCTTTGAAGGAGCCAGATTTCCGGTCAGGCGGTCGCTCAGCACCACACCTGCACCGCAGAAGCTGCAGGTTGTGGCAGCGGTGTTGGCCTCGGTGATCAGAACAGCACCGCAGTTCTTGCAATGATATTCGTGAGCTTCATGCTCCCGAAAGGTGGAATGGCTGCTGGGCTCATCATCGGTGCCGGCATCGGCATAATCATGGTCAAAGGCGGAATTGGCGGCCTTAATATCATCCTCGTTCATCTCATAGCGAAAATCGCCTTCTTCGCCTGAACCCGCCGCCCCCTTCCGGTTATCGATATTGTCTGTTCGTCCGCAGCTGGCACAGCGCAGAGAGCCGGTCAGGGTATCAAAGGCCATGTCGGATCCGCAGTTGGGACATTTATAATGTATGACAGTAGACATGCGTTCCCTCCCTATTTGGCAAAATGCCCGCAAAGCAAGCCATCGGTTGTTTGCGGACATTTCATATATGTGTTCTGTCCCCCCCGCCGGCTTTTGCCGGTGCCTTGGGGGCGGTAAATGTGTCACTGCATTGGGATTATTGGTTCAGGCTGGCCTTTAATGCGGCAAGCTCATCGTCAATGTTGGAGGAAGAAGCATATTTATCCTTCAGATCCTCAAGGGTGCGGTCAGCGGAAGAGTTGTTCAGCTCTGCCATAGCATTGGCTTTATCCAGGGCTTTATCCGCCATATCTTCATATTTCTTAAAGCTGGCAATTGAGTCATTGGCGCTGGCGACGGAAGCACCCATCTTGTTGATGCGCTCCTGGGTCTTGGCAACGGCAAGCTTTCCTTTGATGATATCTCTGCGGGATTCCAGTTCATTGATGTCGCCTACCAGTTTGTCGTGCATCTCACGCATATGTGCCGCGTTGGAATGTGCCAGATTGTATGCCTCCTGAAGGCTGCCCTGCTTGCTGGTAAGGCTGGCCTTCTGCTCCAGAAACTTTCTGGCATCTGCCTCGTTGCCTGCTTCCAGTGCCTTGATGGCGTAGGTCTGCATCTTGTTGATTTCGTCGTTGCATTCATCCAGAACTCTTTTTGCTCTCTGTTCCTCTGCCATGATGGATGCGGTTTCGGCTTTTACCTTGCCGAGATCGGAATTGAGGTTTCTGAGGCACTGATCGATCATCTTCTCAGGATCCTCTGCCTTATCAAGCAATGCGTTGATGTTGCTGGACATAATGTCCTTGAAACGTGTTAAAATTCCCATAATATGATCCTCCATATGATATTGGTCACCAGAGCTTATCCGATAGGCTTTGCTGTGGAATAAGTTCTGATTGTATGATTGTATGGTTACCTGGCTGCCTGATGGGATACCCAACTTTTGTGAATGCTTTATATGAATTAGTTTATTCCAAAAACAGTGAAGCGTCAAGTTAGAATATCGTTAGAATGATAAGAGGATGCTTAGGATGCTGCCTTTCTCACACTCACTTTAACAAAAGAGCTGTGACCAGCCTTCCTGAATGAGGAATGAGACAGGGATGGAATTTGGTTGTAATTCGAGAAATCCTGGTTTATAATAAAAAACAACTGTGACAATAGAGTATTCAAGAAAAAGATATTCGATTAGAAGAGAAATAGAAAGCGAGATTATTATGTGGATTGCCAGTGAGTGGAAGGATTATGAAGTGATCGATACGTCCCGGGGGGAGAAGCTGGAACGCTGGGGGAAGTTTCACCTGGTACGCCCCGACCCGCAGGTGATCTGGGACACCCCCAGAGCTCACCAGGGGTGGAAGAAGCCCAATGCCCATTACCATAGAAGCTCTAAGGGGGGCGGTGAATGGGAGTTTTTTGATTTGCCCAAGCAGTGGGATATTGCTTATAAAGAGCTGACCTTTCATTTGCAGCCCTTCAGCTTTAAGCATACAGGGCTGTTTCCGGAACAGGCCGTGAACTGGGACTGGTTTTCGGAGAAGATCCGGAATGCCGGAGGCGGAGGCCGGAGTGAAATCAGGGTGCTGAATCTCTTTGCTTATACAGGGGGAGCCACCTTGGCGGCGGCCAGGGCGGGGGCGGCGGTCACCCATGTGGATGCTTCCAAGGGCATGGTTACCTGGGCCAAGGAGAATGCCGCGGCTTCCGGGCTGGGCGAGGCACCGATCCGCTACATCGTGGATGATTGTGTCAAATTCGTAGAGCGGGAGATCCGCCGGGGAAGCAAATACGATGCCATTATTATGGATCCTCCTTCCTATGGAAGAGGCCCCAAGGGGGAGATATGGAAGATCGAGGACAGTATCTATCCCTTCCTTCAGCTGTGTACTAAGCTGTTATCCGAGGCGCCTTTATTCTTTTTGCTTAATTCCTATACGACGGGACTGCAGGCGGGGGTCCTGCATTATATGATATCGGAGGAGATCGGCAGGAAATACGGGGGAAGAGTTACGGCGGATGAGATCGGACTGCCGGTGACCCGAAGCGGGCTGGTGCTGCCCTGCGGCGCTTCCGGGAGATGGGAAGGATAGCCGAAACTGAAAAATAAATGGAACACTATGGGAAGTTCATTTCTCATAGTGTTTTTTATGTGAAAAATTCCAATATTAATACGGTAAGTTCTTAAATGAAAATAAATATAGATTGGTATGTAACATTATATGCTTTTATTTCGTCTATTTATTTGTAAACCTATTGATAAAGGGTAATTTCATGATAAGAAGTGTGTCAGGAGATGCTTACGGGAAAGGAGAAGGGATGGATCATACATCAGAGAAGCACAAGGAATTTATGGAAGAAATCTGTACTGCCACCTGGAAGGAGCTTTACCGCTTCGTTTATTATAAAGTGCAAAACAGGGAGGAGGCCCAGGACATCACCCAGGAGACCTATGCCAGGGCGATTTCCTATCTGGAGAAGCACCGGGATGCGGTACTGAATTATGGGAATTATCTGAAAACAATTGCTATGAATATTATAAGGGATCAATGGAGAAAGAAGCAGAAAGGGAGAAGAGCGGATGAAAGGGAGCTGGATACCCTGGAGATGGCAGGAGGGGATTTTACCGATGAAGTCAATGAAAGAGCTGTGGTGGCGGAGGCGATGAAGCAGCTGACGGCAAAGCAGCAGGAGGTCATTACTCTCCGGATTATAAAAGGTTATTCTGCGGCGGATACGGCAAAGATCATGGGCTGCAGGGAGGGAACGGTCAGGGTGATGCAGTATCGGGCCCTGCAGGCCTTGTCAGAGCTTCTGATGGAGAAGGAACAATAAGGAGGTATGGGAATGAAGAATAGAGAGAAAGCGATTTCCGATTATATTGACCAGCTTAATAAGGAAAGAAAACCGTCCCAGCATGGGGCTCAAGGCAATGATATGGAAATGGAGCGCTTGATGAATACGGTTAGAAGGGTGAAAAGTCTTCGTCAGGAGGAAGCTTTGTCCGAAGGGAATCAGGAGGAGATGAGATCTGACCTTATAAGGAAGAAGCATTATTTACGGAGAAAGCCCGTAAGAGGCGCAGGTCTTCTTCTGGCAGCGGCGGCAGTCATTATGCTTTTGATGGCAGTGAGAATATTTCTGCCCAGCGGAGGGGAGAACATGGTATATGCCATGGAAAAGGCCTTCCGGGAGGTGAAAGCTTATCATGGAGTTCTTATGGTGGAAGAGAGCAACGAACAGGGTGAGAAGCTGACCCAGGCAAAGCGGGAGGTATGGGCGGATGACCGCGGAAATTATTATGTCAAAGAGCTGGAAGGCACCGCCGAAGGTGTTATAACCGTGAATAACGGAGAGAAAAAATGGCAGCTTCGTCCCCTGGAAAATGAGATCTGTCTGTTGCCGGCCTTCCCTGATGCTTACCGTTTCACTTTTGAATTAGGGCAGGAGATAGAGGAAGTGAAGCTGGCACAAGCTGTCAAGGAGGCGGGGGAGGAAGTAATCGCCGGGCGGATGGCCGCTATTTTGGAAATCACCCCGGACGGAGGAGATACCTACCGCCTGTGGGTAGATCAGGAGACCAAGCTTCCCCTGCAGCGGGAGACGGCCATGCGGAATGCAATACAGTATCGGGTTACCTATACCTCCATTGAATTCGCGGATGAGATTCCGCCCGCACTGCTCCGGTATCAGCTGCCGGAGGGATATGCGGAAGAGAATACGGAGGAAGAGCAGGTCATAAATACCATTGAGGAAGCGGAAAATGTGGTGGATTTCCTGCCAAAGGTCACAAACCGGCTGCCGGAGGGATATACCTTGGCGAAGCTTGCCGTTCAGAAAAAACAGAACACTCTGAGCTTCTATTATACCGCCGGAGACGGCGGTAAAACCGTTGTAATCCGGCAGTCCAAAGCTCAGGAGGAATTCCGGGCGGATTCCATGGCCGCGTTGGGCCGGATCAGCGATAATACGGCAGAGCTTATGATAAAGCCCGGTGCCAATTCCGTTCGCTGGCAGGAGGGCGAACTGGAATTTGACGTACTGGGAAATGTCAGCTTCGAGGAGCTTCTGCCATTTTTGGAAGAGATGGCAGAAGGTGAGATGGTACTTCCCGCTTCAGTATTTCCTTCTTCCGGCACAATAGCCTCCCCCGGGGATAATCCGGAGGATGGAAAGGAGAAGGGGATGGAACCGGAAGTAAAGGTTGAAGTGGATCTTCCCGCAGAGGAAAATGAGCAGAAGAGTGTGGATGCCGGTCATTCTCCCTGGAAGCTGGATCCGGCAATGGTTGCCCAGGTCTTTGCAAGTCTCCTGCTCTCACCGGAGGGGATTGAAGGGGATTATCCCATCGCCTATGAGAATATTGAGATAACGGAGAATGACGGAAGGAAAGCGGTTGCTAAAATCAACGATAAAAACTCCATTGCCTCTTATGTGTACCTGGAGCGTCTGGTCCGCAAGGATGAAACAGGAATATGGACTGTGACGGGTTATGAAAGGGCTGTGCCGGAATAGACCTGTCTGCGGGAGCGGCTTCAGACCATAGCGCGGGTTTCTGACAGAGCATCATGAAATCATGTATTACCGGGATTTCATGATGCTCCTTTCAGCGGAGGAATAAATAAGGGGATATATGCTAAAACTTCTATAAGTAGGGTAAATTAATAAGAATGGCTGGGTCATCTAAAATGAGAAATCGAGTGCAAAAAGCATATCAAAAATACAGGGATGTGATCTTATATGTTTTCTTCGGCGGCTGTACGACGGCGATTAATCTGCTCACTTATTATGCCGGTACCAGGTATCTGAAGCTTGGCACGACAGCGGGGACCCTCCTGGCATGGTGGGTGGCGGTGGTTTTCGCCTATTTTACAAATCGAAGGCTGGTCTTTCATAGCAGCAATAAAGCCCTTGGCGCGGTTTTGCTGGAGATTTTCTTCTTTATTCTTTGCAGGCTGATGACCGGGCTGCTGGATGTTTTCGTCATGTACTTCTGCGTGGAACGGCTGGGCTGGCCGGATCTGATTATGAAGCCCTTGTCCAATCTGATTGTGATTTTAGCAAACTACATTGCCAGTAAATTTATTATATTTAAAAAGCATGATGAGGAAAGGCAGGAGAGCTCTAAGTGAAATTTAAGCTGTTTAAAAATACATTTTTTATATATTCCGTCTTCTTCTTTCTGCTCCTTCCGGTGGTGTTTCTGCCCTTTCTGAAGGAAGGACGCTCCTTTGTGTGGAATGTGGATGGCATCAGTCAGCATTATCCCGCTTTGATCTATTATGGGAAGCTGCTGCGGGGGATATTCCGGGGAAATGGATTTCCCATGGTGGATTTCAGCGTCGGAATGGGATATGACACGATTACCACACTGCATTACTATGTGCTGGGAGATCCGGTCTCTCTGCTGGCGGTCTTCATGACAGAGAACAATGGGGTAATGGTATATACCTTATTGATTTTGCTTCGCTTTTATCTGGCGGGAATCAGCTTTCTTGCTTTCTGCAGATACTGGGGCAGGAAGGAAAATGGTCTGAAGGGGAGCGGGGCAGCGCTGGGAGCATTAATTTATGTGTTCTCCGGGTATGCTTTCTTCTCCGGTGTCAGGCACCCTTATTTTTTGAATCCGATGATTTATCTTCCTTTGCTGTTGATCGGGCTGGAAGAGGTGATGAGAAAGAGGAAGCCCCATTTATTGATTGTCATGGCTTTTTTATGTACCGTCAGTAATTTTTATTTTTTATATCTCTTAACCGTAATGGCGGTTATTTATGTTGTTTTCCGCTATCTCACGGTCTATCACCGCGATGCCCGGAATAAGGTGCTGGGCTTTGTGATGGCAGGGCTGCGGACCGGGGGATGTTATCTCCTGGGGATATTGCTGGGGGCAGCTATCTTTCTTCCTATTATTTATGCCTTTTTGCAGAACGGAAGAATGGAGAAGGGAGCGGAGCTTCTGACTCATTACTTACATTATAGTAAGGGATATTATCTGAAATTTCTTCAGGGGTTCTTTGCTTCGGGCGCGGGCCCTAATTATTGGACCTATTTATCCTTTCCGGCTGTGACGGGCATCAGTGCGGCCATCGTTCTGTGCAGGAGGAAGTACCGCAGGCTGGCGTCCGTGCTGGTGCTGGTGCTGCTGGGGCTGTGTATCCCGGCTTTCGGATATTTTATGAACGGCTTTTCCTATATAACAAACCGGTGGGATTTCCTGGTGTCCTTTGTGGTCGCGGCAGTCTTTGCATTTACTTATGAAGAGCTGTATCAATTGGAACGCCGGGAGGGATATCTGCTGGGAATAGGGGTGCTCGGTTACGGCATCCTTGCTTTTGCACTGCCCTCCCGGACGGTGGTTAAATATGCTTTTTTTCTCCTTCTCTTCACTGTGCTGGCCGTGCTGCTGCTTCAGTCGAGGAGGCTGGGGGAACGCCGGCTTCTTCAGCATGCGGCAATATATCTTCTTGTGATCGGTATGCTGGGATTTGACGGTTATGTCTTTTATGATATGAATTTTAAGGGGTATGTGGAGGAATTCCTCAGCGAAAAGGAAGTAAGGGCAGTGGAGGAGAACGGGATTGCCGCTATGATATCCGGCCTGGAGGAGGAGATGCAAAAGGATTTCTTTCGTGTGGAGACCTATGGGGACAACGTGCGCAATGAGGCACTCATTCATGGATTTTATGATGTCTCTTCTTATTTCAGCCTGACGGACGGAGCGGTTACAAAGTTCTATAAAGATCTGGAACTGGCAAGCCAAAGATCGGCTTATCGCGTTGATCATCAGGATAACCGTACCATATTGGATGCACTGGCAAGTGTCAGGTATATCGTAACGAAGGATAAAACGGCGGCGCCTTACGGTTATGAGCTTCTTAAGACAGAGGAGTACGGAGGAAAGACAATCTACCTGTTACGAAATAAGTTTGCCCTGCCCCTGGGTTATACCTACCACAGCTATCTGACGCAGGAGGAATACGAGAAGAAGAGTGCCCTGGAGAAGCAGAATGCCTTGCTGTCTGCCGTGGTTCTTGAAGAGGAGAGCAGCTATGGGGACAGCCTGAAGCAGGATACCATGAAAGGGCTGACGAAGCTGGACTATGAAATGGAGATCGGCGAGGGGATCGAGCTGGAAGAGAATATCCTGCGGGTCCGGCAGGCAGGCTCCGTATTAAAGCTGAACTTTGAGGGAGAGGAAAAAGCGGAGACCTATGTACGGCTTGCAGGTCTCGGTATTCCCGAGAGAGCCATGCAGATGCAGACCTTCAAGGTAAAAGGGGAAAAGGAGATAACAAAGCGGGTTAATGTCCGCAATCTCTATCACAATTCTTATTTTGGAAAAATAGATTTTCTCATTAATACGGGCTACAGCAAACGTAAAAAGGCCTGGATTACCATCACCTTTCCAAACCGTGAGACTTATGAATACCATGGAATAGAGCTGTACAGCCTTTCCATGGAACATTATAAAAAGCAGATAAAGAAGCTGGGAAAAGAGACCCTGACCAATATCCGCATCCGCAGTAACCGGGTCGAGGGAGATGCTCATCTTCAGGAGAAGGGAATTATGGTATTCGCCATTCCTTACAGTAAGGGCTGGACTGCCAGGGTTGACGGAGAGAAGACAGGATTACGCAGAGGCAATGTCCTGTATACGGCTATGGAGTTGCCGGAAGGGGAGCATCACATTGTTCTCAGCTATCGGACTCCTTATTTATCAGAAGGGCTGCTGGTGTCGGGAATAAGTCTGGTTGTATTTCTTGGGATTGTCCTCTATTGGCGCAGGAAGGAGAAAAGCCATGTCTGAACTGCTATCTGTTGTTGTTCCCTGCTATAATGAGCAGGAGACAGTTGAATTGTTCTATGATGCCATCCGGGAGCAGGCGGCAAAGCTGTCCGTTCTGGATTGGGAATTTATCTTTGTGGATGACGGCTCCTCAGATGATACGCTGAAGCGGATCAGGGAGCTTCGGGAAAGAGACAGCCGGGTGCATTATGTCTCCTTCTCCAGGAACTTTGGCAAGGAGGCTGCCATATATGCAGGACTCCGCAAGGCAAAGGGGGATTATGTGGTGCTGATGGATGCGGATCTGCAGGACCCCCCGGAACTGATCGGAGAGATGTACCGCACGGTTTTGGAGGAGGGGTATGACTGTACCGCCTCCAGAAGAGTAACCAGACAGGGAGAGCCTCTCTTGCGCTCCTTCTTTGCCCGGTGCTTTTACCGCCTCATCAACGCCATATCCCGGACAGAATTTGTGGACGGCGCCAGGGATTTTCGGCTGATGCGGCGGCAGATGGTGGATTCCATATTGGAGCTGACGGAATATAACCGCTTTACCAAGGGAATCTTCAGCTGGGTGGGATACCGGACAAAATGGCTGGAGTATGTCAATGTGGAACGGGTTGCCGGAACGACAAAATGGTCCTTCTGGAAGCTGTTCCTGTATTCTCTGGATGGCATTGTCGCATTCACCACAGCGCCTTTGGCGCTGGCCTCGGTATTTGGAATCATCTTCTTCCTCATCGCCCTGGTTCTGATTGCATTCATTATTGTGAGGACCCTGATCTTCGGAGACCGGACGGCTGGGTGGCCCTCCCTGGTCTGCATCATCTGTCTGATCGGCGGGGTTCAGCTGTTCTGCACCGGAATTGTGGGGCAATACCTGGCGAGAACTTACCTGGAAGCCAAAAGGCGTCCGGTCTATATTGTCCGGGAGGAAAAATAGAATCAACGTTTTACAGGAGTAGTATGCCCTGGCTTCGGCGGAAGAGAGAATAAATCATAATGAAGAGGATAAAAATGGAAATAAAATACAAATCGAAATCTGTTTTTAAAAGTTAAAAAAGTGCTTGCATTTGCAATTATACTAGTGTATAATATCTGATGTTGTGACATTGATAGCGTTGAAACGTGAGGTTGCCGCTTATTATGGCGGGTTATTCCGTGGAGCGAAGGTCAAGTTATGAAACTGGCGACAAGTCACTGTACCATATACGTTCTGCCGTCCGGCAGATAAGACGTGTGAACAAGCTCATAAAGTACTGCAGAAGACAAACTGTAACCGGTTTGTCAAAATGTATGAAACATGAGGATACACACGGATGAGTGTACAGTCACCACTTGTCGTACTGAAATTATGTGCGAAAAGGAGGCGGCTTTTTTTATGGCAAGTCAAGTAATGAGAATTACACTAAAGGCGTATGATCATCATTTAATCGATCAATCTGCAGGGAAAATCATTGATACTGTTAAGAAGACAGGATCCAAGGTGAGCGGACCGGTTCCGTTGCCGACAAAGAAGGAAGTTGTAACAATTCTTAGAGCGGTTCACAAGTATAAGGACTCCAGAGAGCAGTTTGAGCAGAGAACACACAAGAGATTAATTGACATCATCACACCCACCCAGAAGACGGTTGACGCATTATCCAGACTGGAGATGCCCGCTGGTGTGTACATCGACATTAAGATGAAGACAAAGTAATAAAAGCAAAGCAGTAAAAGCAATCAAGTAAAAATCCTTAGGGTTCATATATGATATATATAACCGTCTAGGATGATCGCAGATGTGACCGGCAATACAGGAAGCATGCGATCCGCTGTAGATTAAACAGGAGGTAAAAGAATGAAAAAGGCGATTTTAGCTACAAAGATCGGAATGACCCAGGTGTTCGGTGAGAACGGCGTTCTTATTCCGGTAACAGTATTGCAGGCCGGCCCTCTCTTTGTTACACAGGTTAAGACTGTTGACAACGATGGATACAGTGCTGTGCAGGTCGGTTTTGGTGATATCAGAGAAACTCTGGTAAATAAGCCGAGAAAAGGACATTTTGCGAAAGCAGGTGTTGCGAATAAAAGATATCTTAGAGAATTCCGGTTTGAGAATGCCGCTGACTACACCGTAGGCCAGGAAATCAAGGCTGATATCTTCGCGCAGGGCGATAAGGTAGACGCGGTTGGCAAGACAAAGGGAAAAGGCTTCCAGGGTGCCATCAAGAGACATAACCTGTCCAGAGGACCGATGAAGCATGGTTCCAAATACCACAGACATGCAGGTTCCAACGGTGCGGCAACAACCCCCGGCAGAGTATTCAAAGGCAAGCACATGCCCGGACGCATGGGTGCGGTAAGAGCTACCGTACAGAATCTGGAAGTGGTAAGGGTTGATGCGGAGAAGAACCTCATCCTGGTTAAAGGTGCGGTGCCCGGACCGAAGAAGTCCCTTGTTATGCTGAAAGAATCAGTAAAGTCAAACTAGAAGCTTTAAGAAAGGAGGAAGCATAAATGGCAAGCGTAAAAGTTTATAATATCGAAGGCAAGGAAGTTGGCACATTAGAGCTCAACGATGCAGTCTTCGGAGTAGAAATAAATGATCATTTAGTTCATATGGCAGTTGTTCAGCAACTGGCGAACAAGCGCCAGGGAACACAGAGTGCTAAGACCCGTGCAGAAGTAAGCGGCGGCGGAAGAAAGCCCTGGAGACAGAAGGGAACCGGTCATGCAAGACAGGGTTCTACCAGATCTCCCCAGTGGAAGGGCGGCGGCGTTGTATTCGCTCCCAAGCCGAGGGACTACTCCTTCAAGATGAACCGGAAGGAAAAGGCTCTTGCAATCAAATCAGCGTTAACTTCCAGAGTAAATGAAGCAAAGCTCTTCGTACTCGACGATTTAAGCTTTGATGAAATTAAGACCAAGAAGATGAAGGCGGTTCTGAACAGCCTGAAAGTGGAGAGGGCTCTCGTCGTTCTTGATAAGAAGGATGAAAAGGTGATTCTTTCCGCCAGAAATCTTCCCAAGGTAAGAACAGTGTTATCAAACTCCATTAATGTATACGACATCTTAAAGTATGATACCATGGTATTGACGAAGGGTGCCGTAGCTCAGATCGAGGAGGTGTACGCATAATGGCAGATTTAAAGTATTATGATGTCATCTTGAAGCCCATCGTAACAGAGAAGAGCATGAACACGATGAGTGAGAAGAAATATGCATTTTCCGTTCATCCGGATGCAACCAAGAACCAGATCAAGGAAGCGGTTGAGAAGATGTTTACCGGCGTTAAGGTTGAGAAGGTAAATACGATGAACATGGACGGCAAGAACCGCAGGCGCGGCAACACCGTAGGAAAGACAGCCAAGGTAAAGAAGGCCATTGTCCAGCTGACCGATGACAGTGCTGAGATTGAAATCTTCGCAGGACTGTAAAAGGCGGAGAACGTATCATATACAGAACAGATGCCAAGAAAACAATATTTGGCATCGCATTGAAAGGAGTGCAAAACATGGGAATTAAAACATACAGCCCATATACACCTTCCAGAAGACACATGACTGGTTCTGATTTTTCAGAGATTACAAAGTCTACGCCCGAGAAGTCTTTGCTGGTTTCTTTAAATAAGAACGCCGGCCGTAACAACCAGGGTAAGATTACTGTCAGACACCAGGGCGGTGGCTCAAGAAGAAAATATAGAATAATTGATTTTAAAAGAAGAAAGGATGGTATTCCTGCAACCGTATCCAGCATCGAATACGATCCCAACAGAACTGCGAATATCGCACTGATTACCTATGCTGACGGCGAGAAGGCATACATCCTTGCTCCCAACGGACTGACCGTAGGAACCAAGCTGATGAACGGCGAGAACGCCGAGGTCAGAGTCGGCAACTGTCTGCCCCTGGCTAATATTCCGGTGGGTACCCAGATCCACAATATCGAGTTGTATCCCGGCAAGGGAGCCCAGATGGTTCGTGCTGCCGGCAACTCCGCACAGCTTATGGCTAAGGAAGGCAAGTATGCGACCCTTCGTCTCCCCAGCGGTGAGATGAGAATGGTGCCCATCATCTGCAGAGCTACCATCGGCCAGGTTGGTAACATCGACCACGAGCTGATCACGGTTGGTAAAGCAGGACGTAAGCGTCACATGGGTATCAGACCTACCGTGCGCGGTTCCGTAATGAACCCCAACGACCATCCTCACGGCGGTGGTGAAGGAAGAACAGGTATCGGCCGTCCGGGCCCTGTGACCCCTTGGGGCAAGCCCGCTCTTGGTCTTAAGACCAGAAAGAACAATAAGAAGTCCAATAAGCTTATTGTAAGAAGAAGAGACGGTAAGGCAATTAAGTAATCTAAGAAATCTAAGGAGGTTAGAATACATGGCTCGTTCACTGAAAAAGGGACCGTTTGCTGATGATCATTTATTGAAAAAAGTAGATGTGTTGAATAAGTCCGGCGATAAGACCGTTATTAAGACCTGGTCACGCCGTTCCACCATTTTCCCGCAGATGGTTGGACATACCATTGCGGTTCACGATGGAAGAAGACATGTTCCGGTATATATCACTGAAGATATGGTTGGCCACAAGCTTGGTGAGTTTGTTGCGACCAGAACCTACAGAGGACATGGAAAAGACGAAAAGAAGACAAGAAAATAATGCGTGAGCATTGATATGGAAGGAGGTTCTATCCATGGCGAAAGGACATAGATCCCAGATTAAGAGAGAAAGAAATGAGCAGAAGGACAATAGAGCAAGTGCGAAGTTATCATTTGCGAGAATTTCCGTACAGAAGGCTTGTTTCGTATTAGACGCCATTCGCGGCAAGGATGTACAGACAGCCCTTGGTATCCTGGCTTACAGCCCGAGATATGCATCCGCTGTTATTGAGAAGTTATTGAAGTCAGCAATTGCAAATGCTGAGGTTAAGAATATGGACACTGCAAAGCTTTACGTTGATGAATGCTTTGCGAACCAGGGTCCGATCATGAAGAGAATTAAACCCAGAGCACGTGGTACCGCTTATCGTATTGAGAAGAGAATGTGCCATATTACTGTAGTGCTGAATGAGAGATAAGGAGGGCAAAGATGGGACAAAAAGTTAATCCTCATGGCTTAAGAGTCGGAGTTATCAATGACTGGGACTCCAGATGGTATGCGGAAAGCGATTTTGCTGACAATCTCGTGGAAGACTATAATATCAGAAAGTACCTGAAGAAGAAGCTGTTTAGCGCAGGTATCTCCAAGATTGAGATTGAAAGAGCGTCTGATCGTTTGAAAATAATAATCTTTACTGCAAAGCCCGGCGTTGTAATCGGCAGGGCTGGTGCGGAAATCGAGAATTTAAAGAGTGAGGTTCAGAAGTTCACAGACAAGAAGCTGAATCTGGAGATCAAGGAAATCAAGAGGCCCGACCTCAATGCTCAATTAGTAGCAGAGAACATTGCCTCCCAGCTTGAGAATCGTATTTCTTTCAGAAGAGCGATGAAGTCAACTATGGCAAGAACCATGAAGGCAGGAGCAAAGGGTATTAAGGCAGCCGTATCCGGCCGTCTTGGCGGCGCTGATATTGCCCGTACGGAGTTCTATAATGAAGGAACTATTCCGCTGCAGACCCTGCGTGCCGATATCGACTACGGTTTTGCCGAGGCAGATACCACCTTTGGTAAATTAGGCGTTAAGGTTTGGATTTATCATGGTGAAGTACTTCCTACCAAAGGAGCAAAAGCAGAAGGGAGCGATAACTAATGTTAATGCCGAAGAGAGTTAAACGCCGTAAGCAGTTCCGCGGCAGTATGGCAGGTAAGCCGTCCAGAGGCAATACCATTAACCAAGGTGAGTTTGGTCTTGTTGCCATGGAGCCCTGCTGGATTAAATCAAACCAGATTGAAGCAGCCCGTATTGCTATGACTCGTTTCACAAAGCGTGGCGGTAAAGTATATATTAAGATATTCCCCGATAAACCTGTTACAACGAAGCCTGCTGAAACCCGAATGGGTTCCGGTAAAGGATCATTAGAGTACTGGGTAGCTGTTGTTAAACCGGGACGTGTAATGTTTGAAATTGCTGGTATCCCCGAGGAGATAGCAAGAGAGGCATTGCGTCTTGCGATGCATAAATTGCCGGTTAAATGCAAGATCGTATCCCGTGCAGAATTAGAAGGCGGTGAAAACAGTGAAAATTAATAAATATGTAGAAGATTTAAAGTCAAAATCAGCTACAGAGTTAAACCAGGAATTAGTAGCTGCGAAGAAGGAGCTTTTCAATCTGAGGTTCCAGAATGCGACCAATCAGTTGGATAACACAAGCAGAATTAAGGAAGTCAGAAAGAACATCGCAAGAATCCAGACTGTAATTTCTGAGCTTTCCAAGACTTCTAATGCGTGAGGAAAAACACCTTATAATCAACATTGGGCGCCGGAATAATCAGTCGGTTGATGGGCGGCCATGGAAAGGAGTATTGTTGTGGAAAGAAATTTAAGAAAAGTTCGTATCGGCAAAGTCGTTAGCGACAAGATGGATAAGACAATCGTTGTAGCCGTTGTTGACAATGTAAAGCATCCCCTGTATGGTAAGATCGTAAAGAGAACCTACAAGCTGAAGGCTCATGATGAGAACAATGACTGCAAGATCGGAGATAGAGTAAAGGTAATGGAGACAAGACCGTTATCCAAGGATAAGAGATGGAGACTTGTGGAAGTTATCGAGAAGGCGAAGTAATTCCTTCGTTGATTGATATGCCGGAGGACAGCGAGGCGCTGTCTCGTGTTAATCAATCGGATTAAATTGAAAGGAGTATTATCATGATACAGGCTGAGACCAGACTTAGAGTTGCCGACAATACCGGTGCAAAAGAACTGCTTTGCATTCGAGTGCTGGGCGGATCAACCAGAAGATATGCTAATATAGGCGATATCATTGTTGCTTCGGTTAAAGATGCAACACCAGGCGGTGTTGTTAAGAAGGGCGATGTAGTTAAGGCTGTTGTGGTTCGTACCGTAAAAGGAGCGCGCCGTAAGGACGGTTCCTATATTAGATTTGATGAGAATGCTGCCGTAATTATTAAGGAAGACAAGAACCCGAAGGGAACACGTATCTTTGGGCCGGTAGCGAGAGAATTAAGAGAGAAACAATTCATGAAAATCGTTTCTTTAGCACCAGAAGTATTATAGGGAGGTGTCAACGGATGGCAACGATGAAAATCAAAAAAAATGATACCGTGAAGATTATCACCGGTAAGGATAAAGGCAAAGAAGGCAAGGTTATCGCTGTTACCGACGGAAAGCTTTTAGTGGAAGGCGTTAACATGATCTCCAAGCACAGCAAAGCGAGCCAGAAGAACCCGAAGGGTGGAATTACCCATCAGGAAGCGCCGATCGATGCATCAAACGTTATGTATGTCCATAAGGGCAAACCTACCAGAGTTGGTTTTGCAACAATCGAAACCAAGAAGGGCCTGAAGAAGGTACGTGTTGCAAAGAGCAATGGCGATGTGATTGATTAATTGAGGGAGGAGGACAAAAAGCGTGGCTAGATTAAAAGAGTTTTATAATAATGAAATAGTAGCCGGCATGATGAAAAAGTTCGGATATAAGAACTTAATGGAAGTGCCGAAGTTAAATAAAATTGTAATCAACATGGGTGTTGGCGAAGCCAAGGACAATGCCAAGGTATTAGAGTCAGCAGTCAAGGATCTGGAGATCATTGCCGGTCAGAAGGCTGTGATCACCAAAGCAAAGAAGTCTGTTGCGAACTTCAAGCTCAGAGAAGGTATGTCAATCGGCTGCAAGGTAACGCTTCGCGGCGAAAAGATGTATGAGTTTGCAGATCGTCTGATCAACTTATCCCTCCCCCGCGTACGTGACTTTAGAGGAATTAACCCCAACGCATTTGACGGCAGAGGAAATTACGCCCTTGGTATCAAGGAGCAGTTAATCTTCCCTGAGATCGAATATGATAAGGTAGACAAGGTAAGAGGTATGGATATCATCTTTGTTACCACTGCAAAGACTGATGAAGAGGCACGGGAGCTGTTAACCCAGTTCGGCATGCCGTTTAGAAAATAGAGGAGGTATTTCCATGGCTAAAACGTCAATGAAGATAAAGCAACAACGTACGCAGAAATTCTCCACTAGGGAATACAGCCGCTGCAGGATCTGTGGCCGTCCCCATGCGTATTTAAGAAAATACGGCATCTGCAGAATTTGTTTCCGCGAGTTAGCGTACAAAGGACAGATACCAGGCGTGAAGAAAGCAAGCTGGTAAGAGTTAAGAAAGGAGGCAACTGAAATGACAATGAGCGATCCCATTGCAGATATGCTTACAAGAATCCGTAATGCAAATACTGCGAAACATGATACAGTAGATATCCCTGCTTCTAAGATGAAAATTGCTATTGCCGATATCCTCGTTAGGGAAGGTTATATCAGGAAGTACGAGATTGAAGAGATGGAAAGCTACAAGACCATCCATGTTACATTAAAGTACGGCAAAGATAAAAATGTTAAGATCATCACCGGCTTAAAGAGAATCTCCAAGCCCGGTCTGAGAGTATATGCGAATAAAGAGAATCTTCCTAAGGTTCTTGGTGGTTTAGGTATCGCAATTATTTCAACCAATAAAGGTATTATTACCGATAAGGAAGCCAGAGAGCTGAACGTAGGCGGAGAGGTACTGGCGTTTATCTGGTAGTAACCAAAAATCAGCCGGTTCTGCTGATTTAGTCTTGCGGAGCAAGACGTACTGACGAAGTCAGTTGGTTACGGACAACGAGCAAAAGCGAAGCTTTTGTGAGTTGGGGCAAAAATCAGCCGGTTCTGCTGATTTAGTCTTGCGGAGCAAGACGTACTGATGAAGTCAGTTGGTTACGGACAACGAGCAAAACAAAGTGTAACAGAGTAAGACGATACAAGTAGAACGATACACATAGAACGAATTAGGAGGTGCGGGCATGTCACGTATAGGAAGAATGCCTATCGCTATTCCTGCAGGTGTAACTGTAGATATAGCAGAAAATAACAAAGTGACCGTTAAGGGTCCCAAGGGAACGTTGGAGAGAGTGTTACCTGCCGAGATGCAGCTCAAGCTGGAAGGCGCAGAGCTGGTTGTTACCAGACCCAACGATTTGAAGAGAATGAAGTCTTTACACGGCCTTACCAGAACCCTGATTGCCAACATGGTAGTCGGTGTGACGGAAGGATACCAGAAGGTACTGGAGATCAACGGTGTCGGTTACAGAGCGGCAAAGGCCGGCAAAGAGCTGACCCTTACCCTGGGTTATTCCCATCCGGTAGTTATGGTTGATCCGGAAGGTCTGGAATCCATCATGGAAGGTCAGAATAAGATTATTGTAAAAGGTATTGATAAAGAGAAGGTTGGCCAATACGCCGCTGAAATCAGAGCAAAGAGAGAGCCGGAGCCTTACAAGGGCAAGGGAATTAAGTATGCTGATGAGGTGATCAGACGTAAGGTTGGTAAGACCGGTAAGAAATAAGGGAGGAGTGAAAACAAATGGTTAGTAAAGTATCGAGATCAGAAGTTCGTGTTAAGAAGCATTTAAAATTACGTAATCGTTTCACAGGTACTCCTGAGAGACCGCGTTTGGCTGTGTTCAGAAGCAACAACCATATGTACGCCCAGATCATAGATGATTCCGTTGGTCATACTTTAGTTGCAGCCTCCACGCTTGAGAAAGATGTTAAGGCTGAGCTTTCCAAGACAAATGACGTAGCTGCAGCTGCTTATTTAGGCACTGTAATTGCGAAGAAAGCATTGGAAAAAGGCATTAAAGCTGTTGTCTTTGACAGAGGTGGCTTCATATATCAGGGAAAGATCAAGGCATTAGCAGACGCAGCCCGCGAAGCTGGTCTGGAATTCTAAGCAAGGAGGAAAATACATGAAACGAACACTCGTTGATGCCAGTCAATTAGAATTAGAAGATAAAGTTGTAGCCATCAAGCGTGTAACCAAGGTTGTAAAGGGCGGACGTAATTTCAGATTTACAGCATTGGTTGTGGTTGGTGATAAGAACGGACACGTAGGTGCCGGTCTGGGCAAGGCCACAGAAATTCCCGAAGCAATCCGCAAGGGAAAGGAAGACGCTATCAAGAAGCTGATCACTCTTCCGTTAGACGAGAACGGCAGTGTGCCCCATGACTTTATCGGTAAATTCGGCAGCGCTACCGTGCTGCTTAAGCGTTCCCCCGAAGGTACCGGCGTTATCGCAGGAGGTCCTGCCCGTAACGTACTTGAGCTTGCCGGAGTGAAGAATATCCGTACCAAGTCTCTGGGTTCCAACAACAAGCAGAACGTAGTTCTTGCTACCCTGGATGGTTTGAGCCAGCTGAAGACACCGGAGGAAGTAGCGAAGCTGCGCGGAATCCCGGTGGAGCAGTTAACCAGGTAATAACTTAATTAAAATGTCAGTCTGAAAGTCAGAGACTTTCAGACGGCAAATTTGTGCCGCTGCACAAGTTTGCAGGTATTGGCAGAATGGAGGATTATAAATGGCGGATAAATTAAAAATAACCTTAGTAAAATCCACTATCGGTGCCATTCCCAAGCATAGAGCAACTGTTGAGGCATTGGGGTTAAGAAAAACCAATAAATCCGTTGAAATGCCGGATAACGCGGCTGTAAGGGGAATGATTGCCCAGGTGAAGCATTTAGTTAAGGTTGAAGAAATATAATTGCTGAAAGAAGGAGGTGCACGACATGAATTTATCAGAATTGAAACCGTCAGCCGGTTCCAGACAGAGTGATAATTTCAGAAGAGGACGCGGCCACGGCTCGGGTAACGGCAAGACAGCCGGTAAGGGTCATAAAGGCCAGAAGGCTCGTTCCGGAGCTCCCAGAGTTGGATTTGAAGGCGGTCAGATGCCTTTGTACAGAAGAATTCCGAAACGTGGTTTCACGAACAGAAACACAAAAGAAATTGTTGCAATTAATGTAGATATGTTAAATAGATTTGATGATGGTGCAGCTGTAACAGTTGAGTCGCTCATTGAAGCAGGTGTGATCAAAAACCCGAAGGATGGAGTTAAGATCCTTGGAAACGGAGAACTTACCAAGAAGCTGGATGTTAAGGTTAACGCTTTCAGCGCAGGCGCTGTCGAGAAAATACAGGCTCTTGGTGGAAAAGCTGAGGTGATCTAATGCTTAAAACATTGCGAAATGCCTTTAAAGTTAAGGATATAAGAAACAGACTGATCTACACCTTGATTGCTCTTATTGTTGTTAGACTGGGAAGCTTGCTTCCCGCTCCGGCAATTAGCGGGGAGGTGACCAGCCAGTTATTCAACCGGGAATCCCTGGATTTCTTTAATGCGCTAACTGGTGGCTCCTTAGCGAATATGTCAATTTTCGCACTTAGTATTACACCGTATATCTCATCCTCCATCATCATTCAGCTTTTGACAATTGCGATCCCCAAGCTGGAGGAAATGCAAAAAGAAGGCGAAGATGGCAGGAAGAAGCTCAATGAACTGACCCGTTATCTCACAGTAGGCCTGGCAGTAGTAGAATCCGCGGCAATGGCAATTGGCTTCGGTAATTCCGGCTACCTGAACGGCGGCCTGACCTTCACCAATGTGGTAATGATCGTTGCATCCCTGACAGCCGGTTCTGCTTTCCTGATGTGGGTAGGCGAGAAAATTACACAAAATGGTGTGGGAAATGGTATCTCAATCATATTAACAATTAACATTATCTCTACGATGCCCAGAGACTTTATCAGCTTATTCCAGACCTATATTATTGGAAAGCCTGTGGTATCGGCTATTCTTGCTGCGCTGGTTATTGCGGCAGTGGTATTGGCAACCGTTGTATTTGTTATCGTATTGCAGAATGCGGAGAGAAAGATACCGGTTACCTATGCAAAGAAGGTACAGGGAAGAAAGATGGTCGGTGGACAAACCTCCCATATTCCGTTAAAGGTGAATACGGCCGGCGTTATCCCCGTAATCTTTGCAAGCTCCCTGATGTCCTTCCCTATCGTGGTGGCATCCTTCTTTAATGTATATCCGGCAAGAGCATATTTCTGGCCGAAAGTACTGAAGGTTCTGAGCCATAACAGCTGGTTCGTTACAAAGAGCTGGGGAGACTTCAAGTATACCATTGGTGTGCTGCTGTATATTGCTCTGACTATTTTCTTTGCTTATTTCTATACTTCCATCACCTTTAATCCGATTGAAGTATCCAATAACATGAAGAAGCAGGGCGGCTTCATCCCTGGTATCCGTCCCGGCAAGCCTACGACAGAATATCTGACCAGAGTTCTGAACAATATTATCTTTATTGGAGCGGTAGGGCTGACGATAGTTGCGCTGATTCCCGTTGTATTCTCAGGGATATTCAATGCCAGCTTCAGCTTCGGCGGAACCTCAATCATCATTATTGTCGGTGTTATTATCGAGACAATTAAGCAGATTGAATCCCAGCTGCTGGTACGCCACTATAAAGGATTTTTGAGTGACTAATAAAATGCTTAGGGTGTTTTTTGACACCCTGGTCGTTTCATTCCGCTGTGAAGATTATGAACGGTTTTACAAATAACCTGTGACTGCCGGAGAGCGGCATTGTCCTATGAGGGGAATGCTGTCCGTCTTCGGCAGAAAACAGGTTCCAAAGCTGTAAAACCGGCATAATATGTCGCAGCGGGATATTTTAGTAGTAAGAAAGGCATGGTTATTCTATGAAAATAATTATGTTAGGGGCGCCCGGCGCAGGCAAGGGTACCCAGGCAAAGAGACTGGCTGCAAAATATGGCATCCCCCATATTTCTACGGGGGACATTTTCCGCGCCAACATTAAGAACGGAACAGAACTGGGACAAAAGGCGAAGGTCTTCATGGATCAGGGGCTTTTAGTTCCGGATGAGCTGGTAGTGGATCTGATCATGGACCGCTTCCAGGAGCCGGATTGTGAAAACGGCTATGTTCTGGATGGGTTTCCAAGGACAATTCCCCAGGCAAAGGCTCTTGATGCAGCGCTGGCCGGGAAGAATGATGCGGTGGAATATGCCATTGATGTGGATGTTCCGGATGAGACAATTATCAGCCGTATGTCAGGCAGAAGAGCCTGTGTGGCTTGCGGAGCGACATATCATCTGGTTACCATTCCTCCCAGGAAAGAGGGAATCTGTGATGTCTGCCAGGCAGAGCTGATTCTGCGGGATGATGACAAGCCGGAGACGGTGGAAAAGCGTCTTAAGGTATATCATGAGCAGACCCAGCCGTTAATCGATTATTACAAAGAAAAAGGTATCTTAAGATCCATTGACGGAACCAGAAGTCCGGAAGATACATTTTCCGATATTATTGGTATTGTGGAAAGATAGGTTGAAATTTGTGTGCTGCCGAAACCTGCAAGGCTGCGGCAGCGAGATGGTTAATGAAAGAGGGAGATTGCGTGGCTATTCATATTAAATCCGGAAAAGAAATCGAGCTGATGCGGGAATCCGGAAGGATTCTGGCGAGTGTACTGAAGGAGCTGACGGCGATGGTCCGGCCGGGAATATCAACACTTGATATTGACAAGAGATGTGCCGAACTGATCAAAGGATATCACTGCATCCCTTCCTTTCTTAATTATAATGGTTATCCTGCTTCCGTATGTGTCTCCGTGAACAGTGAAGTAGTGCATGGGATACCCAGCAAAAACAGAATTCTGCGGGAGGGCGATATTGTAAGCCTGGACTGTGGTGTTATCTACCAGGGATTTCATTCGGATGCCGCCAGGACAGTAGGAGTGGGACAGATATCCAAGGAGGCCGCAAGGCTGATTGAGGTCACACAGGAAAGCTTTTACGAGGGGATCAGGTATGCGAAGGAAGGTCATCATTTGCATGAGATCTCGGAAGCAATTCAGACCTATGTAGAGGCCCATGGCTATTCGGTGGTCCGGGATCTGGTGGGGCACGGAGTAGGGACGCAGCTTCACGAAGAACCCCAGATACCCAACTTCAGACAGAAGCGCAGAGGCCCCAGGCTGACAGCCGGTATGACCCTTGCCATCGAACCTATGGTGAATGAGGGAAGGTATGATGTGTACTGGGAAGACGATGACTGGACGGTAGTGACTGCGGACGGATCTCTTTCGGCTCATTATGAGAATACGGTACTGATTACCGACGGCGAACCCGAGCTGTTTACAGTATAGACATACTGATATATGTTGCATACTGACAATTAAGAAATAAAGGTTATCCTGCATGAGTAATGAAATTATAACCGGCGGCTTTGCCGTATCGGCAGCGGGGCACGACTCCGGTAAATATTATGTCATATTTTATATGGATCAGGAATATGTATATTTAGTGGACGGAAAAATCAGAACTCTGGATCGTCCGAAGAAAAAGAAAAAGCTCCACATCCGGATGCTCTCTGAGATGGACCGGAGCCTTGCTGAGAAGATTAGGAATCAGACGGTGAAAAATGAAGAAATAAAGAGAGCAATCAAACTGCTGCAACGTGGAAAATCAGATAAGGAGGTTGAATAATGTCTAAAACCGATGTTGTTGAAATTGAAGGCACAGTAATTGAAAAATTACCGAATGCAATGTTCCAGGTTGAACTTGAGAACGGACACAGAGTGCTTGCGCATATCAGCGGAAAGCTTCGCATGAATTTCATTAAGATTGTACCCGGTGATAAGGTGACACTGGAGTTGTCTCCCTATGATTTGACCAAGGGCAGAATTATTTGGCGTGATAAATAGAAGAAATGAACTGGATTTTTTGCGAAGTAATTCGCATAAAATATTACTTGCTATTATTTGACTGTAATGTTATAATAGTAAACGGACTTTTTTGAAAGGGGTGAATTACTGTGAAAGTAAGGTCATCAGTAAAACCGATTTGCGAAAAATGCAAAATCATTAAAAGAAAGGGTTCTATCCGCGTTATCTGCGAGAATCCGAAACACAAACAAAGACAAGGCTAATATACAATAGTTCGAGTGCCGCTTAGCATCTCGTTATTGTTTTATATACTCTAGTTCTTGCTTTTTGTGTTACAATCCTCCGGCCTTTCGTTCCCATAAGGAAGAAAGCAGACCGGAACATTGTGATATTGTGGACAGCCTGGGTCGGCCCATCTAACCGTACCTCACTGTCTTAAGAACCGTGCCGTCATCATGGATTCTTAGCTGCAAGTGGATTGTCTTGCCAGTCACAATTTAAAGCGGCTGATTAATGCAACGATAAAGCTGTTGCATAGCAACGATTAAACTGTTGCATAGCAACGCCTGAGTCCGTTGCATAACAACGTCTGTTTTGCAGATGTTGCGGTGCGGAATAAGCTTCCTTGCTTATTCATCGCAGACAAACAAATATTTTTGGAGGTGTAGAAAACACATGGCTCGTATCAGTGGTGTAGATTTACCTAGAGAGAAACGTGTAGAAATCGGACTTACCTATATTTATGGTATCGGCAGGGCAAGCTCGAATCGTATTCTTAAAGAGGCAAATGTTAGTCCTGACACTCGTGTCAGAGATTTAACCGACGAAGAAGTAGGCAGAATTCGTGATATAATTGATGAGTCCCAGCAGGTAGAGGGTGATTTAAGAAGAGAAATCGCTCTTAATATTAAGAGACTGCAGGAAATCGGATGCTACAGAGGTATCCGTCATAGAAAGGGACTTCCGGTTCGCGGTCAGAAGACCAAGACCAATGCCAGAACAAGAAAAGGTCCCAGAAGAACGGTTGCTAACAAGAAGAAGTAATTCCGGCAGCGGGAGGCAGCAAGTGGTTGAAAACAATTCACTTGTGCTTTTTATGCGTTCAAACTAGGAATGCAGTATTTAGAAATAATCCAATAGGAGGGTTTGTTAGATGGCTAAGAAAACAGCGACAACAGCTAAAAAAGTGACAAAGAAGCGTGTGAAAAAGAACGTCGATCGTGGACAGGCACACATTCAGTCATCTTTTAACAATACAATTGTTACGCTGACCGATTCAGAAGGCAATGCACTTTCTTGGGCAAGTGCCGGCGGATTAGGGTTCAGAGGTTCCAGAAAATCAACTGCATATGCTGCACAGATGGCAGCTGAGACAGCAGCAAAGGCAGCACTTGTTCATGGCTTGAAATCCGTAGAGGTTATGGTTAAGGGACCTGGACAGGGCCGTGAAGCAGCAATCCGTGCGCTTCAGGCTTGCGGTATTGAAGTAACAAGCATTAAGGATGTGACTCCGGTTCCTCATAACGGATGTCGTCCGCCAAAACGCAGAAGAGTCTGATGGGAGGTAATAATAATGGCTAGAGATATGAGTCCAGTATTAAAGAAATGCAGATCCCTTGGTCTGGAGCCGGCTTACCTGGGAATTGACAAGAAGTCAAACAGAGCATTCTCAAGAGCAGGAAAGAAGACCAGCGAATATGGTCTGCAGTTAAGAGAGAAGCAGAAGGCTAAGTTTATCTACGGCATGTTGGAGCAGCCTTTCAGAAACTTATTTGCCAGAGCGCAGAAGATGAAGAACGGTACCGCAGGTGAGAATCTGCTTACCTTATTAGAGTTAAGACTGGATAATGTTATGTTCCGCATGGGATACGGCAGAACCAGAAAAGAAGCAAGACAGATCGTGGATCACAAGCATGTACTGGTGAACGGCAAGTGTGTAAACATCCCGTCTTACACCTTAAAGGCCGGAGATACCATTGAAATTAAAGAGAAATTCAAGAATACACAGAGATATAAGGATATCTTTGAGGTAACAGACGGAAGAATCGTACCTGCATGGCTGGAGGCAAATCACGAAGCGTTTACAGGTGTTGTGAAGGAAGTTCCTACAAGAGACCAGATTGATGTTCCGGTAAACGAAGTGTTAATTGTCGAGTTGTACTCAAAATAATTAGAATGCAGCTCAAAATACCCAGAAGGAGGGTCCTGTTGTGTTTGATTTTGAAAAACCCAAAATAGAGATTGCAGAAATTTCCGAAGATAAGAAGTTTGGACGTTTTGTGGTAGAACCTCTGGAAAGAGGCTATGGTACAACATTAGGTAATTCTCTTAGAAGAATTATGCTTTCATCCTTACCGGGTTCTGCCGTAAGTCAAATTAAGATTGACGGTGTTGTTCATGAATTTTCTGTCGTTCCGGGCGTTAAGGAAGATGTTACAGAGATCATCATGAACATCAAAAGCTTAGCAATCAAGAACACAAGCGATACGAACGAGCCTAAGACAGCTTATATCGAGGCTGAGGGCGAGGTTGTAGTGACAGCAGGGGATATACAGGCTGACCCGGATATTGAGATACTTAACCCAGATCAGGTAATTGCAACCTTATGCGGAGGACCGGACAGCAGGCTTTACATGGAGCTGACCATCACCAACGGCAGGGGCTATGTGAGTGCGGATAAGAATAAGAATGATGATCTGCCAATCGGTATTATTCCGATTGACTCCATCTACACACCCGTAGAGCGCGTCAACCTTACAGTTGAGAACACCCGTGTAGGTCAGATTACTGATTTTGATAAGCTTACCCTGGATGTGTACACCAATGGCACACTCATCCCGGATGAAGCAGTCAGTTTGGCAGCAAAGGTATTGAGCGAGCATCTGAACTCCTTTATTGATTTGTCCGAACACGCCAAGACCGCAGAGATCATGGTGGAAAAAGAGGACAATGAGAAGGAAAAGGTTCTTGAGATGAACATCGACGAGCTGGAATTATCCGTTCGTTCGTACAACTGTCTGAAGAGGGCAGGCATCAATACGGTAGAAGAGCTTACCAATAAGACGGCGGAAGACATGATGAAGGTAAGAAATCTTGGACGTAAGTCATTAGAAGAAGTTCTTGCAAAATTAAAAGAGCTTGGTTTATCTCTAAACGCAAGCGATGAATAGTTTCGTAAAAAGATGCGAGACGATAAAAGTTTAAAGGAGGGAAACAAATGGCAGGTTATAGAAAGCTTGGAAGAACCGCAAGCCAGAGAAAAGCATTGCTGAGAAACCAAGTGACCAATTTATTATACAACGGTAAAATTGTTACAACCGAAGCCAAGGCGAAGGAAATCCGCAGAATTGCCGAGCACATGATCGCACTTGCGGTGAGGGAAAAGGACAATTTTGAGACCGTTACGGTAACCGCTAAGGTGGCTCGTAAGGATAAGGACGGCAAGAGAGTGAAGGAAGTTGTAAACGGTAAGAAGGTTACTGTTTTTGACGAAGTTCAGAAGACCGTTAAGAAGGACAGCGCAACCCGTCTTCATGCAAGAAAGCAGATGATGAAATATCTCTATCCGGTAACAGAGGTTCCTGCTGAGAACGCCGGCAAGAAGAGAAATACCAAGGAGATCAACTTATCCGATAAGTTGTTCAACGAAATTGCTCCCAAGTATACCAGCCGTAACGGCGGATATACCAGAATCGTGAAGATCGGACCTCGTAAGGGCGATGCAGCGATGGAAGTATTAATTGAATTAGTATAGGACAGATTAAGGGATCACTTTGCGGAAGAAAGGATCCCTTATTTTTTTGGAATAATGGCAGTAATACTTGTGAATTCTATAATAACCAAGAGGCAAATAGAAGTATTTTCCGTGATTTGATATAAAATTTAACATACTTGAAAATATCTATTTTTTTTTATACACTTATGCGGTATAATTTGATGTAATCAGTTGTGCGACAGGTGACATGACAGCTGTAATGATTGCTTTTAATACCGATATACTGTGAGGGCGGATTTTCACAGCCTGAATTCTTAGAAAGAAAGGTAGGGTTACTATTATGGAAATGATTAAGGTACAGGACCTTGCTTATGAATATATCAGACGGGATGAGGACGGGAATGTGGAGTCCATCAGCCGTGCGATTGACCAGGTGAATCTGGAGGTTAAGAAGGGAGATTTCATCGCGGTGCTTGGGGCCAATGGTTCCGGGAAATCAACCCTTGCAAAGCATATTAATGCGATTCTCTATCCGACGGAAGGAGCCGTGTGGGTGAATGGCCGGAAGACCTCGGAGGAGGAGAACCTATGGGATATCCGGCAGAGTGCCGGGATGGTGTTCCAGAACCCGGATAATCAGATTATAGCCACGGTGGTGGAAGAGGATGTAGGCTTCGGGCCGGAGAATCTGGGAGTTCCCACGGAGGAGATCTGGCAGAGGGTTGAGAACAGCCTGAAGGCAGTGGGTATGCTGGAATTCCGGAACCAGTCTCCTAACAAGCTGTCCGGCGGACAGAAGCAGCGGGTTGCCATCGCCGGTATTATGGCAATGAAGCCGGAATGCATCATACTGGATGAGCCCACAGCAATGCTGGACCCCAACGGGCGGAAGGAAGTAATCGCCACAGTACGCGAACTGAATGAAAAGGAGAATGTAACGGTAATCCTGATCACGCATCATATGGATGAGGTTATCCATGCCAATAAGGTATTTGTAATGGAAAAGGGACGTGTGGTGATGGAGGGAACTCCCCGGGAGATCTTCTCCCAGGTGGAGGAGATCAAGAGGTACCGTCTGGATGTTCCCCAGGTAACGGAGCTGGCTTATGAGCTTAGCAGGGCAGGGCTGGAGATCCCCGCAGGAATTCTTACTGTGGATGAGCTGATCCGGTCCCTGGAGTCTTCGAGGAAATAGCAAAGGAACCGAAAGCAGGTGAAGGAAATGCAGATCATATTTGATAAGGTAAATTATATCTATGGCGGCGGCACCGCATTTGCCAGGCATGCCATTAAGGATGTCAGCTTTACAATCCGCAAGGGGGAATTCATTGGCCTGATCGGACACACCGGCTCCGGTAAATCGACCCTGATCCAGCATATGAACGGATTGATTAAGGCTACCAGCGGCCATATCTATTTTAACGGAGAGGATATCTATGATCCCAAGTATAAGCTGAGAGAGCTGCGCAGCAAGGTGGGGCTGGTATTCCAGTATCCCGAGCATCAGCTCTTTGAAACCACGGTATTCAAGGATGTGCTGTTCGGACCCTCGAATCTGGGACTGGACAAACTGGAATGCGAGCTCCGGGCCTATCATGCCCTGAAAATGGTCGGTCTGGGTGAGGAGCTGCTGGATGCTTCCCCCTTCGAGCTGTCCGGAGGACAAAAGCGCCGCGTTGCTATTGCAGGAGTGCTTGCAATGAAACCGGAGGTATTGATTTTGGATGAACCTACTGCAGGCCTGGATCCCAAGGGCCGGGATGACATTCTGGAGCAGATTGCCGGACTTCACCGGGAGAGCGGACTGACCATTGTCCTGGTGACCCATAGCATGGAGGATGTGGCAAATTATGCGGACCGTCTCTTTGTGATGAACAAGGGAGAGCTGGTGCTGCAGCATCCCACGAAGGAAGTGTTTGCCCATTACCGGGAGCTGGAGCAGATGCATCTGGCCGCTCCCCAGGTAACTTACATTATGAATGCGCTGAAGGACCGGGGCTACCCCGTATCAACGGATGCCACCACCATAACAGAAGCGAAGAATGAGATACTGAAAATCTTTCGAGGAAGTGAGAAGCTATGATACGAGATATCACCATCGGGCAGTATTATCCCACGAATTCCATACTACACCGGCTGGATCCGCGAGTAAAGCTGATCGGGACCTTTGCGTTTATTGTATCCCTGTTCCTGTTCCGGTCTTTTTATGGATATATTGCAGTTACCGTATTTCTTTTTACCATCATTAAGCTGTCCAGGGTGCCTTTGGGATTTATCGTGAAGGGCTTGAAGGCAGTTGTAATTCTGTTGCTGTTTACCCTGTTTTTTAATGTGTTCTTTACACCGGGAGAGCCTCTGATTCAATATGGTTTCTTAAAAATCACAAAAGAGGGGCTCAAAAATTCGGGCTTCATGGCAATTCGTCTGATCTATTTGATTATCGGATCTTCCCTGATGACCTTTACCACCACGCCGAACCAGCTGACGGATGGTCTGGAGAAGGTGCTGCGCCCTTTGAAGCATATCAAGGTACCCGTGCATGAGATCTCCATGATGATGTCCATCGCCCTGCGCTTTATTCCTATTTTACTGGAGGAAACCGATAAGATTATGAAGGCACAGATGGCAAGAGGCGCTGATTTTGAATCAGGCGGAGTATTAAAGAGAGCGAAGAGCTTGATTCCCCTGCTGGTCCCTCTGTTCGTCTCCGCTTTTCGCAGGGCAAATGACCTGGCAATGGCAATGGAGGCCAGATGTTACCGCGGCGGGGAAGGCAGAACAAAGATGAAGCCCTTGCACTACAAGGGCAGGGATTATGGAGCCTACTTGAGCCTGGCGGTCTATTTGGGAGTAATTGTGGCCGTTCGTATTATAGAGAAGGCTGTTTTATAAAGGGCTTGTACCATAAAAGCAGGCGAAACAATAGTATTATCATAAAAGTGAGTGAATTATGAGAAGAATTAAGCTTGTAGTAGCATATGATGGTACAGGATACTGCGGCTGGCAGCTGCAGCCGGGGCAGCCTACCATTGAGGCTGAATTAAATAAAGCCCTGTCTGGGCTGCTTAGGGAAGAGATTGCGGTGATTGGAGCCAGCCGGACGGATTCCGGGGTTCACGCCCTGGGAAATGTGGCGGTTTTTGACACGGAAAGCGCTATACCGGCAGAAAAGATCTGCCCTGCCTTGAATGTGCGGCTTCCGGAGGATATCCGCATACAGGCCTCTATGGAAGTGGATCCGGATTTTCATCCCCGCAGGAGAGCCAGCCAAAAGACTTATGAATACAGGATCTTAAACCGCAGGGTGGCGGTGCCGACACAGCGGCTCTATTCCGCCTTTGTCTACTATACCCTGGATCCGGTCCGGATGCAGGAGGCGGCGGATTATCTGGTGGGGGAGCATGATTTTAAAAGCTTCTGTTCCGTGAAGACTCAGGTGACGGATACGGTACGAAGGATTTACAAGGCGGAGATTTTCCGCCAGGAGGAGTGCATTGTCATAAGAGTTACCGGCAGCGGCTTTCTTTATAATATGGTAAGGATAATTGCGGGAACCCTGATTGAAGTGGGGAGAGGGGCCTATCCTCCCGATAGAGTACGGGAGATGCTGCGGGGGTGTGACCGGAGCCTGGCCGGCCCTACGGCATTAGCCCGGGGGCTGACCCTGATTGGAATTGAATATCTGGAGTGAGCAAGGCTGCTAATAAAACGTTTATTCGGAGTTCATTATAGTAAATCTATTTGTTAAGCGGAGTGGTGAGTATGTTTGAATTTTCAACGGATTTAAGTTCAGTAAATGATACCTCGATTGTAATCCGGCTTTTTATGTCAATCCTATGCGGGGGAATTATCGGATACGAAAGAGGGAGGGCAGGGCGTCCGGCAGGGCTGCGCACCCATATTCTTGTCTGCCTGGGTTCTACACTGGCAATCCTTACAAACCAGTATGTATATGAGAAGTACGGAGTTAGTGATCCGACCCGGCTTGGCGCACAGGTCATCTCCGGCATCGGTTTTCTTGGAGCAGGAACCATTATTGTGACCGGCAGACACCAGGTGAAGGGACTCACCACTGCCGCCGGTCTATGGGCCACAGCCTGTATGGGACTGGCGATTGGAGTTGGCTTCTACAAGGCGGCTATAGTCGGATGTTTGTTAATTTTCTTTTCTACCGTTGTGCTGCACCGTTTGGATAATTATATGCTGTCAAAATCAAAGAATTTGGATGTTTACGTGGAATTTGGGAAATCGGCGCTGATTACCAATGTGCTGGATAACCTGAGGCAGCTGGATCTGAATATAGAATCGGTTGAGATGGTGAAGCCCACCTATGGTTCAGACGCTTCTTCCGCCGCAATCATGACATTGAGGCTGAGAAAGAAGAAGATGAGAATGGATGTAATTACGCGGATCAACCAGATTGAAGGAATTGTATTTGCGGAAGAGATATAGCATGCCGCGCGGCGTCATTACATCCGGAAGATATACATGGTTGACAGTTCAAACCGGCAATGCCGTTCTGCGTTCTATAGGAGGAATAAAAGGCCGGAGGAAAGAAGCACAGCATGCGCTTCTTTCCTCCGGCCTTTTAAATCGTCTATTTTACAAGAAAGTTATTCTGTACGCAGAGCTACCACAGGATCCTTTTTCGCTGCACTTCTCGACGGGATCAAGCCTGCGATCAGAGACAGTGCAACACTGATCAGGATCAGAACGGAGGCCGCCGGCAATGGCAGGAAGGCGTTCAGGGACAGAATGCCGGTCACGCTGTGAAGAATCAGATTAATGGGGATACACAGCAGGTACGTAATCCCGACGCCCAGCAGACCGGAAGCAAAGCCGATGATTACGGTTTCCGCATTAAACATGCTGGAAACATCGCCCTTCGATGCACCGATAGCGCGCAGGATACCGATCTCTTTGGTACGTTCCTGAACAGAAATCAGTGTGATGACACCGATCATGATGGAGGATACCACCAGTGAAATGGCAACGAAAGCCAGCAGGACATAGGTGATTGCATTGATGATTGTCGTAACGGAAGCCATCATAATGCCGATATAATCTGTATATTTGATCTGGGACAGTTCATCCACACCCTTGTTATATCCTGAAATCGCTTCTTCTATGATATCCTTGTTGGCAAAAGAGGATGCGTAAATGTTGATTGCAGAAGGGGATTCCAGATCGATGCAGCCCATTTTCATGAGATTGTCCTCATAGGTGGATTCGGAAAATACCACAATCTCATCATAATAGGATGCACATTGCTCCGTCGTATAGGCGGCCAGAGCCTGATCCATCGCTGCCGCAAGCTGTGCAGGAGACATCTCGCTCATTTGCTGCTGAACCTGTGCGGCATACTGGGCCTTGATCTGTTCGGCAACCGATTGGGCAAATAACTCGTTGATTTCTTCATCACTCATGGAGGAGAGGTAGGACTGAATTCTTCCCTCCTCCACACTCATCTGCTGCGTTATAGCTTGAGCCATAGCGCTTTCTATGTCCGCACGGGTGTAGCCCTTCATCGCATCCGCAGTCATGGCTTCCAGCTGATCCTGAGGCGGTATGCTCATAATATTTACATACGAGGATGCCTTGGCTTTTTCATCCATTCCGGCAATGTAGGCACGCAGTTCCTTTTCTTTTTCAGCAGCCGACAGATTGCCGGTGTTTGCCTTGAAGGGAAGGCCGGTCAGGATATCGGTCTTGCTGTTGCTTCTCTGGGCTTCAATCACCTTAGAATCCCTTGCGTGTGCAGCTACATATTCGGTCAGGCCCTTTGTGTAAGCGATGGAACCGGACAGCATGGCAGACTGTGTGTTTTCGTTGGGACGGATAATGCCGGTTACCTTTAGGGTCAGTCCGTTGTCATACAGATATCGGAGGCCCGCATCGGTTTTTCTCAGATCCGTGTACAGGCCGGTAGCTTCATCATAGCTGTAGCAGTCCGAGTTGAGAATAATTCGGAATTCCATGTTGCAGATATCTTCATAGGACCATTTCGCTTCGCCCATTTCCAGATCAGATCTGTTCAGAGCGGCATCCATGATGGCATCGATGGCTTCTCTGGATTCCAGACCAAGGGCATACAGCGTCATGTCGTCCAGCTCGTTGTTTTTATCAAGAACCAGAACGATTTCATTACTGCTGTTAGGCCAGATACCGTAGACTACGTCATATTGCTTCTTCAGCAGATCGTTGACCGGCTCGCCGTTTTTCCCGGACAGCATCTCCTGCCATAGGTTCATGGATACCATACCCATGGAAGAGCCCATGGACAGCATGGGGGAGGAGCTCCCAAGAGAGGAGCTTCCGGTCAGGGAAGTGAGGGAGGACATGTCCGCCCCCAGGTATTCGGACATCAGCTCCTGCAGGAGAGCCTGTGTATCGGAATGAATGATACTGCCGTCAATATTCTTCGTGTAAACCAAAAGATCCAGGTCATAAGAATACTGTGTGCCGGTAATGGCTTGACTTAGCCCGTCCTCCGCCGAAGATAAGCGGGACTCGCCCGAGCCGCCGCTTGCTGTGTCGGCGGACAATTCCTGTTCAAGATACTCCTTGAAGGACTTCAGATCATTTTCCCTGCTTTCCAGGTTGTTTAAGGAGGTCAGCATATCATAGATGGCAGATTTTTTGTAGACCGCATCCTTATCATGGTTGATCTCCGGGTTATTGACCTTCATAAAGGTTTCCATCAGGGAGGTCATATCCACCGAGGTTTTCTCGATGGTCAGCGGATAGGAGGATAAAGCATCCTCCTGCACAGAATCAATATATGCCGTTGTGCCCTGTGACACAGCGAGAATTAGAGAAATTCCCATGATTCCGATACTGCCGGCGAAGGCAGTCAGGGTGGTTCGTCCCTTTTTGGTGAAGAGATTTTTCAGCGACAGGCGGAAAGCTGTCCAGAATGACATGGACGGTTTCTTTGTCTTGGCTGCAGGATGGGCGGATTGTCCCTTGTCACTGCCGCTTCCTCCTCTAACCTGATCCCGTTGCATTGCGGATTGGTATTCTTCCGCCGCAAGAGGGGCGGAATCATCGGTGATTTTACCGTCCAGCATCCGGATAATTCTGGAGGAGTACCGCTGCGCCAGATCCGGATTGTGTGTTACCATGATGACCAGGCGGCTGCGGGAGATCTCCTTGAGAATATCCATAACCTGTACGCTGGTCTCCGTGTCCAGGGCGCCCGTTGGTTCATCGGCAAGGATGATGTCCGGATCGTTGACAAGGGCACGCGCAATGGCAACACGCTGCATCTGGCCTCCGGATATCTGGTTCGGCTTTTTATGCAGCTGATCCCCAAGGCCCACCTGCTCAAGGGCTTGCTTCGCCCGGTCTTTTCGCTCTGTTTTGGATACGCCTGAAAGGGTCAGGGCAATTTCAACATTCTGCAGTACGGTTTGGTGGGGGATCAGATTGTAGCCCTGAAATACAAATCCGATGGAATGATTTCGATAGGCGTCCCAATCCCGGTCCTTGAAGTCCTTTGTTGATCTACCGTTGATGATGAGGTCACCGCTTGTATATTGGTCAAGTCCGCCGATAATGTTCAGCATGGTGGTCTTTCCGCAGCCGGAGGGACCTAATATAGAGACAAATTCATTTTTCCGGAAGCTGAGATCAATCCCTTTCAGCGCATTCACAAGACCATCACCGGCGGGATAATCTTTCACTATTTTTCGCAACTCTAACATGTCATCTAACTCCTTATATGAATACTTTCAATTTCGATTGCAACAGGTATTGTAGCCCTCTTCCAATAACTGAAAATTAACTCAGAAGGTGTAATCATAAACAAAATATGAAATTTCGGAATACCTGGTTAATTTTTGGTTAATTGTTATGGTATAATGTCGATAGACATTATACTGCGCATCCTGGTCGTCACGGATCAGTGCAATAATCTGCGGAGGACAGGATGCTATATCATATATTGTAAACAACTGCGGAGGAGGTATACGCCATGTTTCATGTACTTGTTGTAGAAGATAATAAGAGCACTGCAAAATTGATGAAAGCCGTACTTACTCATGCCGGATATGAGGTGTTCAGTGCAGAAAACGGTCTGGAAGCATTGGAAATCATGGACAGACAGCATATTGATCTCATCGTGCTGGACGTCATGATGCCGAAGATGAATGGTTATGAATTCACAGAACGGCTCCGCAGCTGCGGAGACAATACTCCGATCCTCATGGTCACGGCAAAGCAGCTCCCGGAGGAGAAATGCAAAGGCTTTCTGGTAGGAACCGATGATTATATGGTTAAGCCGGTCAATGAAGAGGAAATGCTTCTGCGCATCAAAGCCCTTCTGCGGCGGTCGCAAATTGCCAATGAGCATAAGCTCCATATCGGCAGGGTTACCCTTGATTATGACGCACTGACCGTTTCCCGGGAGGGGGACAGGCAGACCCTTCCGCAGAAGGAATTTTACCTGTTATACAAATTGCTTTCCTACCCGGATAAAATCTTCACCCGGCTTCAGTTAATGGATGAAATCTGGGGGATGGACTCCGAAACCATGGATACAACGGTGAATGTTCATATTGCGCGTCTGCGCAAAAGATTTGAGGAATGGCCGGAATTTGAGATAACAGCCATCCGGGGAATCGGCTATAAGGCGGTGATACGGAATGAAAAATAATAAGCAAAGAGGGGTGAAGCTGCGTCTTACCATTCTGTTTACGGTCATTAATTTCTGCATTCTGCTTTCTACCATGATATTTGGTTTTATCGGGATCTATCTGACCAATTATTTCGGAGCCGTAGGGAATAATGCCGTCGCCTTGGCGCCCATCCTGTTTTTTGCAATTGTCAGCGTCGTGATCGGTACCATTTTTTCCGCCATGTTTATGCGAAGGGCATTGAATCCCTTTCAAAAGATAATCGTTGCTTCGGAGAAAATTGCCGCGGGAGATTACAGCGCAAGAATCGATTTTCAAGGTCCCGGAATATTCAGACAGCTAAGCAGCAGCTTCAATCATATGGCGGAAGAGATCGGGAGCGCGGAAATGCTCCGGAGTGATTTTGTCAATAACTTTTCCCATGAATTCAAGACGCCCATTGTTTCGATCCGGGGATTTGCAAAAATGCTCAAACGCGCCGATCTCACCGAGGAGGAGAGAAATGAGTATCTTGACATTATCATCAACGAGTCGGAGCGGCTGGCAGAGCTGTCAACCAATGTTCTCAATCTGTCGAAGCTGGAGAGCCAGCATATTCTCACCGATAAAAAAACAATCAATATTTCAGAGCAAATTCGCCTGTCCGTCGCCTTGCTTGAGAAAAAGTGGGAGAAAAAGAAAATTGATATTCAGTTTGATTCTGATGAGGTCTATATGATCGGGAACGAAGAGATGCTCCGGCAGGTATGGATCAATCTCATTGATAATGCCATTAAATTCTCGCCGGATTACGGATCGGTGAAGATCGCCATGCAGCAAGGTCCGGAGGAGATGTCGGTTTCCTTTATCAATGAAGGCGGCATATCGGAAGAAACAGCCGCCCGTGTTTTTGATAAATTCTATCAAGGCGATACTTCCCATGCCCAGCAGGGAAACGGCCTTGGATTAACCATCGCGAGAAAAATCGTAGAGCTGCATGGAGGCACCCTGAAGCTGGACAATTCCAATCCTGGCTGTACCGTGTTTCAAGCCATGTTTTCTCTTTAACTGATCCGGCGCCAAAAGAAGGACAAAATACAGCAAAAAACAACATTTTTGCTGTATTTTGTTATGGATATGGTATAATGTCGATAGACATTATACCGCGCATTTATGCGCGTGCGCCGGAGCGAAGCGGAGTGCGCATCCTGGCACGCAGTGCCATACCATCATAGGAGCTTGCAGCTATGGTATCAGAAAATGAAAGTACTCAGGAGGAAAATGTGGATGAAGGTTTCCATAACGAATATCGGTAAAGTAATTGCAGCCGTCTTAGGTATGGTTTTTTTGACGGCCGCTTGTGCGGGTCAGGGCGTGCAGGAAAAGCCGGGTTCCGATGATCCTGTTTTGATTGAGATATGGCATTATTACAACGGACCCCAGAAGCTGGCGTTTGATGAACTGGTGACGGATTTCAACGAGACGGCAGGGCAGGAGCAGGGAATCGTTGTGGAGGCCTTTGGACAGGGCAATGTCAATGAGCTGTTCCAAAAGGTACACGACGCGATAGATAAAAAGGTGGGTGCCAGTGAGGTGCCGACTATCTTTGCCGCCTATACGGATACGCTGTATGATTTGGACCAGCGGGGGATGGTGGCTGATTTGAGCGGATATTTCACCAAGGAGGAGCTGGCGGAATATGTGGATGCCTATATAGAGGAGGGCCGTTTTGAAGGAACGGACGGCTTAAAGATCTTTCCTACCGCCAAATCTACGGAAATCATGATGATCAATAAAACGGACTGGGATCAATTTGCCGCGGACACGGGCATATCCATAGAGGAGCTGGAAACGCTGGAGGGGGTTGTGGCAGCTTCCGAAGCATATTACAGCTGGACGGATGCCAAGACACCGGATGTCCCTGGTGACGGCAAAGCCATGTTTGGACGGGATGCCATGGCAAACTATATTATTCTCGGATATTATCAGCAGACGGGAAAGGCACTCTTTTCCAGAACGGACGGCACGGTTGCCTTTGAACCGGATGAAGCGGCCTTCCGTAAGCTTTGGGATAACTATTACATACCCTATATCAACGGCTGGTTCGGCGCTTACGGCAGGTTCCGCTCGGATGATGCCAAAACCGGTGATCTTATCGCATTCGTAGGCTCTACGTCCGGTGCGTATTAATTTCCGGAGCAGGTCACGCTGGAGGATGACAGCAGCTATCCCATTGAAGCTGCGGTATTCCCGGCGCCGTGCTTTAAGGGGACAAAACCGAGCGCCATCCAGCAGGGTGCGGGTATGGCTGTCATTGCCTCCGATCCGAAGACCGAGCAGGCAGCGGCCACCTTTCTGAAGTGGTTTGCCGAAACGGACCGCAACATTGAATTTGCGGTGTCCTCCGCCTACCTTCCTGTGAAAAAGGCGGCAAATGACATGGCATATATCGAAAAGGCGGAGGGATTTCAAGCGCTTGTGCCTGCGGTACAGGATGCGCTTGCGGCATCTGTCGGTGTCGTTAATGACCATGAACTGTACTATGAAAAAGCATTTCCGGGTTCTTCTGAAGTCCGACGGGTAATGGAATATTCTCTTTCTGACCGTGCCAAGGCCGACCGTACACGGATCGATGCACTGGTAGAGGGAGGAATGTCCAGGGAAGAGGCGGTATCACAATATGCAACTGACCAAAACTTTCAGGATTGGTATCAGAACTTTACTAGCGAGGTTTGTGCTGAAATAGGTACGAATCAATAGGAAGAGGATGCAGATGAAACAGAGACGAGGGAAAGAAAAAGGAAAGAATTCCGGCCATTCCATGATGAGCCGCATATTGATTCCGGTTATTATTGCTTTGTTTGTGCAGGCAGGGCTTTTTTCAGTCAATATTATTCTGGGCGGTACCATCGAGAAGCTCAATCACAATGCCTTTGATATTCTCAACGGACAGGTCATTAACCGCCGCAATTATCTGGAAAGTGAGATGCTGGGGCGCTGGTCCAATCTTGATCCGGCAGCGGCTGATATCAGCGCGATATTTGAACGCAATCAGGATGGGAAAAAGGAGGATTTTGCAGACGGTATTTATCAGAACAAGGTTCTGTCCCAGTCCTCGGATAAACTGATCCGTTTGCTGCGCCGCAATCTGGTGACAGGCGTATTTCTCATTCTGACGGATGGAGAGAGTTATAATGAGGAGGGGCATCTGCAAAAACGTGCGCTCTACATACGGGATATGGATCCTGCCACAAGCTCGGTGAATAATTCCGATTTGCTGTTGTTCCATGCTCCGGCAAGCATTTCCAAACAATTGAGGCTTCCCCTTGATTCCAACTGGCAGTCGTATATGAGCTTTGATCCGGAGAAACCGGATAACTGGAATTATTTCAGAAAGCCTTATGAAGCAGCAATTGCCCATTCCGAAATCAACGAAAAGGACTTGGGCTATTGGTGTCCGGTGTTTCGTCCCACGGGGGACAGCCTCGATATCATTACCTATTCCATGCCCATTCGTGATAAGTCCGGCCAGGTTCATGCCATCCTGGGAGTGGAAATTTCTGCGGATTATCTCGGCAAGCAGATGCCGTATCAGGAACTGAATACGAAAAAACAAGGCATGTACCTGGTAGGAGTATCGGAAAGGGAAGGACTTGATTTTGATATACAGCTCTCCACAGGGCCGTTATATAAACATATCTTCAGTAACTCGGCACAGCTGCAATTCAAAAGACAGGGAGAATATACCGACACCTTTGAGGTGGTCGGCGGCAATTCCAACAGGAATGCGGTATATGGCTGCATTCAGTATTTTGATCTTTACAATACCAATACACCTTTTGAGCATGAGCGCTGGGCCTTGATCGGAATGCTGGAGGAAGAACAGCTCTTGGGATTTTCTCATAGAATCATGGATTCCATATGGGCGACCTGGGGGTTATCCCTGCTCCTGGGACTAACTGCCGCATGGGCGGCCAGCCTGCTGCTGGCAAGGCCTATTACCCAACTGCTGGTGCAGCTTCGTAAGAGTGACCCACGGCATAAGCTGATACTGGACAAGCTGAAAATTGCAGAAATTGATGAGCTTTCCGGTGCCATCGAAACCCTGAGTGCTCATGTCGCCCATGAGGCAAGCCGCTTTTCCCAGATCATCGATATGGCGGGCGTGGAAATCGGGGCCTTTGAATTCCGGCTGGATTCTGACAGGATATTCTGCACCGACAGCCTTTTTGATATGCTTGGATTGGAAAATAAATTGGAGAGTGACAGAACCATCGGGAGAGAGGAGTTTGATGCTTTGCTGGATACCCTTGACAGTCAGGTCGAAGATCAATCGGAGGATGGCAGCATCAAAGTACTGCGTATCTCGCGGGAGTCGGGCGAGGACCGCTGGCTGCGTCTGAAGGTTATCAATACAGGGGAGCGTATCATGGGGGTGGTGAGCGATATTACCCAGGAAATTTGCAAACGCCGCCAGTTGGAACGGGAGCGGGATTATGATCTGCTGACGGATTTGCTCAACAGACGTGCTTTCATTGCCGAGCTGGCCCGGCGATTCCAGAATCCGAAGGAGCTTGGGGTGGCGGCAATGGTGATGCTCGACCTGGATAATTTGAAATTCATTAATGATTCCTATGGCCATGATTGCGGGGATGACTATATCCGAAGCATGGCGGATTCCTTACGGCATTATTCGCCGGAACAGGCTCTGATCGCCCGGATGTCCGGAGATGAGTTTTATGTGCTGCTTTCCGGTTATTCCTCAAGGGAGGAAGTGCAGGAGACCATTCATGCCTTGGAGAGAGGAGTGCGCCATACCACATTTCTGCTGCCGGATCATTCCCGGATTAATATTCGGGTATCGGCGGGCGTTGCCTGGTATCCTGATCACGCTACTTCTTATGAAAAGCTTCTGAAATATGCGGATTTTGCCATGTATCAGGTAAAGAATACAACAAAGGGAGAATTCGGAGAATTTGATCTGGAGCGATACAACAAGGATTCCTATTTGATCCATAATCAGGAGGAGATCAACCGCCTGATCGAGTGGGAGCTGGTGAAATTTCATTTTCAGCCCATCGTGGATGCGCGGACCGGCGCGGTGTTTGGCTATGAGGCCCTGATGCGCCCGACGATGCAGAAAATTAAGTCTCCGGGAGAGGTGCTGATGCTGGCCAAAGCACAATCCAAGCTTTACAGCATCGAGCGGCTTACCTGGAGGCATAGCCTTGCCGAATTTGAGCAGCTGGCTGATTTGGATCCCGGTGTCCGTGTGTTTGTAAATTCCATTGCAAATCAGCTGCTGAACGAGAAGGACAGTCAGCAGATCCGGGAGCAATTCTCCCACCTCCTTCCGCGGGTGGTTATTGAGATCACGGAGGAGGAGCGGTCCACCGAGACGGAGACGAATAACAAGCTGAAGCTGGCAGCAGATTGGGGATGCCAGGTTGCGCTGGATGACTTTGGAACCGGGTATAATTCCGAGACGGCCTTGCTCCTGATTAATCCTGATTATGTGAAGCTGGATATCTCCATTGTGCATAATGCGGATGCCGATGTCAACCGCCGCAAGCTCCTGCAGAATATCATATCCTATGCGGAAAGCCGCGGCATCGGTGTGATCGCGGAGGGTGTGGAAACCTCCGCCGAGCTTCAAGCCCTCATCGAAATGGGGGTAGACTATGTGCAGGGGTATTATATCGCCAGACCGCAGGCACAGCCGGAGCCGATTCCTGCGTGTGTTATTAAGGAGATCAGAGAGGTATATGCCAGAATGCATTTATAAACTGGAGATAGAGGGCACTTGCTTTTACCGTCGGTTTTGAATGGGTGATGGATGGATCTAAGAACAGTAGTTGAGATTGCAATGAGCAGGTAGGAAATCCCATTTACGGATTTTGTGCTCCATACAGGAGCAGAGGGTTTATCCATTTATAGGGAGGCTCTGGAGAAAGGAACGGGGATATGCGAGCGGCCATGTGATATTTTATAAAATAGTTGAAAGAATAATAAAAAAATATAATATAGAACGAAGCAGAATTAAGCTATAATTTCTACATAACAATTTAGAGGGAGGATTATGTGATGTGGAAGAAATGGGCAAGAATAGTATCAATTCTGGTTTGCGGCTGCATTCTTTTGTCCGCTGCCGGCTGCAGCGGTAAACAGGAGGCAAAGACGGGCAACGCGAAAACCGTCGTAAAGTTTTCCTATTGGAACACGGAAGAAACGATGGAGCCACTCCTGAAATTACTCGGGGAAAGGCTGGACGATATTACGGTAGAGTATAATTATGTAGAAAACCAATTTTACGGAACAGCGGTCAAGACAAAATTATCTGCGGGGGAAGGCGATGATATCATCGCGTTTGGCGCACTGGATATTTTGTCACTGAGCAGCCAGGATAAGATTATGGATCTGACGGAGCAATATGGAAGTAAATATTCCTCCGCCGGCAAAGCGCCGTATACCATTGAAGGAAAGCTGTATGCCGTTCCAATGCTGAGCTGGTTTGAAGGTGTGTTCTACAATAAGGAGATTTTTTCGGAGCAGGGTCTGACGGCGCCGAAGACTTTTGACGAATGGCTTCAGGTTTGTGATACCTTAAGCGCAGCGGGTATAAAGCCCATGATCATGGGCGCGAAAGACGGGAGCGCATTGCTGAAATCCTGCTTGGGTTATGTCACGGCACAGTATTTGCTGGATGAGGGAAAGGATTTTGACAGTCAATTCGCGAAAGGCGAGGCTGCCCTGGCAGGAACCTGGGATCCCTATGTTACAAAGTGGAAGATGCTCATTGACAAAGGATATCTTACCGGTGATATGCTTGGGATGGACGAGGCACAGGCAATGGATGAATTTGTAACAGGCAAGGCGGCTATGTGGGCTTCGGGACCCTGGAATTATAACACGATGAAGCAAAAAAACATAACGCTGAAGTTTGACATGTTCCCCTATCCGGGGGATTCTCCTGAAAAAGCTTGCCTGGTCGGTTCACCGGGCGCAGGCTTTATCATTAATAATGACAGCGAGGTAAAGGACGCGGCACTCAAGGTGATGGATGTGATTTCCTCCCCCGAAGGGCAGGCGGCTTTAATCGAAGGCAATCCGGGCTCCAGCAGCTACCTTGTCGGGGTGGAAACGGAACTGCCTGACGAATACGCTTCCGTGAAAGAGACTCTGGATCAGGGAAGGGTGTATTGCGCCTGGGAGAACTGGGGCCTCGGCACCAACAGCTTCAATAATTTTACCCAGGATCTGCAGGGTCTTGTCGCAAATCGTATTTCTGTTGAAAATTTATTAAAGGATGTAGATCAGATTGCTATGTCCTTTATCAGAGGAGAAAATTAATGAAAAAAAGAATATACCGTGGGGTGATGATAGGGATGTTAAGTGTAAGCTTGCTGTCAGGCTTGTATGGATGCAGTTCAAAAAGCAAGGATGTTAAGGGAAACCCGTTGGAGAAGGAAGGATATACCCTTCTGTTCAACGATGAATTTGACGGTACAGAGCTGGATACCACAAAATGGCTTCCGCAATATTTTCCGCATGCCACCGATTCGGCGCCCGGCTGTATGACAACCTATGAGATGAAGGATGGCTGTGTCAATATTATGATTGACGATCAAACTCCGTTCTACAACAACAATTCCATAATGAAGGTTTCCTCCATCCAGACCTTCGAAAAAAACCTGCTGCATCCGGGAGCCGGAACAACAAATGTGACCAATGTAGTATCTTATGAGAGCTTTGCAACACAATACGGGTACTTCGAAATGCGGGCCAAATTACCTGATTGCAAGGGCGGCGGCCATATCGCCTGGTGGATGATCGGTACCCAGGATGATGCACGTGAGGACGGTACACTCTCGAAGCAAACCGCCGAGATCGATATACTTGAAAATATTTTAGAATATACCAATGTTTTTTCACCAAAGGTTCATGCGTGGACGGATGAAGGACTGTCTGAGTTTGGAAAGGAAGTGGGCCTGGATGGGACCTATGACGACTCCTACCACATATATGCGATGGACTGGACACCCCAGGGGATAAAATTTCTTGTGGATGGGGAGGCGATAGCTTCCACCAAGAATTCACCCAAATACCGGATGGCTATGCTGATCGGTATCTACACCTTCGCCGAGGACGGCTGGTCGGGAAATGATAACGGAGTCTATCCAAAAACCTTCTCGATCGACTATATACGGGTCTATCATGACAACAACGGTTATCCGGACGGAGAAACACTTCCGTCCACGCCGGTCACCCTGCCCGAGGATTCCGCCATACAGTGTCAGGCGCAACCGGTTACCGAAGATATCACACAGGCTTCTTTTTACGACCCTGCCGTTGCCGCTTCTTTTTCCACGGATGCCACAGGCAAAGATATCAGTAATCTTTTTGACCGGGATTACGCTACTGATTTTTGTAGTGATGACGCTCCTGTCCTGCCGGCTGAGTTTGTATTTGAATGGGATATACCACAGAATGTTGACGTGTTGAGAATCGGAAGCTGGTATGCTGCCGGGCAGGCACCCACCTACCTTGAGCTGATGGCAAAAAAGACAGAGGAGTGGGAGAGTCTGGGATTATATAATGTTGCGTGGATCAGCGCTTCAGATATGCAGGAATATGTGGATATACCCGTCAACGTTTCAGACATAACCGGACTAAAGCTCGTGGTCAAAAATGCGAATTTGGGTTGGAACCACTATGTGATGACGGAATTACAGCTGATCGATAGCGCAGGGGAAGCTGCGGTGCCGGAGGAACCGGATACAGAGGCTGCTTCGGAAGCGGTGGATAAATCCGAACCGGCGGATCAGCCGGAATCAACCACAGAAGTAAAACAGGAACCGGGAGCAAAGGATGACGACAAGACCTCAGAGGGAACACCGTCCGGCAAGGGAGAAGCTCTCCCCGTCTTATCAGGATCAAATCTGTCGGAGGCTTCTGTCCTCAGCTATCATGACGGAGCTATGAGCGGCGCCGGGCTGCAATCCGTCAAGGAGGTGGGAACTGACAACGCCTATGTCAGTGAAGACAACCCCGATATGGGTAAACAGTATATCCAGTTTAACTGGGAGGAGGCGGTCAGCTTCGACCGGGTCATTTTAAGCTCCAGGTATTGTGGAACCCCGAACACAGACGGACAAGCACCGACCTCTTGGGAAATCTACATTTCCAGGGACGGAACAGACAACTGGAAGAAGGTTGGGAAGATCATCCAGGCAGATTGGGAAGCGGGCGACGCACTGCAGGGGAAAGCAGTCGACGTATCAGGCGCCAAGGATGTTAAAGGGGTCAGAGTGCAAATAACCGATGCAAATCTATCCTGGGGCCACTATGCAGTCTATTCTATAGAAATAGGGGATAAATAAACAACGGGCTCTTGTGAAAGCTTAAGGGCCGGCAGGGGAAGGCTGATTTTTGACAAGGGGCAGCGTAATGGTTACTCTTGTACCTGCATTTGGAGTGCTGTTAACCGATACACCGTATTCCTGCCCGAAAAGCATCCGAATTCGTTCCATAACATTGGTTAATCCATACCCGTTTCCTTTTTTGATAAACAGGCGCCGGAGCTGATCCTTTTGGATTCCGGCGCCATTGTCTTCTATGTCAAAGCATAAGAAATCGTCCCGCTGATAGAACCGCACAATAAGATGACCACGCCGGTTCTTCAAAGGATTGATCCCATGCTTGATTGCGTTTTCGACTACCGGCTGCAGAATAAAATTGCACACGGTATATTCCATCAAATCCTCCGCCAGCTCATAGGCTACTTCAAAGCCGTGATCCGTCAGCATCTGTTGGAGACTGATATAAGCACGGATGTTCTGAAGCTCCTTGCGCGCAGTGGTTAAGGCCTGGCCTCCGTTCAGATTGGTACGGTAATAGAGCGCAAGGTTGTTTGTGATATCACAGATTGCCTCACCATCCCCCTCTATGGCGTACCAATTAATGGTATCCATAATATTGTACAAGAAATGGGGAGTAATCTTGGCCTGGAGCGCATCGATCTCCGCCTGCCGCTCCTGATCCTTGACAATACGTATCTCCTGAATTAAATTTTGGATTTTATCAGACATGGCATTTAAACAATCGGACAGCGTCCCTAATTCATCCGGTTCTCCCGGAGGCAGGGATATGATAAAATTCTGGGTTTCTATGGCCGTAACAGCGGAAGTGATCGAATCGATACGGCGGGAGATATACCGAAAAAATCCCCACATGAGCAATGCGGATAAAAGAATACAGATAATAATAACGGTAAAGGGAAGTCCGTAGGTCTGCATAAACTGCGGCCGTATATTTGACTGAGCAGTAAAGAACCGCAAGGATAAGTCCGTACCCGCCAGATCATAGTGAAACAGCTCTGTGAAATTCTCCCCGCCTGTGTCGCCATAGACAGGAATATCATGATTCAATACCATTAATTTCAGATCCCAATCATGGATACTGCCGTCGAACAGCTGCCGGTATTCGACATCAAATACCACAACCCCTAAGGTTACAGAGTCGTTAAAGCTTTGAATACGCTTCGCAATGAATATATGATCCTCTTTAAAATACCAATAAGCACCGTATTGATTGACGGTGCTGACATACCATTCCTCAGACTTCACAGAAGTATTGTCCAAAAAGAAACGGCTGGCAACCTGCTTCCTGGGTTCCTTATAGATCTGAACAGATTTAATCAAATCATAATTATTGGTAAAAAAGAGGATGGTCGGTTCTATGGAGGTGTTTAATAAATATACAGAATCGTAGATGTCAAGCGGTGTTGATAATAAGTTAACCAGAGAAGTATTTTGCGCGATCAGGAAGGTATAGTTACTGTAATTGCTTATATTATTCCGAATATTAGCAACAATTTGATCTGCCGAATTCTGATATGCTTTCATTACGCTTTTCTGATAAGCACGACCGGAAATAATTGAAGTGTAAGCACCAAATATCATGATAATTACAATTGCAATCAAGCCGTACACCGATAATATTTTCTTTTTTAAACTCCAACGTTTCATAAGTACTTCCTCACTGGACATCTGTTTTGTAAAGCGGAACCATGAGCCTGTTTCAGTATAGCATTCATCCTCGGCACTGTAAAGCCTTGCTGCGCCTATTTGCGGTCCCAACACAAACACCGTAAAAAACATGAAGGAATCGAAACATATTTGAATACACCGGTGCGGACAGGCGGGCTTATACTATAGAAAACGGCATGGAGGGTGGGCGTTTCCTATCATACCTAAAATCAAAGAAAAACAGAACAATGGAGAATAAGTAAATGACAAATCGAAACCTCAAACGGAAAAATAATCTGATCAGAAGCCTCAGCTACCATAGCATGGTACTTCCTATGATTATATTGTACTTCCTTTTTGTAATCTATCCTTTTATATCTACTATTATCTACAGCTTTACCGATTATTCAAGCATGAAAATGTTTGCTTATGATTTTGCCGGATTGAATAATTATATCAAAGTATTCCGCACAAATGACCAGATGGACACAATTCTGAGGACGGTCAAATATGCCGTATTAATTACGGTGCTTCAGACCGCGTGTGCGCTGCCGCTGGCTGTTTTACTGAATACGAAGCTGAAGACGCGTAACATATTACGGAGTATTTTCTTCTTTCCGGCTGTATTAAGTCCTATCGTAGTCGGCTATCTTTGGAGTTTTTTGCTTTCGACCTCATCCTATGGACCGATCAATAATATTCTGAGGGGAATTGGGCTGCCTGTCATTAATTTCTTCGGTAATCCGGATATTGCGCTGTATTCCATTATCCTTACACAGGTATGGCAGTGGACCGGATGGTCCATGGTGATTATTTTGGCCAATTTGCAAAGCATTGACCATGCTCTGTATGAAGCGGCAAAAATCGACGGTGCGGGAGCGCTTCAAAGCTTTTTCCGTATCACGATGCCTTTACTGTACCCATCCGTCAATGTATTGATTGTAACCGGACTGATCGGAGGCCTAAAGGTCTACGATATCATCGTATCAACCACAGGAGGAGGGCCGTTTAATTCAACCTCAACCATCATTCAGTCAATCATTAACCAGGCGATCGGCGGCGGACAATATTCCATGGGTGCGGCTTTCAGTGTGATTTTCTTTATGATTGTCTTCATAATAACGAAGCTATTAATGTCGGTTATGAAAAGATGGGAGGAATGTATTCAATGAACAAAGAGGATCAATTTAAAAAAAACAAAGAAGGCAAGGTGCCGGAGGCAAAAAAAAGAATGCCGTCTCCCCGGTACCTGCTGCTCGGCGCGGCGCTCTGGGCTTTGGCAGTTATTTTTCTGGTTCCCATCTATTATATGGTGATTTCAACCTTTAAGGATGCGCAATCAATTACCACGGCTCCTTTTGCCTTACCAAAATCACTTAATTTCGCTAAATATGTCACTGCCTGGATAAAAATGCATTATCCACGGGTTTTCATGAACACGTTCCTGATTACGGCCTTATCGGTAATCGGCGCCATATTCCTGGCCTCTATCGCGGCGTATTCGATCGCCCGATATAAGAGTCGTTTTAATAAGCTGGTATTTTTTCTTGTTCTGTCGGGAATGATGATTCCGGGACAGGTCAATCTGGTGAGCTTATATAGTCTGGTTCGGAAGCTTGGGTTAATGGATAACATCTTCGGAATGGTTGTGATTAATGCCGGCGGCTGTACCTTGATGCCTCTGTTTCTAATGAAGAGCTTTATTTCCACTACGATTCCCATCGAGCTGGAAGAAGCGGCGAAGATTGACGGCTGCAATCTCTTTCAAACCTTCTTCAAGGTGGTGCTTCCGCTGTTAGGTCCGATAACCGCAACCTGCGCGATTATACTGACGCTTTCCATATGGAATGATTATTTAAATCCTATGCTTTTTTTACAGAGCAGGGAAAACGCCACAATTTTACTTGAAGTAAACCGGAATATAGGACAGTTTACCGTTGATTGGTCGGAAATGTTTCCTATGCTTGTGCTGGGGATTGCCCCCCTGTCCATTTTCTACCTGCTCATGCAGAAGAATATCATATCAGGTGCCATAACAGGAGCAATCAAGGGATAAACGGGGAGGAGTGCCTATCCTTGCATTTCTGTTAATTGGTTGCTAATATGAATTAACCTAATATGGAAAGGGCGGGTGGTATTGTGTATAAGCTATTGATTGCAGAGGATGAGAAAAAGGTGCGTAGCGGCCTTAAAAAATTAATCGAACGTTTTCGCTACCCCGTCGAGGTAGTGGAAGCGTCCAATGGGGAGGAAGCGCGTATCCTGCTGGAGCAGTCTCCCGTGGATATTTTGATGACTGATGTGGAAATGCCGCTAATCAGCGGTCTGGCGCTGGGGGCAATCGCAAGGAGGCTTTATCCGGATATTAAAATTATTATTTTCAGTGCGTACAGCAAATTTGAATACGCGCGCAGTGCGATCACACTGGATGCGGTACATTATTTACTGAAGCCAATTGATATTAACGAATTCAAAGGGGTTATGGGTAGGGTTCTGGATTTGTGCAGCCAGGAGAAGCCCGCTTCCCTGAGATTCCTGACCAATGAACAGGACCGTATGTTCCGGGACAGCTTCCGGGATTCTTCCTTTACGGAGAACATCCTTTACAAGATACCGTATTTTAACGATACGAATGCGGACATGTATTATACCATGATCTACCTGTACATTAACCGGCCGGAGCTGTTTGATTATATGGAAGGGATCCGTAAGCTTATGTCTGTTGCAGGCGGGGAGGATAACCATATCTTTTTTATAGACGAGAAGCAATGTATCCTGGCTTTCAAGCATCTCTACTATAAAAGCCCGGATATTGCAGGCATCCATACCTCGATTACCTCCCTGTTCCACGGAAAGACCGGTGAGGGTCCTATCCTGTATACCCTGATTGGCAAGGATGTCCGCGGAATACATGCAATTAAGGAGGAACTCGGGCATATCCTGAAGCTGTCCGAATTGACCTTTTACATTACAGATCACATGGTTATGCATACCGATTATGAACCATATGCCGGCTATAAAGTAAATTCCCTGGATACCGGACCTATCGTTGAAGCGATAGACAAGGATATTGAAGACGGGAGTTTTCTGAAGCTGAAGGCGGATATCGGAACGCTGATCCAGGCATTAAAAGCCAATAGCCAGATCAGCCCCTTATATGTGAAATATATTTTTTCGGACATCCTGTGGAAGCTGGCGGATGCCGTTGATTCCTCCGTGCTTCCGAAAATTGAGGCAGCCACGAAGTCAATCATGACGATATCGAATATCGCATTGCTTGAGGACAGCCTGTATCCGGTGATCGATCAATTGGACACAGGGATTGAAGCCGGAAGCAGGATTGTTGAAAGGATCCTCCAATGCATCCGGGAGGAGTATGCAAAGGATCTATCGTTGGATTATATAGCAGATAAGGTTTTTCTGTCCCCTTCCTATACAAGCAGTTTATTTAAAAAGGAAACAGGGCAGACGCTGACTTATTATATTAATCAGGTGCGAATGAAAAAAGCCAAAGAGCTGTTAAAAAGCACAAATATGAAATTGGTGGATGTATCCCTGGCTGTGGGATATTCCAGCCAGATCTATTTTAGTATGCTGTTTAAGAACCTGTTTGGGATGACACCGACCCAATACCGGGATTCGCGCCAGTAATACCGCAGTAAATACGGTTGTGACGTCCGATCGTATTTAGCTTTATATAGATAACAAAAAGAGAAGGTAGAATGGAGGATTAACATGCGGAAAGGAAAATTTATTCAGAGAGGGAAAGCAGCCGTTGCGTTTACTCTGGCAAGCCTCATTGTTGCAATCGCAGGCTTGACGCCCATAGGGAAGGGTACCGTTCCCGTAAAGGCGGCGGCATCCGATGTCATGCCCGGGGCTCCCCTTCACTATGGCTACGGCCTGACATTTAGTGAGGAGTTTAATGGGGCGGGATTAAATACCCAGGTTTGGATGGATCGGTATTTCCCTCAGGCTTATGCGGAGGATGTTGATAACGCGGCATGCTATGCCGTAAGCGGCGGAGTACTGCAGCTGCGTATTGAGGATAGCTCCCCCAAAATCGAGGGAAATATGAAGGTCAGCTCCCTGCAAACCTACAGCAGCTCCACCTTTCATGTGGACAAGCTTCGGGATGTGGAGACATTCGATGGTTTTACCACAAAATACGGTTATTTTGAAATGAGGGCTAAATTGCCGGACACCTCAAACGGAGGACATTGCGCATGGTGGCTTGCAGGAACCGGCGAGAATCCGGAGCAAAATGCGGAGATAGATATTATGGAGGTCTTAAACAGCAACCCGAATGACTCCAAGCCTCAGGTACATAAATGGAATGATGACGGTCTATCGGATTACGTGGCAAATGTCAATAACCCCGGCTCACCGCAGTCTGAGTTTCACACATACGGTATGCTATGGGAGGCGGACCTGCTGGTATTTTATTATGACAATGTTGAGATAGCCAGAACAAATCAGGCTCCGGACTATGAGATGGGAATGCTGTTGTCACTGTATACCGGCACCGATTGGTCGGGAGAGGATAACGGGGAAGCCTTTGATTTTGAGGTGGATTATATCCGGGTATTCCAGCGCAGCCTGGGCGCCGATGCGATTGTCACCTATAATGACGACACGATGGACGGCGAAGGTCTGCAATTTGTAAAGGACGGGAGCATGGGTACTCAATTCCTTCAGACAGTTCCCCAGGATCCGGATATTGCGTTAGACAGCCATTATATTCAGTTTACCTGGAGTGAGCCGGTCGATGTTAATCAGGTTGTGTTAAGCTCCGATTGGTGCTACCGAATCGGGGACAACGGACCGGAGGGACAGGCACCGACAAATTGGGATATCTATGTATCCGAGGATGGGATTACAGGCTGGCGAAGGGTTGCCTCAACGGGAGATATTACCTGGAATACCTGTGATGACACCGTGGAGTCCAAGGCGGTAGGATTTTCCCGGGAAGCTGCTGTCAGAGGGCTTCGGGTGCAAATTAACAATGTGTCGCGGGGATGGGAGAAATATGTCATCCGTGAAATAGATATTGCAAATGTACCCGGACAGACCGATTCGGCAGAACCTTCACCGGAGCCGACTGTAAAGCCCAAGGAACTGCAAAAGCATGCCGGGGCCGCGATGGTGTCCTATCATGACGGTGTAATGAACGGCATGGGATTAGACAATGTCAATAATGGGGTGCTTACGGACGCATATGTCAGTGAGGATAACCCGGACATGTCGGACCAATTTATTCAATTCAACTGGGATACCCCGATTACCATGAACCAGGTAATACTGTATTCGCAATATTGCGGAGGAATGGATGGGGAAGGCCAGGCGCCGACCTCCTGGGAAGTCTATGTGTCGGAGAACGGTACGGACGGCTGGGAGAAGGCGGCTGAAAGCGGCACGGTAACCTGGAAATCCGGAGATTTGGTTCAGTCAAAGGCTATGGATTTTGCCGAAAGAGAAAATGTAATGGCCGTTCGTATTAAGGTAAGGAAAGCAAATCTGGCATGGAACCACTATGCTGTGAATGAAATTGAAATCAATGATTCACCGGTACCGGCAGATAATCCGGCACCTACAGGCAATCCGGCTCCAACGGATCCTGCTCCCACCTCACCTGCGGGATCCGGTACGCCGGCAGATAGCGGTAATAATGGGAATGGTGCGGCTGCGACGCCCGTTCCGACGACAACTTTCCCGGAGAAGCTGCAAAAGCATGCGGGGAATGCCACAGTGTCCTATCAAGACGGCATAATGAGCGGCATGGGATTAAACAATGTGAATAACGGACAACTGACGGATTCGTATACCAGTGAAGACAACCCCGATATGTCAGGCCAGTTCATCCAATTTCATTGGGAGACTCCGATCACGGTAAACCAGATGCTGCTATATTCACAATATTGCGGGGCACAGGCCGGAGAAGGTCAGGCACCGACCTCCTGGGAAATTTATGTATCGGAGAATGGAGTGGACGGCTGGGAGAAGGTAGCTGAAAGCGGCACAATATCCTGGGAAGCCGGGGATGCGGTTCAGTCAAAGACTTTGGATTTTGAAGCGAGGCAGAATATAAAGGCGGTGCGTGTTAAGATAACGAAGGCAAATCTTGAGTGGAACCACTATGCCGTGAATGAGATTGAGGTGAATTATTTACCGGTGCAAGCTGAGAAGCCGATACCTACCAAGAAGCCGACGCCTACCAAGAAGCCGATACCTACCAAGAGTCCGGCATCTGCGGATCAACCTGTACCGGTGGAAGAGACATCCAATCAGACGGCGGCTTTGCCAAAGAAGCTGCAAAAATATGCGGGGGATGCCGTAGTCTCCTATTACGATAGTGTAATGAGCGGCAATGGATTAAATAATGTCAGCAATGGGAAACTTGATGACTCATATACCAGCGAGGATAATCCGGACATGACAGGCCAGTTTATTCAATTCAACTGGGATACCCCGATTTCAGTGAGCCAGGTAATATTGTATTCCCAATACTGCGGGGAGCAGGCAGGGAAAGGCCAGGCACCGACCTCCTGGGAAATCTATGTGTCGGAGAATGGAACGGACGGCTGGGAGAAAGTAGCCGAAAGCGGCACGGTATCCTGGAAAGCCGGGGATTTGGTTCAATCGAAGGCTTTGGATTTTGAAGCAAGACAGAATATAAAGTCCGTGCGTATTAAGATAACGAAGGCAAATCTCGAGTGGAACCACTATGCCGTGAATGAGATCGAGGTAAACTATTCACCGTCATCCGCAAGGAATACATCATCTTCGAATGGAGACTCCCCGGCTGCAGTGAATAATCTGCCAAAAACCGGTGAGCGCTTGCCGGCAGGCGGTATGGTAATTCTGTATGCCCTAGCCGTAATACTGGTCATCCGATTCAAGCCTATATCCTTCAAGGGAAAGCGGAGATAGCATTAATCCGGCGAAAATGTAATGCGATGGGCAGGAATCTAAAGATGCTAAGCCAACCGGCAGCTTCACTCCTATTAAGACGGGTAAAACCGCTACAACATCGATAAAATATGAAAAAGAAAATAGCCCAACACGTCATTGTGATGGGCTATTGAAGTTGGTCAAAAGTTGGGACAGAATATGTTGGGTAGGAGAACTGATAAATTAACATGTTGAGCAGAAGAAAGAAAAAGTATTTAAAGCAAAAGCAACAACCAGGAGCATCAGGCGGTTTTCCGTCATTCTCTGCAGTATTCCGATGCCCATGAATACGGCTGATGCAAGCGTAAACAGGGAGATGCCCAAAATAACGGTATAGATCCTCCCGGGGAAATTCCCTGAGGTCCTTATTATTAAGACTGATATTCCCGTGATAATCCTCTAAAATACCGCAGATCAGCTTTGATAGAGTGCTTTTGCCGCTGCCGTTATATCCCAGCAGGCTGACGATTTCCCCTTTCTTTACCTTGAGGCTTGCACCGTCTACGTCATTTCCTTCCTGGCTTGGATAGGAGTATGTGATGTTTTCTAAGGATATTTCCTTGAATTCACCATCTGATAACTGAAATGCAGGCAGGGAATAATTATTGATATTATTCAGCCTGTTCTTGCCGGTACTTCCTGTGAATACTTCGTATTTTCCGTATATTTATTATTTTCTGCCAGCTCCCGGCTCATGATATCAACAATACTGGTGCTTCCCCACATGAGGGACCACATCATTCCGGTTAAAAAGGTGAAATCTCCGACACTCAGGGTGTTTTCCATTACAGTTAAGCCTGCGGTTCAGATAAATGTGCCCAAAGCTGCCCCCGGCGGAAGGTATCAGGATAGAAAAGCTCTGGGCAGAAAGAATCAGGCAGTGAGAAAGCTGGAAAGGGTGATAGAAGAAACGGAACGGGAGATTGAAAGAATAAAAGAATTGATGGAAAGCCCGGAAATTGCCTGTGATTATACGAAGCTGAGTGAACTGCATGATCAGCTGGCAAGGGAAGAGATTAAGCTGGAGGAGCACCTTGAGGATTACGTGAAGGAGCAACGGATGAAATAGGTTAAGTCATGAAGGCAGGTGCTATTGTATCAGGGAGTTAAATAAATGGCCGATTTAAAATTTTGCTTGCTTATCTAACAATTGTTAGGTAAAATATATCTAACAATTGTTAGATAAAAAGAAAAGAGAGGAGCATGAATGAAGCAGAAGACAAATACAAAGGACATTATAGAACAGGTTGCTTTAGAGCTGTTTTCAAAAAAAGGATATCGGGCGGTATCAATCAGAGATATCTGTAAACAGGTGGGCATTAAAGAGAGTACCATCTATTATTATTTTACTAATAAACAGGCAATCATGGATTCACTCATGGAAAAGATCGATATGCTGATTGAAAGTATGAAGAGTGCTTTTGAAGCAGAATTTATCAAGCTGGATTCAATTCCGGAAGCAGAATTTTGTGAAGTCGCCGTCGGGGTGTTGAAAAATTATCTGTTAAATCCATATGTTTATAAGATGTTATCCGTGCTGACCATTGAAAAAATGTCGGAGAAGACGGCCTATGAAACGTATCACAGGCTGGTGTTTGAACTGCCCTTATTACAGCAGGAGCAGGTCTTTAAAAGGATGATGGAAAGAGGGTATATAAAACCGAATAATCCAACGGTGCTGGCACAGGAATATTATGCAGTTATTTACCTGGCCTTTCAAAAAAACTGTGTTGGATATGGGGTGACAGAGGAGCAGATCAATACGGCCTGTGAGGAAATCCGAATTAATATGGAAGACATATATAGAAAGATGAAGGGGTGATTTTATGAAAGCATATAGAAGTACGAAAGCAGGAAGTAATATATTGAAAACCTATGATGAGCTGTTAGAGCAATGGGGTGTGCCGGTGGAGGAACGGATGGTGCCTACCGCATATGGCTCTACACATGTTACTATAACCGGGAAAGAGGATGGTAAGCCATTACTTATGTTTCATGGTGTAGGTGACGATTCTGCTCTAATGTGGATTTATAATGCAAAAGAACTGGGAAAATATTTTAGATTATATGCGGTAGATACCATTGGCGGGCCTGGAAAAAGTATAATGGATGAGAATTATAATGCGGATTTTGATGATGTTATATGGATTGATGAAATAATGAATTTTCTTGAACTGGAAAGGTCTTCTATAATAGGGGTATCCCATGGGGGATATTTGGTCCAGCTGTATACATTACATAGACCGGAGAGAGTGGACAAAGCAATTTGCCTTGCTTCTTCCGTGCCCATAGGCGGGAGCGGAAATCCCATGAGGACCATGATGAAAATTTTTCTCCCGGAAGCTTTATTTCCCACGAAGGGAAATGTAAGAAAGCTCCTGAGAAAGCTGTCGGGAGATCATGCAGAGGTGTTCACTGATCATACACTGATCTTGAATCATTATACCTGGTTATTAAAAGGATTTAATAATATGGCGATGAGATATCATAAGGTACGAGTGTTTACAGAGGAAGAAGTAGATCAAATCAGGGATAAGATATTTTATCTGGCAGGCCTGGAGGATCCTTTTCAAAAATTGGGAGGAGAGAGTCTGCTAAGGGATTATGGAATGAATGTAAGATTTTATGAAGGTGTTGGACATGGTATTAATCATGAGATTTCAGACGAAATAAATAATATGGTGATACGAATTATGGCAGGAGAGATAAGTGATTTATCACTTGTGGAGTAGCCTGTGTATCGGTGCCATTAATGTATTAGCGGACAACCTTAAATAAGCCTATTTCAGCCGCATGCAAAATCCCCGTTACACCATAATCATGAGGGTAAACAGCCCACTTATGCACAGCAAACAGCCCACTACGCTATTGGAGTGGGTTGTTTGCTAAAAAGGGGAGGATACCTAAACAAAAAACCCTCTGTGGAAAAATCCTAACAGCCCGATTGAAACGCACCTCTTATCCTTTTCTAACCCAATTCAATTACTTTATTGGCAACATTAATACCAAAGCGCTCGTCATGTTCAACGAATATTATGGTCGGTTCATATTTCAGAATGGCTTTTTCCAGCTGTTCACGAAAATAAATATCCATATAGTTCAAGGGTTCATCCAATAATATTAATTGATTTTGACCGGAGAAGGCTCTGGCTATATCTAATTTTCTGATTTCACCACCACTAAAGGTTTCAATAGGTCGCATCATAGTATTGTCGGATATATTAAATAGCTGACAGAATTCCCTTATTTTCATCCATTCTTCTCTGGTTGTTATAAGGTCTGATAGAAAACCATTCTTCCATAAGGGGTCTTGGCAGCTTTCGGCAATCATCAGACCATTGGCATATTCAATACAATCCTTGGAAGGCAAAGCGCCGGATAACAGCTTGAGTAAAGTGCTTTTACCGCTCCCGTTTGCACCCTTTATCCATATCCTGTCTCCGGAGTAAACCTCAAAGCATGCATTATTTATAATGCTTCTGTCATGAGAATATCCGAACTTAAGCTGCTTCACTTTGATCAGGAGAGCTTCCTCTGATTTTTCCTGATTTATTGTTAGCTCATCTGCTACCTCATAGTTTTTTAAAAGCTCTTTTTTGATCTTTAGATTTTCCTCTGCTTCCAATTCTGCATTCTTTGCGTGCCTCATAAACTGCGCCGCTCTTGATCCACTGGATCTTTCAAATTTGCCATGCTGATTTTTAGTTTCCTCTGCGATGGATGCCCATTTTCTTTTACTTACGGACTGATTCTCTAAAGCCGAGATTTCCTTTTCCAGTTTGGTACGAGTTCGGAATTCGTAAGCCTCCTTCCAATCCTTATTCGTCTTCCATGAGGAGTAATTTCCCTTTTCTAGTTCGATGTTAGTCTTATTAATGGAAAGAACATGATCGATTACCTTATCTAAAAAGTCCCGGTCGTGTGAAACAACGATAAAACCCTTCTTTTTTTGAAGATAAGTTATCAATACCTCTTTTCCTCTTATATCTAAGTGATTGGTAGGCTCATCCAATAATACAAAGGCGTTATGACGTAGAAATAGTGTGATAATCTGTAATTTAGTCTTTTCACCACCGGATAAGGAAGCATAATCTCTTTCCAACAAATCATCGGGAAGCTGCATTAAATTAACCTCCTTACGAATTCGGCTTTCCATGTTATAGCCATCCATTTTCAGATACGATTCTAAAAGCTGTTGATATTCATCTATACGTCTCTCAACATTCTCTCTGAGAATTTCATCCATTAGAACCTCTAAGGTTTTCAATCCACCGATATTCTCCTTTATTATATCCATCGGCTTATGATATTGAACATTAACCTGGTAGGGAAATAGCTCGGTTTTAGCATCCATACGAATATGCCCCTGGTTCGGTATTAGGGTCTGGTTCAGCAAATGTAGAAAGGTTGTTTTTCCTCTACCATTTCTGCCAATCAGTCCTAATTTCCAATCGGTATCTAAACTCAGATTCACATGCTCAAATACCGGCTGATAGTACTGCGCATAATAAAAGGTTAAATCATTAACTATAATTTTCGACATATAAGCCTCTCTTTCCTATCCGGCCTCTACGTGAAAATCGTATATGCCGGATTACAATAATGCATTTTCAAAGCGGTAGAAACAGCATTTTCTCATTCTTATCCTAGCGATTCTTATCAATCTGCAAATAATAATCACATTGACACCTTCTTTCTGTTTTTACTTAATTCCCAAAGATAAGCATTAAAAAAAGAGCTTGAGAAATAAAATAGCATTCACAGGCTGCATAAAAATACTTCCTATAAAATAAGAATGATAAACACAAACAAGACAGAAGCAATCTAACTCCTGACATGCATGGATATTCTACATTTCATAAGAAGCATTATTTACGAATTCTGATACGCACTTTATTCTCAACCTCATATTCTCAAATATTTAATAATTATAACGACTATTAAATTATACCGATTTTAAGAGGCAATGTCAATTTAAATTGTTGAAAAAACTGCAGACGATTACTGTTCAGAGATCAATGTGAGATACCATCAAAAAAAATTTCGTCATGTTTCACAATGATTTAATGTGGGGAGTGAACAGCAGCCAGAATTAGGGACGGGCAGAAATTAATGTAATGTTCGGTTGTATTAGCAGGGGGTATATGGTAATATTGTTGCAGGAGTAATGGAGACAAGGGACAAGTTTCCTGGAAGGGAATGCAGCCTCTGCTTATAGGATTAAACGGATCAATGATAAGAAAAAATAACTGAGACCATATATGGCGCCGGAATTGTGAAGGAAATGATGGGAGTAAGGCGGCATCAATAGGTTATAATAAGAAGTATAAAACAGAACAAATCAGGAGAGGGAGAACATTGTGAGAGGCGGAAATCGAATAAGATACAGGAGAAATAGAAGGAAAAATAAATTTATTCTGCTTGCAATACTTATAGTGCTAATGCTAGTGATTGCCGCAATATTACTTAAGTTAGTATTTTTTACGGAAACCGCTTCCTCTGAGGATGGAAAACCAGGAGGGAAGGTAGCATCCGGTGAAGGCCAGGGAGATACAGACCGCCCAGATGAAGGCAATCCCGACGGAAACAATTCAGATGGGAGCAATCCGGATGGAGACAATTTAAGTGGAGGCAGCCCGGATGAAAGTGCTTCAGGTGAAAATAATTCAGATGAAGACAACCCGGATGAAGCTGAAACAGCAGATACTTTAGCGCAAGAAGCGGCTCAAAAACAGCTTGCCGAGCTTATAGGTAAGGCAGACAGAATAGCAAAGGGCTATGATTATGATGCTGCGATTGATCTGCTGGCAACGACTGAAGATTATGAAGGCAATACACAGATTACAGAGCGTATCAAAGAATTTGAAGCGCAAAAAGCTGCCCTGGTTGAATGGGAGGATGTAACAAAGATTTCCCATGTATTTTTCCATTCTTTGGTTGTTGATACAGGCAAGGCATTTGACGGTGATGAGGATTCGGGCGATTATAATACCGTAATGACTACTGCAGATGAATTTAACAAGATCATGGAACAAATGTATGAACGGGGCTATGTGTTAGTAAGAATTCATGACATGGCTGATTTTGTTACAGGGGATGATGGAAGTGTGAAATTTACAAAAGGGAAGATCATGCTGCCGGAAGGGAAAATCCCTTTTATATTATCACAGGACGATGTAAATTATTATAAATACATGGAAGGTGATGGATTTGCCAGCCGGCTGGTTATCGGGGAAGACGGCATGGTAACCACTGAGATGGATTTGGAAGATGGCACAAGCGTTCAAGGCTCCTATGATGTGGTGCCATTGCTGGAAGATTTTATAGAAGAGCATCCGGACTTTTCTTATCGCGGAGCGAGGGGAATACTGGGGATAACAGGCTATCAGGGCGTATTCGGTTACCGTACTTCCCGCAGGTCAAATGCAGAAAACCCCAACATTGAAGAAGATACTAAGAAAGCAACCGAAGTGGCGAATCGGTTAAAGGAAATGGGATGGGAACTCGCCAGTCATAGCTGGGGGCATAGACATATGGGTCAAATCCCATATAAAAATTTCACCTGGGATACGGATATTTGGGAGACGGAGGTAAAGCCGATTTTAGGCGATACGGATATTTATATCTATCCTTATGGAGATGATATTGGAAGCTGGAAACCATATAAGGGGGAGAAGTATGATTATCTGAAATCGAAAGGCTTTGTATATTTTTGTAATGTAGATGCGGCGGGTCCTTACTGGGTGCAGATTACGGACGAATATTTAAGACAGGGGCGGATTAATCTCGATGGTATGCGCATGTATGAAGCGATTTCAGGCGGGAAAAACAGAGTGGAGCCATTCTTTGATGTGGAAACCGTATTTGATAAAGCAAGGCCTTTGCCGGTTCCGGGAATATAAATTTCTTGTTCCTATAAGGTAAGGAAAAATTCCACAAGTAAAACCCCCGCTGCGCCGATGTAACGGGGGTTAAACAACCAATTAGTCTTTGCAGTGGGTACAGCCTTATTCAAAAAGGGGCTCCCGCTCCCTCGTTTTGGCAATAGCCCCTTTAACCTGCCCCTGCGTTTCCCGCAGAGCAGGAAAAGAGGTGATTTTGCGATGTTATCTTTTTATCAGCCTCAATAACATTAGATAATGGTTCGCCTCTCGAAGTACATGATCTGCAAGAAGAGGAGGAATAATGGATTTGATTTTACATTCTAATAATCCTTCCGTAGCAGATTGTTTGAAATTTTGAATACTTGCTGTAGCATCTAAGCTTCTTTGAAGAATTTGATTTTCGCTGACTCTAATACATTCCTCAACTAACTTTTCAAACTTCTCTGCTGTATTTTCAGCCGTTTTTTTCAGTGATCTTTCCGTAGGATCCAGCATTCCATCCATAAATTGTGCATGCTCACCCATAATGTTATTCCAGAAATTAAGTTCATTGCATAATGTTATCCTGGGAAGCTCTTTATTTTGAAGCATTTTTAATATTGCTAAGTAATACATTGCTTCACGTGTATCGTGTTCTAACATTTCAGGATAGAGAGTAATAAATATTTTACACTCCATCTGAAGAGACATTAAATTTTTTTGAAATGCAATTACTTCATCAAGAAGACATAATGATCTTGCATTGATATCATATGCAATATTTTCCGGCCAATTCTCACAATAATAATTTGAACTATATACCAGATTCATTTCAGCCTTAGTTATTTCTGTATTAATCCCGGCCCCGGTTAATTTTGCATTCACTTCTTCCGCTCTCAGGGTATAAGGGGTTACAAATTCATTTGAATGAATGGAAAGTTCTGATACAACACCATTGGCATAGTATACCGTTTCTGATAAGAGTTGTTCAAAACTTTGCTTATAAAACTTAGCTTTAGCAATATTGTCTGCTTCGACTGGCTGTAAATTGGTTTCAATAAAAAATAAATGTTCCTTCATTATCCTCTGAAAGAAAAGATTTATTTCCAGAGAAATTCTTGTGAATTCTTCCCTTGATAGCAATAGAATTACCCCTATCACATATTGTTTACTACATAGTATCAGTTGATATGTAAAAGTATGCAAATAAAATTCCATAACTTATATTTTTTAGTATATAATCACTTTTATATATTATAATAGAGCCATTTATGAATTGGTTGATTGCCCTCCATCAACATGGAGAACCTGACCGGTTACAAAGCGGGAATCATCTGAAGCTAAGTATACATATGTGGGAGCCAGTTCAAATGGTTGACCAATACGCATCATCATGTTATTTTCCGGTATAGCAGTCTCGTCTGCTGAAAAGCTTGCAGGAATTAGGGGTGTCCATATCTTACCGGGTGCAACGGCATTGACACGGATACCATCCTTTGCAACACTTCTGGCTAAAGCCCTTGTAAAGCCTACGATTGCTCCTTTGGTAGCGGTATAGTCAATAAGCTGGTCTGCACCAACATAAGTTACAACGGATGTCGTGCCAATAATAGAGCTGCCTGGAGACATAAAAGGAAGTGCAGCCTTTGTTATATAGAAATGAGAATAAATGTTTACCTTAAAGGTTTGATCAAACTGTTCATCGCTAATATCCAGCAGACTGAGCTGCTGAAACTGTATACCTACATTATTGCATAAGATATCTAATCGTCCGAAGGTCTGAACCGTGTTATTTACAATATCAACACATTGTTGTTTTTCACTTAAATTACCTGGAATTAGAAGGCATCTTCTTCCGATTTCTTCGATGCGATTTTTGGTTCTTATGGCATCCTGATGTTCATCAAGATAAGAAATCGCTACATCTGCACCTTCTTTTGCAAAGGCGATGGCAGCCGCGGCACCGATACCACTGTCACCGCCTGTAATTAAAGCTACTTTATTTAATAGTTTTTCAGTACCTTTGTAATTGGGATTCTCTATAATTGGTTTCGGAACCATCAAGTCTTCAAGTCCAGGCTGACGTAATTGGCGTTGTTCAGGAACGCTGATGGGAATATCCTTATACTGTGTAATAGTACCGTAATTGGGATACATGGGGTAGGGGTCAATCATTAAATTTCTTTGAAACCTGCAATCCCGAAATTTTATATCTAGGATTGTAAGAACCCCTTATAAAATCAATGATTAATATAGTTGACACTTATCATTCATAGATATAAAATATATCTATGGAGGTGTGTTATGTCAAAAGGTACTCAAATGATTAATGGAACAGAATATGTCTATGAAGATCACCTTATTGGGATACAACAAAAAAGCGAGGCGCTCATAGGAGAGTTTATATCGGAAAAAATGTAAATGGTGAATTCATTCCTAACAAAAAATATCTCTTACAAATGGAACTGAACAAAGCAAAAGAAA
>JAEWYQ010000010.1 GCA_023395555.1 Bacillota bacterium
AACGGGGGGCGGGGGTTTATTCGTTACCCCCGGGCCCTCTCATTCCAACATTATTCTGCCTGCAATATTTCTAGTGCCTTAATTATTTCACAGTCTTGCTGTTCAGCATCTCAAGAATTCCGTCAAAATCATCATCGGTCTGGCTCTTAACATCCTTTACATATGCTTCCCATGCTGCATCATCGTTAATATCCTTGTCACCGGTAATAAACGCCAGTGCCAGCTCCTTCACTCTGTTCTCACAGGTTCCGCTGTAGCTAAGCTGCGCCTTAGCGGTCTGCTCTTCTGCAGTTAAATAGGTTACCGGAGGTCTGTCATAAGGAGCTACGGAATCCGGACCGCCGTTTACACTGGACTCAATCCAATATTTTCCTTGATAGTAACCCTTCTCTGTGTTCCACCAGGGCTCAGGGAGAGAGGATACTGCCAGCATAGCGTTGAAATCAAGGGGAATAAAAGGAATACCGGTTCTGCATACGGAGGAAGCCATTAAGCCATACTCTGCGGACTTCACTGCAGGCTTCTCATTGTTCATGATCTCATCCACATAGGTATTCTGACCATCTTTCACCGTATAGGTCTCACCTTCAATACCCCAGTTCATCAGCTGAACCATCTGATCGGAGTACTGGTAGTCAATCATTGCTACCGCATATTCCGGATACTCTGTTGCTGCGCTGATATAGATACCAGCGGTTGCACCCAGGGATTTTGCTGGCTTTCTGGAGCCCCACTTCCAAGGAGTGCCATAGGTGTCGTTCTTAGGCAGGAACGCAAGTCCCCATTCCATCTTATCATCTGTCTTGGCGGCGTTCCAGCTCGCAACGGAACCGGACCACAGGGTAGGACATACGGCGCCCACATTGGTGGTTGCCTTCGTCTGTCCCTGATTGAAGTCTGCTGTTGCAAACTCGGGATCGATGTATCCGGCCTTATATAAGCTGTTGATATATTTCAGCATTTCACGGAAATTATCCTCGAGGGGTCCGAATACCCATTCGCTGCCATTGTAGTATAAGCAATCCCAGGTATGGAAGATTCCTACAAAGCCGCGGTAAATGGAGTAATCCTTGGTATTGTTGATGATGACATAATCCAGATCAAGAGAACCGTCATCAATCTTTGCTTTCATATCGGCACACAGCTTGGTGAATTCATCCAGAGTTGTGGGAGGATTCCAGTTGTTGTCCCTCAGCAGGTCAAAACGGTATGCAAACGCGGTGAAGGACTGTGCTCCCTGGATATCGTCGGGATTATAGAAACCATCCATGAAATAGTACATGGAGCCGTCTTCATTCCTTGCAAAGTATTCTCCGCCTGTGGTCTCCTTCATGTAATCCGGATAGTATACCATATAATCCTCATAGTTTGAGAGATTAAGCAGAGTTCCGTCCTCACCGTATTCATTAACGGCTACACCCTTGGTAACAGTCGCTATATCAGGCACAAGACCGGACTGTAATACTACCAGTTCGCTGTCTGCATAGCTGGCATTTCTGTTCCAGGTAATATCCAGCTTACAGCCAAGATACGCTTCCATTCTCTTCTGCCATTCTTCCTGGATCATGGTTCCTTCGGAAGACTGCTGGTAATCGGGAATGCTTACCTCCAGCTTCAATACTCCTCCCGGAATCTCCGGAAGCTTTATACCATTGCTGGCTGCCGTAGCGGCGGGATCAAACCTGTCCACCTGGGCTGCATCCGTCGGCTCCTGTTCGCCGCCTTTGTCTTCTCCCTCCTGCCCCGCGCTCTGTGTCGGCGCATTGGTCACCTTGTTGTTATCCTTTTCCTTCGCCTTGCTGCCGCAGCCGGCCAGAAGACTTGTGGTCATGATAGCAACCAGAAGCAGTGCAATCACTTTTGTAAAGCTTTTTTTCTTCATATTTTCCTCCATTTCTGCCGTAATCCGGCACTTTGTTCTATATGCAGAGAAGCTGGGCGCCTGCCGTTTTTACAGCCTCACGGCAGCATTTCCCACACTCCATATAGCCAACCTCATTTCACGCCGCGATGTACCGCGATCAGCCCTTTACTGCCCCAACCTGCATTCCCTGTGCAAAGTATTTCTGGACAAAGGGGTATACCAGCAGGATCGGCCCTATAGTGGCAATAATACAGGCATACTGTACATTCAGCTGGTTCAGCAGACCGTCACCGATCATCTGCTGCGTATCGCTCATGTTGGCAATACCCGATTTCAGCACTACCTTTCTCAGTACCATCTGGATGGGCTGCTTGGCAGGATCCTTGATATACAGCAATGCATCATAATAACTGTTCCATACTCCTACGACGGAGAACAAGCCGAAGGTTGCATAGAGGGCTTTGGACAACGGCACATAGATATGTGTCAGTATTCTGAATTCACCGGCTCCGTCAATTCTGGCGGCTTCTCTGATCTCCAGAGAAATACCCTTGTAAAAGGAGCGGTAAACAAATACATTAAAGGCGGATACTGCATTGGGCAGGATCAGGGACCACCAGCTGTCATACAGTCCAATATTCTGAATTAACAGATAGGTAGGAACCGTACCGCCGCTGAAGAACATGGTAATCAGCAGGAACACCGATAAGGGCTTGCGGAGCACAAAATCCGGCACCATCATGGTATAGGCCAGCAAGGAAGTCAGTGAAAGGTTGATCAGCATACTCCCGATTGCAATGATAATGGTATTCCTATATGCACCAAAGATATCCTGCTCCCGGAACAGAAGCTTATATCCCTCCACCATGAGCTCCTTCGGATAGAAGGTGACCTGTCCCGTGGTAATCATACGGTTGCTGGAAAGCGAGGTTGCCAGCACATTAAGAAAGGGGTACAGGAAGATAACGGTCAGAGCCAGCATGAAAATACCTAAAAGGACATCAAAGGTCCGGCTTCCGATATTGATTTTATTCTTGGGGTTTGTCCGTACTGCTTCTTTATTGTATGCCATTGTTTCTCCTCCTTTACCACAGACTGTTTTCCGGATTAATCTTACGGGTTATGGTGTTGGCTCCGAATACCAGCGCGAAGCAGATAATGGAGATAAACAAATTCACGGCCGTAGCGTAAGAGAATTTTCCTTCCATAATACCCTTTTGATATACAAAGGTTCCGATTACCTCCAACTGGCTGCGGTTGGTATCATTCTGCATCAGCAGGATCTTGGTATAATCACTGTTCAGCACATTGCCCACATTCATAATCAGCAATACCGTGGTCGTAGGCAGTATGGTGGGCCAGGCGATATTCTTGACCTTCTGCCAGCGGTTTGCACCGTCAATATTGGCAACATCGTAGAGGGTTGTATCCACATTGGAGAGAGCCGACAGATACATGATGGCTCCCGAACCCACGCCCTGCCAGATAGCCGAGCCGATATACAGCAGCAGGAAATACTGGCTTCCATTGTTCATATCCACCCTTGCCATGCCAAACAGCTCTCTGATATCATTAAACAGACCCCGGGTAGAACCAAATCCGTTCAGCATGGAACATACTACCACAACGGAAATAAAGTGAGGGATGTAGGAAACGCTCTGTACCACCCGCTTATAAGCCGCCCCCTTCATCTCATTCAGCAAAAGGGCAAAAATAATCGGTGCGGGAAAGGTACATACTAAGGCCAGCGCACCAACCCGGAAGGTATTCCATATAATCTGCATACTATTTACATTTTTAAAGAAGGTAATGAAGTTCTTAAGCAAGGGATTTAACCAATCGCTGCCCCATACACCCTTTGAAGCCTTAAAATTTTTAAATGCGATCAGTATGCCGTACATCGGAACATATCTGAAGATGATTACCATGATGACGGGTACCAGCGCCATCAGCACCAGCGTCTTCTGTTTCCACATCTGCTTCCAGAAGGTCCTTTTCATCGCGGCCGGTGCTGCCGCAGCGGTTTTAGATCTATTTGCCATGCTTATTCTCCTTTTTAGCTTCGTTCATCAGATTATTTTGTCTCAATGAATTTATTATATTGTTGTGAGGAAAAGTTTTGAATGGACGAAACATAAAATATTTATGCATATTTTTTATGACGGAAAGGCGACTATGTAATTTTCTTATATTTTTCAAAGATTTTTATATAGCCAATACCGCAGCACCTATTGTAAAATATACATTAGAAAGTATGACACCCTATTATAAGGAAAATTCATGAGAAGAAAGAAAACCATTTTATTATCCCTGACCCGCCAGTTTACCATGGTATTAATTCTATTTACCATCTGTACCGCAGGCATTATTTCATATAATACCTACGGCTATGCCGGACTCCAGACCTCTATTCTGAACAAGAGTCTGGAATCCTACTCTGCCCAGCTGGCCAAATCCACCAGGGAATCCTACAAGAGCTATGAGAATATCTGTTACAGCGTCGCCTACAACCCGGCTGTCCAGAGCTATCTCATGAGCCGCGGCAACCGGGCCGCCTATGAATCCTATCAGCAGCTGGAAAATCTGCTCAGCAGTACGGCCCTGCTGAATCCTTACATTATTGATATTGCGGTTTATGGGCAAAGTGATATTTTTGCAGCCCTGTGCGGTTCCTCCCAAAATTATGAGGAGTTTGCTAAAATCCTGACAGACTCCAGGTTCCCTTACCGCTCCGTGGGCGTTACCACCATTAACAGAACCTTCTGCCATATCCTGGCAATGCCTATTTATTCCCTTGGTACCGGAGAAAGCCGTTACCTTGGGATTCTGTTTCTGGCCATTGATATTAACAATCTGCTGAGCAACAGTCTGAGCAGTCTGGATAATGATTACAATCCAAGAATTGTCTTCACCGATGAGAATAACCGGCTGATGTACGGGGCTCCCGAGCTTTATGAGGCCCTGTTGCAGAACAGGGATGACAGCGGGCCCTTCCGGATAAAGGTACTCGCAGATTCTTCCACTGAATATGCGGTAACCGCCTATTCCATTCCCGATATCAATCACACTCTGTATGTTCTGATTGATCGGAAGCAGGTTACGAGCCGGGTATCGCAGATTTCCAGAAGACTTCTTCTGAGTATGAGCACCCTGGTTGCTTTCGCCATTCTGCTCCTGCTGCTGCTTTACCGCCCCCTGATCCGCTCCTTGAAGCAGCTGACCAACTTTATGAAAACCGTCTCTGCCGGTGACCGGAAGGTTCTGAAGGAGGGGGCCAGAATCCACCAGGGCCGCATCGGCTCCAGTGAGATCGATGAGATTTCTTCCGCCTTTAATGATATGCTGGTGCAGACGGAACAGCTGAATTACACCATCTTCAATACCTATACCAGGATGTATGAGCTGGAGGCCAGCAACCGGAAAGCGGAGATTGCACTGCTCCGCAGCCAGATCAATCCGCATTTTCTCTATAACACCTTAACCATGATCTGCGGTATGGCCGCGGAGGGAATGAATGATAAGATTATCTCTGTCACCGGCGCCCTGTCCCAGATCTTCCGCTACAGCATCAAAGGCAGCGATATGGTGACCCTGCGGGAGGAGATGGAGATCGTCCAATCCTATCTGATGATTCAGGAGGAACGGTTTAACGGACGCTTTACCATACGGTACGAGTTCATGGAGAATTCCTACGACTGCCTGATTCCAAAGATGATTATCCAGCCCTTGGTAGAGAATGCCATTTTACACGGTCTGGAGAAAAGCCTGGAGCCGGGAGAGCTGTGGATCGGTGCCGGACGCAATCCCGATTATGGCTATCTGGCTATCTGGATCTTTGATACCGGGGTCGGTATGCCGGCGGACAAGCTGGAGGAACTGCGCAATGCCATCGCACAGCATACGCTGCAATATTCCGCCAATGCGGATTCAGATCCGGATACCCTGGAAAATCCGGATATTCCAAAGAACGACAGCATCGGTATTCTGAATGTCAACAACCGGATGGTTCTATATTACGGAACAGATTACACCCTCCTGATCGATTCGGAAGAAGGAGTTGGCACGAATATTCAGATCCGGGTTCCCTATCGGATCGAATAGGTCAATGACATAGAAAGGAGCGCTTATGTATCAGGTAATTGTTATTGATGATGAGAAATGGGTGGTAAAAAGCCTCATTGCCACCATTCGGGATCAGGAATATTTTGAAATTAAGGCGGAGCTTTATGACGGGCTGTCCGGCCTGGAATACATTCGGGAGCATCAGCCCGATCTTGCCTTCGTGGACGTGCGCCTGCCGGGCATGGGCGGGCTGGATATCCTTCAGACGGCCCATGCGGAAGGCCTTCGCACCTTATTTATCATGATCAGCGGTCACGCCGAATTTGCCTATGCCCAGAAGGCCATGTTCCACAATGCCATCGGATATTGCTTAAAGCCTTTCTCCCACAGCGAATTGATGGATGCCATGCTGAAGGCCTACCATCTTCTGAACGAGCAGCAGGCAGAAGCAGAGGGCGGCAGCCGCTCCGCTCCTCCCGCAAAGGTTGTAGAGTCCTTTACTCCAAAGCACCTGGTCTCCTCCCATAGATCCGTTCAAATGATGATCGATTACACCGAACTGCATTACCAGGAGGATATCTCCATACAGAATCTGGCGGATCATTGCTCCATCAATGCCAACTATGCCAGCCAGATTTTCAAACAGGAAATGGGAATTACCTTTATCAGCTATCTCACCAGCCTGCGCATTGACCACGCGGTCTGGCTGCTGACCCATACGGATCAGACGGTATTTCTGATTGCCACCCAGGTGGGCTACAGCGACTACTTCTATTTTGCTAAAGTGTTTAAACGAGTGATGGGCTGTACCCCCTCGGCATACCGCAAAAAAATGGAGCATGCGGAAGCGGCTGATTCTCTGCCCGGATAACCGGAGCCGCAATCTCCAGACCCAATTTAAGGAGGCAATTTATGAGAAATATAAAACGCTATGCCCTGTTCGCTCTTCTCGCCTGTTTCTTCTTTGCTCTCCCGGCCTGTGCGTCCCCGGCGGAGCTGACCGGACCGGACCGCTCCGTACTGCCGGATTCTCTTCAAGGGCTTTCCTTTGACGAGCACCTGGATATCAGCGTAGGTTATTGGAATATTGACGCCATGGTGAAGGCAGCCCAGCCTGATGATGTAACCCGGTATATGGAAGAGCTGTTTAATATCACCCTTCACCCGGTTTCCGTTACATGGTCCAACTATAAGGAACGCTATCAGATCCTCAGCGCAACAGGAAGCCTGCCGGATGTGTTTGCCACCGTCACCATCTCCTCCAGCAATACCGATGACTCCGCCTCCTATACGGATATGATCGAGAGCGGCTCCATCCGGGCACTTCCGGAGGATCTCTCTTCCTACCCCCTGCTGAACGGACTGCTGAAGGCGGTTCCCTATACCCGGTATTCTGACGGCGCATTCTATGCCATCCCCAGGGTTTCCTTCACCACCCCGATTCTGACTTCCACCGATGCTGCCCTGCTGGTACGCAGAGACTGGATGAATCAGCTGGGCCTGGAGGACCCTGAGAATTTCGAAGAGTTTCTGGCTCTGACTGCCGCCTTTGCCAAGGAGGACCCGGACGGCAACGGCATTGATGATACCATCGGCTATAATGTTAATACCAGGGCCGCCCTGGGAAAGTGGGTCATCCTGGGGATTGCGCCAAAATGTAATATCTTCTCCTGGGTAGAGGAGAACGGGCGCTTCGTTCCAACCTGGACGACGGAGGACTTTAAGACTGTCATCGCCTCTTACCGGTGCCTGTATGATGCCGGAGGCCTGGATCCGGAGTTCTATACCAAATCTCCCGTTACTGTTATGGAGGACTTTGCTGCCGGCCGGCTTGGCGCGCTGGAATACAAATCCTCTCCCTCCGCCTTCCGGGAGGTAAAGGAGCAATGGGATGTGCTCAATGACAAGCCTTTTGAAGAGTGTGTCGATGTGCTTCCCGTCTTTCCCGCTCCCGACGGGATACGCTACAGTAATTCCAGCGGTGTCTTCTGGTCGGAATCCTATATTTCTTCCGCCGCGGATGATGCCAAGCTGGAACGCATCCTTGCCCTCTTTGAATTTCTGCTTTCCGAGCAGGGAAGGCGGCTGTGCCTCTACGGCATTGAGGGTGTGGATTATACCAGAACGGAAGACGGGAATTATAAATACCTGTTGAATATCGATGAGAAAGCCTCCGATTTTCTGGAACGAAAATATCCTTCCCTCACTCTTTTTGCAAACATTGCCACCTGGGGCGGCGGCTGGGAGGATTTTGAAGAAACGGAGACGAATTATCAACGCTATGGGGAAGCCTGTGTAAAGCTGGCACGGAAATCGGTCCTCTGGTACCAGGAAAACACCACGCAGCTTACCAGACCCCATGCCTTTCTCCTCTATCCAAAAGAGCCCTCCGATTATTTCAACTCCTCCCAGGTTCTTGGAGCCTTCATCGAATGCATTATTGGTAACGGCGATCCCGTCCGTATGTGGGAGAAGGCTCTGAATACCATGTATGAGCAGGGGCTGGAAGAATATATTGACCGGCAGAATGAAAATTATCGGGAGCAGGAACAAGCATTAAGGTAATCTTAAGGTTTTGTTAAGGTAAAACCCACAGAATCATTTCTAATGATTTGATATGATTTTATGGGTTTTTACGTAATACAAGGAGCGAGCAGACTATGGCGATAAATATTTTAGTGGTAGATGACGAGAAAGCGATAGCGGATTTGATTGCCGTATATTTAAAAAATGAAAACTATAATGTACTGAAATTCTATAACGGGCAGGATGCTTTGCAATGTATCGAGCATGAGACGATAGATCTGGCTATCCTGGATGTCATGCTTCCTGATATCAGCGGTTTTTCCATCTGCCAGCAGCTCAGGGAAAAGCATAACTTTCCTGTGATTATGCTGACAGCGAAGGATGAGGAAATCGATAAGATCACCGGGCTCACCCTGGGTGCGGATGATTACATTACAAAGCCCTTCCGGCCTCTTGAAATGGTCGCACGGGTAAAGGCACAGTTACGGAGATTCACAAGATATAATACTGCCGAACCGGCTCAGGAAGAAAATATTATTATATTTTCCGGCCTGATCCTGGATAAGGACAAGCACGAATGTACCTTGAACGAGAGACTGCTGCCTCTGACTCCGACGGAATTCTCCATCCTATGGGTGCTGGCCTCGAACCGGGGGCGTGTGGTCAGTTCGGAAGAATTATTCCATGAGGTCTGGGGAGAAAAGTATTTTACCAACAGCAACAACACCGTCATGGTTCATATCCGTCATTTAAGGGAAAAGATGAACGACAGTACGGAACACCCGAAATATATAAAAACGGTATGGGGGGTTGGTTACCGAATTGAAGAATAATCAGTTTCACTCCAAATTTATCAGAAAAACGATCCTCCGATGTATCATGACGATTATCCTTGTGACCGTATTGTATGTGATTGGTGTTGTTCTGGTCTATTACCTTGCTTCCCGCATTGTCTGGCAGCCGACACCCCTGTATTACTTTTTAAAGACAATAGAGCGTCATTTCACCTTTTTACTGCTCCTGGTCTGGTTCCTGACTGTGGCAATCATAGTCTATATTGATTGGAGTAAAACCGTCGGTTACATTGTGGAAATTGCGGATGCCAGCACGGCCCTGGTGCAGCCGGAGGAGAAGGATATCCAGCTGTCGGAGGAGCTTCGGGAAATTGAATACCGACTGAATCAGATCAAGCGAATCGCCCTGCAAAATGAACGGGATGCCAGAGAGGCCGAACAGCGCAAAAATGACCTCGTTGTAAATCTTGCCCATGATATCCGAACTCCCCTTGCTTCCGTAATCGGATATCTGAGCCTTTTGGACGAGGCTCCGGATATGCCCGCAAAGCAGCGGATCAAGTATACCGGCATCACGCTGGAAAAGGCCTTCCGTTTGGAACAGCTCATTGAGGAATTCTTTGAAATAACCCGCTTCAATTTAAGTTCTATTGTGGTAAATAAGGGAAAGATTAATCTCTCCTTCATGCTCCGGCAAATAGCGGATGAATTCTACCCCATGCTGTCACCCCAAAGCAAACAGACAGCCGTTCATGTGCCGGAGGATCTGATTCTGTGGGGGGATGCGGATAAGCTCTCCCGGGTGTTTAATAATATTTTGAAAAATGCTGTTGCATACAGCTACGAGGGAAGCGTCATCGATATCACGGCCTTTGAAGATGCAGAAAATACGGTGATTCAATTCGCAAATACCGGCGATCCGATTCCGCCGCAAAAGCTGGAAACCATTTTTGAACGCTTTTTCCGCCTGGACTCGGCCCGTTCCTCACAAACCGGAGGCGCGGGACTCGGCCTTGCCATAGCAAAGGAGATTGTGACCGCCCACGGCGGAACCATCGCGGCGCAATGCGAGGAGGACAGAACAACCTTTACCGTCACTCTCCCCAAAGGTGCAAAAACGGTGTCCAAAAACGGTGCCTGACACCCAAACTAAGAGTTCCATAAGGCTTTCTTAAGATTTTAATAAGCGCAAATTCCAATATGGCCTGTTCGTTTCTGGTAATATTACATATACCGGAACCGGACAGGTTTTTTGATGCCTGCTCTTATGTTCAATAAAATCAGAATGAAAGGATTGATATTATGAAACAAACAACAATAGCCGTTCTGTTCGGCGGCCAGTCTGCGGAATATGAGGTGTCCCTGCAGTCAGCCTGTTCCGTGATCGAAAATCTTAACCCGGAGAAATATCATGTTATTCTCCTTGGCATCACCCGCCAGGGTGAATGGCTGAAATACAGCGGCAGCGCCAGCCAGATACGGGAGGATAGCTGGAGCAGACATCCCTCCTGCCTTCCGGCGGTTATTTCACCGGACCGCAAGACCCATGGAATTCTTGTAACAGAAGACGGCAAGGTAACGGCAATTCCCATTGACGCAGCCTTTCCCGTATTACACGGCAGAAACGGGGAGGATGGAACGGTACAGGGCCTGCTGGAGATGGCGGGCATTCCCTGCATTGGATGCGGAACTCTCAGCTCAGCCCTGTGCATGGATAAGGACATCGCACACAAGCTGGTACGCTTGTCAGGAATCAAAACTCCTGCGTCGGTTGTACTGGATGCTCCTGTTTCTCCGAATGAACTGTATAAAATGACTGCGGACCTGCAATATCCTTTCTTCGTGAAACCGGTCAACTCCGGCTCTTCCTTTGGCATTACCAAAATCAATGCACAAAGTGAGCTGTGGGATGCAATTCTTACCGCTTCCCGGCATGACCGGAAGGTGATTATCGAAGAAGCCGTTGCGGGCTTTGAAGTCGGCTGCGCGGTCCTTGGCAATGAAACGCTTACCATCGGTCAGGTTGATGAAATTGAGCTGGGGCAGGGCTTTTTTGACTACACGGAGAAATACACCTTAAAAACCTCGAAAATACACATGCCTGCCCGCATTGACGAGGACACGGCCAATCGGGTAAAGCAAACGGCGGCTTCCATTTACCGGACTCTTGGCTGCCGGGGCCTGGCAAGGGTGGACATGTTCCTGACCCCCGGAAAGGAAATCGTCTTTAATGAAGTAAATACGATCCCCGGCTTTACCTCCCACAGCCGTTACCCCAATATGCTCAAAGGAATCGGGATGACCTTTCCGCAAATTATAGAAGAACTCATAAGGCTGGCGATGCAGTCATGAAAACGCTTCAATTTACCCATTCCGATATTTCAAAGGGGCATCTGATTCTCGTCAACCCTTCCCACCCTTTGACAACTCCTGTTCCGGAGAATTGCCTTATGCCGGTGCGTCCTGATTTTGCGCGGATTTTCCTGGAAAGGCAGGCTGCTAAAATGCTGTCGGAAATTACGGCCCGCTTAAAATGCAGGCATGAGGTCGTTCCGGTCAGCGGTTACCGTACGATGCAGGAACAGCAGGCGATCTATGCGGATTCCCTGCGCAAACACGGGAGAGTTTTTACACAAAAATATGTTGCCGTCCCAGGATGCAGCGAACACCAAACCGGCCTTGCCATCGATCTTGCAAAGAACGGGAATAACATTGATTTTATTCGCCCTGATTTCCCCTACAACGGTATTTGCGGAATTTTCCGTGAGCTTTCCGTACCCTATGGTTTTATTGAGCGCTATCCCGCAGGCCGTGAAGCAATCACACATATCGCCCATGAACCATGGCATTTCCGCTATGTAGGATATCCTCATTCGGAGCTGATGAGGGAGCAAAATTTCACATTGGAGGAATACACCAGCTATCTTAAACAGTTTCCCTACCGGGGCGATCACCTGCATTTCAAGCGTAACCAGCGAAGCTTTGAGATCTTCCATGTTTCTGTTTCGGATGACCGGAAGGCCCTGGCAGAAATCCCCGGTCATATTCCATATCAGGTATCGGGTAATAATGAAGATGGTGTTGTTGTGACATTATGGAGGGACGGATTATGATAAGATCTAAAAATGTCAATGTAAAACCCGGCCCCGCGCTTCCTTCCGGGATGCATTCTATGGAGCACAAAGACCGGGCCTGGACTGAAATCAATATGGTAAACCTGCGGCACAACGTAAAGGTTTTACAAGAAGCGCTCCCTGCCAGTTGTGAGATCATGGCGGTTGTGAAAGCAAATGCCTATGGTCACGGCGCTGTTCCAATATCGTCCTTCCTGAACCGCATCGGTGTTCACACCTTTGCTGTTGCTACCATTCACGAAGGAATTCATCTGCGCAGGAAAGGAATGAAAGGCGAAATCCTGATTCTCGGCTATACACCGCCAACAAAGGCCCCTTTGCTTTTTCGGTATGGTTTATCGCAAACGGTGGCCGATGCGGAACATGCAAGGGACTTGAATTGTTTTGGCAAGCCGATACCGGTTCATATTAAAGTGGATACGGGGATGCATCGGCTTGGAGAAAGCTATCGCCATTTATTTGAAATTGCATCTATATTTGGTTGTAAGAATCTTAAGATTATGGGCATTTTTACACATCTTTGCGCGGCAGACAGCCTGGAAGAGACCGATATTTCTTTTACGAAACAGCAGATTCAAAATTTCTATGAACTTTTAGACGGATTAAAGACAAAGCAGATCCCGCTTCCTCCGACACACATTCAAAGCAGCTACGGGGTCTTGAATTATCCCGAGCTCCAATGCAGCTATGCCCGGATTGGAATTGCTCTTTACGGTGTTTTAAGCACCTCCGGTGCAAATACCAAATGCTCCCTGGATCTGCGCCCTGTTCTGGCCTTGAAATCCAGAGTTGCCCTTATCAGGACAATTGCCCCCGGAGAGAGCGTGGGCTATGGACGAAGCTTTACCGCACAGGAAGAAAAGAGAATTGCCGTTATTTCCATTGGATATGCGGATGGTTTCCCCCGCAGCCTTTCCGCAAAAGGCCATGTTTTAATCAGAGGATGTAAGGTGCCGGTTATCGGCCGGATTTGTATGGATCAGCTGACGGTTGATGTTACCGGAGTTCCTGATGTTAAAAGGGGGGATGTTGTCACTTTGATCGGCAGCGACGGTGCAGAAATAATCACCGCAGAGCAGACAGCAGTTGGTGCGGGAACCATCACGAATGAACTCCTCAGCAGATTAAGCGATTCCCGTTTGGGAAGAAGATTAATTTTTTAATCTTTAAAAGCATGGGAAGTCCATGTTAAATTGCTTCGCGCAAGGATCGGATCCGGCAGCCCCAGGATTGTGCGCCTTACGGGCTTATACCGGCTTCATCACTAAATTAACTGTAATTGTATTCTCACCTATTTCAGCAAAGGCATCGCCGCCCATTTTCATCATCAGATGCTTTGCGATATAGAGTCCGAGCCCGTTTCCAGGCTTTCCCTGAGAATTTGAGCCGCGCCAGAAGCTGTCAAATATATGAACCGATTCGGCGGGAGCGAGGGAGCATCCGGTGCTTGTAACTGATATAAGCTGGCAACCTTCCTCTCTGCCGAAGGCAATGCCTATTCTCTTCCCGTCACCATATTTCATGGCATTTTCCAGTAAATTGCACAGTGCCTCATAAACTCTTCCGCTGTCTCCGGACAAAAGCAGATTGTCGTACGGGGCGATCTCAAACACCGTGCCGGCTAAATCGGTCCGCCAGCGGTACGCGTTATCAACACGGGAAATTACTTCATCAAGATAAAACTCGTCAATGACCACAGGCAAATCAAGCATTTCCACGGATGCCCCTTCCTGCAATTTCTGTACCAGCGATTGTATTTCCGAGGTGCGTTCGTCAATCTTCAAGAGCAGTTCCTGTTGTTTTGCCGTATCTGCATAAATGCCTTCCTGTAACGCCTTTGAACAAAGAGTAATAGCACTGAGGGGCGTTTTTATATCATGGGACAGAGCGAGTACCGTTTTTGACTTTTCCTTTGTCAGTGACAGATTCTTTGTTTGTTCTTTTTCCAATGTTTCACGCAGTCTGTCCAGCCCCCAAAGAAAACGCCCGAAAAACCGGCTTTTCTGTTCGGGTACGGCGGCGGTAAAATCTCCTTTGGAGAGCTGTTCCGGTATACTTTCAAACACAAACATCGGCTTTATTACCGCAGATTTCACGTATAATAAAATCCCTATTAAGAAAAAAAGCATACCGCAGAGAATAACATTGGCCCAGACAAGGAAGGCTGCCGCTCTGACATCCGGATTAATATAATCAAAACGGATGTAGCCTGCAAGCTCTCCGTCGTCATACAAAGGGCGGATGAGATAGCTCTCACCGCTAAAAAACTGCGGGTTCCTATCGTACAGCAGGGTAATTTCCGCATGGGTAATGGACCGGCAAGCGGCAATGTCGCTTTCGGTTATGCTGCCATTTGAATTATATAAGGCAATCAGCCTGTTCGCTTCGATATTGTATATTTTATCTGCAGAATTTCCGCCCAGCCTGTACACCAGATTCAATACGGTAATTCCTGCAATAAATAGCACAAGCACAAAGACGATGATACCGTTAAATCTCTTCATATGCTAAGCCTCATATTTGTAACCAACTCCCCAGACCGTTAAAATATGTCTGGGATTCGCACTATCTGTCTCAATTTTATCCCGCAGGCGTTTGATATGCACCGTAAGGGTTGACGGCTCCGAGAAACAGTATTCACCCCAGACCCAATTCAACAGAGCCTCTTTCCTAAGGGCTTTCCCTGCATTCTGTGCCATATAGAACAGTAAGTCAAATTCCTTCGGGTTAAGTTCAAGGGCTTTCCCTGCAAATATCGCCGTGCGGCTGCTGTCGTCAATCACCAGCTCCCCGGCCACAAGCTTTTTCCCAAGAGGATCACAGCCATAATGCCGCCTGTATAATGCGGCTATTTTTGCGCGGAGAAGGTCCATGTCAAAGGGCTTTTCTATGTAATCATCTGCGCCGAGATTCAGTCCGTTCAGCTTATCGTCCTTTCCGCCCCGTGCGCTGACGATGATCAGCGGGATATTCTGCTTGCGGTGGATTTCATCGCAGACAGAAAAGCCATCCATGCCGGGCAGATTTATGTCCAGCAGAACAAGGCGCGGAATATCATATTTAAGAAATGCAAGCCCGGCTTCGCCGCTGCCCCGCACTTCGCAGGAATAGCCGTCCCTTATAAGAAAATCCCGAAGCAATTCCGCAATTTCGGCATCGTCTTCAATAATGAATATATCCGTCATTTGATCTCCTCCTGTGCCCATAAAACCCAATAAATGTTATATCATAAAACTTGAGGTTTTTCAATACGAATTGGATTTAAGGATTTTTTAATATTTAACATGCTATCCTGGAAACATCAAATAATACAGGAGGAATTCACCCTATGTTCTGGAGAATCCTTAATAAAGATCTAAGGCGAAAGAAAGGCTCGAACCTTATTCTGCTGATCATGGTTATTCTGTCGTCACTGTTTTTGTCCGGCGGTGCGGCGATGATAATATTGACCGACAGTTCAATTGAATATTTTCTTGATAAAGCAAAGGTTTCGGACTATTACTTCCTGTCGCGCCAGGACCAGGCGGAGGAAATCACAGATTTTCTGAACGATTCCAATCTGGTGGATGGCTTTACCAAAAGCGAGTATGTTCAGCCCCGAAATGACAGTGTTACAAAAGCCGGGGAAAAGCTTGACACAGGATTGCTTTTCTTTGCCTTTTCCATCCCTCCGAAGGAGGGCTCGTTGATTTTTGACCAGAAGGATCATGTTGTTACTTCCATGAAAAACGGCGAGCTGGGGATGAGTATTCAAAAGGCTGAAAAGCTTGGCTTCAAAACCGGTGACCAAATTGTCGTTGCCATCGGCGATACAGTGAAAGTCTTCACTCTGAGTATTCTTTTTAAGGATGCCGTCCTGGGCTCGGAATATATGTCCATCTCAAACCTGATAATCAGTGATGCCGATTACAGAAGCATTGAACATTCAGCAAACATCGGCATGAAAATGATCATCTGGGGTATTCAGACGAAGGATACCAGGGAATTCACCAGGGAACTGAGTAAGTCAAACCTCATGGTTGCCATTGAATTTTCAAGAAATGCGGTAATTTCCATGTACACAATGGAGCAGATCAGCAGCATCATGTATATGATTGTGGCAGTTGTTCTGATGTTCATTTCCTTTACTCTCCTGCGGTTTACCATCTATTTTACCATTGAGGAGGATTACCGCGAGATTGGTGTGATGAAAGCCATCGGCCTGAGGGCGTCCGCAATAAGGAATATCTATGTGGTGAAATATCTTGCGATTGCGGTATCCGGCTCAATAGCCGGGCTGCTCATGAGCTTCCCGCTTACCTCCTGGCTGATCTCGGGCTTAGGAAGATACATGGTGCTTCCGACGGGTAATACAGCTGTTGCGCAAAGAATACTCTGCGCGGCGGCAATTGTCCTGACGATTTTATTTTTCTGCCGCAGAGCCACAGGTAAAATCACAAAGGTTTCCGCCATTCAGGCAATACGGGAGGGATCCTCGGGCGAACGGTTTTCCCACAAGGGCTTATTAAAGCTGAAGGGCTCCTCCGCCCAGCCCGCAGGTTTCATGGCCGGAAATGATATTCTTTCCAATCTGCGCAGCTATGTCTCCGTTTTTCTTGCTCTTTCCGCGGGAATAGGTATGATCGCTCTTCCAGCCAACTGCGTATCCACTCTTCGGCACGGCGACACCGTGCAATATTTCGGGTTCCCGGCTGCCGATCTGTATTCCAATGTGCCAAGCTCCCTCTCCGAGTCCGGTTCCATGACCTATGAGGATCTAAGCGGGGCCCTGGATGAGATTGAATCGCATTTTGCCGGGCATGGATTTGATGTGAAAGCAAATGCATATATGCAGATATCTATGAAAATTTATTCCGGAAATGATGCAGATACGGCGTTCCCGGTATCCGGATACATCCCTTTACGGGATGAAACTGTGAAGCTGCCCTACGCGAAGGGGTCACCTCCCGAGCTTGCCAACGAAATAGGCGTGTCCGATATCGTTCTTAATAAGCTTGGACTGAATTTAGGGGATACGGTGGCGGTACGCTTGGGAACCTACGAGCGGAGGGTGCTCATCACCGGAATCATGCAATCCATGAGCAACGGAGGGGATACCGTATTTCTCCCCTACAAAATGCAGATCCCTACCGCATTTTCGGCAGGTGTAACTGCTTTGTCCATCGACTTTAACAACAGAAATGATGTTTCAGGACAGATCTCTCTGGCAAAAGAAAGCTTACCAAATTATAAGCTGAAAACCATGAGCGAGTATGAAGCCTCTCATATGAACAGCACCATATCGGCAGTTGAAAAAATTGTGAATATGCTTACAGCGGTGGCGGCAGCGATCATATTCCTCGTTGTCTTTCTGATTGGCAGTGCCCTTTTGCAGAAAGATAAACCATCCGTGGTGCTGCTGAAATCCATCGGCTTTAATAACCGGACTCTGCGAAAATGGCAAATCCTCAGAATCATGACTGTGTCCGTGTTAGCAGCCTTCTTTGGAGTCCTGTTATCCTTTGCCCTTAACGGCACCGTAACCCGGATCACCTTCGGAATGATGGGAGCCGATCATGTGACTTCGCATCCGAATTACTTAAATATATTGGTGATATATCCCTTTATACTGATCGCCTGCTCTCTCCTCTCTTCGGTGTCAGCAACAGCAGGAATTAATAAAATTTCGATGAATCATATCGGTAACACAGAATAACAGACATAGCTTAAAATGGAGGAATTTATAATGTCAAACGCATTATTGGTGAAAGATCTTTGTAAAACCTATGTGGTAAATAAACGGCAGAACCATGTCCTGAAAAATGTCAGTCTAAGCATAGCCGAAGGGGAAATGGTGGCGGTAATGGGCCCGAGCGGTTCCGGTAAGACCACCCTGCTCTATACCGCTTCCGGGATGGATGCCATGACCTCCGGTTACTCTGAATTCTTCGGACACGATATCTCGAAAATGAAGCCGAAGGAAATATCGGAGCTGCGGCTTTCGGAAATGGGCTTCGTATTCCAACAGATGTATATGCTTAAAAACCTGTCGGTTGTTGATAATATCCTGCTTCCGGCATATCAGGCGAAATCCGGCAAAGGCAAGAAAGCCCGCCGTGATAAAGATGAACGGTCACGGGAGCTCATGCATAAGATGGGCATTGCCGAGATTGCCGCAAATGACATCACGGAGGCTTCCGGCGGTCAGCTGCAGAGGGCATGCATCTGCCGCAGTCTGATCAACAACCCGAAGATGATATTCGCCGATGAACCGACAGGCGCGCTGAACAAGCAGGCTTCCGGCGAGGTTATGGCCGAGCTGATCAAGGTGAACCGGGAGGGCACAACCGTTATGCTTGTCACTCACGATGCCCGCGTTGCCGCCATATGCGATCGGGTGCTGTATATCATTGACGGCCAAATCAGCGGAGATTATAAGCAGGGTAAGTACGAGGGTGAGCACCAGCTCCGTGACCGGGAGCGAAAGCTCAATAACTGGTTATTGGATATGGGATGGTAAACATCCGGATTACCCGAATGAAATAAAAAAAACAAGCATGCCACCCATTGAGAATGATATGCTTGTTTTTATTCTATTCTGCCGTGTCCATGAGAGACCGCAAGCAGACCTTTATTCATTATCCGTTAATTTTCAATACATAGGCACAATCTCAGGGCTTTCCTTTCGGAGCAGTCACATGCAGGCCCTGGGCATCCCGGTAATAGGAAAGCTTTTCATCACATCCGACCATGGATACCTGCTGTATCTCCCTGGCATAAGGACCGTTCTCCCTGAGCGTGCGGATATGAAACTCTCCTTCCTCAGGCCATCCCATGGCAATTGCATACAGAGCCTCTCCCCGGGCGGTGAAGCGGTAATCCTGTCCGGTCAGCAGGGTATTGCCGACCTCCACTGCATCCCCCTTCTCCAGCTGCTCCTGAATCATTTCCACATTATAGTTGGTATCGTCCACGGTAGACGGACCTTCCGCCGCGATGACAAAGGGTCTCGTCTCATAGATTGCTTCTCCGTTGATCTCCAGCCAGTCGCCGATCTCCTCCAGAATCTTAACCGCAACCGGGTGGAAGGAGCCGTCTGCGTAGGGGCCTACATTTAACAGAAGGTTCCCGTTCTTAGAAACGATGTCACAGAGCTGGTGGATGATGCGCTCCGCCGGTTTATACTTCGGTTCCTGAACCATGCACCAGGTAATATTGTCTTCCAGGCGGTCATCGGACTGCCAGGGGAAGGGCTTGGGAGAAGCAAAACGCCCGCATTCAATGTCATAGACGCCGATTCCCTCCGGGAAATCCTCCTGCTTGTAAGTAATGATACCATCCTTCTTCCCCTTGGTGTCATAATAATAATCAGCGATATCAAACCGGTAGTCCTCTGCAATGAGATAGGTACGGCTGTCAAAATAGATCACATCCGGATCGTATTGATCGATTACTTCCCATACTTTATCACGCCAGGTCTTGCAGAAAGCTTCATCCGGATAGCGGTAGGGCATATAGCGGTTCGTCTCCAGCGGCAATGCCGGACCATAGAACTTCTCATTTGCCGGATCATATACATCCGCTTCGTTATCAGTGGACATAAACCAGCCCCAGAGCCACTGATGGTGGAAGGTGGCAAGGGTGCGGATTCCTTCCTTGCGAAAGGCTTCCATACATTCTCCCACAACATCCCTCTTAGGACCATAATTCACACTATTGACCGGGTTCACCTTGCTGTTCCAGAGTGAGAAATTATCTGCATGCTCACTGACCGGTCCCGCGTACCGGGCACCGGAACGCTTCACCAGCCTGGCCCATTCCGCGGCATCGAATTTTTCTCCCTTCATCATGGGATAGAAATCCTTATATCCGAAATCATGCAGCTTTCCATAGGTCTCCTCGTGATGCTTGTTGTGGGGCAGCCCCTTGGCATACATATTGCGGGAATACCATTCATCTTTATAGGCAGGCACACTGTAAGGCCCCCAGTGGAAGAACAGGCCAAACTTCGCATCCCGGAACCACTCCGGCGCCTCCTTTTTTACTTTGCTCCAATTTATTTCTTTCATATGCATCTCCTTTTTAGTTGTTTGCTGTATTTTTCAGTGATTAAGATGTCAAAGGCAGCTTCGGCGCTTTACGATGCTTTAATCAATGATTTTCAGATTATAAAATGATAAAGGGGGCATGTAGGTAACTTCATCCACCACAGGCAGCCGGACCGGATCTGCCTCCCAAGCGAAGGAAAGATATACCTCTCCTTCCGGTACCCTGTCCAGTTCCAGGTAAATCCGATTCCTGTCCTCCCGGTTGGCCCGTATCGTTCTGATTGTGATATCCCCGCGGTTATCCCTCAGGGTAAATCCGCTGTCCTTCCCCAGGCTGGAATAGACCATGAAACAGGTTTTCACATGGGCGAAGGTAAGCTTCATCCAACTGCCCTCCAGCTTCAGCTCCTTTCCTTCCTCTGCCGTCACCATTGCCGCACCGGTCAAAACAGGAGCCTCGAATTCCTCTCCGCCATCCAGCACATGGGCACATTGTCTGGCAAGCTTTTCACCAAGCGCGACATTTGCCTGGGCACTGTTATGAATGCCGTCAGATATGCTGAGATTGGTTGTGGAAAGAATGTAGACGCCCGGAAGCTCTGCTGCCGCCCTTCTCTGGGCATCCCGGACCATTCCCCATGCCGTATCGTGCAGACCGTTCACCTGCCGGTTCAGCTGCGTTGTGAAGAAGGGAATCTCATATCCCAGCTCCCTGCGCACGGCTTGTACATACTCCTTAAAATTCTCATAATACCGGGCGGCAGCCTCCGGCTCCGTATCAGAACATCCCTGATACCAGAGAACTCCCGCATAGTGCCCCTTCGTCTGATGAATTCTGTCCATCATATTCTGATAGAGGTCTCCGACCTCCGGCTTCCACCGCTTCATAGGGGAACCGCCAAGGGCAGTCTGAATCAGACCCACCGGAATCCCGGTCATCCTGTAATAATTCTTGGCAAAGGAGAGATAGGGTGATACTCCCGGAACTCCCATTTCCTCATTGGCAGGGGAGCCTGCTGCCGTGCTTTCATTCATAGGATGGCTGGCCAGATCCCAGGTTCTCCTGTTTCGGAACAAATGAACACACAAATGGGGCGGATCCGTACAGAAATCCCTGCTGAAGCCTGCGGCATTGGATTGCCCTGCAATAATAAACAAATTGCCCACACCTACGTGAAGGATGCAATCCCCCCGGTACATCCAGGTCAGATTGGGCAGGGTGCTTCTGGTCTCCAGACTGGTCTCGATCCGGTACAGTCCCCCCGCCGGGAGCTCCAGCTCTGTCTCAAACTCCCCTGTGAAATTCTCTCCGCCGATGATATGCCGGGCAGCCGTCCAGGGAACAACTGTCATATTATCCTCTTCCCGCATCACCCTTACCACCGGAGTCGCACCTGCTACGCCTACTTCAACCGCCGCAGGATGTACCTTATATTTTCCGGCTATCACAACCCTGGCAAAACCGTTTTCCTGCTGTATAATCTCCCAGTCCATAGGACCGGAGGTCAAGGTAATTCCATGCATATTAATACCAATCCCTTTCTTGTGATCCGGCTCTTCCTTTGCACGCCTTGCTTCTTTAACACGGTCAGCCTATACTGCCCGTCCTTACTAACATTATATTTTTTCAAGGAAATAATAGTATGGAGAAAATATAGAGGAGCTATGTAGATTTTACAGGTTGCCCCCGGACCAGGCCCGCGCTTTATGAGAGAATTTTCAGATATCAGTTCTCCTCCATCTGTTTTTAGAGATAAAATGCGGTGTATTTTAATTATAAATTTTTTATAAATAAAAAATAAACTATTTCTAATACATTAGTATTGCGAAAAAAGCTTATATTTAGTAAAATGGACTTATAATTTAGAAGCCAGGAGGGCCTAAGTTTGAAACTAAAAAGTAGTGGGTAGGTAATAACCATTCACAATTGGTGGATGACAAAAGTTCCTATTATGAAATAAGGATTAAATAGTTATAGCAGGATCATCTATTATTGTGTAACCTCTTTTCCTGAACAGTTCCAGAGCCTGTGACCTTGTCAGAATCTTGGATTCATGGACAGGGCGATGTTCTAAGAAACCTTCCGGGGTATAGGGCTCCAGCTTGCTTAAGA
>JAEWYQ010000081.1 GCA_023395555.1 Bacillota bacterium
AGAAGAAAAAGCGGGCGCTGGCCGGAGAATACCGTGCCGCTGAGCGGGGCGAGAGCTGGAAGTTTACCCTCATCAAAGCCATTGAAGACGCCCTGCTGTACAGCCCCGACCGGGAGAGCTTCATTCAGAACATGGAGTATGAGGGCTACAAGGTGCAGTGGAGCGACACCCGAAAATACATTACCTACATCTGCCCGAACGGCATGAAATGCCGGGACAACAAGCTCCACGATGACACCTACCTCAAGGGAAATCTGGAGAAACTGTTTACCTATCGCGCCGAACATGGCTTTATTCCGCTAACCCCGGAGCCGCCCGAAGGCTGGCTGGGGCAAGTGGAAAAGGCTGATCCCCTTGCTGAAGATTTGATTTCCCTCGGCAAAAATGTAGAGAAGATGGATGATGTACCGTCTCCGCTTACGCCGCATTCATGGACGGACAGCAAGCAGAAGCAGCGGGAGGCCCGCAAAAAGCTGGCCCAAGGACACAAGCTCCAAAGCAAGCAGGAGCAGGAAATGGATCTGACGATGTAGTCCCCTGCGGGGAGAAAGGAAAACCATGGACAGAGAACAAAAAATTGGACAGCATTATCTGCAGACAGGCGTACTTGGAGCCTATGAAACTACCGAGGTCGTACATGAGGAAATGGAGAACGGGAGGGCGGCGCCTTGCTTTGAGGACGCACTGGTATGCTTCGATACCGACCAAACCACCGCGCAGCGAAGCATGGTAATCGAAGGCCGCCGCTTCCACATCTGCTCTGTGTTCCCGCCGCAGGCTGACTGTACCCCTACCGACAGGCTGCTTAAAGTCATTGATGCCGAGCTGAAAAAGGAAGCACATACCGCTTGAATTCAGTAGACTTGCGGAAACGGTTGCGGTATGCTGTGTGGTACCGTACCGGTTTGCCGCAAGAAAGGAGATTTTGATGATGGCAAACCAAGAAAAATATACGATTTTATACGGCAGACTCAGTCAGGAGGATGACCTTAAGGGCGACTCCAACAGCATCCAGAACCAGCGGCTGCTCCTTGAAAAATACGCAAAGGAAAACGGCTTCACCAATGTGAAATTCCTGTATGACGATGGGTACTCGGGAACCAACTTCAACCGCCCCTCGTGGAACGAACTGCTGGGACTGATTGAACAGGATCAGGTGGAAACCCTGATCGTAAAGGACTTATCAAGGCTTGGCAGAGAATATCTACAGGTAGGGTATTACACGGAAATCTTCTTTCCTCAGAAGGGCATCCGCTTTATCGCGGTCAACGACGGCGTGGATTCCTTGTATGAAAGCAGCAATGACTTCACCCCCATGAGGAATTGGTTCAACGAGCTTCATGCAAAGGATTCCAGCAAGAAGGTTCGTGCGGTCAAGCGGATGCAGGCGGAGCGCGGGGAAATCCTCGGCGGCAGACCGCCCTACGGTTACCGCAGGGACGAAAGCGTCCGCAAGGGCATCGTTCCCGATGAAGAAACCGCACCCATTGTACAGCGCATATTCAGCCTGTGCGCGGGAGGGAAAGGCCCCAACCAGATCGCCCGGATTCTCACGCAGGAGCAGGTGCTCAATCCCACTAATTACTACTACCGCATGACAGGAAAGGAACACAAGAGTCTGGATACTTCAAGCCCCTACCGCTGGACTTCCAGTTCGGTAACAGGCATCTTGGATAATAGAACCTATCTCGGACACATGCCGGGATTGAGGACAACCACCCTGTCCTACAAGAACAAGAAAGCCGTTTACCACGATGAGTCCGAGCAGATTCTGGTAAAGAACACCCATGAGGCGCTGATCACGCAGGAGCAGTGGGATTTGGTACAGGAGCTTCGCCAGCGGAAAAAGCGCACACCCAAGCAGATGGAGGAACCGAATTTATTCTCCGGATTGGTGTTCTGCACAGACTGCGGAAAACCCCTTGTCCTGCACCGGGCACACACGATGGAGGCTGTCAAAAACAACTTCATGTGCTACACCTACAAGAAAAGGGGTAAGGAGGTCTGCTCCTCCCACTACATCAGGGAGCGCGATCTGGTTCAGATTATCCTTGACGACCTGCGCAGGGTGACCCATTTCGCGAGGCAAAAAGAAGCCCTCTTCGCAGAGTACATCAACCGCAAAAATTCCTTTGAGCTGCGGAAAGAGATGAACGGTCTGCAACGAGAGCTGGATGCGGCACGGCGCAGAGATTCAGAACTCACGTCATTGTTTAAACGCCTCTATGAAGATAATGTGTTGGGCCGGGTAACCAATGAGCAGTTCCGTATGCTGTCCGCTGATTACAATGACGAGCAGAAGGCACTGCGGGATGCCATCCCTGTCAAGGAGGCAAGGCTGCAAAAGCTGATGGACTCCGCATCCAATGTAGATGCCTTCATCCAAAGAGCCAAGCAATATACGGAGATACGAGAGCTGACTCCTGAAATCCTACGGCTGTTTATCTCACGGATTGAGGTAGGAGAAAAGAGCATCAGATACTCCCGCACCGCGGAACAGGCAATCCGTATTGTCTATCGGGATGTGGGCATCATGGACAGCGTAGAGCAGGTCGCCGCGGAAGATGCGGAAAACACAGAGCAAGAAAATATCGCATAACAGCACAAGGCGGACAGCTTACGCCATCCGCCTCGTACATATGAACCCCGGTTCACAATCTGTCCCTTTGAACGCTAACAGAACTGATAGGGTGGTTTTTCCGGATAATGGTTTTTACATCATTATGGGCGTACATCCTACTTCGATGTACGCCCATAATCTTGCTGATTTTGTAAATCTTAGTTTGTCTTAATTAACCGCACACCATCCAATTGAACTGTTGTACCTCCTGGAGAATTAACATAAAAGCCAATATCAACAGAATCCTCCAACCCCAGATTATCCACTATATAGTGCCTCCATTCAGAAGACTGTATAATATTAACATATACCGGACTGATATTAGGAGCTGTAATTTCTGCTCTCGCGATATTCGGTACCGTATTAAAACTTCTGGCCCAGAATTCCAGCCGATACTCACCGTTCTCTACATCATTTATCTGATGTATGCTCTGTTGATACGCTCCTGACAAGTAGAAATATACCCTTTGTTCCCCTTCTCTTGCTGCCTCTGGAGGATTTAGCCCTTTTCCGCTGTCAATTCCATAGGCCAGGCTTTGTCCTCCCGGATGCCATTCCGTCCACTTGGAAGATTCCCAGATTGGACGTTCAAATCCACCGTTATCCAATACATTCTCTTCCATCACATAGGCATTAGAAGTATTTCTTACCTTTAGCTGATCCAGATTGACATAACCGCTATTTCCTGTATCATACCGGAAGGAGATGGTGTTTTGTCCTGCATTCAATGGCAGGTTATGACTCCATGTCCCCCACACATTCCAATTGCTGCCGAGGCTCGCCAGATTTGCCGTCATATAGAACGTATTGTTAATGTATACGTTAAGAGTCTTATTCGTACCATTACCATTGGCATAGCGCAATTCTACCGGATAGGTTCCGGTGCCAGGCACTGTGACGTTTTTGAATTCCACCTCATTCCCAACGCTTTCAATGCCTGCAACAAAGCCGGAAGCGGTATAGAACCAATGGTTTGTCGCCCTGGCAGGTCCATTATGCAATGCAGCCGACTCCGCCTCATAACGTGCCGTATCAGGATAGAACGGAACAAATATATGATCAATATTCACATAACCCGTATCTCCAGAATTAGAATCATATTGTAAAGTTATGCTATTCCCGCCAGCCGCCAACGGAATCTCCTCCGTTACGGATACCCAGGTATCCCAGTTCGCAGTTCGGTCAAAGACCACTTGTCTGACATAGGAGCCGTTGACAAACAAGCTTAACGTCTTATTCGTGCCACTTCCATTGGAATACCGGATATCTACCGGATAATCGCCTGCGGTCTTTGCATTCACGCGCACGGTAACAGAAGCCCCGTCATTCTCCAGTTTGTCAGCAAATCCTCCTCCAGTATAGCCGCTATGATTTGTATTGCTTCCTGCCTGGGTGACAATGGTCTTGCCCCACAGGGAGCCTTCCTCTGCTTCATAATACATACCCGACACCACGGGAGAAGTGCTTCCTGTCGCCGTGATATTCTTGGCTGCTCCCGCAGAGACCTTGACATAAGTCACATCTCCATAGATATCCCTGCTGACAGAATATCCTTCTCCTGCAGCATTCCTCAATGCATGCAGATCACTGTAAAAAGATACCGGACTGCTGTTCACAGCAACATTCTGGGCTGCTTTACCATGGAGCTTAATGATATACGTGCCGATGGATGAGTTATAGCTTCCTGTTTTTGCTCCGATGGAGACATTCAGCCCGCCTCCTCCATTATCCTGAGCGGTAACCACCTGTTTGAAATATTCCCCGTTCTCATAATCATAGGATATTCCGTCGTCATCATAGAAATCAAAGGATGTCGCAACGGTGTCAGGGAAAATGTCCACCGTAATCTCTGTAATCGTTTCCTCACCGGTATAATTCAGCACCTTCTGTGAAGGAATAATCGCTCCTTTTTTTATAAACAGAGGGATATCCGTCCAACTCTCCCCATTCACGGAGTAAGGAATGTACTGTCCTCCCTGGTAAACCAGGCCGGTAAAATAGTCGACCCATTGTCCTGCAGGAAGGTAAATCCACTTGGTAGTCTCATACCGCTCCGTTACCGGTGCCGCCAGCAGCCAATCACCGAACATCCATGCGTCCGTATAATTAGCCGTATTGGGGTCGGCAGGATAATCAAACATCAGCGGCTTGACAAGTCCAACCCCTTTCTCCAAGGCCTTATATTCATAGGAATAAATATATGGCAACAGCGAGTATCTTAACTGGATTGCGGCCTTTGTGTTTTCTTCTGCCGTAAAGCCATAATACCAGGGCTGACGCTGATGCTGGAAATTACCATGGACACGGAACACCGGAGACAGGGCCGCAAACTGCAGCCATCTTGTATACAATTCCGGGCTTGGATTCTCGACGGTTCCCGTATTCTGGTTAAAGCCGCCGCCGTCCGAACCCCATTTCATCTGCCCGTTATTGATGGTAGATAACATAGTCGCTTTCTGATCATCTAAACCGTTTGTCCACCATATATTCTCGTCAATAATGAACTGAGTGCCCACATCACCGGACCATATTGTCGTACCATACCGCTGGGTTCCCGGATAGTAGTTCCTGGCGGTCTGCCATACGCGCACATCATCGTCCGTATAATCCCTTTGCCCTTCATACAGGCTCTGGGATAAATGGAGCGTAGTGAAATTGCCAAACCAGTAATTTGCGCTTCCTGATGCAACCGTATCTGTTTCGTCATTCCACCAGCCTGCGATTCCTTTATCAAAGGCATCAATTGAGTTCTGCCACCACCAAGCACGGGCAGCCGGAACATAGGGATCAATGCTCTGTACGGTGACCGGATAGAAATAATCCGTATATTCTGCATGGCCCGGATAAAAATATCCTCCGGCAGCCGCCGCCAGCCCTTGGACCGTAGGCGTACCGCCCGAAAGCTTTGTCACTATTCTTGGCTTTGTAATACCAATCAACCGGATTCCTTTCGTAAGAAGGTTATTTTTAAGAGCTGTAGTAGCCGCTTGCGGAAAGTTTCCCGTATTCCAGGTAAACTCCCCGTAATTATCACCTCCATAGTTCTTCCAGTCATAGTCAATTCCATAACTGTCAATGGGGATATTCTTGGCTCTGTATAAATCAATCATGTCATATAATTCATTCTGGTCGATTCCCCATTCATAATTAGAGAACCCAAGGGACCACAGCGGCATCATCGGAGACTGGCCTGTAATATGCGAGAAATTCTCCATAATCTCTTCCGGTTCCCCCAGCATAACGTAATACTCCACATTATCCTTATAATAACGTCTGCCCTCCTGGGTAGTATCTCCATAATAGAATTCCATCTTGTTATTGCTGCCGTCAATTACAGGGTATCCGCCGTCTGAATCCACCAGAAGACCGTAACCTGCAGTTGACCAGATAAAAGGTCCTCCCGAATTCCCCTGCTGACCGGCCTGGGCCGCGACCATGGAATTATTCCGGAGAATCTCTCCATCTCCATCGAAGCACGCATAGCTATGTACCCCATACATATTATGATTCGGATTTCTTACAAAACGCACTCCGTCGTGAAATACACCCGCATTGCCGGGTTCCCAGAACAGAGTTGTCCCATCCGCTTTCTTAACCGTCATGCGGCAGGGATATTTACTAATCTCCACACGCATATCGGCCGTTACAATCGTAATCGGATTGCCGCTGGTATTAATTACAGCACCGACCGGACTCCAGGTGCGGTCGGGGTCAATCATGGGAGTGGACGGACTTGAGGCCACTCCGTTCGGGCGGTAATTCACCTTCAATATATCGCTTTCACAAACTTGAAGCTCCAGAATATCGTCATTGGGCTCCATTCCGTTATCCACCGTCAGAGTGATAAGATCTCCTGAGACAGATACGCCGGATACGTTGCCCAGGGTATCCACATAAGCTTCTGCTCTTTTGGCAGGCTGCCAGGATAGGACGGACAGTACCATCCCAACCGCAAGATATATTGCAAAGAGTCTCTTACAGATATGATTTCTATAAAATATCTTCATTCGATTGCACTCCTTCTTTTATTGTCACCTAACGGCTACCCCTATCCGGGACAGGGATAGCCAATCAGAAAGCGTTGAACTGTTTATTTTACAAACGGACTTTGCTCCTGTTACCTGATCATTTTTTCACCGTAATATTATCTAGGTTGATGCCTGCATAACTATCACTGTCATATGAGATCACTATGGTATTCTTACCGGCACTTAAGCTGACAGCCTGTGAAACAGTCCCCCAGGTATCCCAGTTTGCTGTTTTAGGCAGCAATACTGCGGCAACTCTGCTTCCATTCACGTACACGGCCCTGGAAGCATTCTCCGTTCCGGCACAATAGCGCACGTCCAGAGTATAGCTCCCTGCCGTTTCCGCATATACATCAAAGGATACATAGTCTCCGACGGCTGCAAAGCTGTCCACAAAACCTGTTCCCTCATAATCAGCGTGATTCGTATTCACAGCGACCTGATTATGTACGGCAAACTCCGCTTCATACGGAACCTCCCTTACTCCGATCAATTCAACTGTGGTTGCTGTTGACGCTAAAGGAAGCCTGACATAGGTCAGATGCTGTACCGCATCATAATACCATCCGCTGGACGCTCCCTTGAAGGAAGAGAAGCTGGTATAGTGGATAGCAGGATTTCCATCGATTTCAATCGAAGAAGGCCGTCCGGAGAAAATCTGCAGTGATCGTGTGTGGGACATAGCCGGTACTGTGACATCAATCCGGCTGCTCTGATACTTCTCATCCACGGTCAGTTGTGTCTGTACCTGGTCTGCATAGTCATAATAATCAAATACCGTATATCCTTTGGGATAAATCCGGAAAGTGAAGTTCTGATATTCTGTTGTGCTATTTCCTACCGATCCCCCAAAATCATAATCCGAATTCAAATTCATCGGAATTACAGAACCCGATTTTACAAACACAGGAAGAGTATCAAGACCGGCATAGTAAGAAATCAGACTGCTGCCAGGCCTCTTGGCACCCCAGAACAAATCAATCCATTCTCCGTCGGGTAGATAGACCAGTTTGCTGGTCTGTCCCTGGTTCTCAATGGGAGCAACCAGCAGGTTTTCACCCAACATATACTGGAATTCCATATTCTCAGCCGTACTGTCTCCGGGGAATTCATACGCCATAGAGCGCATCATGGGAACCCCTACCGCACTGGTATATTTAGCCTGATTATACAGATACGGTATCAGGCTCATCCTGTAATTGGCGAATTTCCTGTAGATATTGATACAGTCCATATCACCGGTGCGGTCATACATATTCCAGGGCGTACGGGCAACGCTGGGATTGGGATCCCCTCCCCATTCCGAATGAAGCTGCATGATGGGTGAGAATGCTGCTTGAGCCACACTCCTCTTATAAAGCTCCGTGGTAGGAATCTCACCGCTGAACCCTGCCAAATCCCATGTCACAAAGGGAACGCCTGACATGGAAGCATTCATCATGGCGCGGATGGCATCACGATAAGCACCGAAGCTTGAGGTCTGGTCTCCGGTCCAAGCAATAGGATGCTGTCCGGCACCGGCACCTCCCGAACGGAAGAATACCAACCCATCTGCCGTATGCTGCTTCGTAAAATCATAGTATGCCTGTACGTAGATATCCGGATAGAGATTCCTGAGCTCATCCCCTTTGGTTCCATCAGACGCAGTAATATTCCTGCCCCATACGAATTCCCCGCCGTCGCATTTAAATCCATCAATTCCTATCTCATCCAGCAAATACTCTCTTTTGTCAAGCCACCACTGCACCGCATTGGAATTTGTGAAATCAGGCATTACCGCATTCCCATACCATCCTCCCTTATTGCGGTACGGGACCCCGTTTCCGTCATCCAGCACATAAGCATTGCTGATGGCATAGGTCTCATCCGTTGCCAATTGCGGTATCGGACTAGAAGCGCTCTTGATGACCGGCAGCTGCCACAGCAACACCTTAATACCGTTATCATGCAGTTCTTCCACCATCCCCTCCGGGTCCGGCCATCTTCCGGTATAAGTAAAGTCACTGGAGGTTGGAACCCAACTTCCGCTCTGAGGCGTATATTGGGCGTCCCCCCAGATGTAGAATGTCTCTTCATCAGCCCAGGCCTCAATAACCATAGCCGTTGTAGGAATATCATACAGATTGGTTTTATCGATCTGATCCTCGATTTCCGACTGCTTATTCCACTCATTTGCAGATATCCAGGGTCCGAATGCCCATACGGGCGGTAATTCCGGTTTGCTGATCACATCCGTATATTTCTGTGATACTTCCTTAGGATTACCTGCAAAAAAATACAGATCCATACCCGTGTTTACCGCTCCTCCCGCAACAGCCCGAATGGTTGCACGGTTTGAATGATCCGTAGCCAGCCTGTACTGTGCGTAATAAGTCGTATTAAGGTATAATCCGTAGCCCTGGTTGCTGATATAGAAGGGAATTGGAAGATATGTCTTGTTCTCCTGGTCTAGATACCAGTTGACCGTATAGATATCTACATTCTTCCCCCGCTGGTTAAGCGCGTCGTATTTCATTCCGAAACCGGTAAAGGATTCGGCTGCGGGAGTATACAGATTCTCCTCCACAGCATTGACAAAATTTGTGCCGTTGGTACGAAATGCCAGGCTTCTGTAAGTATTGCGATCCGCCTCTTTGGTCAGCAGATTATAACTGCCGTCATATACCTCCAGCATATAAGGTGTCTTATAAATCTTAAGATTAATATCCGGTCCGTTAATCCATAAAAAGCCGGGATTCGTCTGATCAACCGTATAATTCGTAACTCCGCCGGCGAAGGCACCGGAGCCCAAAGGCTCAAACTGCATTCTGAAGTAGCCGTCATCCGGGAAGGAAAAGCTAATCTTCGGGGTTACTGTCCCAGCCTGTGAAGAGCATGTCAGCTCCACACGATTATTATGATTGGTCACAGCGGTAACATTCTTGACATAATCCCAGTCTGTTACAATGAACTCATAAGGTCCGTCTGACTTATGATTGCTTCCATAGTGATCCGCATGCACTGTATATACTATGGAATCGCCTTTGGCAAAGCTTCCAAGATTCGCTTCCCAATAAGTATCATTACCGCTATTGTATTTCCAGTCCGCGTTCACAACCGTCTGCGAAACCCCGTTCTTAGACCAAGTGATCCATACCGCGTGTCCCGGTTCTACCGGCCAGGTTTTTGATTTGATATAAACATTTTCACCGGCCTGCGGATCCCTGGGATACCGTTCACACAGGTTGCTCCCTACTTCTTTTCCCCCGTATAAATCATCCCATCCCGTGGGCTCATGATAAACCCCGTCCAGAGCATATGCAATACCCACATTACCGATGGAGATCACCGTTATTATTAACATAGCAATTACTTTCTTCCATAATCCATGTAACTGAAGCATTTGTAGTCCTCCCTTCTTCAATAGGTTGTCCGACATCATCATTTACTCAGCGATTAAGGCTATACTCCCATATGCATTCCTCCTTTTTTATACCACAATCATCTGGCTGTGTATGTGCAATTCAAAGGCAGGTCTGCAATTATAATACCACATTTTCTCTATTTATACAAATATTTGTAATAATTAGCGTTTATTTTGTAACATTTGGTGTATTAATGGGATATATTGATCAAATTTTACATGTCATGTTTTTACATAACTGTTGATAACGTGCTTATATATAATATTGCGCTTGTAAATTATACAACTCGGCATATTTCCTGTTACATTCCATCTGCTCATCATAAGTACCATATTCAATTATACTGCCAGCTTGAAAGACCATTATATAATCACATAAACGGCTGGACGACAAGCGGTGTAAAATATATAGCAGTCTTATTGTGAACCATGGCATCAAACTGCTGAAGTATCTCATTTTCTGCTTTGGGATCAAGCGTTGAGAGCTATAGCGCTATTCGCTAAACCGAATAAATTAGCTACTCAAGCTTCCCACACCAATCCAACTTCATGCATAAGACTGGAAGCCTCTTCGTAAATAACTATTAAAATTGCCCGCGCAGTACATAAAGCTCTTATCTATCATACCATTGCGCCTGTGTAGAATAAAGTCTCGCGTATTCATCATTGTTTAATAATAAAACATCGCGGGAGCCGTCTTCGACAATTTCACCGTCTTTGAATACAACAATTCTATCAGCAAGAGAAGCCATACTTATTCTGTGCGCAACCATTATAACTGTTTTGCCCTCATTCAAAGCCAAAAATTTTTTGCATACATCGGCTTCGGCAATCGGGTCAAGATTACTTGTAGGTTCGTCAAGAACAATAAAATCACAGTTACGATAATACGCTCGTGCTATCGCTATTTTTTTCCATTGACTGCCGGACAATTCCGTTCCCCCGATGTCTTTTCCAATGTGCCAACTTCTTCGATTTTGCCGCTGTGTATAACCAGAATCCTATCAGTTATCATCGTTGCACCTAACCTATGTGTTATGAATATAGCTGTCTTATTTTCAACCATGCCTGCGAACTCGTTATATAAACCAGCTTCGGCCATCGGGTCAAGTTGTGATGTTGGTTCATCTAGCAGAAGGATTGGCTTGCTGCCCATGAAAGCACGGGCTATCGCTATCCTCCGTATTTTTTTCTTTTTTCCAATATGTTTCTAATTCGGCATATATGTTGTAATTATTCTTTGAGGATATATATGTTTCAAATAGAAACGGCAGTAAGACCGTAAGCATTAACCACCAGCGTATGTTGAAAACATACCAGAGTGTGCCTATGCTTGCAATCAAAGCAGCAAACCTCCAATATATATACATAGGCCATAAATGGCTTGCCGCACGTTTTGCTCTGTTATATGCCTTATCTATGATCTCTGAAGAATTTTCACTCTCAAAGTGTTCGTATTTCATTGTTTTTAGTTTTTTCAACATACGAGTCTTATAAGCTGTTCTCAATATTAACAAAGAACGCGGTTGAACATAACTAAATATAATTCCGCTTATTAATTCTGGTGAAATATTTGCTATCACAAGCAAAACAAGAAATATCCCATAATCTGAAAAAGCCATCTCTCCTCTTGCTGCCGCCAATCCTCCATCAAAAACATTTTGATTTATATATACACCAATAGGGGCTAACAAACCGCTGATAATTGTGCAAATAAAAGTTAGTATAACGATTAAAGGCGCTTCTTCAAAGATGATACCAATCAGATCCTTGTAAGCCGCAAAAATTCTTTTCATTTTAATAAATACCCCTCTCCATTTTTCATATCTCTCAATGCAAGTATTTCCATGACACTCTTGATTGTTTTTTCAAAATATTAGTTGTATTGCAATGGCTTCACCTGCTGCAGCATTCGTGATTTCTATCCGAATACCATGAACAATCAAGCGGATTGCTGTATCATCGGAGAACCCCAATGAATTGTTCAGGGCAGGTGTTTGGACAGGAACGGAGTCTAAATCCGAAATCCGAAGTTGGACCACTTCCTGTTTCTCATGAACCACGGGAAGAGATGCTTCTGGTATTGCGCAGGCGCTATCCCGAAATCTTCGGATATGATAGTAAAAGCTACTGCGCTGAATATGATGCAGATCACACCAGTCTTTGTCACTCATTGTGCTGGTGCGGCATTGCTGTATGAGCTCCAGCCATTCCTTATCTATACGTCTTGGCTGCCTCAGTTCTTTTTGAACCATTTTTGTCCTACTCCTATAAGTTTATTAGAGTGAATTAGGACAGTGACCAAAACAGATATGAACTAAAACAAGTCCTAAATCCCAGAACAGGAGAATTATCACTCTTGTACAAGGATTATCTCACGGATTTGGAGACTTGAAAATCCGGTGGGTTATTCATCGCTTACGGACAAACTCTTTAAGCTCCGACTGTCTCACATGTCAGAGGCACTGGAAAAGCAGTTTCTCAACCCCAATACAGCACTCGAGGATTTTTATACCCGTATATCCAAGATTATTAACTATGAATGGGATCAGCGTCAGAGCACAAAATTCAACAAACTGTTAAAGAAAGCATCCTTGAAATATCCGACTGCTGACTTTGATGCTGGAATCTATGAACCAGATTGCATGCTAGATACTCATGTCATTAAGTTGCTGCAAAAATGTGAGTGGATTGATGAACCTAAAAATCTTTTGATTACTGGTAGTGCGGGGGCAGGTAAAACACATATCGCTAATGCCCTATGCATTACTGCTTTACAACAACTTCGAACGGTAAAATATATCAGAGCCAATGCGCTTCTTCAAGAAAGCAAAAAGGCGCGCGTCAACTTGGTCATGTCTACGATTATACAAATCTGATTGCTGGTAATCGACGATTTCGGTCTTATGGAACTAAGCATGGATAAGTGCCGTGACCTCTTTGAAATCATCGAAACAAGAGATTGTAAAAGGCAACAATGATTGTATCTCAGCTTCCCGTTATCAAGTGGTGGGATCTTTTCAAAGATAACACCTATGCTGATGCCTGCTTAAGCAGGATGGCATCCAAGGCATACCGCCTTGAGTGCAATGAAGAGACATGAGAAAGTAATAAAAATCAGCACGAATACTGCAACGTGCAGTTTAAAGCGGAATGGCATGCCGTCCCTTCGGGACGGTTATGCTGTTTGGCTGGAATATGCAAATTATTTTAGTTTAAAACTTAGAATGTCATTCAAACTCATTATTTTACAGCCCTTATTTTTATAGTAGTTTTTATAGTAATCCGACATTTCGGGAAATTTCTTTTTATCGTAACTGGTAATGCAATCGGATATGACAGTCACAGTATAACCGACCTTTGCTAAGTTGTAACAGGTTGATTTAACACAAGCAACGGCATCTGCTCCTGTTATGTAAAAATCATTTATCTCATTCTTATCAACAAAGGCAGCGAAATCCTCGCTCGTTAGTGCGTTTGCTTTGCTCTTAGTAAAAATATTATCGGATACCATTTTCAAATCCGGTGCGAGTTCTACCCCGCGGGTATCTGGCTTAAAAGTCCTCGTGCTAGTTGACAAATTTTCATGTTTTATGTATACGATATGGATATTATGCTTAACTGCCCAATCGATAGATGAATTTATATTATCAATTATTTCTTTATAATTCTTTGTGATGTCGTTTTGGATGTCTATGACTACTAACGCCTTTTTGAGCATGGGGGTTTCTCCTTATTTCTTATTATCCTATTACTAATTTACTAGACAGTCAAAAGTTTTATAAAAAATAACCCTTTCAATCCATTTTATGGTATCCTTGAGTTCGCACACTAAAGAAAGATAAAATCACCGAAAGAGTTATCTGGTGGTAAGTTTACCACACTTTCCGGTGTATGACCATACATCATGCTTGAATATATTGTTCGGCGGTATCAGAGTTTTGGCAGGGAATCCGGCTAAAACCTACTGTATTCCTCTCTCTATCAACCTTCAGGATGGGATTCAAACCATTTTAAACTGGGAGAAAGAGGAACCTACAACTCCTTCCCATATCGTGCAGATGATTGAAAATGGATATGAAGCAGCAAAAATATTTGGTAAGTCCCTCCTGTTACTCGACCGTTATTTCCTTTCTGTACCGGCACTGGAATGTTTGAAACAGTGTAATACGGAGGGCGAGGTAATAATGAACATCATAACCAAGGCAAAAAAGTCCTGTAATGCCTATGAAAAACCTCCGAAAAAGAAACCAAGTCGTGGCAGACCACCGAAAAAGGCAGTGCTGTAAAGCTAAAAGGACTTTTTTCGAAGGAATCTGCTTCCTTTCATTTCAGGAAACCACAATAGTCCTTTATGGGAAAACAGAACGCGTACGTTATTACTGCTGTAACCTTTTATGGGGGCCAAAGCTTTATCAGGAGTTGCGTTTTGTACTGGTGGAATACAACGGAATTCAGAGTATCCTAGTCAGTACAGATTTGGAATTAGATCCCGTCACAATTATACGGCTTTACAGTTACCGTTTTCGAATAGAATGTACCTTTCGTGAATTCAAGCAGGTAATTGGTGGTTTTTGTTACCATCTTTGGAGTAAATCCATGCCTAAGCTGAAACATTATCTCAAAAAAGGAGAACCAGCACTAATAGATAAGGTAATAGAACAAAAGGAACGAGAAAATATCTTGTTAACCGTGAAAGCAATTGAAGGTTATGTCCAGTTCTGTTGTGTGGCAATGGGAATCTTACACTTGCTATCCCTAAATTTTTCGAAAGAGATGCAGGAAGGGTATTCCGCTTTTTCAGGACACCGTCCAAAACCAATCGTATCAAAAGCCACCGTTGTCAGTTATTTAAGGAAAAACATTTTTGCATTATGGCTAAAAAGCCTGATTTCAACATAACACGATTTATTCAGGAGAAGCAGGAAAACCTTGCTATTACAGAGGATTTACAGGCTTCTTAAGGCTATAGAACTTTTTACTGTCAAGTAATATATTTTCAATAGATATTATCCCAATAGTGGGAGCCGGAGCATCCCAAAATATCTACACTGTTTTATCATTTTCGCAGTTTGTTATGGCGGCGTTTGGAAATACCTGAATCAGTATATCTTTTACATCTTCATTTTTCCCTGTGGACTTGAATTTAATATTTGAAACTCGATACTTGCCCGCGATAAAATGCAACAACCTACCTTCAATGTCGCACCCCAATGCTCGACACGATAAGCTAAATAAGTTTAGTGTGCTTCCCTCGATTTCAAAAGTACCCACAAGACCCAAATCAGAAAATCGGTCGGAAACGGAAAGAGAATATAGCTTAATATTTTTGCAGGCAATGCGCTCCTTGATTTCCGCAACAGTATATCGCTTGCCGTTAGTGCATTTGTTTGTCCGTTGGGTAAGCTCCGCAATGCGGCTGTACTCAATCGGCAACGCTTCGTGAATGTCCGTCTTGATTTCAAGGGCGGCTATGTATTCGCCGTAACTGTCATATTGAGCTTTTAAGGTTTCGCGGGATTGATTGGTGCGGTAGGTTTCGTTTCGCTTTTCAATGTCTGCCATACTGACATTACTTTTCAAATTGAAACAAGAGAATTGTTCATGCGAGATATCACGGTCATAGCGGATAGCGGTGACTTCCGGCAACATAGACTTAACGGCTTCAATCTCAACAGGCGCATCGTCAACGAAAACCATGCTGTCAAGACCAATATTCAGAGTTTCAGCAATCCACTTTATATTGTCGGGTTTGTTCTCCCAATTCACTTGAAAACAGGCGATATGTTCCTCTTTCAAGACCATTTCGCTGTGTTCTCGGAACATAGTCATAACGTCGGACAAATCATTTTTACTGCATACGGCGAGGATAATGCCATGATAATACAGTGACAGGGCGAACCTCTGAAAATCCTGATAAGGCCGCCCGAACCCAGCACCGCCAAGTTTTATGTTTTCTACGCCATCTTCGGATAGTATGCCGCCCCACAGGACATTATCGCAGTCAAATACAAGGCATTTCTTTGTAGTGCCTTGTGCTATTAAATATTGCTTGTGTATCTCCTTAACGGCGGCTTCAATCAATACTTTTGAATAGGGTGCGTTCCACCGATATTTGCCTTTTGTGTCGTATGCATTGGAAATGCCAACATCCGCGATAAGCCGCTTTAAGTCTATAAAAGACACATCATTTTTCAATATACCGTCCAATTCAGCGTTGATTCTATCTACGAGCGCGTTATATCGATGACCTGTGACAATATGTAGTTTGTTAAAATAGTCCTCAAACAAAAACCAAAAGATATGGGCGTTTGTATATTCCGTTATGTCGGTGTAGAGCCGCTTGCATGAAGCGACAACTTCCTCAATTATTTGCTGATGAGGAATTGACTGTGAATTGAGAGCATCGCAAGCGTGTAAATACAACGATTCCAAATTCAGCCAAACAACAATGATTTCCGATTCCTCAAGCTGTTTTCGTCGTTCGCCTTCGTTTTGTTCACCGTAAGGGATTGGGTATACTTTCGCGTTTTCACCAATATATGCCTTTATTAGCGGACTAAAATACGGGTCGAAAATTATATCCGAAATTACGTCGATATTTAAGACATTCATTCCTTTGCTCCTTCTACATTTTTCTTTTCGAGAGCCTCCGAAACAATTCCTACAAGTTTGTTTAGTGTATTCGATTCGGTTATTAAAAGGTATTCATCCATATTGTATAGGCAATTCTTTTAAATCAGTAGTAAAAAATGGATCTGCACAAATTATAGTGTTATTAGAATCACTAAATCCGACAGCGAGTAAAAAGTGTTCTATGTGATATTTGTTAAAAGCATTATGCCAAGGACAATAAAAACCATCAATATACAAGCACAACAAATCGTTATTATTAATTGAGTTTTTTATTCATAAATAGTTTGTGCAGCAAAAGGTAATTGACGTATATCATAAATTTTTTCTAATGCTTCTCTAGCTTTGCCCCCAGTATACAACGTAAAACCACCACCATCTAAGTTGGAATATTCAAACCCTATAACGCCCATAAACATTAATTGCCACGGCGTTTTATAGTGATTTAATACATTCGCAATGATAGCTTGTACGCAATCATAATTTTCAAAAATAACCGGTTTTAATTTAATCATATGACACTCATCCATCCTAATTATCACTTCAAAATGTACCAGTTTTATATCCTATCAAATAGCCAGATAATACTCCGCTTGCTTTTGAACATGTAAACACCGTCCAACGCCATCGACTCTTCATGGGCCTCATTTTCGATTATCTTGCCGTTTTTGAACAGATATATTTTTTTTCGCTATAAATCATTACAGCACCTTTTAATTTGCAAGCTTCCGAACATTTTGCCAATAAGACAAGCATTTCATTTCATTATGTTAAAATATAATCATTATTAAACATTTCTAAATGTTGATAGGTTTTTACTATAATACTTTCTTTATTATATGATAATCATATAAAAACAAATCATCCATATCACAATTTAGAAAAGTCAATATTGCATCTTTGGGCGTTTCAACTATTGGTTTTCCTTTTATATTAAACGATGTGTTTATTATCATAGGAATCCCTGTGAGTTCATAAAATGATTTTATAAGTAAGTAATATTTCGGATTATCTTCATACATTACTGTCTGTAACCTTGCAGTTCCATCAATATGAACAACAGCTGGAACAATATTCTTTTTATTCTCATTCACATCAGATACAAAGAGCATATATGGATTATCTGGATAATCGTCACAAAAATACTCGTTTTTATATTCTTTTAAAACCGCTGGGGCAAATGGACGAAAATGCTCTCTAAATTTCACTCGGTTATTCAGGATATTTTTCATTTCTGCATTAGTCGGATTTGCCAGAATGCTTCTATTACCTAGTGCGCGTGGACCAACTTCAGTTTGTCCTTGATACCAACCAACAATATGATTGTCTTTGATTTTCCTAGAGGCTAATGAAATCAATTCATTCTCTGAATACTTATAAAATAAAACTTTATCATTAAAATGATTCAGACACGATAGTATATCTTCATTAGAATATTTTTTCCCTAAAAAAATTGATTCCGGTCTACAACAGTTTATATAAGGATGTTTTAAAACACCATGATAAAAATAAAGAGCTGCCCCGACTCCAGTTCCAGCATCACCTGCAGCAGGATAAACAAATACTTCTTCAAATGGTGTATTTCTTTTTATCTTTCCATTTAACACACTGTTGAGTGCTACACCCCCTCCATAAACAAGTTTTTTGACCTTAGTGACAGCGTATAAATAATTCATTATTTGAAAAGTTATCTTTTCAAGTATAACTTGTCCAGCATTTGCAACATCCGCAAAAATGTCAAAATCATCACATATATTTTTTCCTTTTAGTAAGTCTAATCCAAACTCAACTAAACCATAACTATCAAATTGTAAATAAGGTTTTCCTTTATTAAAATCAAGTTGAATATATTTATTAATTTCTTTTTCAAATGTTGACTTCCCATATGAAGCAAGACCCATAGTTTTTCCTTCTTGCAAAGGAGCAAACCCGCACAAATAAGTTATAATAGCATAAAAATTTCCAAGGGAATTCGCTCGATCCAACGGTGTATTGTCTCTTGGTATACTTAAATCACAAAGCATTTTATTTAGTAATGATATTCCATTTAGTCGATCTACATGATAAAATGAAATTGCCTCACTTTTGGCATCCTCGTATTTTGCCCCATATCCATCTATCACTAATCCAGCGGCATCATCCATGCCTGACATATAATAACTACAGGCACAATGTGCTAAGTGATGATTGATGAAGACAATTTTGTCGAGATAATTATGTATGCTTGTCAATTTCAAAATATCTGTTCCTACTATATAGTCTACATCATCTAAGGATATTTTCATTGTATTTAAACAATAATCAATGCACCTAAGTAAAGAAGACCGTTTACCAAGACTATATTTTTCATGAGAGATTCTTTCTTCCTCAACATAGACTTTTATAATGCCATCGACAAGAATAGCACACGAATAATCATGTCCTGATCCCCCGATACCAAGAATTATCATATTTGCCTCCATTCAACACTATATAGAGCAATAATTTTTATAGCTATTTTTGTTGGTCGATAGTATAGTTTTTATCCAATTCATGCTCTTTAGACATCACATATTCAACCATTGATTTAATAGTCGGAAAATTTGTAATTAAGAGCATTTCATCATCAAACTCAAAATCAAATTCAATCTCTAATGCCACGACAATTTTTATAAATGTAATTGAATCAACTTCAGAAAAATTGCTATCAATTGAAACACAAGAAGATTCCCTGTCAGCAAGGTTTTGAATTATTATATCCAAAACTTTATTTTGGATATATGCCAAGTTACCCATATGTGGTGCAGTAGTATTAATCTCTAGTCCCATGTTTATATTATCCTTTCACTTTGAATATTTTTTGATATTTGTTTTTTTCGTTAATGAAAAAATGATTCTATGTCTTTATTTTGTTACCATTGTTATGACACCGAATTCAAGAAAGAAATCACACAGGTATATCAACCCCAATGTCTTTAAATTTATTTCATCAAATGATAATTGAAACCCCACCAGTCTGAATTAACCTGTTTTTTTATCTATAAATCTTGACTGTTCCTTAATTACCTTGATGTATGGGGGTTATAAATATGTTGCTTTGTCTGAGGAAGTTAATCGAGATAACTTCAAAGCATCCCTTGCTAGTTTCATATGTATTTTTCTTGCAGATTCATGCAAATCACCTAAATTGTACTCAAATTTCTCGAATTCAGACATGGAAAAATTTTGTTTTATATAAAGCTCACGAAAATAGTCATGTAAGCACTGCGAAATATTCTCTTTTAATATTTTTTTTTGTTCTTCTAACTTTTCAGGAATCATATTCATAAAATACATATCATTGTATAAATTTTTAAAATTAAAATAATCATATGCAGACCGCGCAATAGGACTCTTTTTAATTTTATCGTTAATAAAATTAAAAAGCTGATTTGCATATCTGTTTAAAAAGTTATATCCATATATGCTTTTATAACTATAATCATTTTTTAATAAACAATCATATTTCAGTTTCAAATAAATAGGAGTATTAATGAATACTTGCAAGATATTCGTAAAATTTCCCATCTCGTCGCATTTATGGTGTGTTAAAAATTCATAATTTTGAGCAATCCTTTCCTCGTCTGAATATGGATTTAGAAAAATAAATCCATATAAGGGATTTATTCCATTTAGATTAAATAAATTTATTGCACTATTGTTATCCTCTAATGTAGCCCTTTTGTTGTACAAAAGCAGATCTTTTTCATTTCCTGCATCAATTCCGAATGAAATATTAGTAAAGCCAGCTTTAGCCATTAATTGAATTAATTCTATGTCTTCTTTTTTATCCTTAAAAGATTCTGCACGAATATAACACCTAAAACAAAATTTTACTGGAAAATCTATAAGATATTGGCAGAATTTTTTTATGCGTTCTTTTCCAATAAGACCAAGGTCTTCAAAACTTCCATCTACAATATTGAAGAATCTAATGCCATATTTTTCATATATCATTTTTACTTCACTAAAGATGTCATTTGCATTCCGTCCGCTCCACTTATGTTTTTTTTCTGTTACTGAACAAAAAGAACATTTACCCATACAACCATGAGACGAACAAATATTTACTGTTAAATTATTACGTGCAGTTATATAATCTCTCTCAGGCCATACTAATGTATTTATTTCGCTACTACAGTCTTCTTTTCCAATTAAGTGATTTCGCGCTTTTATATTAGGAAGCATATCATATATTTCTTCTAAATTTTTACCGTTTCTATATAAAGAAAAAAAGTCTAGTAGCGGATATTCACCATGCCCCAATACTATAAAATCAATATCCTGTGATTCTTCTAAAATCAAATCAGCTGCATCACTCGCAAATCTACTTCCTAAAAAAACTATCTTTTTACTATTTCGTTCCTTTATCATTTTAGCTATATTAAAAATAAAATCAATATTTGTGTTATATGCGGAGAAGCCAAACATTTCGCATGTTAAATCAATTTTTTTCATTTCCTCCTTAGCATATTCTTGATATATGTATGTTGTTTTAACATCAATGCCATTGCTGCGAAGAAAAGCTGATATTCTGCTTATACCTATATTGTCAAATTCAAATTGTCTCTCATTAATAACTGTAAATAATTGAATCATATACAGGCTCCCTTTCTAGTCAATATTACATGGTAACAATCTTGATATCACAATAAAACTTATTCAAGTGTTTATAGTAATGCATATTTATGGGTTACATAATGCTTTTTGAAAATTTATATTGTCCTTCCGATTATTGTGCAATGCAATTTCCTTGTCAAAGAATACTTTGGATGCAATTTTGTGAAATATAGATAAACAACGAAGTTCTTTTACATGCTGGCTTTCAAGTTCTTGATCTATACGCAAAAGAATGTTGGTATTACCGGTCATCCTAAATTTAGTTCCCATATAAAGCATCTTTTCCATGTTTTTAATGCATTCCGAGTATTCATCGGCTACCGCAAGCGCAGACAAATCGTCAATACCAAGCGCTGATATCACATATTCAATTGAAATATGAATAAGTTTTCTCATTTCACAGAATTTACGAAATATGGGCATTATATTTTGAGACAGAGGAACACCTCTCACGTCGTTCTTAACGGGATTCGCAATAATATCTCTGACCGCTTCTTGAAGAAGAGGGATATTGGCAAGTCCCATGACTGACGTTTTTTCTGTTAGCAGATTCCCAAATTCATCGTAAGATTTTCTTACGGATTCCGTACCATCCATTTCATTTTCGATTCTCTCAATTGCGTCATATACAGCATTGCATCCGCTGTAATCCTCACGAAGATGCATCCTTGCGACAGTAAATTCTATTTCTCTTTTTGTGTATATGCTTGATGGATCAATATTCCAATTATCCATCATTCGTTTATATGCAATTTCAAGCGTGCTAAAGGACACTAGTAATCCTCCGTCTGGTTCCTTAGTCGGAAATTGCAAAATATAATGTACTTTTCTTTCTGTATCATATCCGTAGGTCGGAGAATGCAAAGTATAAAAAACTTTTCTTTTGGTATCATATCCATAAAGTAAAATTTCATGAGCAAATATTTCATCGGAATTTATGTCATCTAGTGTTGGTATATTACAATATATTACTATATAATTTCCACTATCTATTTCTGCAACAAGCTTTTCGGAAAATTCAAAATTGTCCATCAAGTACAATGGATTAATCTCCTCAATTATGAGAATTTCTCCGTAATAGTACATATTATGAATATGCATATTTTCTCCATAAAATGACTTTGTAAATGGAAACATTGTAGACATCAGTTTCATATGAGATGCAAGCCATGCTTTTGCATTTGGGTGAGTCTCAATTATCGCCATTTTATAGTATGTCCAGCATTCAGATGTAATAACTGGGTCATTTTTTAGCGGTAGTTTTTTTAATGTCATTATGTTGTTTCATGCCTCCATAATTTGATTTTTTAACATCATTCAGATATTGTAATTAGTACAATGTGACTATAAAAATTTAGCAGCTTCGTAGCTTGTAAACAAAAGTGAAAAGTTCCTTTGTAAAAAAAGCTTTTAATTCCTCGTTTTTTTCCGTAGTTTTGAACTCAATCTTGCGGATTTGATGTCTGCCATCGTGTATGGCTTACCGTTAGTATATTTATTTGTCCGTTGTGTAATTTCTGATATGCGAGTGAATTCAAGCGGCAATACACTTTGACATAGGTCGTTGTACTGCAGTATGAGTACAGGTTTTTCAAGTGGATATCATGAACATTATGTTTCTATTTCTATTTCAAGAGCATTGCTTTCTCGATTTATGCATTTGTACCGTAGAGGTTGGTTAAAAATATCCATGTTTACAAGAGTTGTATGAAATTCATCCCATTCACCCAAAGGATGAATACCCAGTTTAACAAAAGATTCATATGCAAATCGATCGTAATATTTCCCCAACCAATCCGTCGATAATTTTTCCGCATTCACTAGTGTAATGATTGTTTGGATGTTTTTCTCCTCGATTTTACAAATAACTTTCTCATATGGCATCTGCCATAAAGGACATCTAAAAGTATAACCGACAATATTACATATGCTTTGACACAACTCAACTGCTTCCGTATCATGAGTAGTTCCTGCTACAAGAGTTTTTACTCCCATCGCGGCGTACTTCTTCATTACTCTTACTAATTTGTACGCAAACAGAGAAGAACGAGGAGTTGAATCAATCAATTCTAAAGGTAAACCCATAGCCTGTGCTTGTTTTTCAATGACATTTATTGGCTGTCTGTGGTAAAATGATGTGTGACTGTTAAGGTCAGCTGAAAGAATAACTGCCCGTGCTTTGCCTCGTTCTGCTGCTATGGATAAAGCCAATCCACTATCTTTCCCTCCGCTAAAGAGGCAGATAAATGGTTCTCCTAGTGGAATTTGATTTATTTCATTGTATTTGATATCCATTTATAGTTGTCTCACTTCTCTCCATGTCTTATATTATATAGTTTTTTCTTTCATTACTGATGTTACTATATCTATAATCTTATTAACTGTCCCAATTTCTGTGAACAATAAATATTCATCAGGAATCTCAATATTATATTTTTCTTCTATATCTACAACAATACTAATAAACATTATTGAACTTATTCCTAAGACTGAAAGATCTTCATTGATATCCCTTTCAGTTATTTCGGATGTTTCCAGAACCCGATTGATAATGTTGAGTATTTCGCTTAATTGAACCAAACAATGCAAAATATTTTCCCCCTTTTAAGATAATGAGATATGGAGTTTCTTACTAAATGAATTAATCATAAGCAACTGCTCTTCCAGCATTAGTTTTGGTTTCCTGCCGCCTCTGGCATGCTTCTTCAAATAAGCTGCGGTCAGAACCTCAACTATATCGTAAATGTTTCTCGATTTACACCGATTATTTGCTTGAAATTTTTGTCTTTTAAGATTTTTATAGCGGTTCATTCCATCATTATACCACTTAGTGGAGATTTTATTAAGTTTCCGAGGAGGTCTATTATACTTATTCACCGGGTAATGCATTACTACCTCAATTCAATTGATTGCAAAGTGATTTAAAAGCAATATATGATACTTCTTTAAACAGATTACCATTTTTAGATGCAACATAATATTTTGTTTGATCTTCCGTTCGGATACTTAATGGAAAAATTTTTTTTGGGACAGCATTGAGAATATAGAGAATACCATTATCATAACTTCCACAAGCACGCAAATGTTGTTTGAAATTATCAAAAAACAATTTATATGATGACAAATTTCTGTAAGCATCTATAGTGATTATTTCCTTTTCATACGCAACATAATTTCTTAGTCTTGTTGCATAATAAAGGGGCATTGAAATGAAATTTGTGTTTTCAAGCCAAGTAACACCTATATTGCTCAATATGTCCTTTACACTTAAAGTTTTTCGAAACAATAACCTGTCTGGAGCGCAGAGCACTGGTTTATATCGAAACAAAGCATTTATAAAATCATCGTATCTGTCAGAGTTGACTATTAGTGTTTTTTCGGATAAATCACAATTCAAGCAACTTATTTCGGATATAGAATTTAGAATAATAACCTCATCAATATCAAAATCTGTCAGAGATATTTTACTTGTTATTCCATGGTAAATTGCGGCAATTAATTTATTGAGGTCAAATTTATAACCGAGAGCCATGTTTGATTTATTATAAAGATTACTATTATTAATGAAATCATCTAAATAATTAAATTCTTTTTCTACCCCATATTTTTCAGGTGTATTTTCCCAAGGGGCATTAGGCTCCATGACAATAGGCGAGACATAAAGTGCTACATTCCAAAAACAGTCGAGTATTTTCTGACACCATTTAATATTGAATATTATATTTTCAACAGCCACTTCTTCGGGATCAGGTATTAATGAAAAATATATATAGACTGGGATTTCGTTGTTTACAAATACTAAAAAATCATACAAATCACCCAAGGTATATCGAACACTTGTGTATCTGGATCTTGCAATATCAGAAAAGCAACCTGGAGATAAAATAATCTGAGATTTACTATGTCGAAATGTGGACATAAAAGCAGTAATAAATCGTTGGCTTGGTATGCGATATGCTTCAAAATATAACCCTATGTCAATTTTAGCATTAGATATTATTTCAAAAATATTTATCCACCATTCTTCCGGAATCTCTTTTATATCGTAGCAGATATAAAAATAATTAAAATGATGTTGATGATGTGCATTTATGATTGTTCTTGCCACCGCTTCAGAATTACGGTAGGTCACATATTTTCTATTAAAACATTTTATAAAAGATGAGTTTGATCCAGCACAATAACTGCATTCTTCCATACATCCTCTCCCAACAGGTACATAGAAGAAATCAGGCGATTTCTGATTCCTTTTTATTTTTCCATTATAGGATGCTAAATTGTCATAAACAGTTAAATCCCAATCATTCAAGTTATTAAGAAATATCGAATCTGCTTGAAATGTGATCTTATTTTTTTGGATTTGATTATCATGATTTTTCCAAATTAAATTTGGAACATCATAATAACTGTTTTTCCCATTGATAGCTTTTATCAATTCTACTGTGGGAATTTCCCCTTCCCCTTTAATCAAAAAATCAATATTTGGATTCTTTGTAAGCAGCTCGTCCCCAAAGGCGCTGGCAGTTATTCCTCCCACAGCAATGTAATTTCTTTCTGTTTTCAATTTGTCTATGGTTTGCAAAACATCAAATAATTGCTGATGCCAGTGTAAATCCAACATAATAAAGTCGAAATTCTTTTCAAGCACATATTCGCTGATTACAACATCGGGCAGACGCGCAATAAGGCTTCCCGCATTCATTATTGTGACCTCGACATTCAATTGATCCTTAATATAATGTGCCATACCTACTAATCCTAAAGGAGCAACCTGAATAAAAGACGCTTCCGATTTAGGGTTTTGCGGTATATGTAAAAAGAGAACGCTTTTAACTGGCATTTTTCATTCCTCTAATGCAATTATTTGAAAGTCAACAAGCTTGTTGAACGTTTCATCCACATCTGATTTAAGTGTTTTCTCGTCCACGTCGTATTTTGCCAACAAGGAATCAATAATCTGTTGTACGGTTAATCCGTTTTGAATGTAATGAAACATATCCCTCGACAACTTATTGCAGTAATACATTTTTTCAGTCTGAGGAATGATTATGACAAGTTCATTGTCAAGCTCATTAATCTCAATGGTATCGTTGATTTTGTACTTGGTTTTCATGCTAATTCTCCTTCATATGTTTTCTAATATCTTCAAACTGTATAAAACAGTCATTGAAGCAGGTTCGCTCTAGCTCGACGGATTCCATAAGTGCCAGTAAATTTTTTCTCATAAAAGGAAAAACTATTGGTGTGTATAGGTAATGAAGTAGTATCATATATGCATCGACTTTTTTGTATTTGTGAGTTTCTACTTCACCATCATGACCTCGATCCAAAATAATTATTTTTGGACATCGATTTGCTTTGTGTGAGCTGACCGATCGCAAATCTACACGATTAGTTATTTCAACGACTTCCATAAAGTCTTTTTCAAATTGTGCAACAATAGAAATGTGTCGGTGATGATTAAATGGGATTTTTTTTAAGGCATCATCAGACAAATGCAAGTAGGGTGATGATGGAAGTAGGGTTGCCTCTTTTTTATCTGGTTTCAGAACGAGCAACTCATCTGCCATCAACATCCATCCGTTGGCAACGAATAAACCCGCCATAGACGATTTACCCATATTCGAATCCGCTACAAAACAAATTGCCTGTTCGTTATTGCACACAGCACTACCATGCAAGACTGTCATTCCCAACCATGAAAAAAGGTATGCCATCCCAAATCTGCTTATCAATTTTTCTTGCACTTCTTTTGGATACTCATCATAACAATAATAATAAAGATTATACTGATTGTTTTGGCGTACATATTGAAAACAAACAGAATTTTCAAAATCCATGATCAACGAATTCTTTTGGTCTATTACTTTACAGATTAATCGCTCTGAATCAGAAATATCCACAGAATACTTCTGAGCGGAATCGGATAATTCCGGCTTTTTTAACATTTGTGTTATTTGAATATCCGCTTTTGTGTTTATATTATCACCAATTAAAAACGGTAATTCTATATCGCTATTAATACTAAATCCGAAATTTTTATAAAGCATATACTTTATCTCCTTTAGACAATATACTTGACGGCGTTATAACGCCACAAGGCACTTGATAACCACTTTTTCCACAAGGATAGGTTGTATAATAATTAGTATCTGTTACACAGGTAATATTGTTGATTATTTCTATTATCGGGCAGTGAATCGAAAATGGCTCAAGTTGGATAACTTCACCGGAGTGATAATACTGTGCATTTTCGATTTGAAATATAGCGATACCGTCTTTCGACATAAGCTTTCCGCTTTTGATGTCTTCAAATATAAGATAATCATTCATTTTACTTAACATCTTATCTATAGGGTATTTGATTTGGTATTTCATATGTGATATACGCATTCTTGCTAAAATAGGAGCGTTTTCTTGGAAAGTCATACGAGCATTGCCATATAAACCAGTATGAAAGATTTGAGACCACTTTTGATCGACCATGATGTTTTTTATGACACCGTGCTCAATAATAGAAACATCACGATTTGGTGAAAATTCGTCATCTATGGCAAGACATATTTTAGGCAATGCTGGATGGCAGAAAAGATCAGTTAGCCCAATGTATGGATTAAGCTTCTTTAGATAATTCCTGCTATATAAATAAATATCAGCCTCAAAAAGATGTGAAAACTCATGTGTTAGAATAGCCGCCGCCTTTTTGCTAAATATAATTTCCCCATTTAGATATTGTGGACTAAAGGATGATTTTTCTATCTGAATTGAATTTCTTATATCGCATAATGTATTGAAAATGCAATTTGAAAATTCATCATAAATATCAACATAATAATTCTCGGTCAATCGGTTATTGCCTTGAATATATTGAATATCAATTTGGATGTAGGAAATATTTTCCATTTTACCATCTGCTCCATGGTGCCTTTTAATAAAACAACTCAGTTTTACAAAAATGGTAGCAAGAATATTAGGATATTTTTCAATAAACAAATTGTATGCATGACAAGCGCCTATTAATAAGGCATCTTTCATTTTCTCATCCTGTGGATCATAAGGGCAAGTAATAAGTTTTTGATTTATCAGTTTATGACATACAATACTGTCCTTATTTAACCGACCATTACTTGTGCTTACATCAATTTTTGTCAAGCATATACTATCCAAAGCAATCACCTCAACATCATGGCATCTCTTGTTAATTATGTTTTTGGTTCTGTCTCATTTTTTGTGCAATTGCAAATAAATAAAGCTCCATCAATCGATTTCTTGAAATATTTGGAATGCTCATTACAGGCGTTCGACCATCCCAATGATCATAATTATAATCAACTATTTTCGCTCCATATTCCTCAACTTGACGACATAATCGAGTGTATGGAAATGGCGTGGCAAATGAGAACTCACAAGTATACAAAGGCAAGTCTACGGCGTAGTTAATTGTTTCCATTGTTGATTCCTCGTTTTCCCAAGGCATCCCAAGTATGAAAGAACCATGCACTTTCATACCGATTTCATTTACCATTTCTAATTTTTGTCTTACTAATTCTTTATTGGGTTTATTTCCAATCAATTTTAATGTTTCATCATAACCGGATTCAAGTCCAACAAAATATGAGACACAGCCCGCTTGATACATTTTTACAACCAACTCTTTATCAATATCATCAATCCTTGCATCACAAGACCATTTTAATGACATGTTATTTTTCATCAATAAATTACAAAAGTCTATTACCATTTGCTTATTGCCTGTAAATAAGTTATCTACAATAACGATGTTTTTTCGCAGTCCAAAATCATTATAGAGTATCTCAAACTCATTGAGTAACTGTTGAACATTTCCAGCCATCCAACAACCCTCAACATGATGAACGGAACAGAAATTACACGCATAAACACATCCTCTACTAAACTGAACCGAGCCAGAAAATGTACTGCCAAGTTCAATGTATTTTTCTAAGAATATCCCCTTGCGATCTGGGATAATATCATTCGGCCATTTTGTTTTATGCACATGGAAATCTGCATTTTCTCTGTCTACTCTATATATAATGTTTGGCTTGCAAACATAGTTTTTTTCCTTATGATCAACACATAGTTGGATAATGCTATCTTCGCCGTTTCCCATGATTAGAACATCAAAAGGCGCTTTTGAATAGATTATTTCTTTTGCAAACAGAGAGGCATGATAACCGCCAAGACATATTAATAGATCTGGACGTAAAGATTTTACTTTTTTTGATAATTCCACTGTGTAATTGTAATTTGGTGTCATACACGAAAATGCTACAATGCCATTTTGCTTCATAGACAAAACAATATTGTCTATATCGTTATTGTCTATATCATTTTGAGATAGATTGCAGTCGAACACTTCAAAACTGATCCCATTTTTCCGCAAAGAAGCGCACAGATAAGCAATTCCCAAAGGAGGTGAGATCGTCTTATAGCTTTCATGATTTAACTTGCTGTTTATTAAAAGTATATCGCTCATGCCACTACCTCTTTTCGATAATTTCTTTAGCCCTATGGAACGCGGCTAAATCTTGTATTGCGAGATTGATTCCCTTGTGATTTTCAAAAGCTGAATCAAATATGTTTCTTTCTTTTATTATGAAACGTTTTGTTCGCCATTCCATTTTACAGTCTAAATAACCTACAAATCTATCCCCCACAAGTATTGAGAGAGGCCATTTCATCCCCTTTTTCTTGAAATACTCAAATGTAAAAGAATAATCAAAAAATGTTTTAAGCCATGTTTGATCTCTAAAGAGCATATCCATTGGAGAAATGAGGCGAATTTCTTCAACGTTTTGAGCAACGCGGCTGTTAGATTCATTAAGGAAATTTATCTTTGACGAGTGGATATAAAACACTTTTTTTGCGGTTTTAAATTGAAATGGCAAGATTGTCTTTTTTTGCTCCAATCGAGAAAAAACAGGCGTAACTTCGGCAGTCGGAATTCCTGTTACATGTGATATATGCACAGGATATGTTACCCCAAAAGAAGTTATCAGTTTTTCTATGATATAGGCTCTGGCGTTGTCTTCGCTAATTCCATAGTTTGGCCATTCTTTTATGCCTATATTTTCTTTTAGGATATAAAGCGGTTCTTTGAATGTTCCTGGGTTTCTTCCGCATGTCACCAATTCCGTCTTGCGTATCAACCTATAAAAAGCGCGGAATACCGGCAGCTCAAAGCTAAGATTGCCTTCTCTTCTCCCTTTTATATACGCGTTCCATTCATCTAATAAATGCAAACTCTCCCAAATTTGTTTGGCGGTCAAACCGGGCAAATCTTGCAAACCCTTTTTCAATTCATTTTCTGCGGCCTGATCGCTTGGGCTGTTCGCCGCCATTAACCAGCTTTCATCTGAAGAGCCCCATCTTTTAATACCTTTTGTTGCGGCGCGATAAATTGCGAATTCATTATATGGAACAAAAAACATGTTTCGCTTAAAAGCGAACGTCTCTATAATTTTAAACTCTTTATACGCCGCAACATCCAATTCCTCCACAACAAAGTCTTCCTTCCTATTCCAAAGCATCATGTATTGGTTTAAATGGATGGTTGGATTAGGGTCATACTGCAAACCACATATGTCCGAGACAATATCCTCTATACTTGCAGAGCTTCGAGGATTCAAGTGTTGGCTTGAAATAATAATGTTACGAAGTTCATTTTTTTTTTCACAATCAATAACAATCATTAGAATAGCTCCTTCATTTTCAATACTTCTTTGTTATGTTTTTGTTGTTAGCTTACTATGTTCTAAAAACTCATTGATATCATTCATTAATTGTTCTTTACTACAATCCTTATAATCCTGATGTAGACATTTGACGATCTCATCTTTTCTTACACCATCCAAATAAAGTTGCGCAATTTTTAAACCTGTTTTATTTATCAACATAATGTTAGGAATGCTCGTTATATATACCAAATAATTGGAATCCACCTTTTGATAAATGATTGGAGACAAAACATCATCTGTTATATTTGTTTGTTTATTTATGGTTGTTTCTTGCAACGATAAATAACGCTTTGCTTCATGAAAAGGGACTACTTTTTTGACAATCATCTCCATAAAAAAGGCACGGATGGCTTTTTCCAACTTTGTACTCATTGTGTTGTTTTTACCGCTAAAAAATAAAACAAGTTGATTAAATTGCAAACCTTTTTCAACCAATTTAAGTATTTGAAAACCAAATTGATTAACAATCATAATACTATTGCCCCTGCGTCTTTCTTTTGCAATAAAGCTATGTCCATATGATATAAGGCTAATCTCCGTGTTAAAAATATTTATTGTGACAACTAATTTCTTATCTGTATCTATTGGTTTATATTCCGTATTTTGGACGATTGTTGTATCATGACCTAAATATACCGGATAGTTTTGGGATGCAAAACTGCCTACCATAGGGCATCTTATATCTGGAGCCTCTAAACTTTTTGTTAATCCGAAAGTGGCTCCGCGGCAACCTGAATGGCAGTCTTCTGCCATAAAGCAGGTCGAACAAGGTTTTATATTTTTGTAGCTAACACCACGCAGATCGTGCAATACAGGACTGTCATTCCAAATATCAATCAGCTTATTATTTAATATATTACCACATCGCAGCTCTTTAAAGGAAGTCATGAGATCACAAGGATACACCCATCCGTTTCCATCAATTGCAATTGTAAAAACGCCCGCTGGGCATGTCTTGCAATCTTCCGTAACTTCAGGTTTTTTGCCCCATATAGTATAGGCTTTCTCAATATCATTTAATAAAGGTATATAAAGCTGCCATATACCATGAGACATGCATCTGGTGTTGCAATTATATTGTTTAGCCTTTTGCTTATCGGTTGTGGTTCTGAAAAACTTACTCCATTCGTCGTAGCTTATATTAACATCATTTCTTCCAACAGGAGCGCACTGTCCAATATTTATGCTTTTGCAACCAGCTTTACTTATTATTTCTTCCAAATCATCAAACTCAGCAATAGATTGTGGTGTCAGCATAAAATTGCAACAGGCTATTAGACCAACATTATTTAATAAATTAATAGCATTTATTGCATTTTTGAATGCCCCTGATGTTTTACGAAATGCATCGTGTTTTGACTCCAATCCATCTATACTTATATGAAAACTAATTTTTGACTTATCCAGTTCATACGAAAGAAGTTGCCGCACAAACAGATCATCAATAAAAAATGCATTTGTAGTTATAGCACAATATAATCCAACCTCATTGATTCTTTTTACTAAAGTCATAAACCCTTCATGCAAAGTCGGTTCACCGCCTGCTAATGTGAATGTCTGAACACCCATAGCAATTAATTGGTTTATAACATTCAACCATACAGATGTATCTAAATCGGCATTTTTTTCGGTTGCATGTTTGGCATTTGCGCAACAGTGAGGACAACGCATGTTACATCTTGTTGTCAATAACAATTCCGCTTCTATAGGCGGTGCTAAACCAATTCTCATAATTATTTTCCCTCTATATTTTTTTTAAGAGTTTTTCAATTTGATCATACGCCATCAAGTTTCTATTAATTTTGAAAAAAGGAGAGTATCGTTTGATCGAAACTCCTAAATATTCATGTTTAAGAGCTTACTAAGAAACCATATTTTTAAATAAATCGGATTATCTGTTGTTAGGTAGCAATGAATCGTTTTCATGTGTCATTGCTCTCTGCTAGCATGAATGAAATATTATATAGTAGACGCATCCAAAACCCCTGTTTTTGGGGGGACACACACCTCTTGGAATTCTAAAAAATTTACGTTTACCATTGACTCGGGTCATCCAGCGTGCGTCCCTACAAGTTGTCAGTTGTGTCCAGTATACTCCGCAGTTTGCTTGCATTAAACTTTGAATGAGTTCCCTCAATTTTATCTTCACGCATTATAGAAATTACTTTGGTATGAGATCAGAAGGACATGATAATGCTTAGATTAACTTGAGTACCCGCTTTTGTCCCAACATGTCGTGAATGAAACTGTGGGGGAGTCGTACTCAATCACTAGAGGCTTTTCATAAGCTTCTTTTTCCACCTCGACTGTTCTTTTTTCCTTATTCATGGCTCGGCACCTCCTTTCTATATATAGTAATAGGTAAAAGGAAAACACTCAGTTATGCTCTCCTGATCTCATCGTCTTTAAGGATTTTTAAACTTTCAAGTTGCAAGCTGTAAAGTTCAAAATACTTTCCTTGTTGTTTCATTAACTCGGCATGGCTTCCTGATTCCACGATTTGACCATTGTCTAAAAAATAAATTTTATCTACTTGCCTTGCGATAGCTAACTTGTGAGTAATGACAATAAGTGTTTTATTCATGTTACTCGATGTTAGTATTTCATTAATAACACTTTCTTGAAAAACATCCAATGCGCTACTTGGTTCATCCAAAACATAGATTTCAGCAGGATCACAACTAAACAACCGAGAAATCGAAACCCTTTGTGTTTCACCTCCCGATAATTGGATGCCTTTCTCATCAAATTCAGATGTCATCTTGCTTGTTGCCGATATCTCGTGTTTATTGATTAAATCCTCTAATCTGGCGTCATCACATGCTTTGTTGTAGCGTTCTGTTTGTTCCGCAGAATAGTCATCCATAAAAACATTTTCAGCAAATGTCAAAGCATAAAGATTGTTTTCCTGTGAAACCAATCTGAATTTTTTTATGTATCGTTCTCTATCATAAAGGGAACTGTTTACCCCATTGTAATTGATATAGCCTTCCTGCGGCTCATACAACCCCATAATTAGCTTTATAAGTGTTGTTTTTCCTGCGCCATTATAGCCAACAATGGCGATCTTTTCGCCTGCTTGTATTTCTAAGCAGAGGCCATCGACAGCATTGACTTGATTACTATAAGAGTAAGTGACCTGACTAATTTTCAAGTCTTCAAAAATTCCGGGAGTTGCTCCGTCATGCGAGGTATTGGAGGGCAAAGAAATAAAATCAATATACTTTTTTATAAAAGTGGAATGAAGTTTAAATTTTGATATGGTGGAAAATATTCCGGTTACATTACCATATAGTTTCCATATGGAGTTAATCACTGCGGTATAATCGCCAATTGAAATTAATTTGTAAACCAAAAGCTGAACAGTAAGGTAAAACAGGATCAATAAATCAAAGATCAAAGATGTGATTATAAAGATTATTAGATCAATATTAATAATCCTTCTGCCAAACATTTTCATTTTCTTAGATAAATCCTGATAGCATTCCTCGAATTGATTCAGAGCTACATTTGAAATATTTGTAAAACGCATTTCTTTTGCAAATTTAGGGAGATAGAATAGGCGGTTGATGTATTCTTTTTCTCTATTTGGGCGTATGACAGCCATTTCTTTTTCATAAGCGATTTTATTTTTACGCAAATTAAGAAAATAAAACAAAACAGAAAACGCCACAATAACGATAATGATTGGCCAATCAATAGTGATTAAAATTCCTATAATGAAAATCATAGAAACAATTTGGCTGACAAGTGCCGATAGATCACCGATTACACCAAAAAAGCGACCAGGTGCGTCACCCGAAATAAAAAAATATGTTTCTTCGGTTTCATTTGCTTCAAATGTTGACAATGGCAACTCAACATATTTTCTATAAATGGATAACTTTATTTTTTCGGATAAAATAGCTTCTGCCCTGGGCTTATAATATTGATTGACAATAACATTTAGCAGATATACTGACAGACACAAAATTGCTGCAAAAATCAACAGCTTTAATATCCGTTGTAGTTCGACTTCATTTTGGATATAATCAAAAAGGATTTTCAATAAATACACCGATGTAAATACATAGGTTAAAGACCAAATTATGCTTTCTAAAAGGACCACAAATAAATATAAGGGGCGTTCTTTCATAAAAAACCGTACTATATAAGCGATCAGACTTCGTTTTTTTATATTACTCACCGTCCTTATAAGCATCTGCTTGTTTGTTGAACATGGTACAATAAAGTCCTCCGGTTTCCATGAGTTGTTGGTGTGTACCTGCTTCTATTATTTGTCCTTCTTCCATTACAATAATTTTATCAAAACCGCTTATACTTGCCAGCCGGTGAGATATGACAATCACGGTCTTTTCCCGGAAATTCGCCATTAAATTGTCATATATTGATTTTTCTGTAAACAGATCAAGATTGCTAAACGGTTCATCAAGAATTATATAACTATAATCTTTATAGAACAATCGGCTGAGCGCAAGTTTTTGGCTTTCTCCCTTTGAAAATTGCATGCCCGCTTCATCGATATCGTTAGTGATCATCTGACTGTAAAGTATATTGTATTGTTCTACTTTTCCTTGCAATTTTACCATGCTGATTGCATTTAATACATCTGACTCATTATAATCTATATCCATAGAAATATTATTTGCCAATGAAAAAGCGTACAACTGAAAATCCTGAAAGAGAACTCCAAAAGATCTACGATAATCATTAAGGTTATATGTTTTTATGTTTTGTTGCCCGCAAAGTATATTTCCTTCTGTCGGATCATAAAGCCTTAAAAGTAATTTAATCAATGTAGTTTTTCCAACACCATTGATACCTACAATGGCAACCTTTTGACCATATGGAATTTCACAAGTAAGATCCTCAAATATATTTTTTTCGCTATTGGGATACCTAAAAGTCACTTTATCCAAACTTATTGATCTATCTTTTTTAGGAAATGCTTCTGTACCATTTTCGATTTCAACTGAGCAATCCAAAAAATCAATAAAGTTATCAAGAAATAATATATCTCTATCAATCTTTATATACACTCCTCCGATTTGCCATATTGCTCCACACATATTAACAAGTGTGTTGATTATAACAATACATCCAGAAATTGTCATTGAATGAAAGACAAAAACACTAATTACAGAAAATAAAATACCTCCCAAATAAACAATTACATCACTTGAAGTCATGTATATGTATATAAACAAAACAACTTTTTTTGAGTATCTTTTTATTATTCCTAATAAATCGCTGGTTGAGTCCTTATAAAAGCGGAATAGCGAATTATGTATTTCTGTAGTTCTTTGATCTAAAGTGTATTCTTTATAATAAAAGCACCTGTTCACATAATCCCTAATTCTTTGATTTTGAATTTGTTCATTATTATATTTATATTGAATTCTGTTAAACCGTTTGCCAATAATCAAATTTACAAATTGGGGAATCAGAATTAAAATTAAAAAAATAGGTTGAATAGAGATAATAATTAAACCAATTGTTATTACCATATAAAAAGTGCCAACGAAGGTAACCATGTTTTCGTATAACTCAATTATTCTTGCACTTGAATCTGACATTGCAAGTGTAAATTTACTATATATTTCAGGGGAATCATAGGAAGCTAAATCTATTTTTCTCGCCTTGTCATATATCATGTTTCTTATATGCTTTTCAATTTTAATATTTGAAACAGGAAGATAGATATTCTTATAATAGGTACTGATTAATTTGGTTATTATTTGAAAAACTCCGCAAAATGTAAATATTAATACTATATTTTCTAATTTCAATCCGGCATCGAAGTTATCAACAATGTATTTAATAAGAAGAACACTAAATAAAATGCTGTTTGTTCTTTCTATAATGATTGTAAGAAAGCTAAAGAAGATGCGAAAAGGGCAGACTTCTTTAATAATTGCAAATAACAATCGTATATTTTTTATCTTTTTTAGAATAAACATTATCCTTTACTCCTATCTGACAATTTGAGATACGCACCACCGCCTGAATGGCGAGATGAGCGGAGCAAATGAAGCTTTTAAGCCGTGGTTCAAAAAATTCCGCGCTGCATGCATTTTTATCTGTGTAATTTCTGCTAATTCTTCTTTTCGAGGCTTTACTTTTTTATTTACAGGACTCACTTATAATCATTTGTTAATACAGCATATAGCAGTAGGTTGTAATGTACTTTTGTTGACTCTGATTCTAAAATATGAAAGGCTGTTATTCGTTCTATATACTCTAAAGTACTCCTATGCGGCATATATAAGAATAAATAAACTTTTCTCGGATTTCGTTTCAACGATTCAGTAATGGAATTTATTACTTTAATATATATTTTGAGATGAAATGGATTGAAAAAATTAAATTTATTTGTAGTATCTTCAAGAATAACCTTCGCAGCGTCATCATTAATAAGGGTAAACTTAGATGATGTGTTGGATATCTTTTTATACGAATCTATGTTTCTACTTAATGTATAAAATATATCATCGTTTATTTCATACCCTGTAATTAAAGGACAAGAATATTCTGAAGCCATTAACAAAGTGCGCCCCTTACCGCAACCAAAATCTACAAAATGGTCACAGCTAATAAACGGATATTTGGAGAATAGATATTCTAAAAAAGAATATGGGGTTGGTTGATAAGAAAAGTTTATAGCGCGCTCATTTTTAACATTTTCCGATGGAAGCGTGTCTATTTTGTACTTTCCCTCGTAAAAAATCTCCTTCAGTTTTTCAATATAAAAAGGAATACTTGATTCTAAGGACTCTTTATCATATTGATTATCGCTTAATTCATCATAACGATTTCCGAAGTTATAATGTCCGCTCATTTTTCTATACTCTCTTTCTTAAATATAGTATTTTGCTTGAATTTCAAACATTTTTTATACTTGCCGTTCAAACTCACTAATTCATCACTTGTCCACTCTCAGGTTCATAACCCACCTTTGAGCCAATAACTGCTACTTATGATTTTCATACCCTGTTGCCACCTGTGCCGCTTTTGCGACTTTAATTATAGATCCTATTATAATAATCTTGATATCCTCGTGCTTGAGTCCGTGTGATATAATAAACTCGGAATGGGGAGACATCTCCTTTTCCTCCGTGAAATTCATTCTCTTTGGCTTGCCTCCACTGTATCCGCGTTCCGTGACTCCGCGATGTCAGCGGTTTATCAGCAAAAACGAACCAAGGGCAAATCCCATATGACCGCTTTAGGTCATGTCTGCTACAAAATAGCCCCAATCATATATGCTGTCATGCGTAATATTTCCCCTATCTCCCAGCGATTAACTCAAATTTATGCTTTACTTTCCATGTCCAGTCTTAATTACTTGCCGAGAATTTATAATTTATACTTATCTTTTCTCTTTCATGATCATTTAACGTTTCGATGAATTTTTGTGGGAAATCCTCTGAAAATAAACGATCAAAAAAACTGAAAGCCCATTTTTTTCTTTCGGATTTATGCAAGCCGTAACTGTTTATCAAATTATCATCTGCAGAAAATTTATAAACAAAAATAAGCTCATCTAACTTTGTGTGAAAAAAAATTTCCCCGCAGTAAAACAAACAATAATATATATATCTTGAAATATCAAGCTTTTCTGAGATAAAAAGTATTTTGGGGATATCAAGGTTTGTATGAATTATGTAAAAAAATATATCAGAAAACAAACTTAAACTTATGTTTCCTTTGGAGATTAAATAGATTGAATTTAAATCTTTATAATGATGTAGACAAAGATGTATAAATTCCATTTCAGGGGATAATTTTTTTATAGCTTGTCCATATATGATTTCATCCTTTAGTTCCGAAAGAACAAAATCCATATCGATTGGCTTTTTACTTTCACCCCAAATTATGCTAAAATTCAAATCCACACTTACAAAAGGACACAATTGGTTTCCCGTAGGTGCGACAAATGGCGCTAATTGGTGACTGTTAGAAGTATAAAACACGGTTTCTTTTCTTTGATAAGGAACAACCTTTTTTTCTTTTATTTGCCCTTGTGTGAAACCATTGCCTAAAAATATGTCTTTTATACGCTTTATATGAAATGGATGTATCATTAAATCAATATCCAATGAAGTTCTCATGTTTGGCTGAAAATAGGCCACTCTTGAAAATACCGCACCTTTTACAATAGCATAGTGTTCATTTGCCATTATTTTAAAAATGTTTTCGAGACATAAATAATTCGTTTTATGGTTGATTTCATTTATGGCTAAAATCATATCCAACTTATTTCTCTGTTCCGGCGTAAGGGATGATAATCCTAATAAATAGTAACACTTATGTTTAAAAAGCAAATCAGATATATCAACTACTGGTTTCCCTTTAGCTACAATATTAATGATAGATTGTCTAACATCAATGTAGTTCATATGTACCCCCTCACTCACATACTGCGAAAACGCCTTATTTCACACTCTCTATAGATAAGCTAATAATAAAAACTTGTGTGCAACTTGCGCCCCTGATTTAGATCATTACTCATTTATTTTTTCAATGACTTCCAGCCCGATAGATACCGGCACCAACGTCCCGAACATCGCTACTTGTATAATCGCTTCATTACGGTTCTTATTTATCTTCACTATTTTGCTCTCGCTGCCAACCAATGCACCCGAAATAATTTTTACAGAATCTCCTTCTTTGAAGCCTGTTGATATGTCTATGCAGTGATCGTGGCTGAACACTTTACTCAACGCGGCTCTTTCTTCCTCCCGCATGGCTATATCGCTTCTGTCGCCATAACATAAAAACCTGTAGGCTTCTTTCAACTTATAAGCTACAGGGTAAACGCGTCCAATAAATTCAGATGCCGGTTTATCCGATTCGATAAACACATATCCGGGAAAACAAATTTTCTGAAACAATGATTTTTGCCCATGACGCCTGAATACACAGGTCTTTTGGGGGACGAACGGCATATATCCTTCGCCGAGTTTGCTTTTTAGTTTTTCGGCCAGTTTTTCCTCTGTGCCTGTTCTGCAAAATAAAACATACCAATAAATATTTTCGGCAGACATAGACACACCTTCTCCCTTTCGCTTTGGGTTCCCGCCGAATACAGGCGTGTTCAAAGCTACCTACAAGTTTCCGCTATGATCCTCACCGCTCTCTCCGGCACGCTCTGCGTTCTGAAGCGCAAATGAGTGTTTCGATGGTCAGGCTTGCCTATCCGCAAACAAAAACGACGCAATCATAGCTTGTTCGTTACTTTTTGCGCCGTTAAATCGGGCACGAAAGAGGACAGTAGCTGTCCAACTGAACATTAACGACTGCAGGTCCTGAAAGGAATGCTCTGCCACTTAAAGTTGTCAACTTCCTAAGCATCCATTACTCCCCCAATTTATTCTTTAGTTCTAATAAAACTCGTAATGTCTCAGGCCTAATATATTTTGAAAGTTCAACAAGATCGTCATCCTTACTTATCTTCTCCTTATTCTGTAAACACAGCAGATTTACGGTATCCGGATTTAAATAACTTAATAAATAAATCATTTCTTCAAACTTGACAATGGTACTGCTATACTTAACGGCTAGTGCGTTAATCATATCTCTGCTGATTTTATCTGAGTGAACTACAATATCCTCAAAATTTTTGATAAATGCATCATCTGTTTCCAGCATCTGAGTAACTAATTCATCTGTTAACATAGAACCTTCCCCTTCTCAATACCTTCCATAAAATTTAATACTTCAACAAGTCCCTTAGTCGGTAACTTTTGTTGTGTCATCTGATATTTAGAAATAACAAATTGATCTCAAAAGTAAAGTTGAAACTGCTGCTGATTTTCTTTGAAGGTTTTCACTAAATCGTTATATTATCCCAAATTTCACATTCATGCACATATACTTGTTGTAATTGTTCAGAAATCTTAACAAGATTTTTACCTGCATCTAAGGATGGCTGATTTAATGCATTGTAATAATCTTTTAGCATGAGTAATTGAATTTTCTTTAATTCTGATAAAACATTTTTGTATCGATATAGTTTTAAAGATAGATCATTTTTTGTATAATCCTGGTAGAACATTGTTTTTTTTAATATACCTTCTCTATGTTGAAGAAAAAGTTTTATGGTTTTAACGATATCGTACAATTGTCCATAATTAATTCTATTATCAACGTTTCGCAAATCTACCAGATATCTACTTAATCCATATGTGGTTTTTATACCAAAAGTCGAAGTTCGAATTGAAACATCATCTTCTAAATGAATATTATCAATCGCATCCCCTCTAATATATTTTCTCATTTTTTCACGAAAGATCATCGGAGAGTAATTTAAGGTGTTTATACCTGCATCATTTAATTTGAAAGTCATAATGCATTTGTTTCTCCATATATCATCTAAGCAGTCTATATTCTCTATTAGTGATTTATAAGCATACATTAAATTATTAAAAGGTATTGTATTAAAGGTATATTTGTGATTAATATAGTATAATGAAGAAAACGTTTGTGCCTTTCTGTTATATCCATAAATAAGATATTCATGCATAAAATGGTTAGAGGCAGATAGAAGTTCTTTATTATCTAAAAAAATAATAATATATCGGTGTTCATTCAACATGGTAATCAGGTAGTCAACAATACGATCAGATGGGACCAGGGATTGATAATCAATCTCGTCGTACTGAAATATTTGATCGGGAAGTCTTTGATTAGAACCATATTCTAATGCATCATATATTCCAGAATTCATATTTCTGAATTTGTTGTATGAAAAAAAATGATAAATATAGTTCTGATTATTCCAACTTAAAAAACTTAAGCTTGTTTCTGCCATGCTAAGCGGGTAGGCATATGACAATAGGAAGTTACAACTGCAATCCCTAATTATATTTAACTTATTTTCAATTTTCCCTTCGTATTGCTGACACATTTTTATTTCCTCACATTGATATAAAAAGATTATTATACGCAGCATTTGGTGTATAATACATAAATTATACAACTATATGTTAAGAGTTTTATTTAACAATATATTAAATAAAAATTACTTTACATGGATCTTTATGTAAAGTATATACTATTATTTGGATATTGTCAAGCTTTTCGTCACTCAAACAGAGCCGATACATGATTTTTTTCACTATCCATATACATGTGTTTTTTAACATAAACTATACTTATTTTAATATTTTTTAACATTCCTTCTTCATACCATCAAATAATTCATTTTATGGCACAAGAATCAAACCCTTTTAGGCCTGTCTACACTGCTCTCTAGACATTTTCTTATAAAACGTACAAAACCACGTTTCCCTACCTTATTTATTTTATCGATCACTTCCAACGACATCATTACTATTGTCATTATCATATGCGCTATTTTGGAAAGATAGTGATAGCCTTTTAATGCATTAACACTAAGCGCATAGCTATGTTCATATCCATAGCCCTGATGCCAAGCAGCAATACATCAACGGACATTTCTATTATGCTGATAAATTTTCCATTCTCACCAATGGCCTTGGCATTGTTCGCCATATCGTCTTTCTCGATGACGATTTCAAATCAAATCATCCGGAAATGCCGGTAGATAAGAAATCCGACTCCCCCGATGAGGATAAATCGTTAATTGCTTAAAATGTTTATTCAATTATAAATCTTTACTTTAGGCTTATTAAAATACACCTAATCTAATGTTCTATGTCAACTCAGAAACAATTCTGAAAAATGACCGTTTTTCTCTCCTTATATAAGGAGAAGTTATCCACATCATAGGAGAGAAACATTTAACAATTACCTATTATAAAATCAATCTATTTTATTCATTAAAGTTTATATTATATGTCTGAAACTTTAAACTATCATTTTCAAACAAACGGCTGAGGTATTCGCTTTGTTTGCTTAATAGTCGAAAATGTAAAACAAATACATAAATTACTCTGGTATCTATATGCTCTACTTGATTTATTCTAATATCATTTATATACTCAACTGCCAAATCATATATATATCAAAACCTCAATATTCATTGGGATTATTTCCCTTCTCACCCCGGCAATTTTTACCCTCCATATAATATTTTAGGTCTATAATTATTTTTTTTATTCACAATGGTCGTTTTGCATCGTAATTAACATAAAACGATTCAATAACTGATAGCCAGCCCATCTCCTCTTTGCGTTTTAAAGCAGTGGGTAATTCTCTGGTTGCCAGATTCGGAACTATGCAAGTGTTTTGCTCTATTTGTATAGGAACAGACACTGATGCTGGATCCGGTATTAAGTGAACCTAAACTATTTCCTGCAAAGGAGCTTGTGCTTTCTTTACTTGATCAGATGACATGGGAATTGACATTCCACTCTTGCGAAGTCGAATGATCCAGTTATAAAAAGTGCCTGGATTAATATCATTCATTTGGCACCATCGATAGTCGGAGAGACCGCTCTGGCAGCACTCCATGATGAGCCGGAACTGCTCATCGACAGAAATTCGTTTTGAGCTCATAATTGCTATCCTCCGAAATAGAATAAAATGCTTGTATTCTCGCAAAGGATTGGAGTAAAACGCTCGCATTTCCTGATAACAATTATAAGGATAAATGGCGCTGGTTGAAATCCACCCCTAAATTAGGCGCTTACGACATATCTGTATTAAGGACAATATTCCTGCCAAATATACTAATGGGAAAGCTGAGTAATAATATTCTGTCATTTCTTTAGTTCGTTATTTAAATTATTAAAGCACTTCTTTTCAAGATCATTAATTTCACATGCTAATTTATAATATGACTCTAAATTCCATCTTTTCTGTATAACAGTACATTTCAGACAATACGCATATATTTTTTTCATTTTACTCACTACTAATTGATATTCCTCCATTATATGTATGTTTTTATGAAATCCATTGATATACATATACTTTATACGATCAAGCATAAACTTTTTATGTTCGTATAAATTCCTAATAAAAATAAAATCATGATTCTGCATTTCTGGACAGAACAATTTGTCAGCTTCTTTACATATCTCAACAAACTTAAGCATGACATCAATCCCAAATATAGCCCCTTTAAATGTGTTTAAGCTATTTGTTCCATTTATATAATCCTTTAAAAAGAAGAGAAATTTATCCTTATCGAAAGTAAAGTTGAAACTGCTGCTAATTTTCTCAAAATTCATAAAAACATTATCAGCATTTCTTACAGCATCATAAAAATCATTAAAATTAATCTCATTTATTTCAAATATACTTTTTATATTATAGCCCAAACAATAATATGTACATTTATCCAGATCATAACCACACAATAAATAATCATGCAAATAATGTTCTCTTTTATATGACCATCTATACGGTACATAATAATCATCTATGGATCCATAAAGGTAAAACCCCTTATCAATCATCTCAATAACTGTCTTGTTAATAAAGTCATAATTTGAAAAGAAAGAAAAATTTTTTGCATTTAAAAAACTAACCATTCTAAATTCATCAAAATATTCTCTATTACTTATAAAGCTTTGCTCTTCTAAAAAGTCACACCACAAGTCATCAATTGCAGGAGTAGAGAGAATGTTAATATAAAGATTTGAATAAACATATGGTAAACACTTCTCTTCTGTTAATAAAATACCGGAAGTGAATGCATGTTTATTATATCCTAAAAATGGTATATCACAACATATAGGAAGCATCTTCATTCATATATCCCCTCTCTATATCTCTGAGACAACGCTAGTCAAAGTATAGGCAGCTACAGAAGAAATCTATTTGATTAGAAATACATACCGAAATTTAGTAAAAATCTTATAATGGCACTGGTAAATTCTATATTTGCTTTTACCTATAATAACAATATCATTAATTTCTATTTTTGCCTTTACCTGTAATAATTAACTCATATTTTGTAATAACTGGTATTATCGTGATATACTTTTACATATTCTCTATCTGCAGCAGTACTTGTTTTCGTTTCTCCCTGCTAATCGGAAGGCTCTCACCATTTGCTAACTTTAATACACTTCGTCCATATTCAACAATGTGCCTGTGATTCACCAGATAGGATTGATGAATCATCAAGAAATTGGCTTCCTTTAACTCCGAATGTACCTCACCCAATTTACCATAAAAGGAATATATCCCCGTTTGAGCCACTATGCGAATCTTTCTGCCATTTGATTCAAAGTAAAAGATATCCCTCAATGCTTCCTTATGCACAACTGTTCCCTGCTTAAAGGAGAACAAACAGCCTTGTTTTTCAGATAAGGCAACCGCCTTGTCTATCTCCCTGTATAATTCACAAAAATCAACCGGCTTCACCAAAAGATTCAACGGCCTCACACCGAATAATTCTCTATGGCATTCCTCCTGATCAGACAGAAAAACAATTTGCACATAGTCATTCGCCAGGACATTTCGTATAAATTTCGCAGTTTCTATCCCTTTTGTATTACGCACGATAATGTCCAGAAAAATCAGATCTACCTCCACACCATTTTGCATACAGTCACATAACTCTTCTCCGGAGTAGAATACATCAACATCCACCTTTCCGATGCAGCCCTTTCCATACTCTATAATAGCCTGTTCGATTTCAGAGCACATGCTTTCATCCCCACAAATAGCAATACGAAACATATCTAAGCCCCCTTTTCCAACCCCAACTACAGAAACAAAGACCTCTAAGAAAAATCGCACCAATTATGCATACCTTAAAGCCGGCAAAATATCAGAATCATCAAATAATTCTCCACAGATGTACACCAACTAATCCACTAATCGCACTACTAATCCCGGCCAGCTTCCTCCGCTATTATGCTGACATAGGTATATCCTGAATTACTGTTATAAGAAGACTTTACCTTCTTCTCATTAACATAGACTTCCTCATAATTTCCCACTAGTTCCAGTTTAAGTGTTCCTTCCTGTCCCTTGATCGTAATATTCCCCCGGCCGTCCGAGGTTATATCAACCAAGGCATCCTCCACATAATCATACCAGCGAACCGTCCCCTGTCCGGGATAAATACGCAGCGTCAGGCTTTCATAGGCATCCACCCGATTTCCTACAGAAGAGCCCAGTTCACCGCCCTTCCCCAGATTCATAGCCAGAATACTTCCCTCTCTCACAAATACAGGGATCTCATTCACCTCACACCCCACCTCATATTCACCGCCGTTGTATCTTTGATGATCAAAAAGTCCATACCAGGTGCCCTCCGGCAAATATACCTCCGCCCTTACCTTACGGCTTCCCGTAACCGGAGCTACCAGCAGACTGTCTCCCAGCATGTACTGGTATTGATATTTCTCATCCATAACCATTCCGGGAAAGGAATACGCCATGCTTCTCATCAACGGCTCTCCCGTCATGCTGGAATGCCTTGCACTGGAATAAAGATATGGCAGGAGATTCATCCTCACATTGGCATAATACCGGTAGGTTTCCAGGCAGGCGTCCTCCTGCTTCTGCTCCGCCATATTCCAGGGCGTGCGGGCCTGGCTGGGAACCGGGTCCCCGCTGCTCTCCGAGTGCACCTGCATGATGGGGGAAAAGGCCGCCTGCGCCACACTGCGCTGATATAACTCCGCGCTGGGCAGACTTCCGCTAAAGCCTGCAATATCCCAGGCAACAAAGGGGATTCCCGACATGGATGCGCTTAAAGTCGCACGAATTGCCGCCTCAAAGGCTTCATGGGTCGATGACTGGTCTCCCACCCAGCAGACCGGATGCAGCTGCATGGAGGAGCCCCCCGCTCTGCTGAAGGTCAGAGCATCCCCTACATAATCCCTGGCGTAATCAAAATAAGCCTGGGCATATAAATCTGGATATAGATTCCGCAGCTCATCCCCTTTGGTTCCATCGGAAGCGGTCACATCCCTTCCCCAGACGAATTCCCCTCCGTCTGTCTTAAATCCGTCAATTCCCATCTCCTCCAGGAGATAGCGCCGCTTTGACAAGAACCATTCCGTTGCCGCCCGGCTGGTAAAATCCATCAACAGGCTGCTGCCGAACCAGGTTCCCTCCGGCAGCCGGTATGGCTTACCCTTTCCATCCTGCAATACATATCCCTGTTCCATGGCGTAGCTCTGGTCACGGAGAGACTGTACTGTCGCTGTCCCGGAGTGCTTCAGAACGGGAATCTGCCAGAGCAGGACCTTAATCCCATTCTCATGAAGCTGGTCCACCATATTCTTAGGGTCCGGCCAGCGTTCTCCGAAGCGGAAATCCGACAGCTCCGGTACATGATCCCCCTTCTGAGGCTCATATTGGGAATCGTTGAAGGTGTAGAAGGTCTCCTCATCACTCCAGGCTTCCAAAACAATCACCGTGGTAGGAATTTCATGGCGGATGGTCTCTTCCAGCTGCTTCATAACCTCCGATTGTTTATCCCATTCATTTGCTGAAATCCACGGCCCGAAAGCCCATACCGGAGGCAGCACCGGGTTCCCGGCCACCGCTGCATATCCTTTGGCAATGGAGGCGTTATCCCCAAAGAAGAGATAGCTGTCCACTCCCCGGCCAGGGCCGGTGCGCACTTCAACGCTGCATACATCCTCCTGCACCGTATCAATCTCAAATTTGGAGTAATAAGTAGAATCCAGATAAAAGCCGTACTTATCCGGAACAAAATAATAAGGCACCGGAGTATAGGTCTCCCCAGCCTGGTCCTTGTACCAATTCACACAATAGGTATGTACCGTTTTATTTCTTTGGTTCAGAGAATCATATTTCATCCCGAACCCGTAGAACCCATCTTCCGGAGGTGCGGCAAATTGATAGCGGATACCCTTCGCTTCTCTTCCGTCCGTTAATATCTCCAGACCGTTCTCCTTCGTGCAAACAAGCAATTCCTTTCCCTTGGCATCTGTCACCCTCAAGGCAAAAGGCTCCTTCATAACCTCCAGGGCAAGCTTCTCCCTGCCAAAGAGATAGAACCCTTCCCTTTCCTCATAGGATATGGGAAGAGCGGCTTTGGCCTGCTCCCCGGATTCTGCCGGATCGATCCGAAGCCTTACCGTCCCCTCTCCTTGAAAGGCCAGGGAAATCTGAGGCCTGAGTGTTGCCGTGCGTGCCGTTAGAAATGCAACATCACCCTCTATACTGCACTCTGTAATTGCTTCCACTGCTTCCCACCGACAAGTAGTAAACTGGTATGCTTCCGAGATTTTCTCAGCTTCTCCATCACTTCCCCCGCAGATGGTATATTCGATCCGGTCACCCTGCTTGAAGGGTCCCAGCTTCCCCTGATATTTCTTCTTCGTTATCCCGGAAGCCTTCAGATTAGCAGCATGCTTACAGGCAGCCGCTTCCATCTCCTGGCCGTTCAGCGTCCATTCAATCCACAGATCCATCTCTGAAACCTTCTCATCTACTGCCAGATTGATTATAATCCCCTCACCCTCCTGAGGATCACCAGGCACCCGGTCCCACCATATTGGAGGAACTTCCTTTGCTCCATACAGATTATCCCATCCATAGGGTTCATGCATCAGCTCTGCCGCAGTAAAGATGCTGGCATTCTCTCTGTCCGCTGAACCCCTGCTGCCTCCCATTTTCTCCGGGTCAAGTCCACCCCCGCTTACCTCCTCGTTTACTTCTCCCAAACCTGCTTTTTCCCCGCCTGCTGTTCCCCCTCCCGGATCTTCCTGTCCAGCCTGCTTCTGTCCTTCTCCCTCTTGTATTGCTCCGGCGCCGGAGCCTGCCAGCCTACATCCAGCCAACAAGCCTGACACCGCTAGAAGAAGTACAAATCTTATTCCCTTTTTCCATCCCATATATTTCCTATCCTCTTTTCTAAGATATTTAAAATCACACATTTTAAATTAAATCAAATTAAATATTTCAAATATTTCCTCGTATATTTTTCAGTAGCTCATAACCAACGCCATAAAGATATACTTGTATCTGTACATTCACACACAAACACATTTATTTGCAAACAAATTTATACGTAGATACATGAATACGCAATATACAGACAAGCATACAAATATAAAATACGTAATGTATTTTATACAACAATCCATATCCCGGCCTAAAATTCCACAGACCATGAACGCTTGCGGTCATGGTCTGCTCTAGTCTATTCTCCGGTAATTCCTGTTTTTTCAATGCTTTCAACAAATTGCTTCTGTAATATAAGATATAAAGTAATCAATGGCAGAATGGATAACAAAGTCCCTGCCAATCGTATGGACTCATTCAACGCGCCTCCCGTACTGACGGAAGCGGAGGAATACAGCTTATTAAACCGGTCTGCAAACTGCTGCAGAAGCATGGGAAGGGTGGTCGCCGCCCCGGTGGAATACTGGGGTATCTGGGTCGTATCATTCCATATCCAGATAAAAGAAAACAGGAAGCACACCACAATCGCCGGTTTTGCCATGGGAAGTGCAATTTGGGAAAACACCCGGAACCTCCCCGCTCCATCGATACGCGCCGCCTCATCCAGCGCTTTCGGATAGGTGGCAAAGAAATTATAGTAAATCAGCAGGAAAATAGAGCTTTTAATCCCCTGCCCCAATAAAGAAATCACATAAACCGGCCATATGGTCCCAACCAGCTTATAGGAGTTAAACAGCAGAAACCTGGGGATCATAGTGACCTGTGCCGGTATCAGGAACATTAAAACGGACAGGACAATCCACACCTTCTTAAGGGGAACCGGGAATCTTCCCAATCCATAGCCTGCACAAGCCAATACCGCCGTCTGCAGCACTGCCGGTATGACTGTCATACGAAGGGAATCCTTGATTCCCTTCCATACATCCAGGGTCCTGGCTGCCTTGATAAAGCTCTCCAGGGACAGCCGGGTGGGAATCCAGGATACCGTGGAATCCACCAGATCCTTCGTATCCATCATGCTGGTGGAAATCATATAGATCAGCGGGTAGATGAACACAAAGCCCAGGCCGGTCAAGATTACATACACCACAATTTTGGCAAAAATACTGCCCCTGCCTATACTCCCAAGAAAGAAGCTGCGCAGCAGCTGCTTTCCCCAACCCGTATAATCCCGGGATGCTCTGCTCTTCCTCCTACTGCCTCTCTCTGATGCTGCGTCTCTCATTCCTCGCCCTCCTTATCTCTTTCCAATCCGTGAACATCAGGAACACAATTACCATCAGGAACAGAAGACATACCGCATAAATCCATGACAATGTTGATGCATAGCTGTAGGGCCTTGCGATATCCCTCACGGATTTCACAATCAACAGATTGGTTAAATCATCGGAGAAGGTTCCCATCTCCACAATCGTATAGATAGAATTCAGCATTATAATGGGCTTAATATACGGCAGGGTAATCCTCCAGAACATCTCCCAGGCTGTAGCACCGTCAATGGATGCGGCCTCATACATATTGAGATCGATTTTCTGCAGCGCCGCCAGAAAGATAATGGTCTGAACGCCGGAGAACCAGAGGATACGCACAAAGCCGCCTAAAAAGGTGAGCAGTATATTCACCCAGACACCGTCCATTTCCCGTAAGATATCTATAATTCCGAATACATTAATATCAATATTCATGGCGGCAGTCTCCGTCAGAAGCTCCGACATAACCGGCCCGCTCATGATGATAACCGGAATAAAGAATATCATACGGAACAATGCTCTCCCGCGGAATTTCCGATTCAGCAAAATGCTGATGATGAGAGCAAAGACAACGGCCAGAGGTGTGCCCAGGGCCACATTGACC
>JAEWYQ010000018.1 GCA_023395555.1 Bacillota bacterium
TTGAAATCCTGCAGGCATCCGGTTTGAATACGGTCAGCGGCATCACCTCGGAGAAACGGATTGCGGTCAATGGCATGATTAAGGCGTATCACAATATGAGCCCGGAGACCAAGGCGTTTATGAAAAAGATAATTCATAAGTTTATTGCGGAAGGGCAGAAGGTTATAATGCAGTCCATTGAAGAGGAGCTGCTTCCCGGAGTCCTTCCCATGGAAAAGACAGGTGCGAAAAGGAGGACAAAAGGCTATATTAAGCTGAATTCCTGAGGTTATTTCCTTCCTTTTTATTATCTTACTATTTTAACTACTTTTAACTTCATGTTCCCTATAAAAACCGCGATCTGAGTTTATAACAGATCACGGTTTTTTATACTTTTTTTGTTTTCTGTTCCATTCCCATTCTATAATTCACGAAATCCAAGGTTTCGCCATATTATAACATTAGATAATATCGGCGTCAAAGACGCCGGAATTAGTACTGCCGATCAGTAAGGAGGACCCGGGATGGATTTTTCTATCAAGGAAATCATCTCAATCGTCTATAAGCATTTTGTATTTCTGGTTATCTGTACCCTTGCCGGTTTTGCTTTATTGTTTGCTGTATCAAAATTTATGATGAAGCCAACCTATACCGCATCCGTACAGATGTATGTTAATTCCGGCGATACAGCCGCTTCGATTGATTTGAACGATTTGAATTATGCACAGAAGGTAGTCAATACCTATATTAATCTTTTACAGACAAAGGTGTTTTTTCAGCGGGTGCTGGAGGAAAGCGGGTTGAATTATACTTTGGATCAGCTATCCCAAATGACCCGGATCAGCACGGTAAATAACACGGAGATCTTTCGGATCAGTGTCACCGCCGGCCTGGCAGAGGACGCCTATGGGCTGGCGGCCGCCATGCAGAGGCTTGCCCCGGAGGTAATTCAAAATATCAGGGCTTCGGCGCAGATCAGCGTGGTTGACCCGGTTACCATGCCCATGGCTCCCTCCGGTCCGAAGGTTATCCTCAACACGGTTATCGGGGGCTTTGCAGGGCTTATTCTTTCCCTGGCAGCCATTTTTCTATGGGAGATTATTGATATCAATGTAAAAAATGCAGAGGATTTGAAACAACGGTACCACAGACCCCTGTTAGGGGAAATACCCGGCTATGAAAAGCAGAAGCGAAAAAGGCCGGTGATCAGCCGTCTGATCCTCCGCAAAAGCGCACTGCCCGAACAGAGCTCCACCTCAGAAGCCACGCAGAAATTCGCGGTGATTGAGGCTTACCGGGCGCTGCGGACCAATCTGCGCTATACCCTGAACAAGGACGGCTGCAAGATAATTCTCATCAACAGTCCCGTCCCCATGGATGGCAAGACCACCGTATGTGCCAATCTGGGAATTGTCATCGCCCAGACGGGGGCCAGAGTGCTGCTCCTGGACTGTGATCTGAGAAGAGGCAGGCTGCATCAGCTGTTCAGTAAAAAAAGCAACCCGGGAATCAGTGAAATCTTATCCGGAATCGCAGGGGCCGGTGAGCTGATTCAGTCTACGGTCCATGAGAATCTGGATGTCATCACCATGGGAACCATTCCGCCCAATCCCACAGAGCTGCTGATGGGGTACAGCATGGAGGAGCTGGTCCGAAGCCAGGAAAATTATTATGACTATATCCTGATCGATTCCCCGCCGGTCAATGTCGTATCCGATGTGCTGAGTCTCATTAAGCTGGCGGACGGGATGATTGTGGTGGTAAGGGAAAATGCCACCTCCCATCCCAATATCACCAAGGCTATGGCGAAATACGAGTTGCTTGGATCGAATATATTGGGCTTTGTCCTGAACGGCACCGCAGCACCCATGGGCAACCGGTCAAAATCCCATTATTACTCATATTATAAAGGACATGAGTAATATTACAGAAAACCTTAGCAATCCCATGGAGGGTATGGTCGATATCCATACCCATGTTCTTCCTGGAGTGGATGACGGACCGGATCAGCTGCAGGAAGCATTGAGCATGGCCGTGGCTTTGCAAAGGGATGGGGTGCGGACTGCGGTCTGCACGCCCCATTTTGATCCCGGGACTTCCTCCCTGGAGGAATTCCTTCAGAAGAGAACCTCGGCCCTGGCAGAAATGAAGGAGGCCCCCATTGAACTAATTCCCGCCAGTGAAACACTGCTTCACAAGTATTTATTCCATTACTCCGATTTGGAGGCATTATGTATAAAGAACACCAGATATCTGCTGCTGGAATTGCCCTTCTACATGGGATGGGAGGAGGAGACCTTCCGTTTTATGGAACGGTTAAGAAATTATTATAATATCATACCCGTCATAGCCCATATTGAGCGCTATCCGAGGGTGAGCTCCGGAACAGCCGCAAGGTTAAGAGCTCTGGACTGCTGTATACAGCTGAATGCCTCCAGTATTCTTTCTCCCGTCAGAAGGAGGAGAGCAATGCACTATCTGAAAAAGGGCTATATTGATGTAATCGGCAGTGACTGTCATAATCTGCTGCTGCGTCCTCCCTGTCTTAGTGAGGCGTATGAACGCATCAGAGCGAAGCTGGGGGAGGAAGTCTGTGCCATCTTTTATAACAATAGCCAAGCCCTTGTTAATGGAGTTGAACTTCGAAAAGGAAAATGAGCCATCGGATCTTTCATAACACCCCCGCACAGGAACCCGTGTGCTCTGCAATTAAAATAGAGGTAGGAGAAGGATATGGATTTATATAATAAAATCATAGAAAGGAAAGCCAAAATCTCCCTCATTGGCCTGGGTTACGTCGGCCTGCCCATTGCGGTCGCCTTCGCCAGGAAAGCAGAGGTAATCGGCTTTGACATAAATAAGGAAAAGATCAGAGACTATCAGAAAGGATTGGACCCCACCAGGGAAGTGGGAGAGGCGGCATTAAAGGAGAGCACCATCCAATTCACCAGTGAGGAGGAACGGCTCCGAGAGGCCCGCTTTCATATTGTGGCGGTGCCGACGCCGGTGAACACCGACCACACCCCCAATCTTAGACCCGTGGAAGAGGCCAGCCGTATCCTGGGAAGGAATCTGACACCCGGCTCCATCGTGGTCTATGAATCCACTGTATATCCGGGAGTTACCCAGGATATCTGCGTTCCAATTCTGGAGCAGGCCTCCGGGCTGACCTGCGGCAAGGATTTCAAGGTGGGTTATTCCCCCGAGCGGATCAATCCCAGTGACCGGCAGCACCGGCTGGAGAACATCGTAAAAGTGGTGGCGGGAATGGACGAAGAATCCCTTGATATCATCGCCAAAGTATACGGGCTGGTAATTGAAGCCGGAATCCACCGGGCACCGGATATCAGGACGGCAGAAGCCGCCAAGGTCATCGAGAATTCACAGCGGGACATCAATATAGCCTTTATGAACGAACTGTCCATCATCTTTCATAAGCTGGGGCTGAATACCGGAGAGGTACTGAAGGCCGCAGGGACAAAGTGGAACTTTCTTCCCTTCACCCCCGGGCTGGTGGGAGGGCACTGCATCGGAGTCGACCCCTATTATCTCACCTACCGGGCGGAGCAGATCGGCTACCATCCCCAGGTCATTTTATCGGGAAGAAGAATTAACGATACCATGGGCAGCTATATCGTAGAGCAGCTGGTGAAGAAAATGGCGTTGGCAGGGATATCCCCGGCCAAGGCCCGGGTGGCCCTTCTGGGCCTAACCTTCAAGGAAAACTGCCCGGATACCCGCAACACCCGTGTGATGGATATGGTAAAGGAGCTGCAGGAATACGGCATCACCCCGGTTATCGCAGACCCCCAGGCAGATGCCGGCCAGGTGCGTCAGGAATACGGCCTTAATCTTCTTCCTCTGGAGGAGGTGCATGGAATGGATGCCGTGGTGATTGCCGTGGCCCACAGGGAATTCGCGGAATTAAAGGAAGAGGATATCAACAGGCTCTTCGATCCGCTCAGTTCCCATGCCCGGGTGCTTCTGGACATCAAGGGCATTCTGGACCGTAAGAAATACGAGGCCCTGGGTTATCAATATTGGAGCCTGTAAAACAGTCCTAATATACAATAAACAATCTGTAATCCATTAATACACCAAATATACTTTAAAATCCACCATAAGACTAGTGCGGTGAATAGGAGTATATAAATCATCTGGGCTTGCCTTTAACATCCCATGATTGCCAAGGGCAGGCAATCACGGGAAGCCCGGTCTGCGCCCAGATGATTTATATACTCCTATTCACCGCACAACCTCCCCATAATTTCAAAACACAAAATCACCGGTTTTGCTCTTCCAATCTGCAAAGCCAGTGATTTTCTTCTTCCTTTTATCTGCACAACCAGCAAAGTAATTTGCGTAAGAATCCAAGTATAATTCCCATAAAATAGAAATCAAAATACTGAGCAAAATAAACCTTCGTATAAAGCTCAAACATCCGAATTCTACCATCAAAGCTGCCAAGGTCGTAACCCCCTTGAAGAAAAACAATCCCGTAATCATAGTAACAAAGGTAAGCAGATCAATGATTAATGCAACATACGGATTAATCTCTGTTTTGACTATTCCATATTTTATCATATGCTTGAAAACCTATTTTTGCTACGGTTTTCTGTCGAATCGGGGCATAATTCATCCGGTCCGCCATGGAAGCTCCGGTTTTATGCATCAAAGCAGGGGGCTCTCTATAAAATAATACTATATAACAGGATGGAGGCTATGAATATGCGTGGATGGAAGCCTTTAAAAAACAAAACCTATTTCTTCATCATTGCCTGTCTGTATTTTTTGATTCTATTCACGGTATTCTTAATCATAAGATGGAATTCCATCGTCCACCTTATTAACCAGAAATCCTATACCATCGTCATTGATCCGGGGCATGGCGGCTTTGATCCCGGGAAAATAGGCGTTAACCGGGCTCAGGAAAAGGATATCAACCTCAGCATAGCGCTTAAGCTGAGAAATCTGCTGGAGGAAAAGGATATTCATGTTGTTATGACCCGGGAAGAGGATTATGGATTGGATGAAAAATCGGACAGGGACAAGAAGCGCTCAGATATGAGAAAACGGGTCTCCATCATCAATTCCAGTGATGCCTTGATTGCGGTCAGCATCCATCAGAACAGCTTTGTGGAAGAAAGCTCCTGGGGGGCTCAGGTATTTTATTATCATAGCTCCGAGAAAGGAAAAATCCTGGCGGAGCTTCTGCAGGAAAGAATGAAAGCCTTCTTAAATGACGGCAACCACAGGCTGGCAAAGCCAAACAGCTCCTATTATTTGCTGAAGAACTCCCGCTGCCCGCTGGTGATTGTGGAATGCGGCTTTTTATCTAATTGGAAGGAAGCCGCTCTGCTATGCAATGACGCCTACCAGGATAAATTAGCCTGGGCGATTCATCTGGGCATTTTGGAATATATCAACAGCAGCAATTTAGAAGTAGATTGAAGTTTTTCCGTTAATATGGTAAAATCAGCTTGAAACAAAAAAAGTAACCAGGCGTATGATTGCGGAAGCAATCAGGTAATAGGATGATTAAAGCGCCAAAAGCACCTTTTGACGCTTTGATCATAGGGCAGTATTAATGCAATAGCACAGGAGGTGTTTTATGAGGTATGAGGTAAAAGGGGAACCGTTGCCGGTGGTTATCTGTCAGTTGAATGCCGGAGAAACAATGATAACGGAAAGAGGCTCCATGAGCTGGATGTCTCCCAACATGAAGATGGAGACCACTACCAACGGCGGAATAGGCAAGGCGCTGGGAAGAATGTTTTCCGGTGATTCGATTTTCCAAAACCGTTATACTGCAATGGGCGGAGAGGGAATGATCGCTTTTGCATCAAGCTTCCCCGGGTCCATCCGGGCGTTGGAAATCACACCGGACAGTCCTATGATCGTGCAGAAATCGGCTTTTCTGGCATCGGAAGCAGGAGTTGAGCTGTCCGTTCATTTTCAGAAAAAGCTGGGAGCCGGACTGTTCGGCGGCGAGGGCTTCATTATGCAGAGATTGTCGGGGCACGGCATTGCTTTTATCGAAATAGACGGTTACGCTATGGAATATATTCTTCAGCCCGGGCAGCAGCTGGTGATTGACACCGGCTACCTTGCGGCTATGACGGCGAGCTGTACCATGGAGGTGCAGACCGTTCCCGGAGTTAAAAACATGCTGTTCGGCGGCGAAGGGGTATTTAACACCGTTGTTACCGGCCCCGGCAAGGTCGTCATGCAGACGATGCCCATCAGCAATGTTGCCGCCTCGTTAAGAGCATATTTCCCGTCTTCAAAATAATAAACAAATACAGCAAACAACAGGGTATCCCAGCAAGCGAAAAAGGAAGTGCCGGGAGAAAAGGAGAGAAATGAAGATGCCTGAGGATAAAAGAGTATTCGATTTACTGGCTTTAGGGGAAATTTTACTACGCCTTTCCCCGCCCAACGGTGAGCGGCTTGTTCGCGGAGATTTGCTGCAGAAGCAAACCGGAGGTGCTGAATTGAATGTAGTATCGGGCGTCTCAATGTTAGGGCTGCATACAGGTATTATATCCAAGATTCCCTCCAATGATATCGGGTTTTTTGTTAAGAACTATATCCGTTTTTGCGGCGTAAGTGACGATTATTTAATTTACGATGACCGGGAAGATGCCCGCCTGGGAGTATATTTTTACGAAAACGGCGCCCATCCCAGAAAACCGGCAATCGTATATGACCGGCTGAATTCTTCGATGAGAACGCTGAAGGTGGATGAAATACCGGAAGAGATCTTCAGCTCAGCCAGATGCTTCCATACCAGCGGAATCACCCTTGCTTTGAATGAAAACATCAGGAATACGGCTGTTGAGCTGATCAAACACTTTAAGGCAAACGGCACCATCATTTCCTTTGATGTGAATTTCCGCAGAAATCTCTGGACCGGAGAGGAGGCCAGGATTTGTATTGAGCAGATCCTTCCCTATGTAGATATCTTTTTCTGCTCGGAGGATACCGCCAGACTGACCTTCCTGGCTGAGGGAAGCGCATATGATATCATGAAGGATTTTACCGATAAATATCCGATCTCCATTGTTGCATCAACCCAGCGTATCGTTCACAGCCCGAAATCACATACCTTTGGATCGGTCATCTATAGCAAGGCAGAAGACCAGTACTATGAAGAAGAGCCTTACCAGAATATCGAGGTGATTGACCGTATCGGCAGCGGGGATGCCTATGTTTCCGGCGTTTTGTATGGCCTGCTGAACCACAGTTTTGACTGCAGAAGGGCTTTGGAGTACGGGAATGCTTCCAGCGCCATGAAGAGCACAATTCCTGGCGATTTGCCTTCCTGTAATTTGAAAGAAATTGATCAATTGATTCAATCCCATAAGATGACCGGAAAACAGGGTGAAATGAATCGGTAGAAATTCTGCAGAACTGGTTCAATAAAACATAGAAACACTGTAATTCATAAATGGTATTGATAAACTGCATAATGGATTATGGCATGAAATAATAAAGGGCTGTGACACAATTTGTTACCGCCCCTTTATTTGTAAATTCAATAACATTCATACAACGGTAAGTATATGTTGTTTTCGTTGATTTACAATATTTATTTTTCATACTTCATCCCGTTTTTTGCCTTTATTATTGATGAAAGATAGATTAGAAAACCAGAGAATATATTTACGAAAGGGTGATTATTTGTCTGTACATAAAAATGAATTTCCGATATTAGAATATGATGATGAAAAAGATGGAGTTATCTTGCCAAACAGAGAAGGCGGAATTTTATTGCCGGAGATGTGTGTAATAACATTTTTGCGGGAAGTTTTAGAAGAGTTCATTGAAAAAAACAAATCTTCCCATCCATTCGTCTTGACTTAAACCACACAACAAGTTACAATAAAACTTGATTAATTTTATTTTTTAAGGTTGGTATCAGCTAAAGAACAGGAGGTCTCACCATGACAGAAGAAACCAAAATGATCTTAGAAGAAATCATATCAATAAGAAACGGCATGTCAAGCATGGAAAAATCATTAAAGAACGAGATCACCTCAATAAGAACTAACATGTCAGGCATGGAAAAATCATTAAAGAGCGAGGTCATATCAATAAGAACTGACATGTCGAGCATGGAAAAATCATTAAAAAACGAGACCACATCAATTCAATTGACCCTTGAAAACGAAATCACCCCTAACATAAAGGCCGTAGCCGAAGCGCATCTTGATCTGACCAGAAAACTTGATGAAGCCTTAAAGGTGGAGCAGGAAAGGGAAATGTTACTTATCCGTATGAATATCCTTGAAAATGAAATGCGAAAGGTAAAAGAACGCCTTGCAGAAATTGCATAAATGTTGCTATTTTTCATAACATTATTTGTCCAGATATAATGTTTCAATGTTTCTTAGCAATTGTATACTATTCGTTAAACATGTGTTTTGCGAATAGTAATTTGAGATAAGACGGATATTTATTCCACTGATATTTTATTCCATATCCCCACCCGCGTGTTTATTCGACAAAAGCAGTAACAAAAGGGGTTCTAACGTCATAAAATGAATAAGGAATAATGTATTAAAGGAGTGATTTTATGGACTTTATCCGTTTTTTCTTAATTTGGTTGGTTCCCGGACTATTTGGTGCGGTGGCCTTCAGTATCATTGCCCGTTGCAGAACTCGCATTGATCCGTACGTTGCATTGATGATAGACTTGTTAACTTTTACTACAATGATTACGGGGTTATTCTTGTTTAAGGGTATTCTTACAATTGCAGCTCTGATAGCAGAATTTGAATGTCTGAGCTTTACCAGAAGATATATCCTGCTGAGCATACTCATATCCATATTATGGGGATTGTTATTAGGGTTGCTGCGGCGCTTATTCTTCTGGATCCGCAGATAGCAATTTATCTGCTTCCGCAAAATGAGGCGAATCCATCCGGTTCGCCTCATTTTTGGTATTTTATTCTTTATAAACTCCAACTCCCTTTCGGAACGCATTAATTCTTCTGTTACGAAAGCTACTCTGTGATCCATGTCTCCTGCTATTCTTCATGTTTTATCCGTATTCTCACTCTTATTAACTTCCTCCGGCTCCCTGTAGCTTGGAACAACCTGCTTAATTGCCTTTCGGATCTCCGTACAGGATTGGGTTTCCAATGCTTGCGAAAGAATTCTTAGCATTTCTTTCATATCATGAATTGATATATTATCCTGGCGGTCAATAAATATTTTATGATTTTTTGTTGCTATGAGTTCTTCGCTGCTAATCAGAAGTTCCTCATACAGCTTCTCACCGGGCCGTAGCCCTGTCTCAATAATCGGAATCTCCGTATATGGAATATGACCTGACAATCGAATCAAATTTTCCGCCAGTTCGATAATCTTTACCGGCTTCCCCATATCCAATACATACACCTCACTGCTGTTAGCCATTGCTCCGGCTTCCAGTACCAGTTCAGCTGCTTCCGTAATTGTCATAAAGTAGCGGACAATCCGCTTGTCAGTAATGGTTACCGGTCCGCCCTCCGCAATCTGCTTTTGAAACAGGGGGATAACCGACCCGTTTGACCCGAGTACATTGCCAAATCGTACAGCAACAAATTCCGTTTTGCTCCTTTCCCTCATACTTTGCAGAAGCATCTCACAGATACGCTTGCTGGCACCCATGATACTGGTTGGATTTACCGCTTTATCCGTGGATATCAGTACAAATTTTTCCACTCCATAATGGTCAGCGGCCTGTACCAGATGATAGGTTCCATAGATATTGTTCCTGATTGCCTCATCGGGATTATTTTCCATCAGAGGAACATGTTTATGCGCCGCCGCATGGAAGATAATATTCGGCCGGTGCTTCTCCATCAGCTGGAACATCTTCTTCTTATCCCGGACAGAAGCAATCTCAATAATCAGCTTCTTCCGGTCTCCATAGCACCGGAGCAGCTCCTGCTGTATCTCGTAGGCATTGTTCTCATAAATATCCACAATAATTAATTTATTAATATTTCTCTTGGCGATCTGCCTGCATAATTCCGAGCCGATGGATCCTCCTCCCCCTGTCACCATGATGGTTTTATCCAGAAGGAACTGCTCCAGCTCCTCGTTGTTCAGCGTTACCTGCTCTCTCCCCAGCAGCTCCTCAATCTTCATCTTCCTGATATTATTCCAAAGATCGGTCTCCCCCTGCTCCAGTACGGCAAAGGAATCCGGAAGAGTTCTTACCAAACAATTATGGTTGGCGCAAGTATCCAGAATATATTTTTTCTTGTCCGCCGATAAGGAAGGAATTGTAATTACGATTTCCCGAACCGGTGTTGTTTCCAGGATTTGTTCCAGGTTGGTTACCGGTCCTTTCACCGGAACATGATGAATCCGTTTCCCGATTTTCTCCTCACTGTCATCGATAAAGAATACCGTATTATAATTGTATTTGGGATTGGCTTCGATTTCCTCCAGCAGCTTAGCCCCGGCCTCTCCGGCTCCATAAATCGCAAAAGGAATTTTGTTTCTGCGAAATTTGCTCCGGTAGTGCCGAAGCTGCCGATAACACATTCTCATAGAGAGAATGCCGAGAAAGGAGACGGAATATCCTGTTAAGGAAAAGATTACAGGAAGCCGGCTGCCGGTAACCACTCTGTCCAATATGATAAATATCAGAAAAGCATTGATACCCCCGAACAGCAGCATCAGATATTCCGTACTCTGTGCATATCTCCAAAGACTATCATAGGTATGAAAAAAGACCTGTGCCGCGGCCCAGCATAAGGTGAATAAAAGCAAATTCACCAGCAGTGAAGAAAAGCTCTTATTCTCTATTCCGATATCTTCCGGAAACAGATAAAACAGGCCGCTGCTTACGAAAATAATTATGAATAAATCTAATATAAAAACGATCCATTTCCGATATTTACAAATCAACATTTTATTTACCTCCAAAACAAGCCCGCCCAACTATAAAAGTTCAGCCTTGCCTGGCCCGTGGGATGCCGGACAAGGCTGAACTTTTATCTCAACTATTCATCATATAAAATCATAGGAACCAATCGTTGGACGGGTCAAAATGCGGAGTACAGATTGCTGTGACGATACCTTCTTCCAGCATAAGCTCTTTATTTCTTATCTAATGTTATAATATGTCAAAACAACAGATTAAGTGAATCCTGATCCCCTTGATCTACGAATAACAGCCCGCCGGAAACTCTGATAAGATGTTCGGTGGGCTGTTATTCGTAGATCGATTATTTTGCGCTCCTTCTAAAAAAGCTTTCGTATGGTGGAGCTGCTTAGAAAGATCAGAGGAAGGGAGCAAAACAGACTATGCCGGACAAACCGAAGCCTCTTCTTCTCTCCTTCTTTATGACAAAGCCCATAGGAGGACTGCTTTCCCTTATGGATTACCGGGGAGGTATCGGCCGCAACCGCTTTAAGCCCCGCTTTTTTTAGATATACCGACAGATTGAGTTCTTCGCCGTATAGAAAGGTTTTGGGGTACAGTTGATTATAAAATTTAAAGTATTCCTTTGTCAGCAAAAACGCACAGCCCTGTATCCGGCAGAAATCCTCTGCTTTATTACCGGATGCTCGGGACTTCGGGCTTATATCATCTTTTTCCCCCTTTTTATCCGTTAGAATATACTTCGAGAAAATGATATAAAGCTCGCAGAGCCGCCGGATCAGTTTTCCTAAGCCTTTGAACAGTAATTTATGGAGAACCCGTAAAATCCTGCGTAAGTGGTTCGGTAAGCTCATATAAAGAACATACAGCCAGGTAAAGGCAATCGTTTTGTAAGGGTCTGTTGTATTCACAGAAAAAGGCTGGGGGTTATGATCCGTATCATAGACCGCGGGAGAAATCACTCCAATCTCCTCCCCTCTCGCCGCCAGCAGTTCTTCAAAAAGTGTTTCCTTAAATATGACATCACTGTTGCAGATAAAGCAGTCTTCCGCACCAAAATGTGTCCGCGCATATCGGATGCCGCAATTATTCCCCCTGGCAAACCCCAGGTTCTTCTTAAGTCTCTTCACGGTAACATGGGGGACCCTCCGAAACCTCCTCCTTAAAATCTCATAGGACCCGTCACCCGAACCATTGTCCACAACTACGATTTCATATCCGCTCCCCTGCTGCTTTAAGGCGCTCATAACACAGTCGATGGTTTCTTGATAATTCTTATAATGGAGTATGATAATTCCTAATCTGGTATGCATAAGCCCTTCCCCTAAAAGATTGATTTCTTCTTAAACATAGATAAAAACAACTCTTTTTCATATTGATTTAAGCTGAACTTCCAGAACAGAACAAGATAGATTAATACCATAACAATACCTTTTAACACGAACAGAAGGATGCTTCCCCTTGGTAAACATGCAATCAGAGCTGCTGCCATCATCGATATAAGCAGGCAGCCGCCCATTTTCACAAAGCATTCCCGAAAGAACCGGAATACATTAATATGCAGCTTGCGGTGATAGATCACATTCATAGCCGCTGTCCGGAACAAATAGGCCGTGCAGACCGATACTGCCGCTCCCACTTCCTGAAACTCCCTGGTTAATAGGATGGATAAAGCGATATTAATTACTGCCATGAGAGTGTAGACAGCGGACTGGAGCTTTACCATCCCTGCCGCCGTTACGGTAAGGGCGGCTATGTGCTGAGGAAGCTCCAAGATGCTGGGCAGTACTAAAAGCAGGATACAGAGATAGGCCCTCTGAAAACCGTCTCCCAGCCAAAAGCCGATAAAATCCCTTCCCACAGCCAGAAAACCCACATAGATCAACCCGATAAGAAAGAGCTGTATCCGCCCTACCTTGATCATCAGCTCCAAAAGGTTCTCTTCCCTGCGCTCCTTACCAAGGATTCGGGATACCCTTGGAAGAAATAGTCCGTTTATTGCAGTGGCAAAGGTATATATAATACCTTCGATGGTGGCGGCTGTACCAAATACCGATATGCTTATGGCGCCGCTATAGATTCCCAGGATACTGGGTATGATATTGTATATAAATCGCTGGGCAACGTTAATTACCGTGGACCATAGAGAGAACCGGAATATTTCCGCTTTGGCTTTGCCTCCCCTGTAACGGAAGTTTACCTTGATACGGGTTGTTTTTTTAACAAGGAAGAATTTGATCAGGATATTGATGCCCCCGGTCACCGCATTAAGAAGAACCAGGGTATACAAACCGCAGCCCAGGCTTAATGCCAGGATAATAAGACCCATGTTCAGGATTTTGTAGAACAGCTCACAGGCTTTTAGCTGCACGAATTTCTCAAAGGAGGTAAGAATGCCGTTTAAGGTGCCGAAGGGAAAGGTTATGATGCTGTAAGCGGAAGCGATGAGAAATATAATCTTAAGCTTGCTGATTTCCTCCAGAGAAAGCTCCCTGTAAATACTGCCTATATGAAAGTACACAATCGTCAGAGCAGCTGCGATTACAATATCCAATACAATAAACAGCTTGTAAATGACACCGAGAAGATTATTCACTGCCTCTTCGTCATTCTCAGCATTATAAAGGGACAGAAAACGGGTAACCGCGGCTCCCAGACCAAAATCCATGACAAGAATTCCAATCAGGGAAACGGAAAGGGTATATAGTCCGTAGCTATCCTGTCCCAGATTTCGAATCATCCAAGGTGTATAGATCAGCCCTGCCATAAGATTGATGCCTATGGTGATATAGCCTAATACAGCGCCTCTTTTTATCTGTCTGGAGCTCTCCGTTTCCTTGCTGTCACTCATCATCCATCCCCACTGCTTTCTTTGTTAAATCTTTATTTGCTTCCCGTAAATATACGAATCAGGCTTTTTCTGAGGCCCTTGTAGTCCTTGTATTTAATCCGGAGGAACAGGCTGGCGAATTTCCTGAAATATCGTACCAGAGGATGGCCTTTTGCCATAATCCGATCTATTCTGTCCCTGAATTCCGTGTCGTCTATGACATAGGGCGGATGCTTTAAGGGAAAGTCAAGTTCATAGGTCTCCATGTGGAAAATTCGCCGTATTCCCTTTGGAAGCAATCGGATATCGGAAACAGAATGCGTACTGTTCGCTGTAATTCCGATGTTGGATATCATGTTTTTGGCCGGTACAATGTTCAACCGGTGGTTTAAGTGCATGCTGGTGCTAAGAACCGATTCATAATGGGCCTTCCCCGAACGCTGATGCCGCTTCAAGTTACTGATGTGCTGTCCTCCGTCAGAAAAAGTGTCGATATAGCATTTTAACTGATTCAAATGAAAGGAGTCCTTCAGTATTTTATAATCACCGTCCCAGGTATCCACTACTCTCTTCCAGGATGCCCAGCCGCAGATGGAGCCTGAGGTAGTAAACAGATAATCATAGGGTGTATACTCACATATGCCGGTATTGTTCATACCACATATCATGTTAATTCTTTCATCCTCCTTATATTTTTCCAAAAGCTCTTTACAGAAGGGAAAGAAGCTGAGGGAGGGGACATCGTCATCCTCCAGTACAATTCCTGCGGTCTCTGTCTGGAACATCCATTTCTGTGCAATATATTCCGATGGGTCACAACCGACATTTTCCCTCTGAAAATAGGTATGTACCTCACAGTTCCAATCGATATCATAGGCGATGGCCCGGCACTTTATGATGCCGTCCATATCCTCCGGCCTTTCCTTTCTGGGACCGTCCTGGTACAAATAAAGCTTTGTCGGCCTCACTTCCTTTATGACCTCAAATACCCTTTTAAACTGATTCGGTCTGGCGAAAAAAATTAATAACACTGCGATATCAATCTTGGCCTCTTTCATAACTACCTCTCATTCCCATTCTAACGGCACTTTCGATAAAATCAACTTAATATCCATATATAAGGAACAAGGTTTCCGTCTCTTAAGGTACGGTAAAGGAAGAAAATTCCGAAAAATATTACCGAAAGCAATACCAGGCATTTTCTGATTCTCTCCTCCTCTTCCCCGTTGGATTTCAAGGAAAGGATGCGGTCCAGCAATATGATGCTGGCATACAGGTAATAGAATGCCGGTCTCTCGGCCGTTCTTGTGAACATTCTGAATATCCACAGCAGGATTACCGCAAAATGCATATTCAAAAAGAAAAGATTATCCGGATCTGCAGCCATCAGCTTTTCCCGGTATACAATGCCCAGAAATGCGATAACCAGGAGAATTGCCAGGAAAATGCCTCCGTTTTTGGTGCTTTCAATCACATAATCATAATTCATCCAATCCGCGATCCAGGTATACAGCCTCTGAAAAAGCAATCCAATGATTCCGTAAACGCCTAGAATAACCAGATGGTACTTCGTTTTCCAGGGTACTCTTGCGATGAGAAAAGCCGGAAGGAAAAATAAGGCCGACTTATGCAGGAAATAGGCAGATCCCACCAGAAGCAGAAAGGGAAGGAGCTTCCTTCTTCTTGCGGCTTCATAGGCAAAGAGGCACACCGACATGGCCAGCACCTGCCGCAGTCCCGCCATGGAGAATGCAAACAGACCTATGGTATAATAAAAATAGATGGCATATTTTTTGCTCCAGGCATAACGCTTCAGAAAGAAAAACAGGCTTATGCAGAGGAATGCAGAGGTGACGGCAAAGTAAAAAAAGATGCTGTAATGAAGCTTCCCAATTAATTTGGTCAGGATATAAAAGCCGGCTTCCATATTTCTTTCCCAGTAAAACGAGATGCTCTTATTAACGGAATCAAGAAAGTTATTTGCATATCTGCTATAGTCTCCGGAAAAGGGCGCTTTAAAAATCATAAGAAAATAAACCAAAAAACAGGAAAAAAGAAGAACCGCATTATTTCCGTTTTGGGCAGAATATTTTGTATGCTCCGTTTTTTTTATTTGAAACAGTGCCAATGCAGCAAGAATTAACAATAAGGAACCATATACTATCAATCCTATCTCCCATCTGCCGCTTAAGCGGCTCTTTTTTTGGCGTCCGTCTTATGATTTCAGGAGAGAAGCTTCTCATAAACCTTGACGTACTCCCTCACGCAGCTCTCTCTGGAAAAATGTTCTCTGGCATAGCCGGCGCAGTGCCGGGAATAGCTTTCTTTTCCCTTGCCTCTAACCTCCTGAAGCTTCCTGTAAACGCCTTTCAAGGTCCCCTCCGTAACTATGTGGCCGCATCCCTCTCCCAGTAATTCCGGCAATGCGGTAGAAGAAAAGACAATGGCAGGCGTTCCGCAGGCCAAGGCTTCCGCTACTGTCTTTCCAAAGGATTCCTCCCTGGAAAGAGATACATATACATCAGCCGCATTATAAAGCCTTGCCAAGGCTGCGGTGCTGCTGGTAGCCGGTATATTTCTCACATTATCCGGGAGTTCCATCCCGGTGTTTATGTTCCCAACCAAAAGGATCACACACTCCTTATTTGTTTTCCCCTCTTTTTGATTTCTTTCCTGCTCTTTTTTCAACCAGCCTGCCAATTTCAGAAATCCGTTCAGTCCCTTGGCGCTGCCCCATAATGAGGCGACGGAAAGAATTACGAACTTCTCCTCCAGTTCCAGCTCCTTACGCAGATCCCCGGCCTCCTGCGGGAAGAATATATCCAGCTCGATTCCGTTATAAATACGCTGTATGAGGAAGGCGTCCTTTAAGAAGGAGCATCTTGCCTGACCGGTGATCCATTCCGACACCCCAATGACGGCAAGTCTGTTAATCCTTCCAAAATATTTCTTTTTATCCTTCCACATTTTATTGCACCGGTCAAAAAACCAGGAAGGAGGAGTATTTCTGTTATTGGGGCATCTTCTGCAGCCGTCACACCATTGGTAGCAGGAGTTAACCGTATAATGAGTGCATCTTCCGGTATAATACCAGCAGTCATGGAGTACGATAGCCACGGGAATCCCCTGACCGGCTAGATAATTCATAAGCATATTGAAATGCAGAAAATTACCATGGACATTTCCCAGATGAATAATATCCGGCTTTTGCCTGCCGATGTATCGCATCAACTTTCTTGTTGCTCCCCGGGAAAAATACCCCTGAAGGCCGCAGATTCTGGAGCCAAGGGCGTGAAGCTTTCTTCCGGCCGGGGACCCGATGATATAAAACCCTTCCCGCTCTCTTAATTCCCCATTCTCTTCTTCATCATCCGGCTTCCCGTGAACACAGGCAATCAGACAGCTATGTCCCTGTTGTATTAAGTGCTTCCGAATCTCCTTCACCGTTCTTCCGGTACTTAATACTCCGTAAACTTCATTTATAATAAGTGCCTTCATCCTTACCTCCCTGAATTCTATACCCTTCTATTCTTCTCCTGCTTTAAATATCCCCTTTTATTATTTAAGAGGGACCGTACACGGATAGGTATCCCCATGCAGCTTGTCAAAGACCTCATTGGCCCAAATTAAGGTATATAGATCCGTGTCACCAATATTAATCAGGTTATGGGCATATCCCGGCGGTATCTCAATAATCTGAGGATTGTCGGCAGAAAGCAGGTACTCCCTGATTTCATCGGTGCCGATTCTTCTGAGCTGTATCATGGCGCTGCCTGATATCACAAAGAAACGTTCACATTTACTGTTATGATAATGCTCCCCTTTTTTTATGCCGGGCTTTGTGACATTAAGGGAAAATTGCCCCAGACCCTTCGTCCGAAAGACTTCCGTAAAGCTTCCTCTGGCATCCCTATGGCTGGTTACAGGAGTCGTAAGCTCCTCTAAGGGTAAATAGCTTACATAGGTGCTGTATAGCTTCTTTGCAAAGGGATTCTTTATATCCGGAATATATAATTCCTCCCTGGTCTTTTGAAAACCTCGGATGGTATCCGCAAGCTCCTGCAAGGTTACCTGGTAGCAATATTCCTCCTTCAACCGGTAATAGCCGTCTTCTCCGGGAAGGACTTCTTCCTTCAGATGCCTTAGAAAAGCCTCTGTTACATCATCAATATAATATAGCTTCATAACGGTATCCGGATTATGGATTACTATTTCCCGGTTCCTTGAAATATTGTGGCAGAAGGTGGCGACTACGGAGTAGGCAAAAGGTTTCGCCCATTTGCCAAAGGTATTGGTAAGGCAATATATAATCCCCTTACTGTTATTTAACCTTTCGTGCTCCCGCAAGGCTTCCTCAGCCATCCGTTTGCTTGTAGCATAAGGTGTATCCTGTACCGCCTGTACGGTGGAGGTATATAAAACCGGACACCGGTTGCCGTTTTCCCGCAAGAACTCCAGCATCGTCCGGAACAATTGGTAATTAACCTCCATAAAACTGGTATCCTCAACCGGCCTGTGCACAGCCGCAAAATGGTATATAAAATCACAGTCCCGGGTATATTTTTTTAAATCCTCTAATGTATTTGACCGGTCAAAGGTATCAATGGTATGCTCTTCCCCGTATTGGGCCTTAAGACCGGCTATCAAATTCTTACCCAAAAATCCTCCGGCGCCTGTTACCAGTATTTTCATTCCTACCTCCATTACCGGCGCATTGCGCCGTCACAAATTATCAAAATAAAGAGTCCGCCTGCGGATAATTCCATGACACTAAAAATTCTATGACACTAAACCTGGCTTGCTTCACTGACATTCTTTACAATGGACGCAATATCCCTATATAAACTCTGTCGAATGTCTTCCTTTCGGTGCGCCCTCATCCCCAGTCTCCAGGCGTTGCTTCGGTATACTTCTATTTTATCGGGATGGCTCACGATATGTGACAGTACAGGATAGATTTCTTCCTTTTTTCCGATACAGACAGCTCCCTGGTTCTTTTTCAGATAACGGATGCCTTCATTCTCAAAAGGTCCTACTGCAATTACAGCGCAGGTGGAGGCCAGACAATCTACAATTTTCGTAGAGAAAGAATATCTGGTCAGCAGCCTGTTTCTGAGATCGAAGCTCTCCGCAAGCAGGGCAATATCCGCCTCTCTATAGATGTTCCTCAGATTTTCGGCAGAAACAAACCCCTTTAAAAATACTGATTTCCCATCATAAAAGGCGTCCCGTCCCCTGCGTCCGGGCTTATCCCTCGTATAAATTTCCAGGATGATCTTAACCCCCTTCCGATTTATCCGGGCTACGGCTTTCGCAACGGACAGAAGCGTCCTGTCTCTGTTGCAGTAAAGCCTTCCTGCATAAACCATCCGGATGGGGTTTAATATTCTCTTTTCTTCCAACTCGTTTGGGAAATCCCCGCCTTTATAGATAACTCCGCTCTTTACACCAAGCGCTTTTCCAAGCTCCGCTGCCTGTCTTTCCGACAGGGTGTAATATTTTCCGTAGATACCCGCGGTTCTCCTGATATCCCTCCGAAGCAGCAATCTTCTGATCCAATAGAAGGGGGAGAGGTTTATCTGCTTTAGGGAGTATTCATCATCACCGGTGAATGCAATAACCGGCGCCCCGGTAACGGAATGCAGAAAGCGTTCCATATGAAGCATCCTCCTGGAAGAAAACCGCAGACTGAAAATGATATCCGGTTTAAAAGCCTTCAGAAAATCCATAAGCGGGCTCTCCTCCCACCTGGTCCTAAGCCAGACAGCATCACGAAGCAGCCGGAGCGCTCCTCCCAATGCCAGCTTGATTCCCTTCCTGATCCGCGGATATTTTATCGGTGATAGTTTCATCTTAAGGGTATCGGTGTTTTGGAGAACAAACCATCTTCCTCCGATCCCCTGTCGGAATAGATTCTTCCAGGCCATCCGGTCAGTGATCTGAAAGTATTCGCTGCAGCAGGGATTATCCGGCGTACCGGAGGCCAGATAGAGATTGGCCAGCTCGCCTTCAAATCCCTCGAACCAGTTGGTCATCACATTATTGGGATATAATTTGTCGTTCCATACTTCTTCGGAAAGAACCAAAAGCCTCATAATATCCTCTTTTCCATCCTGATATAAGTCTCATACAGCTTCTTTATCGGAAAGCCTGCTTTATTGGCTGCAATGGCGCAGAGATTAGGATGCTGATAAAAGGCAGTGAACATAAGCTTAAACCTAAGAGGAGTCACTTCATTGTACAGCATCTTATAATAAGCCTTCTCGTACAGCATCATCAGCTCCTGCATATCATTCGTGTTCTTCGCATCCCTTTTACAGCTAAAATAAAACAGCATCAGATTAAGGCACAGATATTCATAGGAGTATTCGAGAAGCTCTTTCTCCTTATCTGCAAAGAAAAGAATTCTGTCCTGCAGGACCTGGTAAAAATCCGTAGGTTTATAATGATTTTCTTTTCTGGTGGTACTGACGGGATTCTGATAATAATAATAAAGGGGCCTCTGTGTTGCAATCACTTTGCCGCAGCGGTACAAAAGCTTATAGATCAGCGCTTCATCCTCATAATTGAAATGATCGCTGACCGGGAAGAAAAGCCCTTCAAAGAGCTCCCTTTTGTACAGCTTACCAACCACTCCGGATTTTATCTTCCGGCTTAAAATGGCTTCCTTTCCCGTATAAACCAATACGCTGCCCTTCATGGATATTCCCTCGAAATCCGAACCGCTTCCGCTATACAGGCCGCAGGCTGCCATCTGTGCCCGGTGCTTTCTGCACAGATAGAGGAGATACTTTACAAAATGCCTGTGGAGAAAATCATCACTGTCCAGAAATGCAATATACTCTCCCCTGGCATTTTGAAGCCCTGCATTTCTCGCACTGGAAATTCCGCCGTTACACTGATGTATTACCTTAATCCTTTCATCCATCCTGGCAAGATTGTCACAGATATCCGGACTTTTATCCGTAGAGCCATCATCGATCAAAATGATTTCAATATTTTCATATGACTGTTCCATGACACTTGCCGCGCAGTGCCACAGATACTTTTCCGCCTGATAAACAGGTATGATTATACTAACAAGGCTATTTTCCGTCACTATGCAATTTCCTCCCTTCTTATGTCCATGACTTTTGCCACACAAATCACCTTGAAAATGCCGGCATGGACCCGGGTCTCCCCTTCATTTATATATTCTATTTCTTTCAACCATTTTTCCTTATCATATCTTTCTGTTTTTATTCAAATAACAAGCGCACAGTCCAGTTCACCACTGTCAACTGATCATCCGGCTGGGCACAGTCTATTCTTATACGTTCAACTGATACTTTCCGCTGGACACGGTCTACTCTTTTACAATCAGCTGATATTTTCCGCTGGGTGCACGGTTTATGACATCGGGGAAGCTTAGCTTGAATACGGTTTCTTCACCCAGAAACCGCCTTATTGCATCGCTTATCAATTTTTCGTATGCTTCTTCCCTGGAGGGCTCCGACAGAATACACAGGATATCCAGGGCACCGTCTTTCTTTTGCCGGAACTGTATCTGCTTTACCATATCCGATAACTGGCTGATCAGCACAGATAACTGAACCTGGCTGAACCTGCCCTTCCCCGTCTCAAGAAATTCGGCTTCTCTTCCCGCAATTCCCTTAATCACAGGATGGACACTTCCGCAGCTGCAGGTAATCCCCTCCTCCAGCAGGATCATATCTCCGATATCGTATCGAATTAGAGGCGTACCAAAGGTGTCAAAGCCCGTGACAAGCAGCTTGATCCCTTCTGCTGTCGGTATATGCTCAAAAACTCCCGTATCAATTGCCTCATGATAGGAGCCGTGGCTGCATTGGATGATAAAGGGAGCTCCTTCATTGGAAGCATACTGATCCGACAAAGGACAGCCAAAGACTCTCTCAATGACTTCCCGGTGATAGGGAAGCACTGTCTCGGAGGTAGTGAATACTGCCTTGGGTGTAAAAGAAAGGGTAATATGGTTTTCTTCCATGTATTTGGCAATGGTATAGATTGCCGAGACAAATCCGTCAATGGCTTCAGGCTGAAAGCGGTTTAAATTTCTGACATAGTAGATAAGGTTCTTTTCCGTCAGATGGTAGGTGGAATAAAACCGCTGTCTTGCAGGATAGTTGTTTCGCCAGAATACAGGCCTTTTTGGAAAGTCCTCCATGATCTTCTTACCGAAGAATCTGGCGGATTTCATTTTATTATTACGAAACCCAAAGGTTAATTTATAAGCGTCCAGATATGCCATTCTTTGTTGTACATCCCTGGGCCTCTTTCTTACCGCAAAAGGAATGCCTCCCGTTCCGCCGGTAGAAAAGCGAAGGCTCTTTCTTTTGGAAACAGTATAGATGCTGTTTAAATTTTCCTTCAGCATATCCTTGCTAAGCACCGGAAGACGGGTAATATCCTCCGTGGATTTGATCTCCTCAATGGGAATATCACGATAGAATTCACGGTAAAAGGGGCTCTTCGCTGCCGCATATCGAAGCAGTCTTATGAATCTTTTGTTCTGAATTCTCTGTTCTCTTTTTAAATTATTATGCTTATTAGCGGAAAAAAGCTTAAGATATCTTTTATAAACACCGGTATAACGCCAGACATAAAGCATCAGGCCGTATAAGCTGATTGCTATATCCTGGCAAAAGACCGGCAGGCGGTAATAAATTTTCAGAATTATCCGATCCATAAATTTGCCCTCCGCTATAGTTCCATGGTGAGCAGCAGGATACTGTTTATCTTAGTTACCTCAAATTTCTCCCAGCACAGCAGATAAGAGCAATTTCCCATAGCTTCTCTCAACTCCTTATTGCAAATCAATAGCTCCAGCTTGCACGCCAACGCCCTTCCATCCATGGGAGGGACCAGGAAACCATTATACCCCTCAATTACCGTATCCCTGCATCCCGGAGCTTTTGTAGTTACAATTGCTCTTCCGGCCGCCATTGCCTCTACAATACTGCGCCCGTTTCCCTCATGATAGGAAGGCAGTACAAAGATGGAGCAGCGCTTAAGAAACGGTCTTACATCCTCCGCATAGCCGCAGTAGATAACGGCTCCCTCCTCCAGCAAAGCAGACAGCTCCTCTTCCTTAATCGCCTCCTTATGTTCATCAAATCCTCCCACAAGAAGGAAGGAAACCTCCGGATATTTTTTCTTTAATACTGAGGCTGCTTCAAAATATTCTCTAACTCCCTTGCCAATCACCAGTCTCGCCGTCATGCAGACGCAGGGCTCCCTTGGTATTGGAAACCTGGTAAAGTGCTCCATATTTACTCCTGATCCATTTACCAGAACCGCTTTCTCCTTTTTAATCAGCCGCAATTTTCTCATTCTGTTAATATCGTCCTCATTCATGAAGAAACAGGCTTTGCAAAAATGGAGAACAAATTTATAAAAGAAGCAAAGAAGGTACCGGAGAAAGAAATCCGTCCTTCCTTTAGAATAAAAGGGAGTCTCCAGGCCGGTAATAAAGGGGTATATTTTTTTTATTCCCAGGATGATTGCAGCGCTTCCGCCAAATGCAATGGGCTTAGCCATATAGAGAAAGCAAAGGTCCGGCTGAATTCTCTTCAGCAGCTTCAAATAAGCAAAAAACATGATCAAGTTTTCTATTATTCCCGTCCCTGTTCTGCTTCCTCCCACTGTCTCATAAGAAGCCCCCAGCGCAGCAAGGGGCTCTTCCATTATTTCCTTGGGTTCCACACAAATGCAGGTTACACTGTGTCCTTTGCCCTTCATCTCCTTAATCAGATCCCTTCGGAAATTAAGAAGAGAGGGTCCGTAGCTGGCTGCTATGACAACCTTCATAGACAATCCCCCTTTTCAATCCCCCGCTGTATCCTCTTCCAGTCAAATCCGCAGTTAAACAGATAATCCAATACGGACAGATTGGGTTCAAAGCCATGCCACTGCTGCGGATAAAGAAAGGGTTTGTAATCGGTGTAGGTAAGAATGATGTTTCTGTTTCTAAAGTTCTCCTCGTTTTGATAGCTGGCTGCTCCAAGCCCCGAATAATATTCATCGGCTCTTAAAGCGGTGCAGATATCAAGAATCCGCTCCTCTTTTTTGGAGGAAATATCAAGCTCCGAAGCCTTAATCACCGTTGCAGAAAGGCCAAAACCGGAGATGATAAACTGATTTATCGCCATATTCATATCCGCCAGATTATCATACTCCATAAGAAGAAGCTCCCTTATGGCCGGGAATATTTCATTAAAATAAGGGCTTTTCTGATAATTCCTTGCAAGGAGCTTAAGGTGTTTTTCCTTCCAATCCAACTCATCCCTGGTACGCACCTCGTTGATTTTATCCTTAAAATGATAGTTAAGGGGTATGGTCAGCCTTTTCCTGCCCTGGGGAGTCTTAATATTGTTTCTATGGTGCATATTATCATTGGAAAATTGGGCATCATTCAAATAGACAAAGATATCCGCCTTGGAAATCTTATAAAAATATCCTATGTAGGGGATATAGTCCGGCTGATGGATTGCAATTCTCATACTTACCTCCGCGATGGCCCTCCTTTTTTCAGGCTCTTTTTCCCTCATTTATTTTCTTTCCTGTCGGTCTGCTTCTTTCCTGCCGGTTTGCTTCTTTTCTGCCGGTCTGTTTCTTTCCTGTCAGTCTTCTTTTTCTGTCAGTCTTCTTCTTTCCTGTCAGTCTGTTTCGCCGGATACACATTTTTTCCTGTCAGCACGGTTACCGCCGTTTTTATTGCAATGATAACATCCCCTGAGAATTTAATATTTTCAGCATAGGACACATCCATTTTATATTGCAACATTCTATCGGCTGCTGCCCGGTATTGGATATCTATGGTACAGCACAAGCCCGGGAGGCAGGAAAATCTCTTTTCGTAAGGAAACTCTCCCTCTGCTGCTTTGGCTTCCTCCGGTAATACGGGTCTGGGACCGATAATAGCCATCTCGCCCTTCAGTATATTAAACAGCTGAGGCAGCTCATCCAGACTGGTCTTCCTGAGAACAGCTCCGATCCTGGTAATTCGGTTATCCCCAAGATAGGCTCTTATCTCCGGGTTGTCGTGGTTCTCTTTCATGGTTCTGAATTTATAGATTTTAAACGGTATTCTGTCCTTGCCCAGCCGGTATTGGACAAACAGCACCCGCCCTCCGTCCTCAAGCTTAATAAGAATGCTGATCAGAAGCAGCAAGGGTGACAGGAGGAGAAGAAATATACCGCTTATTGCCTTATCCAGTATCCATTTTATTTTTCTTTCATAAATTCGGCTCATAACGATCTCATTTCCGGCTACAATTGCCTGAAAGCCTATATTTCTCTGCGAAAAACAGTTTCAAAACATTCCGCATACTTCATACCTGCCTGGCATCCCCGATAGGCGGCCAGCCCCTTTATTGCAGTTTCACTGCGGGGATGGGGATATTCCCTCATGACTCCCTCATACTGGGAAAGTGCTTTCAGCTTTCGCTCGACCCCCTCCTCCAGCAGTTCAACAAATAAATTCGGTGTAAATGGCCGAAGGGAAGTATTAAGTCCCCATTCCGTAGATGACGGTATTTCCATATAATTCAGTTCCTTTACCGGGGTGATGCTGCTGTTGCGCTGGAACAGCCGGACTGCCGCCTGACATGCAATGGATGTCTGGTAATGGTCATTGTTTAAGTCCCCGGGATGATGGGTGAATATAATATCCGCCTGTGCTGCAGCTAAAATCTCTTCAATAAACTGTACCAGCTTTAAATGGGGAACACGGTTAAACTTAATATTGGGGAAGCTGCCAAGGTGAATTTTTTCCACGCCAAGCATGTTATTGCACCGCATAATATCCTGATATAATTTATCTGTTTCCGGTCTGTTTTTTCTGGCTCCGGCCTCTCCGCAGAGGATGCAGACCTCCGCTCTATGACCTTCGCCCGTGAGTTTTGCAATCGTTCCTCCCGCGCCCAGCACCTCATCATCGGGATGCGCCACTACAAATAAATAATTCATAAATCCCTCATTTCATAAAATCCTTCGGCCTGATTATTCACTATCTCCGGACCTATGCTATTCAATAACCATCTTATGATTTGAAGCTAATATGAGTTCATATCTGGCAGAGAGATTTGCAATATAGCCCAACTCTCCTTAAACCTCCATGTCTTGTAATAATAGCATAACAATTCAGGCCCTCTAAAATAGGGAACAGCGGCTTTGATTTCTCAAAACCGCTGTACTCAGGAAGCCTTACTTCTAATTAAAAAAAGACGCAAAAAACAGCCCGTCAAAAGGCTGTCCTGCTTTCGTATAAGGCGGCTATATCATGTATTCTGCGCTTCATTTCTGTGCGGATATGTAACGGCTCTAAGCACTCGCATTTATCCCCGAAACTGAAAAGAATATTGTAGTAGTATTCGTTCTCTATGAAAGGAAAACGAACAATGTAATACTCATCACCGTCTGGCGTAAAGTGTTCATAAGTGCAATAATCAAGTACCCTGTCCTTAACAGATTTATGGATACGAATTTTGATTTTTGTTTGCATGGCTGCCAAAATATCAGTAAAATCCAACTGCGGTTTTTGATAATCCCGCGGCGTAAAAAATTCCTCCTGTATTTGCAGGTTTGATGTGCGGGATAGCTTGAATAAGCGAAAATCATTTCTTTTATGGCAATACCCTTGCCAGTACCAATGACTGCTTTTCAATACAAGCTGATACGGCTCGGCTGTTCGTGCGGTTTTATTTCCGTAGCGGTCTGCATATTCAAAGGTCAGCAGCTTGTTTTCCTGTAAAGCTGTTTTGATAATTTCTAAATATGGCTGTATGTTCCTGTTGCCCATCCACGGACTTAAATCGATGTATATTTGATTTACTTTTAATTCAATGTCTTTCGCTTTGTCGGCGGGGATAAAGCTCTTGACTTTCGCAAGGGCATTTACCAGTTCATCACCTCGTATCATGCCCGAAAGACTGGAGAGCCCCATCAAGATAGCGGAAAGGTCGGCAGTCGAAAAAACCTTTCTATCCATCTTGTATTTCTGCATGATTTCAAAGCCCCCGCCCACTCCCGATGCCCCGCGAACAGGAATACCTGCCATGTTGATCGCGTCTATGTCACGGTAGATTGTACGGGGTGAAACTTCAAACATATCTGCTAACTCCTGTGCGCCGATACGCTCTTTATCAAGGAGTATCATAATAATGCTAACAAGCCTGTCAACTTTCATCGGATAGCCGCCTTTCACAATTTCTTTTTATCATTATAGAATTGTTGCCATACTGTTGTCAACAATTGCAAGGTATAATAAAAAGCAAAGAAATCAATCTACCTATCAGGAGGGAACACTGTGCAGAAAAAAGCCTTAGTAATCATCGATATTCAAAATGATATAACAAAGAATTATAAGGATGTTATTGGAAATATCAATAAAGCCATTGATTGGGCCGTCAATAATCATATTCATGTTATTTATATAAGGCATGAAAATTTATCAGCCGGCACAAGGACTTTTAAAACCAACACATATGGGGCCGAATTGGCTTCCGACTTGAACTTAGTATCAAAAAATGTTTTTACAAAATACAAAGGAAATGTATTAAGCAGTGAAGAATTCACCGACTTTATTAGTAAAAATGAAATATGTGATTTCTACATAGCAGGGGCAGATGCGGTTGCTTGTGTTAAATCAACCTGTTACAACTTATGTAAAGCAGATTATAGCGTTAATGTCCTATCCGATTGCATTACAAGTTATGATAAAAGGAAAATTGACGAAATGCTGCGCTATTATGAAAGCAGAGGCAGTAAAATCATCACTTTAAATGACTTGTTACCTAATTAGGTCTTTGAAACGCAGAAACACGTTCATCTCCATAGCTGTTAAGCCTTCGCTCGCCCGTATTCCTGCCAAAAGTCCTCAATTTCTTTAAGAATTTCTTCCGTCGGTGTCATCTGAACGAATATTTTTGATTTCCATATTAGTAACTCCATTTCTTTTATTTCTATATGCGATTAATGTACACTATAACGTAACGAGAAAGTCAATAACTTTTGAAAAAATTCATGTAAAGTGAAAAGGTAAATTCTTGATTGAAAGAGTAAATTGTTGTAAAAATTAATGTAAAAAATTAATCTAAAAAAAATGTGCTATGTATTGAACACAGCACATTTTTTTCTCTTATTGCCCTAATTATTCATTGAACATTTTTAGGATCAAGAAAATAATTTCTTAGATAATTCTAAGATTGCTTCACTGTCTTTCACCGTCTTTATAATTCCTCACGGCTTACCATAACTTTTTATGCCCACAACCATATCCTGTACGGATTCCTCGCAGCTACGGACCCAGTAGGAAAAGTTATGGTGTTCTGAAAAATCTGTATTATAACAGTCATCACCAAATATCTTGCAGATTATCTTCCATCTTGGTATCAACCGGGAGATCAAGGGATTAAAAAAGCTTACCGGGAGGATTTTTCTTCCCCGGCAATGCGCCATAAGTGATATCAGCTGATACGTGGAGACTTGTTCTTTATTTTTCGGATGGTAAATTCCCCGCGCATTCTCTTCTATCAGGCAGCCGATGAATTGACATAAATTTATTATGTCAATTATACTTCTTTTATTCGGATAGGACGGGAAGAATTTTATATATTTTGATGCCTTTATCAGGAGGCGGATACTGCCCTTGCAGCCGGCACCGCATACAACCGGAGGCCGGATAATAACGGTTGAAAATTGCTCCTCCTCCAATTCCAGTATTTTTAGCTCCCCCTGCCTTTTACTTCTTCCGTATAGACTGTCAGGGCTTATCGGAGTGCCTGTTCCGATACGCTTCCCCATACTTCCATAGACATTCATGCTGCTGATATAAATATATTGGCGAACTCCTAAAAGCTTTGCCCGTTTAGCCGATTCCTCCGCCTGCCAGGCATTGGCCTGAAAGAAAAGCTCTTCGTTTCCTTTCTTTTCTCTGGTATGGGCAAGACCTGCCGCATAGACCACCGTGTCTATTCCTGTCATGGCAAAATCTTTCCACTCTTCTTTCCTTCCTGATACCACAAAGACCTCGTATTCCTTTTCCTTAAGCCATTGTGCCAGAGAACTGCCGATAAAGCCGTTCTTTCCGATGATCAGTACCTTTTTACTGTTCATACCAAAGCTCTCGGAATTGATAACTGTAAATTCATCCTTGCATCAAGCTTCATTGCTTTTTCCAGTGCGAATTCCCCTGCTTTTTCTTTTAACATCATATGCTTTCCTCTTTCATCATTCCCCTAACATTTTTATTCATAAGTAATGAAATCGGTGACTGTTTTACAGCTGCCGACGCTATAGGGAAATATGGAATGCATTTCTTATTACATGCTTATTCAATTTTCTTCAGTCCATCAAATAGTTCATTAAAGGATTTTTGTTTTTTACATCTGCCATATGATAATTCTTTATCATCACCATATTCAAGAAGAAAACACTTTGTCAGTTCTTCTACCGTTTGTTCCAGTGATCCAAAGAATTGATTGTATGCAAAATCATATGACGGCGTCCCTTCTTGAAAATTAGCCGTAATCAATGACTCTGTAACCTGGTCAAGCGGGTACATTTTCAAATGAAACAATTCATGAACAATTACTTCTTCAAAATTCTCCTGGTTTGGATTGGCTATATTAAGAAGAAGGATAGCTTTTCTATCATCACAATCGACCTTGAAATCTCCTGTTTTTCTCCAGTTGATATCATCAACAAATTCCAGCTTGATATCCCAATATGGAGATATACGCAATTTTTTACACCATTTTTCAAAGGATTGCATTATTTTATTCTCATCAACCTTCATTATTATCCCCCTATTATCTCCTGTTTCCCTTAATAGTCTTAGTTCCTTATCATAGTCGAATGCAAATAAATATACAGAGATTATATCATGATTTTATAATAATGCAAATGTTCTGAAGGTACTGTCTATGTCCCTTGATAATTCCGCCAGATACAAAAAACAGCTGTTTCTTTTTAGTAAAATGCACAGAAAAAAATAAAATGTTTGCCGATTTTGCCGTCTTCTATTTTTATATCTAATATGTTACAATTAAGAAAATGGACAGGGGGAGTATAATGGAGAACGAATTAAAAGAAATCTTAGGAAATATTTTAAGCGAAGTTCGGGACATTAAAGTTCATGTAGGTAAAGTGGATGGTCGCTTAGACACAATAGATGGTCGCTTAGACACAATAGACGGTCGCTTAGACACAATGGACGGTCGCTTAGACACAATGGACGGTCGCTTAAACACAATGGATGGTCGCTTAAACGTAATGGATGTTCGCTTAAACGTAATGGATGATTGCATAAAAGTTATTAAATTTAAGGTTGATAGAAACTCAGAAAGAATCTCCAATTTAAGTTTGGATATGAAGGTCCTGGAAAGAAACATAAGGACCGACCTAAGGAAATTATCGGATGAAAATGAAACTATAATAGAAATTTTGAAAATTCGTGATATTTTACCCCGATAGCATCCGACCGTATCGTGATATAACAATAAGGGACAGCAGCCGGAATCGCGGTTACTGCCCTCTTTTATTTATTATAGATGGAAATCCCTGAGATACCATGTGGGCACGGGATCTTGCATATCATCGAACCATTTCAATACATCCTGTGACAACTTCAAAGTTACATTATGCCCAAATTCGGAAGTGACTGCCCAGGAAGAGATCAATGACAGTACAAGAACTGCGATATAAACGTCCATCAGTTTAAAAAATTCCATCGGCGGCTCCCCGTCGAAATAGCCATGCAGCTGCCCTGTTGCGAAATGGGGGCTTGCCATGGCGCTCCAAACGATACAATTAAATTCATCCCATGGATCACCGACGTCGAAACGTTCGAAATCTATGATTCTCAAATCACCCTTTTCATACATCATATTAATCACATTATAATCACCCACCAGAAAGCATTGCGGGCGATTTTTCAACAAATGACGGTTTTTCTCAATATAATCAAACATATGATAATCACCTTCAAATTTCAAGCCGCATTCATGATATTCCTGTATTTTCATATCAATTCTGCGGTTAAAAATATCCTCCCATTCCTCTTGCGGTTCCGGTATGGGTATGGTATGTATTTTTTTCGCAATTTTGCCTGCCTGTAACCCCAACCTATACTGCTCCGTCTCAGACAGCAAGGTTTTAGAGGACAAGGGCAATACTGTTTCCAGGTCTTCGCCCTCAATCCAGCTCTGGATGGAGTAAACACCCTCGTCACAAATACCAAACTCTATAGGGCGGCACATAGGAATATCAAGTACAGCAATCTGTTCCATCATGGAGAATAATGATTTTTTTGCCTCATACTGGGAAACAGAAGAAATACGAAGTAAATATTTTGTTCCGCCTGTTGTGGTGACACAGTATTTTCGATCTTCCGACCATCCTTTTGTTATCGGTTCTTTTTTTATAATGGTATCGAATATTTTTCTGGTTGACATGACCCGCCGCTCCCTGACAAAAATATTTACTTTCTACACTATTTGCTTTCTGTAAATTTCATAACGATGAATTTCGCATCCCGCTGAAGTAATTCTTGTGCAATTGTAATTTTCCCTACTCCGCTGCATCCGGTCAATATAAAAAGAGGCATGGCTTTAAAATTCCATTGATGCCCGCATTGCTGACATATTATATGTTTTTTGTTTTCAGATGCCTGCTTATTCCATTCATGGTTCCCGCATTGCGGGCATACTCCTATCATGGGCGCTCCTCCGTCCTGCAGTTCTTATATTTCTCCATTATTTCGATGAATTTATCGCTGTCGCCCCCGTTATCCGGATGATATATTTTAGCAAGCTCCCGGAATCTCCTTCTAATCTCGTCACTATCTGCATCTATGGGAAGTCCAAGCCGTGTGAGGGTTTCGATATCCGCCGATGAGGTGCCTGTTATTCCAAATTCTTGGCAGAACCAATAATATACATGATAAAAGTACTCGTTCACTACATCCTTAAATTCATCCTTCGTCAAAGAGATAAGCCGGTGGATGGGATACTTCACATTCTGTTTCCCTTCCTCCTTAAGATCAAAGAATTTATCCCAGACCAGCTCCTTATTCTTTCCTGGCAAGCCCTTCGTAACTCCCGGACGTATTTTCATCTCCAGCTTCTTAAGCTCTCTTAGCTTTCGTTTCATTTCATCCTGCTTTTGATAAACCTGATACACCCCATCACCGCCTATAAATCTACTGATCAAAACAAAATCACACCAAGATCAAACCAAATAATAACGACACCACTGGCTCCCCATTTGCCATACCTCGATTATACTTCAAAGCTGCTCTTCATACAACGCTTTCCTGTCGGATGTAAAATAAATAATAGGCCGTATGTATCACAACATTTCGGCCTATCTCTATTTTTGATTATGCAGCTTAATCTCCGTCTTCAGGAAGTATAAAGCGAATTAAAACCGCTGCTCTCCTATAATCCTCTGAAGCTCCAGCACCTCTGCCTTTGATAAATCCTGATTCTTCAAGTATTCGTTCAAAAAGGTGCTTAAGGAACCATTATATAATTTGTTCAGCAGGGCTTTTGTTTCAATTGCCTGCACGGTACGCTTTGAAATCGCAGCCCTGCATAAGAAACCGGGATCTTCACGCTTGATTGCCCCTTTATCAATCAGACGGTTAATTACTGTATAGGTGGTATTCTTCTCCCAGCCGATATATTCCTTGATGATTTTGGATATATCCTTGGCCGCCAGGGTCTTATTGGACCATAACAGTTCCATAATATTAAGTTCTCCTTCGTGAAGACGTATTTCTGGTAACGATGACATGATATACTACACTCCTCCAGGCTATTATTCTATAGGTCTACATCTGTAGAACCAAAAATGCGGCATCTGCTTCTCCGTACATCTGCTGCATTCTATTTTCAGACAATGAAACATTGAGATCAAATATACCATAACACATTGTCCTGCAAATAAAATAAACTTCATTGCCATATATCCATATAAACCCATATACTCTATGTAAAACAAGGAAATCTACAGTTATAGAATAAAAATTCTTTCAACCATCGGCACACCATCAGGAGTCTTCGCAAAAATCTACATAAGTAGATTCAGACTTGTATTACCATACTATACCAATAGAATGATTTTGTCAACTGTTTTCTTAATATATCCGTAAGATAATAGCAATATTATGGAAACAATATACTAGATACAGAACACAGCATAGTACGGAACGTATTTCGTATCATTGGTAAATTCAAAATTTCGGGATGATATTTTGATGGAATACGGGAAAGCACAGTTCTGCTTTAGAACACTGATACTCTTCGATCGGGTATTCTCCCCTGTAAAAATCTCGATAGGAAGCAGTTCACCATCCCTTAAAAGGATAAAATCAACCTTTGCGGTAGAATTGCTTTCCCAAAAGAAAAAGAGGTCATTTTTTGCAGAAAGGGACTGAGCCACACAATTTTCATGCAGGACCTTTTCATATTTATTCATATTTTCCTTTCCCTGTACCTCCACGAGTTGTGAATATAAGACTCCCGTATCCGGAAGATATAGCTTGAAATTTGTATTTTCCCCATCCTCATAGAAAGAGGAAGCATCCGGCGAGGGTTGGGATTGAGAGGGCTGTGTCAGCTGCTCCGGACTGATTCGGCTGCACCGTATCGTATAATTTTGTTCACACAGCCTATGGATAGCCTCCCGGTACATGGTATGGGTGGTACCCTTTCTTATAATCTTATACTGGAACTTCCGGTTATCCTTCATGAGCTGGTACACCAGGCTGTCCAGCACCTGATTCATCTTGAGGGCATCGCTGTCGTTATTATCCCTCAGGATATCCCTGCGATAGGACCCGTTAATAAAGCTGTGCTGTTCGGAAACATTGACACTGCTTTGCAAATTGAGATATTCATTGATACTTCCGGGCATGCCGCCGATTTGCAGATACAGCTGGTAGAGAGCCAGCAGCTCCTTATGTACAATCTCAGGCATTTTTTTATCGGCTTGAAAATGATTGGCAATGGCTTCGACATACCAATCACTTCCTATTGCTTTTAAAAACTCGTCAAATTCCAGAGGGCGGATACTGAGCTGTATATAATTCCGGCTCAGTTCCTCCGGTAAAGGATGGCTTGAAATTACAATGATGTATTCAAAGACCGGCTGCAGCCGGCCCTCCTGAACCGCCGTCATTGCCTCCCGGCTGAAGCTGATTTCATCAAGAATAAGAACCCGGTCTCCAAGAGGCTTCTCCTCTTCGGTCTGCGCTCCCTCTTCCTGGGGAACCTCTTTCTGAAAATAATCCATCAGCCTGTATCCGGGGGCTTTCTCTCCAGTCTCATGAAACAGCTCTGCCAATTGAGGCTCGCGTTCAAAATTAATATAATAGATATGCTGAAAAAATGCTTTTGCATAATCATAGGCCAGAAAGGTTTTCCCCACACCTTTTGCGCCCTTAAGTAAAACAGGAAGCCGATTGGCTTCTGTTTTCCAGCAAATTAGTTGATCGATGGCATTTCTCTTCAATGGCAATTACCCCTTATGTCTTAGTTTCACTAATAAATCGGTAAAATAATCCGGAAGAGGCGCTGAAAATTCCATATACTCTCCGGTGGTGGGATGAATCAAGCCCAGAATACCGGCATGGAGAGCCTGTCCTTCCAGATGGAAAGGGTCCTTATCCGGTCCGTACACCGTATCTCCCAGCAATGGGTGGTGAATACTTGCCATATGGACTCTGATCTGATGGGTCCGTCCTGTTTCCAGAGAGCATTCGATGTGGGCATAATGCATTCCCAGATTCTCTAAAACCCTGTAATTGGTCACCGCCGATTTGCCGTTCCTGTGATTAACGGCCATCTTCTTCCGATCCCTGGGGTCCCTTCCGATGGGCCCCTCTACCCTGCCCTGATCTGTTTTAAAGGCGTGATAGACAATTGCCTGGTACTTGCGGGTTATAGAATGAGCCTTCAGCTGGTCCGCAATGATCTGATGGGCCCTGTCATTCTTACAGGCAACCATAACCCCTGTGGTATCCCTGTCAATCCGGTGGACGATACCCGGGCGGAGAACCCCATTAATGCCCGACAGCTGGCCGCGGCAGTGATAGAGCAGCCCGTTCACCAGCGTGCCGTCAGCATGGCCTGCCGCCGGATGTACCACCAGACCCTTTTGTTTATTAATAATGATAATATCCCTGTCCTCGTAAATAATATCAAGAGGAATGTCCTCAGGGGCGATTTCCGCCTCTTTTGGCTCCGGAAGCAATATTTGTACCGTCTGTCCTGCTTTGACCTTTAAATTGGCTTTTACGGGCTTACCGTCAAGCAAAACCCTGTTCTCCTCGATTAATTTCTGGATGTAGCTGCGGGAGATTTCTGATTGTATCACAGAAAGGTATTTATCAATGCGGTTACCGGCATCCTCTTCTGCTATTCTATATTCCAGAACCTGCTCCATCTCCGATTCCGACAGCTCCATTAATTCGTCGTCCATCCGCACAATCCTTTCCGTATCCTGTCATTCTGATTTATTCCTTGTGAAGATTACACCCTGCAAATTTATTCCTTATCGATTTGCTCCGCATCACTGGTAATACCGCTTTTGTCATCCGCTCCGGCAGATCCCGCTCCCTCATTGGAAGCTTTCTTCTTGGAGGTAAAGAGCCTGTCAAGGAAAGCAAAATCATCCTCCTTATAGTGAAAGACCGCCAGAAGGAATAATACAATACACGATACCGTAAGGTAGCTGTCAGCAATATTAAATAAAGGAAAGTTAATCAATTCAAAATAAATAAAATCCACCACATAGCCCAAGAACACCCTGTCAATGAGATTACCTACCGCTCCGGCCAGGATAAACACGGTAACCAGTCGCAAGGGATGGTATTTTTTGTCCTGAGGTATCTTAAAATACAGGAAAACAATAAGCAGGAAAACAATACAGGTAAAGACACTCAGTAGCTGCACCTTCCCGCTCATAATTCCCCATACCGCACCGGTATTCTCATGATACTGCAGACTGAACACATCCTGAATAAAAACAAGGGGATCCTTGTCCATCAAGGTACGGCGTACCCACAGCTTCGCTCCCTGATCAATCACCACAAGGATAATAAACAGTATCAAATGCTTTATTTTTTCTTTCATATAAAAACCATGCCTTTCCGCGGCCTGCAGGCATCCCAATTTGGCAGGCACCATAATTTGTATTTTTAGAAGCAATTCTGCTATTTCATGATGAAAGCGTTAAAAGCACCGAAGGTGCTTTCCGGATACAGGATATTGCTATGCAAGCTTGCTTGTGATAGCAATATCCTGTATCCGGAAAGGTGCGCAGCACCTTTTGACGCTTTCATCCTGTTATATCATGTTATGTCTTCCAGAATGGAATGGATCGCGTCCAACATCTCATCCTTAGTGACCGTCGTATCAATAACCGCATTGCCAATTCCCTGCAATAAGATAAACCGGATCTGCTGTGCGTCCATCTTCTTGTCCGAGCGGGTCACCTCATATACCTCTGACGCCGACAGGCCGTCCACCTTCACCGGCTGCCCGAAGCTGATCATGGTTTCCAGAATATCCTCATACTCTTCCCTCGTAATCATCCCCCTTGACAGGGAAAGAAAGGAAGCGGCTGCCATGCCCAGACTGACACATTCTCCATGGAGATAGGACAGCTCCTTCAGCTTCTCCACGGAATGTCCGATGGTATGTCCGAAATTAAGCAGGGCTCTTTCTCCCAGCTCCTTCGGATCTCTCTCCACAACCTCCCGTTTGATTTCACAGCTGCGCCGGATCATCTCCAGAAGGATATCAAAACTCCTCCGGCGAATCTCCTCCTTATGCTCCTTCAGCCATTGATAATACCGGGCATCCTTAATTAAACCATGCTTTACTATCTCGCTCATGCCGGAATTATATTCCGCCTGAGGAAGGGTGAGCAGGGTTGACAGGTTCATATATACCAGCTTAGGCTGATGAAATGCACCTACCATATTCTTATAGGCTTTAAAATCCACCCCGGTCTTTCCGCCAATACTGGAATCCACCATAGCCAGCAAGGAGGTGGGAAGCTGGATAAAGGAAATCCCCCGCAGGTAGGTTGCCGCAACAAAGCCGGTCAGATCGCCTACCACTCCGCCTCCTAAGGCTACAAGAATGTCCTTACGGTCAAAACCAGCCTGAATAAGCTGTTCATAGCACCGGCCCACGGTGTCCAGGTTCTTGCTGCCTTCGCCGGACGGAAAGACAAAGCTCTCCACCGCTTTTGCGGAGGAAAGAAATATATTCTTCACCGCTTCAAGGTAAATGGCGCCCACATTGTCATCCGTTATAATCATAACTCTCCGGTTCGTCATGGAAAGTGGGCCAAAGGCTTCGGCCAGCTTCCCAAAATCCGGTTCCAGCATGATAGAGTAGGCCGGCCTTCCTTCATAATTAACATTAAGGATCTGATTCATCGCATCTGTTCCTTTCATAAAGTATCTATATAACCAGTTGCATGCCCTGCAGCGAAGCACGATCTGCAACAATAAAGCATAACCGCATCACAGGATAAGACGAGGTTATGCTATGGCCATTGCTTATCTAAGTATATAACAGCAGCTTAACGCTGTATCTGCCCTTCTTTGTCTGATAGGAGGTACCGGTGTAGATGAACTTCCCCAGACCGCGTACCGACACCACATCCTGCTCCTTCAATGCATAGCTGTTAGACAGCACCTCTTTGCTGTTCACAAACACCTTTCCGCCCTCAATTAACCCCGTCAGGCTGCTGCGGGAGCTGTGGAAGGCTACGGACAGAATGCTGTCCAGCCTTACGGAAGAAACTGTCCCGGTAACCTCAGTGTATTTCGGCTCATAATGAAACTCCTGCTGATCCAGCACACCGGCACTAACCACCGTATGCTTAATCTTAACCAGCTGATCCGTAATGAAACGGCTGATGGAAGTATGGGCAAAAATATAGCCTGTCTTATGTTCAATCAAAATATCTCCGATCTTACTCCGGTCAATCCCAAGATTTAATACCGCTCCCAGGAAATCACGGTGATTCAGATCATCTGAAAAACGTTGGTTAATCGGAGAGACTTTAATACAGGTGATAGGAAACTCAATTTCCTCCCTCTGGTCAATCTGGTCGTTTCCACAAAAACAAAGTATTTTTCTCTCGGCATCCTCAAAACCTCCGTAAGCAAAATACTTTATCCTTGGCAGTTCATTTTTAAAACGCAGAAACAAATTCTGCTCATACAGGTTCAAATAGTCCGAGAACATACATATCCCGCGGTGATAGGCGGCATTCGCCAGATCCGCAAATCTCCGCCCCAATAACTGTTCTTCTTTATCGTTGTTCATCATGGCTTAAAATTTGGAATGGAAAGTCGGAGGCTCAAAACCGCTTTCCTGAATCAAGTCAAGATAGTCTCCTGAAATATCCACCGTATCCGGCGATACGATAAAAATGGCATTGGATATCCGGTGAAGCTTCCCGTTAATGGCATAGACCGACCCGGAGATAAAATCCATGGTTCTCTGGGCTAATTTGTCATCAAAGCCCTCCAGATTAATTACCGTTGCACGCCCGGTTAAAAGCATGTCACAGATCTCCTGGGAGTCTTCAAAGGAAGTAGGCTTCATAATACAGACCTCCAGCCCCTTGGCTGTTGTACGGATCGGTACCACCTTGCTCACGGAGCTTCGCTCCGCCCTGGCAGCCTTCTCTTTCTTTGCATCATTGGAAAAGGCGGCTGACATGGAGGCTATCGACTGATTCTTAGCAACCTCACTATAGCGGTCGTTCTTATCGCTGTAGCGGTCGTTCCTCTCAGCATACTGCTCTCTCTTTGCCTCTTTCCGTTCTGCCCTGAGAGCGCGCCTCTGCTCCTTCTCGGTCTCCTCCTCCAGGTAATCTTCATAATCATCTTCGTCTTCCGTTAACTTCATTGAGTTTAAGAAACTTTTAAAAATATTAGACATCCGTCCCTACCTCCAACCGTACAGCTATATTCAAATCGAATAATCGCGCTCACCAAAGATACCTGTCCCAATACGGACCATGGTTGCACCCTCTTCAATAGCCACATCAAAATCTCCTGTCATCCCCATGGAAAGAATATTGAAATCATCATTAATATTATCGGTGTTTTTTGATTTTATGTCAACATATAATCGTCGCAAATTCTTAAAATGCTCTCTGTTTTTTTCCGGATTTTCTACATAAGGTGCAACCGTCATTAAACCGCGCACCCGAATATGGGGAAAAGCCGTCAGTTCCGCTACCATTCCTGGTACCTCCTCAGGTTTCATGCCATATTTGGTCTCTTCTCCGGCAATATTGACTTCAAGGAGAATATCACAGATGATTTGCTTCTTAGCCGCCTCCTCGTTGATCTGCTGTGCCAGACGCAGGGAATCCACGGAATGGATTAATACCGCCTTGTCCACAATATATTTTACTTTATTGCGCTGCAGGTGTCCGATCATATGCCAATAAACCGGATCCGAAAATTGATTATTTAAATCCTCATATTTTTCTACCAGCTCCTGCACCTTGTTTTCCCCGAAATGCCGGATACCGTTCTCATAAGCCTCCAGCAGCATCTCCTCCGGCTTTGTCTTGCTCACAGCAATCAGCGTCACCTCGGAACGTTCCCTTTTGCTTCGGGCACAGGCGGCCAGAATACGTTCTTCCATTTGAATTATATTATCCCTCATCATTTTCCCTCTTCGTCCATCCTTTTTGATTCCTTCCATCTCATTCTCTTAATATATAATCGCCTGATCGACGGCTGTTTTTCCGTCCAGGGCAATCTGGTCATAGGCAGACAGCCCTTTCTCCGTAGTATCACTGACGATAGCATATTCCTCATTCTGATACAGAATTTCAATCCGTTTAAATACGGCATAACCCAGATTTACATTATATACTCCGGTAAGCCTGTTGGTCGGCTTAAGAACATAACGCTGACTTCCGCTGGGAGAATGAATAAATGTGCCGTCCGGGAACAGCTCCATATCCACATAGGCATAAGCCTCATCCTGGTAATAAATATCCGTAACAGTAAAGGTATATTTTACTTCCCCGGTTTTTTCATCGTAGCTCTCAATGATCAGACCGGAATCGGTGCTATCCGCTCCCTTGGAGAGGTATTCCAGGGGCACCAGGTAAAAGCTCTTTTCTGTAATGGCGCTTAAGGGTATCTTTAAGCCCTCCACCGTATCAAAATCCAGTTCAATTTCAAGAAACCTGTCCCTCAGATAATTGGACAGATATTTATTCAGAACAAGCTGCCCGTAATATTGTGAGTTCATCTGAGTCAGCGTGAGAGCCGCTGACAGCTCAAAATCATCCTCCAAAATAGTGAATTTGGCCTGTTCCTTCCCCTGAAGCCTTCCGTACTGCTCCTGGGTAAGAGGGAACACCAGGCTCCATTGCTCTGAAGTAATTAATTTATATACCGGCGTGTTGATATCGATCATGCTGTTCGTCCGAAGTCCCGTCTTAACATAATTCTCTGTAAGGAACAGGTCAGCGGATAGATTATCCAGGGTAACCGTCTCATATCCATCGATATAATAACTTACAATTCCGCTTTGGGGGCTTTTTACCATATGATAAGAAAAGCTCTGTCCCGTCTCCTGCCTTATGGTTGTTTCATTCAGCAGCATGGTATTGTTCAGGCTTTCCAGCACAGTACTCTGGGCATCCTCTTTAAAATCGTACACCCGATGAAAATTCTCGTCATTAAAAGCGTTGCGGAAGCTCTTAATGGTATGGAGCAGCTCCGCACTATCCTTCTTGGACATAGTGACGGGAATATCACCGCTTTCCAGTATATCCGCCACTCTTCCGCTATCATCCAGGGAATATACCGAAGTATGTTTGGCAACCCTGGCCCCTTCCTTCTGGTAATAGGTAACATATCCTGCCTGATCCGAAGTGATAACCTCTTCCTCTCTGATAATAAGGGCCTGGATCCGATTGTCAACAGCAGTGGTTCCTTCATGCACCTCGTAGATGGAGAGCTGCTCTTTTGTTAAATAAAAATACACATTAAATGCAATGTATACAAATAAAATCAGAAATACAATTACACCAATGTTGATGCTTCTTCTTTTTTTAAATTTAACAACCTTGTTATTGTCGCTCAAGAAAACTTCCCTCCGTTATGGCTTGAAATGGATGCATCACACTTATAACATTATACTTACTTTTCAAAAATTTTTAAACCCCTTTCTCCTTTATTTTATAAAATTTAGTAAGAAAGCATTAAAATACCAATGTTACTGTCCGCTCTGCCCTGCCGCGGCAGTAACATCAAAAGTATAATCCTTCCGTGCATGAATAAAAGCAAAAAAATAGGATATTCTATGAAAAGAGAGATTTTATCCCGGCATCCGCATTTTCAAGGGATATCGGGAGCTTTGCATCACATTAAATCCATGAAGGAGGTTCATTATGAAAACATTGGATTATATTGCATTAATCCTTGTAGTAATTGGTGCAATAAACTGGGGCTTAATCGGATTTTTCAGCTTCGATTTAGTAAGAATGATTTTCGGAGATATGACTCTCGTATCCAGAATCATCTATGCTTTAGTCGGTGTATCCGGCCTGTACGCTTTAAGCTTCTTTGGAAGACTTAGAAATGAATAATAGAAGAAAACGAGTGGCTCGTTAGGAGCCACTCGTTATTTCGGTATAATAACAGAAAGCTCCTTCCGGTCTTCCCGTTTATGTTCTGGTTTACATTAATCAGCAGTTTGCTGCCGGCTGCCTTCCGGCATCCCATTATAAGGATACAATTACATTCTTCTTAAAGTTCTTAGGCAATTGATTTTCATTCAGGGAGATACTGATTATGAAATCAACATGAAAAGCCTCAGCTATTTTCTCTAATTTGGAGAAAACTGATTCTAAATTTTCATCATTCACATAAGCTATTTTTAGGAAACTATCCAGATAAATCGCCTGAACATCATGATTACCGGATATGATACCGCAGATAAAACCGATGAACTCGCTTTGATTTTCAATGAAATAATCACGTACATTTTCTAACCGGATCTGATTACTTAATTCATACATGTGCTTGTTGCTTTTGTCAAGATAAACAATGCTTCCCTTAGCGGTTCTCACTTCAGTGTTCGCTTTCTCGATAAGGATCTTGGTCTTTCCCTTACCCTTCTCACCTGAAATTATCTGTATCATTGTAATCTCCTCCTTATTGTGGGCGCAACTTTAAGATGTGCGGTACCAAATATTAAATTGTGCAATTTGTCTTAAAAAGAAAATATTACAAATTAATTATAGTACAATTAACAGAGAAAAACAACTATAAAATAACAATTTAAAGTATTTTTATTATTCATCTTCCGCCATCTCCAGCATATAGGACATCTGGGAGTAAAGCGTGGAGCTGTCAGGGGATTTTAATATCACGGAGATAAGTTCCTCTTCCGCCGCATTTTTGCTCAGCAGTACAAGGCAGTTGCCTGCCTTTTTGGTGGTACCGGTCTTGCCTCCGATGATCTGAATTCCATCGGGAACCTCCGCATCACCCCGGAGATAGGAATTGGTGGATTTGAAGGTTTTCTCCTTCTGATTACCGGACCGGTCCTGATAATTCGCCGTATAAGAATCCATTACGATGACAGAACGGAAGGTATCATATTTTAACAATTCATTAAATATAAGATAAACATCATAAGCAGTGGTATATTGCTCGTCTTCATGAAGTCCGTTGGAGTTTACATAATTGGTATGAACCGCTCCGATCTTCTTTGCTTCCTCATTCATTCTCGCAACAAAAGCTTCCTCGCTTCCGCTGATATGATCCGCAATGGCAATCGCGGCATCATTACCGGAATAAACCAGAAGACATTTCAAGAGAGCATCCAGAGTCAGGATGTCCCCCTCCTGGAAGCCGCATAATTTGATCCCGCCCTGACTGATATGGGAAGCTGCATGGCTGACGGTAACCGTATCCGTCAGTTCACCGTACTGCAGCACCACCAGCGCTGTCATTAATTTAGTCAGGCTGGCTGGATACAATCTGTCATAGATATGATCTGCATATAACACCTGGTTATCCGCCGTATTCACCAGAAGGCTGGCGCCGGAGGTCAATTCCTCATCCGCTTCCCCTTCAACGGCAATCGCCAGATTCTCCGCAAAGAATCCGGCCTGGGTTAACCGGTTGTCGATAGTATAATCCGCGGATGCCGCCGTATCCTCAAAAGCCAGATAATCCTCAAAGGATGTCCGGCATCCGCCCAGCAATGTCAATAGTATGCATGTACATGCGCCGACAATCAGCCTTTTTCTCATAGGATACACCATCTCCTCATGTTTTAAAAAGCTCTCTCCAATCCAAATCTCCCCGGTCCAGGGCCTTAACCAGCAGCTCTGCCGTAGCCAGGTTGGTTGCCAGAGGGATATTATGCTTGTCACATAGCTGGAAAATATTATTCACATCCGGTTCATGGGACTTGGGAGTCAGGGGATCTCTCAAAAAGATCACCAGATCCATCTGGTTATGCTCAATCTGTGCGCCCAGCTGCTGTTCTCCGCCAAGATGGCCTGCCAGATACTTATGAACCGTCAGATTGGTTACCTCCTCAATCAAACGCCCGGTAGTGCCGGTAGCATATAAAGTGTTCTTGCTTAAAATACCGCGGTAAGCAATGCAGAAATTTTGCATCAGCTTCTTTTTTGAATCATGGGCAATCATACCTATATTCATATTTTACCTCCCTTCTGCCGCAATATAAGACCGGCTATACTAGCTTCTGGTCTTTTTGGGCTGTAATCTAATATTAAGAATCATACCCACTCCCATCATACCACTGAGGAGGGAGCTTAAGCCGTAGCTTAAAAACGGTAATGGTATACCGGTGTTGGGCAGCAATTTTGTTGCCACCCCGATGTTGACAAATACCTGAAACGTGAACATGGAGGCGATGCCAACGGCAATCAGCATTCCCATATAATCAGGCGCCTGCCTCGCAGTCTGAAGACAGATAGAAATAACAACCGCATAAAGTCCCAGCAGGATACAGCAGCCAATAAAACCAAACTCCTCTCCTGCCACAGAGAAGATAAAATCACTCTCGGAGATAGGCAGGGTATCATAATTCCTTTTCTCTTCTTCGCTGAAGATTTTACCGTGAAGCTGCCCTGATCCGATGGCGCTTACGGAATTCTCCTGCTGAAACATAATCGATTCATGCTCCTCCGGATTCAGAAAGGAAAGCACGCGGTTCCTTTGATAATCATGTAACAGTACCTGATAGTCCTGCTGGATATACCAGAACAATCCCATTATCACCGGAACTCCTATGATCAGAATAGGAAGGATTACCTTCCATTTGAGTCCCGCCGCAAATATCATTATAACAAATATAAACACAATTACCAGACTGGTGGACAAATTGGGCTGCATCAGGATTAAGATGATGGGTACTCCAAAGGATATTGTAACGAGGAGCAGGACAAAGAAATTATTGATCCTGGCACGCAGCATGGAAAAAAGCTTGGCCGCAAATATAATCAATATGATTTTAGTCAGCTCCGATGGCTGGAATTCCGGCAAGGGCCCCAGCTTTAGCCACCTCTGGGCATCGTTATGGGTTTCACCGATGGTTACTACCAATCCCAACAGCACCAGATTGATCAGATACAGCACGATATAAAAACTCGATATAAAATGATAATCGATTACGGATAATATCAATGCACCGACGATTCCTACCGCCAGACCAAATATCTGCTTTGTAAACAGATTTTCATCTTCTGTCTGAACCTGTTTGATTAAATAGGTCCCTACTCCGCCTAACAGAAATACTGTTATCAGCAGCGGAATATTGTATCGCTTAAAATCATACTGCTTAAACTTCAACATCCGGTTATCATCCTTACTTATTATGGGACTTCAAGTCCTTGATGGGAATATTGGCAAACAGAGCCGGTACCGCTCCGTTGTTTGTCTCTGATTCCATCTGGGTAATCTTAATATCCAACCCCTCCAGGTCAATCTCAATGTATTTTGATATTACCGCGATAATATCATTTTTGATCTGTTCCATGATCTCCGGCGAGCACCCGGCACGGTCAGACACCAGGACCAGTTTTAATCGGTCTTTCGCAATACTGCTGGTTCCTTTTTTCCTAAAAAAATCCGAAAAGCCCATTATGCTACCTCCCTATTTTTTTCGCTTCCCAAACAGTTTCCCGAAAATGCTTTGTTTTTCTTCCAGATCCAGGTAAGGTACCTCCTCACCCAGGATCCTTCTGCAGATATTCATATAAGCTTTTCCTGCCATGGTATCATTGCCAACCAAGGGCTCACCCTGATTTGCAGAGATTACTATGTTCTCATCATCCGGTACAATGCCGATCAGATCAACTGCTAATATTTCACATACATCTTCACTGGACATCATGTCACCGCGTTTTACCATATCCATGCGGATCCGGTTTACTACCAGATGGGTCTGCCTCATCTCATTGGCCTCTAACAGGCCGATGATGCGGTCCGCATCACGAACAGCCGATACCTCGGGGGTAGTAACAACTAATGCCCTGTCTGCTCCGGCGATGGCATTCTTAAAGCCCTGTTCAATACCGGCGGGACAGTCCATTAATATGTAATCAAATTCTTCTCTCAGTTCATCAGCCAGCTTCTTCATCTGCTCCGGTGTCACAGAGTTCTTATCCCTGGTCTGGGCCGAGGGAAGCAGATAGAGATTGGGATAACGCTTGTCCTTAATCAGGGCATTGCGGATACGGCAGGTTCCCTCAATAACATCTACCAGATTATACACAATCCGGTTCTCCAGCCCCATAATAACATCCAGATTCCTCAGGCCGATATCCGTATCAATCAATACCACTTTCTTATCCAGCATCGCCAGGCCGGTACCAACATTTGCAGTTGTTGTGGTCTTACCTACACCACCCTTACCTGATGTGATAACTATAACTTCTCCCATAGCTAACTCTTTTCCTCCTGTTTTCTATGAAGGGATACTCTCCGTTGTTGATTGGAGGAGAGCCCTTCATGTTTTTAAATCTGTCAAAGATTAATATCCTGTAAAATATTCTTGTTCAGCGGTTCAATATAGATATTGCCTTCCTCCAGGAATGCTATCTTTGCTTCTTTTACTTCCTGCTTCACCGGTTTATCGGGAGCCCTGGCAATGGTATCCGCAATCCGGATCTGCGTGGGATTCATATCCAGCGCCACCACAAAGGAATTGGTGTTGCCGGTTGCTCCGGCAAAAGCATTGCCCTTCAAAGAGCCCAGAACAATAATATTCCCCTTGGACACCACTCTTGCTCCATGATTGACATCTCCGATAATAATTACGCTGTTCTCGAATTCCAGAGAGGCACCGGACCGGAGAATTCCCTTATAGAACTGTCCTGTGTTATTGGACAACTCCATCAGCTTCTGTTCTACGGTTTTTTTAAAGGTTTCTTCCTTCTCTGTATCATTCTCCAAAACACAGACAATATGCATGTCTGTATTCTCATTGATGATGTCCAATACCTCCCGCTGCTCGTCATTGGTCAGCTTACGGCCCTCAAAGCTGATGGCCATTTTTGCATTCTCAAAGAATTTACTGGATTCCCTGAACTTTTCTGCAATGACAAGCTTCAAGTCCTCAAATGGCAGATCAGGATTCATGACAACAATAATACCGTATTTATTACCCTTAATAATAACCGAATTATTCATTGCAATACTCCTTCTTCTTTTTTCAGATGCCGTCAGTTATTCACTTACATTGCCCGATCCTTCCGGCAGCGTCACCCCGCCGTCCAGAATCTCTGTAGCTTCCTCCAAACCAAAATATAATTTATAGATTTCCTTTGACACCTCTGCCGCATTGGAAGAGGTATAGCCCTTGGGAATCACCGTAGTTATGGATATCTCCGGATCCTCATAGGGGGCAAAGGAAACAAATAACGCGTTATTGGGACTGATTTTGCTGATCTGGGAGGTACCTGTCTTACCTGCAATGTTCATGTCCAGATTTTTAAAGAGCTTATAAACGGAACCGCCCTGTTCATTCACTACGGAATACATTCCCTGCCATACACTGTCCCAGGTACTCTGTTTAAAGTCTGTCAGCTGATGGTCAATTACCGCCTTATTCTCCTGCGTCTTCCCGTCCCTGCTCACCGTCTTTTCAATGAGGGTAAGATCAAAGCAGGTGCCGCGGTTAGCCAGAGTTGTAATATATCGAGACATTTGAACCGGTGTATATACATTGGAACCCTGACCGATGGAAGAACGAACCGCATCCTCCGTGGAAATCTCCGGCATCGACTCCGCCAGCTCAATACCGGAGGTCTCATTCAGTCCAAAGTATTCTGCATACTTTGCCAGCCGGGACAGCCCCAGCTGCGGATCAAATTTACCGCTGCTGCTCATACTCAGCCGCCAGCCCATTTCATAAAAATAATAATTGCAGGAAACCTTGATGGCATCCACAATATTAACCATCCCATGGGATCCCGGATAGATATGACATTTGGCTGCCGGATTGATCTTATCAAACTCACCCTCGTCCTTGATCCGGGTATAGGGATCCGTTACTCCCTCTTCCAGCGCGGCAAAAGCCGTTACCATCTTGAAGGTGGAGCCGGGAGCCAGCTTCTCTGTTACAGGCCGGTTGTTCATGGGCGTTGTCTTATCATTATATACCTGGCTGTAGTAGGCAGAGTCAATCTTATTGGCAAATTTATTGTTGTCATAGCTGGGATAAGTCACCAGCGCCAACACATTACCGGTCTTCACCTCCGTTACCACCACGGATCCGCTGCAGGGCTCCAGCGCAAGCATCGCCGGAGTGATCTCCAGAGAGGTTATCTTCTCCCGGATAAAATCATAGGCGGATTTATTTCCATTTTTTAAACGGTTGACATCCCCTTCATTATATTCTAACACACCTTGATCGAATAATAAAAGACAAATTTCACTTCCCGATAATTTATACGAAAATACCAATTTTCGATATATTTTTTTATTGAAATTGTCATCCGCTTTCAGCAGATCCTTGGTGTAGTCGACCAGCTTCCTATAATATTCCTCCACGGTAAAAAATTCATCCCCGCCTAATTTCGACAAATCAACCCAGTTATTCGACAAGGCATATAAAAGGAGCTTGCTTAAGCTTGTCCTGTTATTCTTATAGCTGGTAAGCTCCGGGTCATCCTTTCCGACCGCGTCCGCGATAAACAGGTTCTTGGACACTACTGTGTAAAAATAGTCGAGAAATTCACCCATATCACCGGACTTATCATTGGTAACCGTATTATCCATGGCAAGCAGATCATCCAGACGGCTGAATACGGAGTTCAGCTCCGCCGCGTAATCCTCATAGGTCCGCTGCTCCAGCTCTGTGGCATCCTTTGCATTTAAGCGGTCCAGACGGATAATATTATTATTGATCAGAGCATAGTAAACCTCATAGATCGGAATCGTAATATCCGTAGCGCTTGTCCCCTTGCTTCCGTAATCCAGATTCGGTACAATCTTCTCCAATAGGATTCCGGCAATCTTCTTCTCCAGAATATGATACACATTCTTCTGCAGCTCACTGTCAATGGTCAGATAGATATCACTCCCAGCCACGGGCTCGGTGCGGCTGAGAATCTCCACCACCTTGCCGGAGGAATTGACGCTCACCTTCTCACTGCCCTTTGTGCCTCCGAGGATAGCTTCGTATTTTTTCTCTAATCCAGCCTTTCCCACCACATCCGTAGCATCATAATATTCCTCTTCCGCATTCATGGTTTCCAGCTGCTCAGCGCTGATCAGCCCCGTATAGCCCATAATATGGGCCAAATATAAACTGTCCTCATAGACCCTGTGGGTCTGCTGCTGGATCTCAATCCCCGGCAGCTCCGCACTGCTCTCATTGATGGCAGCCACGGTCCGGTCACTGACGGAGGAGGCTACGGTAATCTGAGCATACTTCGGGTAATTTATGAACAGGGCATACCTCACACTCATAATCTTCAGCGTCTCCTCAACGCTGTATTCGTCAGAAATTCCAAACATTCTGGTATAGGCATCGCCGGTTCCCTTCTTGAGGAATTCGTAAGCATCCTCCGCCGTTTCGCTGGGATATTCATCCGGAAAGGTTCCATCCTTTTTCAGAACATAGGAAAACACATTCTTCTTAAAACGGGTCAGAGCACTTCCTTCTACGGTAAATTCCAGCCCGCCTTCCTCATTCTGACGGATATAGAACTCGGTATCCAGAGTATCGCCGTTCTGTTCAATGAGCCGGATCATCTTATGGATAATTTCATTTCTCTGGGTATTTGACTTGACTTTAGTGCTGTCCTCCATCACAACAGAGGAAGTCAGCACATTGTAGGCCAGCAGCTTGCCCTTACGGTCATACAGATTGCCCCTGGTGCTTTTTATCACCCTGCTCCTGGTAGATTTCAGCTCATTTTCCGCCACAATCTCCGGTCCTTGCACAATTTGCAGAACAAAGAGACGATGGACAATTACGGCGAACAGCGCCAGATAAATGATCGTAACGGGAAATAATCTGGATTTCAATAACCGCTTTATATAATCCAAAAAAACATCAAACACTCTTATCCCTCCTCTTCCGGCTTAGGCTCCAGGCTTCTGTTAATCATGTGCAGCAGCTTATATAAGAAAACGGATACGACAACTGTATAAATGATCTCCGGTATAATGAAGCGTCTTAAATAATACATAAAATTCAGACGTCCTCTCAATAAAAACTCGAATACATAATAAAAAAAACCATATACAAAATCACTGATCCCAATGAAAACTATGGGCAGCGTGTAGTCGTCGTTTGAATATATCTTGTTGGTAAATCCCATGAAGTAGCCGATCAACAGGTACAGCAGCGCATATAAACCCACCACATAGGACCCGAATCTTAAATCTACCAGCAATCCGCTGAAAAAGCCCATAAGCATGCCGGAAAGCCGCCCACGCATATAGGCCGTTGAAACCACTAGAATCAGCAGCAGATTGGGCATAATATTGGCAAGCTGAAAATAATGGAAGGCGGCACTCTGCAGTGCAAACAATATTATAATTTCAAGTACGGATACAATTAACCTCTTCACCTTAACATTCATGCCTTCCCTGCCTTTAGTTTTGTTCTTCTTCCTCCGCCGCAGGGTCTTTTTCCAGCAGCGGCTCCATCAGCTCCGTGATGATCAACACTTCTTCCAAATGTTCAAAATCGACCACCGGCGTTAAATAAGCCGTTCTGGTCATGTTGTTGGCATCCAGCTGAATATCGCTGACATAACCGATGAGGATACCCGGAAGGAAATTCAAGCTGATATGGGCGGTTACCACCTCATCCCCATCCTGTATCTGGGCATCCCGGCCGATATCCTTCACCCGGATCTTCCCGGAATCCATGAGCCGGAGATCTCCCTGTACATTAAAGGTATCCGCCGTCTTCAGGAGCATACCGGTAACATTGCTGTTGTCATCAATAATAGACCTTACCACAGAGTAGTTATAATACACATCGGTCACAATTCCGGCCAGGCCATTCCCGGCCAGCACATTCATATTCTTCTGAATCCCGTCCCGGGAACCCTTGTCTATGTTAAATACATTATACCAATTATTTGTATCCTTACCGATGACACGCGCCGCCACCTTGGGATAGTCAAGATATTTCTGATCCAGTTCATAGAGCTCCCGCAGGCCGTCCAGCTCGTATTTGTCCTGAAGCAGCAGCTTATTCTCATAGGAAAGAATATTGACCTGCTCCTTCAAACGCTCATTTTCCGCCTGCAGGTCACGGATGCTTTTGAAGGTATCCAGCTTATCCGACACATAAGTCCCCACTGAGTTGATACCCACCTGCATCGGCGTGATTACCATTCCCACCGCATCCTTCACCGGTGACAGCCTGTCACCAAACCGGAAGGACAGGCCGATCAGTGCAATACAGAAAATAACCAATGCGATGAATACATGTTTGGGGTTAATGTTGATCTTTGTTCTTCGTCTCATCTCTTCCTCCTAATTGATGAAGAGTTTTGGTCTCAGGGTATCCGCCAGAGCGGAGAGCTTGTTATCCTCCATAATTCTTCCCAGTCCGTTTACTACTGTGTTGGAGGAATCAGAGCATATATTAATCTTCAGATCGGTTTCCTTTTGCATCAGCTGATCCAGAGCATAGATTTTGGCAGAGCCTCCGGTGACATAGATACCGCTGTCAATGATATCGGAGGATATCTCCGGCGGAGTCCGCTCCAGAATAATCTTAATGGCATCAATAATGGCAAACATATGCTCGGATATCGCCTCATAGACATCGGAAGAGCTTACTTCCATCTCCAACGGCAGGCCGGTCACAACATCACGGCCGTATACCCTGACGCTGGCTTCTACATTGGTGATGGCGCTGGCCAGCTTCTTCTTAATATTCTCGGCGGTTTTATCCCCGATATACAGATTGTATTTTCTTTTTACCATACTTTTAATGCTCTCATCCAGCCGGTTTCCGCCCACGGGAATCAATTTGCTGAGAACGATTCCGCCCAGGGACAGAATGGAAACCTCCGTGGTATCGGCACCGATGTCTACAATCATAACTCCTCTTGCCGTCATAATATCCAGTCCGACCCCTACCGCGTCGGCAATGGGTTTTTCTACGATCTTGATCTTACCTGCCTTCAGATTGGCGCTGGCAATCAGATCATAAAAGGAACGGCGCTCCACCTCGGTAATATCCGTGGGCGTTGCCACGATATAATCAGCCGCTCCCGGACGTGCGGAGCCCCCGATCCGGTGCATAAAATGCCGGAGCAGGGACAGCATATTGGCAACATCGGCAATAACCCCGTTTCTCACGGGATAGCTTACCTCAATATTAGCCGGCGCTTTTTCATACATCTCAAAGGCTTCGTCCCCCGAAGCAATCACTGTCTTCCGGTTGGATATGGCAATAATATTGCGCTCATCCAGAACGATCCCCTGTCCTTTTTTATATATTTTTATTGTACTGGTACCGAAGTCGATACCAAATGCTTTCGAAGCCATAATTGTGTAACCTCCTATCATCGCATGGAGCTGTTCTGGCGTTATGGTTCATCTGAAGGAAATTCAGATGAACCCCTGCTCCCTTAAGCTGATATATCTATTATCGCCAATAATTATGTGATCCATAAGTGTAATTCCGACTAAATTCCCGGCTTCTGCCACCTTTTTCGTAACCCGGACGTCTTCCGGACTTGGGGTGGGATCACCGCTTGGATGGTTATGTATCAGGATAATGCTCACCGCTTCATATTTGATGGCCTGTACGAAGACTTCCCTGGTAGGCATGATGGAGGTGTTTACCGTCCCCTCGGAGATCACCAGTTCCTTCCGTTTTCTGCCCTTAGAATCCATCATAAGCAGTAGAACCCGCTCGCAGGTCAGATGCCGCATATCCTGCATGTAATATTCCGCCACACTTTTCGGAGAGTTTAAACGAAGCTGCTCCTCCAGAGTTTCCTTCGCCATGCGCCTGGTAAGTTCCGTCAGGCAGCACAGCTCAATGGCCTTCACTCTGCCGATTCCCTTGATCTTCTTAAGCTCCTCCAGGGTGAAATAATTCAGCCCCTTTAATCCGGGATAGGCAGCGCAATTCAAGATATTCACCGCCAGATCAATTGCTCTTAACTTCTTTGTTCCGGTCCGAAGAATCACTGCCAGCAGTTCCGCATCGGACAAAAACCCGGCCCCGTAACGTTCACATTTTTCATAAGGACGTTCGGAACAAGGCAGTTCCTTCACTGTTAAATAATTTTCCATCTTTCGATCCTCCGTATTCCTCTCTCCAGGAAACCGGACTGTTTCGAAATGATTGCTCTCTTTCTAAAGCTTTTTATAAATGATTACGGCAATAGCGGCGCCGATCACGCTGGCTATCGTGATCTTGAGCCGGAAGCCGAAATGCAGTACCAGCACCCCCAGATCCAGGGTTACAATATTGCCCTTGTCCACATTTCCTATGGAAAAATTCATTCCATAATCCAGCCAGCTCAAGGCCCCTGCACCTCTCAGAAGGTATCCGATAAAACTTCCCACCACCATACCGGCTAACAGCAGAAGAAATAAAGCCCATCTGTTTTTGCTCAATACTCTTGCCATAAAATGTCTGCCTCCCAGTATCATAATCAAATAACATTTTATCACAAATGCTGTATTTTGTATATGCTAAACTTGATTTTGTGGATATGGGAGGTTTGGCCCGGTCTCTATAGGTGAAGCAGCCCTGCTTCAAAAAGCTTTTGTACTGAATTGAGAATACCGAATTTGGCGTGATACCAAGTGAGACCTCCCTGGAAGAAAACAGTGTAGGGGGGCTTAATGGGCGCATCGGCGGATAGCTCGATGGAGGAGCCCTGAACGAAGGCGCCTGCTGCCATGATGACGTCGCATTGATATCCGGGCATAGCCCATGGCTCAGGGACTACATAGCTGTCCACAGGGGCCGCCGCCTGAATTCCACGGCAGAAGGCAATTACCGCTTCGGCACTGTTCAGGGTAACCGCCTGGATGATATCGTGGCGCTCCTGCACGGAATTGGGCAATACTCCATAGCCCAGCTTCTCGTATATATTGGCGGCAAATACGGCGCCCTTGACCGCCCCGGAGACCACCTGGGGAGATAAGAACAGTCCCTGGAACAAGGAGGAATTCAACCCAAGGGTGGCTCCCACTTCCTTGCCGAGACCGGGTGCGGTGAGACGATAGGCCGCATTTTCAACGTATTCCTGTTTGCCCACAATATAGCCTCCGATGGGTGCCAGACCGCCCCCCGGATTTTTAATCAGAGATCCCACACAGAGATCGGCTCCCACCTGGGTCGGCTCCGTCAGCTCCACAAATTCTCCGTAGCAATTATCCACCATGCATATGATATCCGGCTTCCGCTCCTTCAGAAAACGGATCAGCTCCCCAATCTGTGCAACGGACAGGGTGGGCCTGTCTGCATAGCCTTTGGAACGTTGGATTGTGGCCAGTCTGGTATTGGGCTTTAGTGCTGCCCGGATGCCCTCCCAGTCAAAACCGCCGTCCGGCTTTAAATCCACCTGGGAGTAGGTAATCCCATACTCCGCCAGGGAACCTCTGGCCTTCGTAATGCCGATCACACCCTCCAGGGTATCATAGGGCTTTCCCACCGGGGAGAGTATCTCATCCCCCGGCCTCAGATTCCCGGACAGGGCAACCGTAAGGGCATGGGTGCCGCTGATTAACTGGGGCCGGACCAGGGCATCCTCCGCCTGGAATACATCGGCATAAACTCTTTCCAGGGTATCCCTTCCGATATCATTGTAACCATAGCCGGTGGTAGCCGCAAAATGAATATCACTGAGCCGGTTATCCTGCATGGCTTTTAATACCTTCATCTGGTTGTACTCCGCAATTTTATCAATCTTCAGAAAACGCTCTGCCAGCTTCTCTTCTACCTCCAGACAAAAATTCAATACTCTGGAATCAATTCCAAGCCCCCGGTAAGCATTTGTCAATTCCTGCTTTATCAAAATAATATCCTCCTCTCGGTTCTCCATTCACAATATTTATCATGGAAATTACCTTTCAACCGGGGCTGCACTATCACTCCATCGGCTGAAAGGTAACTTCCATGACACAGAAGAACCGGTACATTTCTGCTTTTTATATTGAGCTTACATAATATAATTATGACAATCAAATAATTCCTTTTTCTTTTAAGCAATTCAATAAATAGCCTAACAGCTCTTCCTGAGAAGAAAAATGATCCTTTTCCACCCATTGAACCTCTTTCTCCCGCTTGAACCAGGTGAGCTGCCGTTTTGCAAAATGCCTGGTATCTCTTTTCAGGGTATAAACGGCTTCTTCCAGAGAACATTCCCCATCCAGGAAAGCCAGCAGCTCCTTATACCCAAGACCCTGCATGCTCACCAGATCCCTTGTATAGCCTCTGGCGGCCAAAGCCTTTACCTCATCAAGAAGGCCCTGCTCCATCATCCGGTCCACACGCTCGTTAATCGTATGATAGAGCTTGCCGCGGTCCCGGTTCAGGACAAAATAGCAGAACCGGTACGGTGATCCCTTCTGCCGCTGCATGGCATTATGCTCCGATATTCTGTCTCCCGTCAGCCTGGCATATTCCAGAGCACGAATTACCCGTTTGCCGTTATTGGGATGTATGGCGGCGGCGCTGTCCGGATCAATCTCTGCCAGCATATTGTGAAGGTATTCCTTCCCCCGCTCCTCACAGATTCCCTCCAGCTCCGCGCGATAGGAGGTATCTGATTCGTTTTCCGTAAAATCAATATCATATAGTAGCGCCTGGATATAAAAACCGGTGCCTCCTACAATGACCGGTATCCTCCCCCTTGCATGAATCTGGCGAATATACTCCTTCGCAAGCTGCTGAAACCGGACCACATTGAACTCCTCCTCGGGAAGCAGCTCGCCAATGAGATAATGAGGGACGCCCTGCATCTCGGGGGCAGTAATCTTAGCCGTTCCGATATCCATATACTGATAGACCTGCATGGAATCAGCCGATATGATCTCACCATTGACTGCCTTAGCCAATTCAATGGATAAGGAGGTCTTTCCTACAGAGGTTGGACCGGTCAGAATAATTAAAGGTTTTTTCTCCATATTAACCTCCATTTATAATACCCGTTTGAATTTACGCTCCAGCTCATACTGGCTCATGGAGATAATAACCGGACGGCCATGGGGGCAGTGGTAGGGATTCTCAAGGGTTAACAGCTCCCGGATTAGGGCTCCCGCTTCCTCATGGGAAAATGCATGGTTTGCCTTTACAGCCGCCTTACAGGACATGGAAGCCACTCTCTCCAGGATAGAATTTGCGGCGGGCGCGGCGCTGTTTACCTCCTCTGCCAGGTCATCAATGAATTCCAGCAGCAGTTCCTTCTCCGAAAGCCCGTATAAATCTGCCGGGACTGCCCGGACGGAATATTCATTTCCTCCAAAATGCTCGAACTCATAGCCAATGCTGGTCAGTACCTCTTCCCTCTTTGCAAGGACTTCCTGCTCCCGGAGGGTCAGGGTCAGTACGATGGGAGGAAGAAGCTGCTGGGATACATAAGTCTTCGTCCTCGCTGCCGCCATAATCCGTTCGTAGAGAACCTTTTCATGGGCAGCGTGCTGGTCTATGATATACAGATCTTTCTTATATTCCACCAGCCAATAGGTGGAGAATACCTGACCAATAATCCGGTGCTCCTGAACAGCCTGCTTTGAAAGGAAGGGCTTCTCTTCCTCCGCTGCAGCTCCGGTAAAGAGGTCCATCTGCTGCCCGCCCGACAAGATTCTCAGCGCTTCCAGACTTGCCTGGGGATTTACCGCTTTTGCCGCAGGAAGGCCATGAGAACCCTTTGATTCTGCTGCCGCCCTGCCGGATGACTCCTTTAACAGCTGTACCTTTGCGGACGACTCATAGATAACCGGTTCAGATGATCCCGAATGGTTTTTAGATGGTACCTCCGGCCATGCTTCGCCTTTTATATTATTGATCTCATTCTGTATTTCATTCTCTATCTTATTCTGAAACCGGTACTGCTCCCTGCGCTTCTGCTCAAAAGGCTCCGGCATCCTCGGCTGCTCCTGTTTCTTCTCTTCCTCAGGAACAAGAGTGACCTTAGGAATCATCTCTTTCCCGGAGAGGGCATCCCGGATCAGCCCATAGACACAGCGATAGATTTCCTCCCCGTTTTTCAGCCGTATTTCCAGCTTCTGAGGATGAACATTCACATCGATCCGTTCCGGATCAATCTCAAAATAAAGGGAAGTAAAGGGGTATTTGTGCTGCATCAAATAGGACTTGTACCCCTCCTCAATTGCCTTTGTTATAATGTTACTCTTAATATAACGCCCGTTGATAAAATAATTTTCAAAATTCCGGTTTCCTCTGGTAATGGAAGGTTTCCCGATATAGCCGGTTACCTTTATGCCTTCCTCCTCATATTCCACCGGAAGCAGCTCCCTGGTAATATCCCTGCCGTAGATCTGGTACAGAATATCCTTACTGTTATTATTCCCGGAAGACTGCAATTTAACTTGATTATTGGTGATAAATTTAAAGGACACATTGGGATGGGAGATCATCAGGCGTTCCATCAGGTCACTGACATAGCCGGCTTCTGTTACGGCGGATTTCAGGAATTTACGTCTGGCCGGAGTGTTGAAGAATAGATTGCGCACGATGATGGTGGTTCCGCCGGGACAGCCGATTTCCTCCACGGACTTTTCTTCCCCTCCCTCAATCACATATCGAAATCCGTTTAATGCTGCGGGAGTCTTGGTGATGAGCTCCACCTGGGCCACGGAGGCAATGCTGGACAATGCTTCTCCGCGGAAGCCCAGACTGGTGACACTGAGCAGATCTCCGGCAGTCCGTATCTTGCTGGTGGCATGGCGCAGGAATGCCAGGGGAATATCCTCCCGGTCCATTCCGCTCCCATTGTCGGTAATCCGGATAAAGGTCAGTCCCCCCTCTTTGATCTCGGCAGTAATGGCGGTTGCTCCGGCGTCCATTGCATTTTCAATGAGCTCCTTCACTACCGCACTGGGACGTTCCACAACCTCTCCGGCTGCGATCTGGTTAATGGTGGCTTCATCAAGAATATGAATAAGCGACATGGGACACCTCCTATATTCGGTCCTTTATCTTCCTTTGGAGCTGGTACAGCTTATTGATGGAATCAATGGGTGTTAATCTGGCAATATCCATATCCCGCAGCTCGGTGATAATATCCTCGTTTTCGGAAGTGGAAAATAAGGAGAGCTGTTCCCGGAACTCTTTGGATTTCCTGCCCTTTCTGGCGGTATCGGTGCCGGAAGGAACAAACTGCCCCGCTTCAAAGGTCAGCTCCTCCTGCAGGAAAACCTCCCGTGAGGCAGCCGCCTCCGGTGCGGACAGATTCTTCGCCTTCAGGGCAAGGTCATTGCCCGTCAGCTCCATTACAATCTCTGAGGCTCGCTTAAGGACGCTGGCCGGCACGCCCGCCAGCTTTGCCACCTGGATGCCGTAGCTCTTGTCAGCCCCGCCCTTGACGATTTTACGAAGAAATACGATATCCTCCCCCTGCTCCTTCACGGCGATGCAGTAATTGTTCACACCCTCCAGCCGGCCCTCCAGCTCTGTCAGCTCATGGTAATGGGTTGCAAATAAGGTCTTCGCCCCCAGAATCTGAAGATTGCTGATATGCTCAACCACCGCCCAGGCGATGCTCAGGCCGTCGAAGGTACTGGTTCCTCTTCCTATCTCATCCAGGATTAAGAGACTGTTCCTGGTGGCATTGCGCAGAATATTAGCCACCTCCGTCATCTCCACCATGAAGGTGCTCTGCCCGCTGGCCAGATCATCCGAGGCTCCCACTCTGGTGAATATCCGGTCAACGATACCGATGGCGGCGGAATCCGCAGGCACAAAGCTTCCAATCTGGGCCAATAAGACAATTAAGGCGGTCTGACGCATATAGGTGGATTTTCCCGCCATATTGGGGCCGGTAATGATGGCGATCCGGTTCTGATTATTATCCAGAAGCGTATCATTCGCCACAAACATGTCATGGGAAATCATCCGCTCCACTACGGGATGCCTTCCGTTCTTGATATGGATGGACCCTCCGGTGCTCATCACCGGCTTTACATAATTATTCTGCTCAGCCACCAAAGCAAGGGAAGCGAACACATCTATCTTCGCAATTGCCTTGGCTGTCTGTTGAATTCTCTTTACCTCAAGGGCAATCCGGTCACGAAGCTCTCCAAACAGATCATATTCCAGAGAGAACAGCTTATCCTCCGCTCCCAGAATAATATCCTCCAGCTCCTTCAGCTCCTGGGTGGTATAACGCTCCGCATTGGCCAATGTCTGCTTACGGATCCACGTGGGAGGAACCAGGTTCTGATAAGAATTGGTTACTTCCAGATAATATCCGAAGACACGATTAAACCGGATGCGAAGATTCTTAATGCCCGTGGCTTCCCGTTCCTTGGTCTCCAGGTCCATAAGCCAGTCCTTGCCCTCGGTTTTTGCTTTGCGGAGGCGATCCACCTCCTCATTGTACCCCTCACGGATGATGCCTCCCTCCTTGACATTGATAGGCGGCTCCTCGGCGATGGAGGAAGCGATTAATTCATGGATATCCTGCAGGGAATCCAGCTCCGCGTGAATTTCCTTCAGAAGCCCGCTGTCAAAGCTCTGCATCAGGAATTTGATATGGGGAAGCATGGAAAGGGAGGAGCTGAAAGCGATCAGATCCCTTGGATTCGCGCTTTTATAGCTGATTTTGCTCATGAGACGTTCCAGGTCATAGATGGAATTTAAGTATTCCCGCATCTCTTCCCTGGTGATCATATTCTCCTTCAGCTGGTCAACGGCCTCCAGGCGCTGATTGATCAGCTCATAATCAATTAAAGGCTGCTCCATAAAGCTGCGCAGCAACCGGGCCCCCATGGCCGTTTTGGTCTTATCCAGCACCCACAGCAGCGAACCCTTCTTACTCTTCTCCCGGATTGTCTCCGTGAGCTCCAGGTTACGGACGGTGGAACTGTCCAAAAGCATGTACTTCTCATAGGTATAGGGGGTAAGCTTAACAATATGGGACAGGGAGCTCTTCTGGGTTTCCCGCAAAAACTGCATGACACAGCCTGCGGCAATGACTCCGATGGTATAATCCTTTAAGCCGATGCCGTCCAATACGCTCACATTAAAATGCTCCTTCAGGGCACGGACACAGAGGTCATCGTCAAAATACCAGGGCTCTAAAGGAGACAGGGTAATATTATTATAATTCTTCAAAGCTTCAATATTAACCCCTGAGACAAAAAAGGTATCATTGCATACAATCTCCGTAGGAGACCATTTGTAAATCTCGTCTATGAGCTTTCGCTCACTGTCCACCTCTGTTACATAGTAATCCCCTGTGGTGACATCCACGATGGAGATGCCGTAGGCATTGGTGGTATGTACGACTGACATCAGATAATTATTCTTGGATTCATCCAGAACCTGGGTATTTAAGTTGGTTCCGGGCGTGACAATCCGAACCACCTCCCTCTTAACGATCCCCTTTGCCTGCTTCGGGTCCTCCACCTGTTCGCAGATGGCCACCCGGTAGCCCCGGCTGACCAGTTTGCTCAAATAAGCTTCTACCGCATGATAGGGCACGCCGCACATGGGCGCCCGCTCCTCCTGACCGATATTCTTTCCCGTCAGCGCAATCTCCAGCTCTCTGGAGCAGACATGGGCATCCTCAAAAAACATCTCATAAAAATCACCCAGACGGTAAAATAAGATACAATCCTTATATTGTTCCTTGATCTGCATGTATTGCTGCATTAAAGGAGTTAATTGTGTCATGGCAAATTCCTTTCGTATACGTTGTTAACAACGTACTCATATTCTTTTGAATGACCGGCAGCACTGCATCAGCAATAGAATCCTGGATGCCGCCCATATACCTCGTATTATTGTCTATTCCTCTGATACTACGTCTTCCTGCAATTGATCCCCGTCCGCCGCCGTGGTCGCCAGCACATCACAGCGTTCATTCATCGGATGGCCGTTATGTCCCTTCACCCACTCATAACGCACCTGATGGGGCTCCATTGCTTTCAGCAGCCTTTTCCACAGATCAATATTTTTAACAGGCTCATTCTTTCCCCTCTTCCAGCCCTTCTTAATCCAGCCCTCCAGCCAATGCTCATTAAAGGCCTTCACAAGATACTGGGAATCTGAATAAAGCACCACCTGACAGGGTCTGGTCAATGCCTCCAGTCCTGCGATTGCCGCCATAAGCTCCATCCGGTTATTGGTGGTCTTCCGGTAGCCTCCGGAATATTCCCTTTCATGAACCGTACCCTTAGAATCAACAAATACGACAATAGCGCCGTAGCCGCCGGGTCCTTCCGGGTTTCCTCTGGCTGCTCCATCCGTATAAATTGTAACGTTCATATGAATCCTACACCTTTCTCTTTACACCAATTCTTTCCATTCGCCTTCGGTGAGAAACTCCTGGGCAGCTTGTTCCGCCGAGGTGATAATCCCCTCCGGATATCCCAGCATATCCAGCAGCCGGATGGCATTCTTGGAAACAGCCTTCCCCTGGTGGAGCTTATAATCAAATAAGACCTGCTTATCCTCAATCCGTTCCTGGAAGTGGTAATTGGAGAAGCTGTTCTCCAAGATATGGGTCAGCTCAATATCATGGGTCGCCGCAAACACCATGGCATTCTGCCCGGCCAAGCTATGCAGAATCCTGGAGGAGGCCGCAATTCTCTCCAGAGTATTGGTTCCCCTCAGCACCTCATCAATAAAGCAAAGCATAGGAATGTCCTCATTCACATGATCCAGAATCCGCTTTAATGATTTTATCTCTACAATATAATAGCTTTCGTTGCCGAAGATATTATCCCTGAGGGCCATGGAGGAATAAATCAGGAAAAAACTCCCCCGGTAGCTGCGCGCGGTGGAGGTATATATGGTCTGGGACAATATTGCATTGATTGCCAGCACCTTAATAAAGGTGGATTTGCCCGAAGCGTTGGAGCCGGTCAGGAGCACGCTGCGATTCTCCGTAATGGAATTGGGAACCGGCGACTCCAGCAGGGGATGGTACAAATCCTCTGCCTCCAGAAAGGGCTTTTCCGACCGGGACAGCTCCGGCTCACAATAATAATAGATTGATTTGCGGAAGGAAGCTGCCGCAGTCATGCTGTCCAGATATCCAATCTTCTCATAGATGCGGTTTAATACCGCATAGCTCTTTTTAAAGAAATTGAGCATGGAATTATATTTAATCAAATCCAGGTGAAAGAGCATCCTGAAATAATCCAGAATGGCATCTACCAAGTTGCCGTTTGCCTTCTTCGGAGCCAGAATAAATGCTCCCCGCTTAATTTTACTGAAATGCCTGATATCCTCCCGCAGCGGCCCGGTATATTCCTGAAGCTGAGGAATATCCAGCTTAACGATCTCCTTGGCGCTGTCCAGCACGCCAAAAAGATAAGAGAATACAGTGATATAATTCTCGATCTTCGCCTTGCAGGAATAGTAATGAAAGATATTGATGATTACAAAGGCGAAGGTTCCTACCACGCCGATTCCCGGATTGGCAAAAATAAGGGAGACGGACGCCAGTAATCCAAGATCCAGCAGGTAATGGATCAGATTGCTCCCCGCATCCTGTTCCTTAAGCCGGTTAATGTATTCAAAAACGGAGACACTTCTCAGCTTCCCCATCTTATGCAGCCTTGTCTGGAGCAGAATTCGGCTCTCTTCCTCTTCCTCAAAGAACTTCATCAGCCTGTTTCGCTCCGTCAATTCCTCCTGGGAGAAGCAGGGTTTGCGAAGCAGCCCATAAAGATACTCTTCTCCAATGGAGGACTGGGTATTGTTTATATCAATAAAAATCTCGTCCATGTCCAGATCATTCCAGGTGATATCGTCAATATCCAGATGCTTGTCCCTGACGGAGGAATAATAAGCTTTGATGGATGCCAGCTTTTCCGAGGAATACTCATCGGAAGGGATACCTCCCCATTCCTTCTTTAAACGCCGCCTTAACTCTTTCTGATAGTTGATATTGCTTATGTGGCTCCATATTACAATAGCGGCCACCAAGGCCGCTAAGATTAAGATATAAGTCATAGTCTTCTGCTCCTGCCTGTCAATATTGGAAGTCGATATTATCAACTTACTTAGGGCTTATTATAAATTTCTATTCCGGTGATGTCAACCGCTTTGTATAAATAACCGGCAGATGTAGTGTTGCAGTTGGTCCTGCCGTGCCACCGTATCCGTTTACGCTGACCGGCTGAGCGCATCTTGTGAAGCGGAGCGTTCTGAACGCGCGAAGGAAAGGCAAGTAAACGGATACGGTGGCACGGCAGGACCAACTTGCAACACTACATCTGCCGCCCCTATATTTTAGGGAGAAAATGGCTGGGTATCTTATATACCCAGCCATACATTATCATTCTATCAGCTATTCTTAACCATTGATGTACCGAACATATTTAACCGGCTTCCGGTAATACATGCCGGAGATCTTGATGCCATCCCTCTTGTTGCTGGCATGGATCACTCTTCCATTACCGATGTAGATGGCAACATGATTAATATAGGAGGAGCTTCCGTAGAACACCAGGTCACCGGGCTTTAAATTGGAAGACGAAATGGTCTTGCCGCCTCTTGCCTGCTCTCTGGAGGTTCTGGGAATGCTGTAACCCAGCTTTCTGTAAAGAGCCTGTGTATAGCCGGAACAGTCAACTCCCCTTCCGAGAGTGGTGCCTCCCCATACATAAGCATCTCCCAGGTACTGCTTCGCCAGATTGATTAGTTTCACACGGGTGGAGGAAACTCCGGAACCGTATTCTAACTCCTCTACGGAAACTGCCTTGATCAGCTCAAAGGATAAATCCACATACTCCTTGGCTACATATCCGGGGGTTCCATTTTCCGAATCATCTGAGTCAAGATTTACCTGAACCCACTTGCCATGCTCCTCATCATCCGTAATGACTCTGGCATCCAGTACCACCATCTCCTCGCCCTTGGCAATCTGATCAATTACCTCAGCATCGGTGGTAGGCTCCTTACGGACACGAAGGCCGCCGGTATTGGCTGTTGCCACATAGTTCCCTACCTTCCGGGCCAATGCGGTGGCTTCCGGGCCGGTAATCAGGTAGGAAGCCTTTACATAACCGCTAACCTTGCCCGATTTAATCTTCGCCCATCCGTCTTCTGTCAGCTCAAGTATCTCACATCCCCCGTTTTTCGGAAGCTTGCCGATTATCTTGTAATTCTCGCCCGCCCCGGAACGGATATTTAAATTATTCACCACATCGGCAATTCCGATATTGGTAAAGCCCGGGATGGGTATATCGTAAGTTGATAAACTGGATATCTCTGTCCCCCCATCACCGCTTCCCGTACTGGCGGTTAATTTATCAAAGGTGAAACCGGCAACTGCCTCTTCAAATGCAAATACTGTCCTGGGACTGGCTGTGAGCACCATTGCTCCCGTCACAACGCCTAAGGAAAACCTAAGGAGCTTCCTGTTCATTGTATGTCCTCCATAATTTTCTTGTTCTATTATGCGAACGATTATGCTGATATACTTCACCACATATGTACATGCTATGTCAATATAATGTTTGTTATACTGTCCCTCAAAATTATTACGTAAATATTAAATATATTACGTGAGTATTATAACAAACACTATACTTTTTGTCAACTCCATGTCAAACATATTTTAAATCTGGTGCAATATTTACAAAACAGGAAGCAAAAGCTTTAAAAAAAGACTACCGCAGTACGATAAATACCGTTGACCGGGTAGTCCTTCCAATGGATCATAATCAAATAATAATACAGATAAGGCCGCCATTGCTGTCGTTAATAATCCGCTGCATGGTATCCTGAAGCTTCAACTGGCTTTCATCGGTCAGCTTGCTGATCTTCGAATTAATTCCCTCGTCCACCAGCTGCCGCACGGTTTTTCCGAAGATATTAGTCTCCCATATGCCTTCCGGATTTTCCTTGGCATTGACATTGATGTAGTTAATCAGATCCCTGGCCTGCTCCTCCGTGCCTACAATGGGAGCAACCTCCGTCATGATCTCCGCTTTAATCATGTGAATAGAAGGTGCGGTGGCTTTAATTTTAACACCGAACTTATTTCCATGCTTCATGATCTCCGGCTCCTCAATGCTTACCTCGTCCTTCATAGGCGAAACAATTCCGTAGCCCTTGGCGCGGACCTGATTCGTAGCCTGGGATACCTTTTCATATTCCGACTTCATGGCTGCCAGCTCCTTCAGGGTATGAATCAGCTGGTATTCCCCGTTAATCGGCACACCGATGAGATCACTGAGAATCTGATAATAATACATATCATCGAACTCCACATTGACACTTACGGTACCGTCCTGCATATTGATGTTATCCACTTTAAAACGCTTTACATACTGGCTGTCGGTATCCAGATTGGTCACCTTTGTATCCTTCATCTGGGTAATATTATGAAACACTTCCCGCACGGAAGCCACCAGATCCTTCTTCAGCCAGTGATCCGCAGGCAGAATTTCCGCCCATTTCGGCATGTAGAAATCCATCTCCGTGATCGGAAATGCATACAGAACATTTTCCATGATTCTGGTGATATCCTCTTTTCTCAGCTGTTCCGCATTCACCGGCAATACGGGAACCTGATACTCCTCCTGCATCTCTTCTGCGATGCGGAGCGTTTCATTGGAATAAGGTTTATTCGTATTCAGCAGCACGATAAAGGGTTTGCCAAGGTGTTTCAATTCATTGATGGTCCGCTCCTCCGGGGTCTTGTAACTGGCGCGGGACAGCTCGCCGAAGCTGCCGTCTGTGGTTACAACAATACCGATGGTGGAATGGTCATTGATTACCTTCCTGGTTCCAAGTTCCGCAGCCTGGGTGAAGGGAATCTCATGGTCGAACCAGGGAGTGCGAACCATGCGTTCATGCTGATTCTCGATATGGCCGGCGGCGCCGTCCACCATATATCCTACGCTGTCTATCAAACGGATTTTTACTTTCGTATCATCATCAAAGGTTATTACGGCTGCCTCTTTGGGAATAAATTTCGGTTCGGTCGTCATAATGGTTCTTCCGGCCGCAGCCTGGGGCAACTCATCAACTGCCCGCTCCCTGCTATGGACATCTTCGATACCCGGTATCACCAGGAGATCCATGAACCTTTTGATGAAGGTGGACTTTCCTGTTCTAACCGGCCCTACTACGCCTATGTATATTTCACCGCCTGTCCTAGCCTGAATATCATTATAAACATCATACTGCCCTAGCATGTGCCAACCCTCCTTATAGTTATAGTTAAGCATATGCAGGGATGTTTCATTCTATGAATAGGAAAACAGATTCAAACAAAGGCGGATAAATTTGATTTATCCGCCTTGCATCAGATCAAATCTGATCCGCCATTTTATGAAATTCTTCGTACGCCGCCGGGGCAGCCGCCACAACGGGACAGCCCTCGGTCAGTGGAAGCTCACCGCCTCCGACCTTTGATATCCTGCCTCCCGCTTCCGTTAGAATCAGGGATGCCGCCGCATAATCCCAGGGGGATAGCTGCAGTTCATAATAAAGAACAAAACGGCCGGCGGCCACATAGCAGATATCCAGTGCGGCCGAGCCGCTTCTGCGGATATCCAGCGCCCGGTCATATAATTTACGCATCAGGGCGAAGGTCTCATCCGCCTTCTCACGGTAATAAGGGCAGGTGCCTACGGAAACCAGCCCTTCGCTGAGGGACTGGTCAGTCAGCCTCAAAGGCTTATGATTCAAATAAGCGCCGGTTCCCTTTACCGCATGGAAGGTTTCATCCAGATAGGGATTGTATACCACTCCGGCAACCATCTGTCCGTGATACATTAATCCTACGCAGATGGCACTGTGATGATAGTCCAGAATAAAGTTGGTGGTGCCGTCAATGGGATCAATGATGAAGCAGTATTCCCCGGGCGGCCCGTTATTGTCATCCTCTTCTCCGATAAATGTCGCCTGGGGGTACAGCTCGCCCAACCGGGAGTACAGGAACCGCTGAACCTCTATATCGTATTTGGTGACAAAATTAGCTCTGCCTTCCTTGCTTTTTGTATCCTCTTGTATGTTGCGGGCCTTTGTCATAATCTGACCTGCTTCCTTTACAATTGCAATAATTTCTTGTATCATTTCTCTCTCCGCTGCAGCGATATCCCAAGGATTGCGGATCGCCGGTTAGTCCCACTCCAGGGATTTGTGCTCCTTCTGCTTGTCCCTTCCCAGAAGATCATAGAGTGCCTCCCTGGGAGCCTTTCCTTCAAAGAGAACCAGATTAATCTGCTCTACAATGGGCATCTCCACCCCATTCTTCCGGGCCAGCGTCAGTGCCGCTTTGGCGGAATTGATTCCCTCTACCACCTGCCCCACCTGCTTCATGGCTTCCTCCATGGACTTGCCCTGTCCCATGAGATAGCCTGCATTCCAGTTACGGCTGTGCTTACTGTTACAGGTTACAAACAGATCTCCGAAACCGGACAGACCGGAGAAGGTCTCTATTCTTCCCCCCATCCGGATTCCCAACCGGCTGATCTCCGCCATTCCCCTGGTCATCAGAGCAGCCTTCGTATTATCTCCATAGCCCAGGCCGTCAACAACACCGGCCGCCAGAGCGATTACATTCTTCAAAGAGCCGCCCAGCTCAATTCCGATAATATCCGGGCTGGTATATACACGGAATACATCCGTCATGAAAACATCCTGAATATATCTGGCCGTCTCCCTGGTGCGGGCGCCCACAACAATGGTGGTGGGAATCTGGCGGCTTACTTCCTCTGCATGGCTGGGGCCGGATAATACAGCCACATCCGCCTGAGGAATCTCTGAGCTGATTACCTCGGAAAGGGTATAAAGAGTTCCATCCTCTATGCCCTTCGACACATTTACCAGCATCTGCCCCTCTCTGATATAAGGGCTGGCATCATGGGAGGTGGAACGGATATAGGGTGAGGCCACCGCCATTACGAGTAAATCCCTGTCCTTGCAGGCCTCCTCCAGGTTAAGGGTAATCTGAATCTGCTCAGGCAAAACCGCACCGGGAAGATTCTTCATGTTGTTGCGGTTTTCTTTCAACGCCGCAGCTTCTGCTTCGATTTTCGTCCAAATAGTAACCTCATGCCCGTTATTGGCAAGCAATATTGCCAGGGCACATCCCCAAGTCCCCGCACCTAAGACACTAACCTTACTCATAAGCTCCTCCTTATTAGATGTTTTTTATCAATATGATGTTTTTTTTATTACATCTTTACTCTTTGGCCAATTTTATTCTCTGTCCCATTGATCAGGCGCCTAATATTGGACCGATGCTTGAGGAAGGCCAGGGCCATAAAGACCAGAGCCACCGCCAGCATATGTAGGTCCCCCGGATGGCGGATTGCGATCCAGATGGGAAATAAGACGGCAATTGCCAGGGAACCGACGGATACATACTTCGTAATAAGAATAGATAATACAAACAAAGGAAGTCCCACAGGAATAATCCAGGGATCCACGCTGGCCATTACTCCTCCGGTAGCCGCCATGCCCTTTCCGCCCTTAAACTTCAGCCAGAAAGGGTAATTATGTCCGATTACTACACCCAAGCCGGTATAGATGGAAAACAAGTCCAGCCGCTCCGCTCCGGGATAAAAAACATACTTCACCAGCAGAATAGCAATGACAGCCTTCAGCACGTCACCCACCAGAGTGATAGCTCCCGCCTTCGCTCCCAGGGTTCTGAGGGCATTGGTGGTGCCCATATTGCCGCTGCCGTATTGGCGGATATCCACCTTATTCAGCTTACCTACAAAATATGCGGTTGAAAAACATCCCATAATATAACCGAAAACCAGACAAATTATGATTCCAGGAATCATTTATGCGTTCTCCTTTCGCTCCCTGATGATAAATTTTAATGAGGTTCCGGCAAAACCAAAGGCCTCCCGGATTTTATTCTCGATATACCTGGTATAAGAATAGTGCATTAATTCTTTATCGTTGACAAAGATTACGAAAGTCGGAGGTTTCACGGACACCTGGGTGATGTAGTATAATTTTAAACGCCTGCCCTTGTCCGAAGGCGGCTGCTGAAGCGAGACCGCTTCCATCAATATCTCATTCAGCACCCCGGTGGCAATGCGGAGATTCTGATTCTGGATTACCACCTCTATGATTTCAAAAAGCTTGTGCAGCCTCTGACCGGTCTCCGCCGAGATAAAAAGAATCTCCGCATACGGCATAAAGGACAGTATCTCCCGGATATCCGCCGTATATTCCTTGACCGTCTTATTGTTCTTCTCAATCAGATCCCATTTATTCACGGCAATGATCATGCCCTTGCCTCTGTCATGGGCAATGCCCGCGATCTTGGCATCCTGCTCTGTCACGCCTTCCTCCGCATCAATGACAAGTACCACCACGTCCGCACGCTCCACAGCCGATACGGTGCGGATAATGCTGAAACGCTCCAGCTCCTCTTTGATTTTGCTCTTCCGGCGAAGACCCGCCGTATCAATCAGTATATATTCCTTACCGTTGCGGCGGATGGGAGTATCGATGGCATCCCTTGTGGTGCCTGCGATATTGGAAACGATAACCCTGGTCTCCCCTACCAGTTTGTTAACGATAGAGGATTTCCCTACATTGGGCTTTCCCACAATGGCGATTCTGGGCCTTTCATCGTTCTCCTCCCTGGTATTGCCGGAGGTAAAATGCTTCACCACCTCATCCAGCATGTCACCAAGACCCAGCTTTCCGGAAGCGGATATGGGAAAAGGTTCTCCGATTCCCAGATTATAGAATTCATATACATCGGCCATCAGCTTTTCAAAGCTGTCCACCTTGTTTACTACCAGCACCACCGGCTTACCGGAACGGCGGAGCATATCGGCCACCTTAAAGTCGGCATCCACCAGACCCTGTCTCACATCCACCAGGAAGATAATCACCCCCGCCGTATCAATGGCGGTCTGAGCCTGGCTTCTCATATAGGACAGCATCTCGTCCTTGCTGTCCGGTTCAATTCCTCCCGTATCTATCATGGTAAATTGTGTGTTCAGCCATGTCACATCGGCATAGATCCGGTCTCTGGTTACACCGGGATAATCCTTGACGATGGAGATACGCTCACCCGCCAAGGCATTAAATAGTGTAGATTTGCCTACATTGGGCCTGCCTACAATGGCTACAATTGGTTTGCTCATATTATACCTGTGCCTTTCCTTATTAAAGAGTGACTGAATTAGTCACAAACTTTCCATCTGATTGTACAATACGTACATGAGTTTGTAAAGAAGATTCCATCACCACACAAAGGGGAGGTAGTGAGAAGTAACAGTGGAGAATGTGGCTGGGAGGAGGGGTTAGTACTCCCAGCCACATTCTCCACTGCTACGTGATTGTTATAATTTGCCCCTTTACGGTTATTCTTTACCCTCTTCTGCAATTGCCAGGAATGCTCCCAGACTTCCCCGCTGTCCTTGTGTCTTACGATGGGAAAATAAAAGATCCTCATTACAGCAAGTACAGACTCTGCTGATATGAATATTCTTATGGGAAAGGCCTGTCTGTAATAGAATCTGGCGGTTGGCTTCCCATAAATCACAGCTGAATTTCCCGGCTTCCCTACGGGGTGTCAGAATACCGGTATCATAGGCTCCGGGAAAGACACGTTCGAACTCTGAGGCTACTTCGACACCGATTTCGAAGCAGTCACGGCAGATGGACGGGCCGATCACAGCGATGATATCCTCCGGGCGGCTGCCGAAGTGCTTGTGCATCTCTTCTACGGTAATTCTGCCGATCTCCGCCACTGTTCCCCGCCATCCCGAATGGGAAAGGCCGATGGAACGCCGGTTCACATCTACAAAATATAAGGGCACACAGTCCGCGTACTTGGTGACCAGTGTTACATTGGTGTCTTGGGTGATCAGACCGTCGATCTCCGCATAGCCCCTGGGACGCAGGACGCCCTTTCCCCGGTCCTCCCCGGTGACAAGACGGATATTGGTCTTATGGACCTGCTGGGATAATACCAGGCTTTCTATATCCACTCCGATGCTCTCTGCCATCCGGCGGAAGTTCTCCCTGATATTTTCAGGCGAATCCGGAGCCAGACCGGTGGTATTGCCGAGATTCATAGAGGAATAAACACCCTCGCTGACCCCGCCCAGACGGGTGGAAAAGCCGTGCCGGATAAAGGGAAGCTCTGAGAGGACAGGGAAGGACAGATAAGGGATCTCCCTGCTAAAATCAATTTGCGCGTCAGAGGAATTCTGAAATTTCATAGAAATCACCTGGCCTTTCTTATGAATCGGATGGATGGGATACTCCCAGTATGCCAATAGCTTTCGGTCAATAAGCTTCGGCTGTTTAGCTGCTTGCTCATAACTTTATTTTGGCTTCACAGCGACGGGATTATATCCCGTCAAAGGCATTTTTAATGAGGGAAATCTCATTATCAAGAATGACAACAACATCAAAACGACAGGGCGTATCTACGGGAAGCCGGTGCAGCAGCATGTAGAATTCCGCCGTGTGAACAATCTTTCGTATCTTATGGGGCGTAACGGCTTCCGACGGGTAACCGCTGGAGGAACTGGAGCGGTATTTTACCTCAATAAAGCAGAGATAGCCTTCGTTTCTTGCGATCAGGTCAATCTCCCCGATTCTGCAGCGGAAGTTGCGCTCCAAAATGGTGTATCCCCGGTCCGCAAGATATCCGGCGGCCTGCTCCTCGAACTTGGAACCCACAGCCCGCTTATTCATCCGCCATACCTGCCTTACCCTTGATCCGGTCCATCCGGTCAACAAAAACCAGGATTTCAGCTACAATCTCATATAGCTCGGGAGGAATCATCTCCCCAAGCTCCAGCCTGGACAGGGTATCCGCCAGCTTTGCATCCTGATGCAGCGGAACCTGGGCCTCCCGGGCCCGGTTGATGATCTTCTCGGCAAGATAGCCCTTTCCTGTGGCAATGACCTTGGGAGCATCCTCACCTGCCTCATAAGAAAGTGCGACAGCGGTTTTATTCTTGAATATGAAATCAGCCTCTTGCTGCTTCTGGTTGTTTCCTTCCTGTCTGGATTCTTCCATAAAGCCTCCTTTCCCCTTGTCTTGCATTAAGCCGGAGCAAATTTCTTCACAAAGGATCTGCGGTGAATCGGCGTCAGCCCATGCTGACGGATGGCTTCTATATGCCTGGCGGAGCCATATCCCTTATTACCGGCAAAATCATACTGGGGAAAGACCTGGTGATAGGCTCCCATCATGCGGTCCCTCGTCACCTTGGCTATTATGCTGGCCGCCGCAATGGAGATGCTCTTGGCATCCCCCTTGATAATGGGAACCTGGCGGATGGAAATCCCCGGTATGGTAACCGCGTCGTTTAACAGTATATCCGGTTTAACGCTAAGATTTCCGATGGCCTTGCGCATGGCTTCATAGGTGGCCTGCAATATATTGACCTCATCGATCTGATCCGGGGGAACGCTTCCCAGACCGAAGGCAATTGCCTTATCTATGATCTCATCATACAGCTCCTCCCTCTTCTTCTCCGAGAGCTGTTTGGAGTCATTAATATATAAGATATTACAATCCTTCGGAAGGATGACCGCCGCGGCAATGACCGGCCCGGCAAGGGGTCCCCTGCCCACCTCGTCAATACCGCAGATATATTCAAATTCACTATATTTTCTTTCATATTCCTTCATTTTATCCAAGCGCTCCAATTCCTTCTGAAGTGCCTGCGTCCGGCTGCGGTACTGATTGCAGACCGTAATAACCCCGCTTCGCTGATCCGATGCATATTGATCCAGCAATCCGGGAATCTCCTCTGCCGAGGCCTGCATAAATTCCAATTTAATCAGGGATATCTTCTTCGGAACCGTATCCTTGGGACCATTTCCATTTAACATGGAGAGCCCTCCTTTTTCATGTGTTTTTGCTATACAATCCTATGCCTTTCATCCTGTGCGAGGGAGCAGCATGCCCTCCTCCCTGTATCATCCCATAGACAAGAAACCGTTTACGGTTTTTTATTCTCCGGCGGAAACTCCAGGGTGATGTTCCCCAGCTTTGTACTCCGGAAATCATCAATAAACAGGCCGGCAGCGCGCTCCAGATCCGGTTCCCCGCCCTTTAACAGGCAGGAACGCTTTCTGGCTATCTCCTCCAGCACCGCCGCAGCCCGGGGAATATCCAGTTCCCCCTCCGGCATCTCCACCCCGTAACGGCTTTGCAAAACCTCCGGGTAGTGCTTATGAAGCAGCAGAATCAACTCCAGGGACATCTCCGATGTATCCACAATATTATCATTAATGGAGCCGATCAGAGCCAGCTTCAGACCTACGGACTGATCCTCAAATTTAGGCCAGAGAATTCCCGGTGTGTCCAGCAGCTCTATGGTCTTGCTCAGGCGAATCCACTGCTTTCCCTTGGTAACCCCCGGCTTATTCCCCGTCTTCGTGGAAGCCTTTCCTACAAAGCTGTTAATAAAAGTGGATTTTCCCACATTGGGAATACCGACGATCATGGCACGCACAGGACGGTTTAAGATGCCCCTCCTGCGGTCACGCTCTATCTTGGCCTGACATGCCTTGTTCACGATATCCTGAACCTGCTTCACCCCTGCACCGCTCCGGGAATTCACCAAGGTGGCATAATAGCCCTTCTGCTCAAAATATTCCTTCCATGCCTGATTATAACGCTGATCCGCCATATCCGCCTTATTGAGCAGCATTACCCTGGATTTATTCTGTGCCAGCGTATCAATATCCGGATTCATGCTGGAATATGGTATTCTGGCATCTACCAGCTCAATCACCACATCAATCAGCTTCATATCCTCCTGCATGGACCGTTTTGCCTTCGCCATATGACCGGGATACCATTGAAAATGCATTGATTACCTCCTGCCGCCGGACATTTTGCCCGGCCTCTTACTCTTTTTCTTTCTCTGTTTCTTTAAGCAAATTCAGCTTATTTACAAAATTAAAGGGGGATGTCCGGATGAATGCCTTACCGACGATTTCCTCCCGCCGTATCATGCCCACACTGGCAAAACGGCTGTCCTCGCTGTTATTGCGATTATCACCCAGTACAAAATATTCATTCTCTTCTAATTTAATCTCTTCCGCGGCAAGCCCGTAATTTCCCATAGGCTCCACATTGACGATTTCCTTGACAGGCTCTCCGTCAATATAGATCACTCCATCCTGAAAATGGACGGTCTCTTCCGGAAGGGCGATAATCCGCTTGATATCATAATAGCTGTGCTCTTCCCCGCTTTGCTTAAAGACAATCACATCAAAACGCTTCGGATCAGTAAAACGGTAGGAGAATTTATTAATAATAATCTGTTCCCCGTCAAACAAGGTATTCTCCATGGAGATTCCTACCATTTCCGTCCGCTCCAGGGCATAGTATACGATAAAATAGGCCAGAAAAATCACTGCCGCAATCTGTGCCGCCCAGATAAATACCTCAATAAAGATTTTCATAACCAGCGGTTTTTTACTTTCTTTATCAAAATCAAAATCCATACGGATGACCTGTCCCTTTCTTGATCCCATATGATAAAAAAGGGACAATCTATTAAGCATTGTCCCTTCGTTGTACTATCTGATTAACTCTTTTACCTTAGCTCTCTTACCTACTCTATCACGCAAATAGAACAGCTTAGCCTGTCTGACCTTACCGCGTCTGGTTACCTCGATCCGGTCAATGCTGGGACTGTGCAGCGGCCAAGTCTTCTCAACACCAATACCGTTGGATGTCTTTCTTACCGTAAAGGTCTCCCTTGCTCCACCATTCTGTCTCTTTAATACGGTGCCTTCAAAAACCTGAAGTCTCTCACGGTTACCTTCCTTTACCTTTGCGTAAACCTTAACCGTGTCGCCTACGTTAAAGCTGGTAACCTCTGCTTTCAACTGCTCGGCTTCAATACTCTTAATAATATCGTTCATTTTTGTGACCTCCTTCATATTTAGATGTTCTTGATACGCGATACGATAAGCAGTTATTTTGCTAATATCGCTGAATATACTCCATACACGGTACCAGAGGACCATCCCATCTCACAACAATTTACTCTAACATAAACCTGCGACAATTGCAAGCATTAAATTAACAATTTCGAAGCTCTAATGCCCAAAGCCTTCTATTTTCCACCCGGTTTGAGGCGATTCATAAACCATACTGCAGTCCCAGAATTGTTCCCCGCTGCTTATGGTTCGATCCTCCCTGTATTGAAGATCTGCATAGACGCGAAATCTTCTTATATTTTCATCGTCTTCTCCGATTGGTTCGACTTTTGACAGTTTTACAGATTTCAGATTATCAAAATTTGATTCTCCAATATGGGCATCCGTTAAAGGAATTCCCTGCTCCTCGTTGAACAGTTCTTCATCCGGCATATTGACGGACAAATTTTCAATCAGGGTTTTCTTCGACATACAGTATTTTGCCGTCTCGAAATCCTGTTTATCCAGGGCCTTGAAATATTCTTCGATAATCTCCTCCGGCTTTAGCTGGGACAACCTGTCTTCCTCAATATCCGCTTTCACTTTGTCCGCAAGCCAATCGTTAATAGTCTGGCCGGTTATTTTTTCAAAGCTGTTTCCTTTCAGACTGCAGGCGTTAAAGGTGCTATGCCGCCCCGCACTGATGAAGGCGCCAATTATTCTGCCTTCGCTTTTCACGGCAATCCCCCTGCAATTCTGGATCGGATAAAACTCCTGGGGCATGCTTTCGCGGATCTTATAAATTTCAACTTCAAGATTCGTGGTGTTGGAATACGCGCCCATATCAAGGCCGATATCCCTTGACAGCTCATTGTTATAGGCAAAATAATATGCATTTGGATTAAAACCGGACAGAGCTTTGATGTCACCCAGCTTGTTTTTCATCCCGCTTATCTGGTAATCAAGGGTCCATCCATAGGCTTCAAACAATGCTGGGGCATCCATGCCATCCATGCTGAAAGTAATATCCGTATGCTCAAAAAGGGATGCAATATAGCGCGCGAAATCTGTCCCTGTATCGCAAAGACCGCCATCCCTTTCGATATACGCTTTATTATTCAGCGTATCATAGTAAAGCAGGCAGCTATATCCTCCGATTTCATTTGACACTTCAATCTGGTATTGATCCGTATGATTGTTTTTCAGGCTCTCCTTATGCTCGGAGTGCTTGCTTCCTCTTATACTCCCATCAATGTATGACACTGCCTGGGCATTGGTTGTTTCAAACATATCTGATGCTGCAAATCCTTTATTTTCTGAAAGAGATGAAATTTTTATTTTGTCATATTCCGCGTCGGCATATACCGTATCGGGGAGTTGAGAAGGAGTAGCTTCCATCGGATTCGAAGCATCATTCGGACTTTTCTGGTCATTTGTGCTGCTTTGGATGTCTGGGCCTACCTGACTGCCCTGCCCCTTTTCTTCCTGCAAAGCTGTAGGGGTTCCTTCCGCCTGCCTGCTGACCATAAGAATAAGACTGACTGCAGCAACAATTATGATTGCCGCAGCACTTACCCAAAATCTCGGTTTTTTATAATGCAGAATATTCTTTACTCTTTCTTTTGCGCCTGTTTCACCAAAGGCAAGAGGACTTAGGAATCTGCTCATTTCGTCACCTCCTCAATCATTTTCTTGATTTGCTCCGCCTCACTTTGGGTGAGCTTCTTGTTTTGTAAAAATGCGGCAACAAAGGAGGGCAATGAATTATCGAATGCCTTTTCCAATAATTGCTCACTCTCGTATTTTTGTACCTGGATCCGTTGAACAAGGGCAGTCACTACAGCATTTTCATTTTTCAATACCCCCCGCTCCGACAACCGTTTAATTACGGAATAGGTAGTGGATTTTTTCCACCCGAATTCGCTTTGGCACAGCTTGACCAGCTCCGTAGAGTTAATCGGTTCTTTTTCCCAGACAATACACATAAAGCGGTATTCGGCGTCAAATAATTTTAAACTCTCCATAGTTATGTCCATGCCCTGTCCCGCACAAATCGCCATGAAAGTGCCGGCATGGATCCGTTCCCCCTCTCATCTATATATTCCATTTCTCTCAACCTTGCTTCTCTTTAAAAGACGAATGCGTTAGACCTCATTATTAGTCTAACGCATTCGTCCTGCATTTGTCAAGATCATTCCTTAATATACATCGTAATTTCTCTGGAAAATCAGCTTAGTAAGGAATTCTCCCTCTTCCTCGGATAGATTTGCCTTCTCCAGCAGATCCGGGCGGCGTTCCAGGGTCCGAAGGATTGATTGCTGTCTTCTCCAGGTATCGATATTGGCATGGTGCCCGCTCAGCAATACCTCGGGAACCTTCCGGCCCATAAAAATCTCCGGTCTGGTATACTGGGGATACTCCAGGAGGTTGTCCTGGAAGGATTCAAACTCGGAGGATACCTCGTTATTCAGCACACCGGGAATCAACCGGGAAATGGCATCAATCATAACCATAGCCGGCAGCTCTCCGCCCGTCAGAACATAATCACCAATGGACACATAATCCGTCACGATCATCTCCAGCACCCGTTCGTCAATTCCCTCATAATGCCCGCAGAGAAAGATCAGATCCTCTTCCCGTGCAAATTCCTGAGCCATGCCCTGGTTAAAGATGCTTCCCTGAGGGGTGACATAGACTACCTTCGGCTTATAGTCGGAGCCTTCCTCCTGCCTGGAAAGACGGATATGATTTGCCAGATATCCGTAGGCCTTATAAACCGGCTCCGCTTGCATCACCATACCGGCTCCGCCTCCGTAGGGATAATCATCCACCCTCATATGCTTATCGCTGCTGAAATCCCTGATATTTACCGTATTGACGGAAATCAGCCCTTTCTCCATTGCTCTTCCGGTAATGCTGGTATTGAGTCCCTGCTGTATCATATCCGGGAAAAGCGTAAGTACATGAAAATTCATCCGAGTACACCTTTCTTACATTATTCCGTTCGCATTATTTTGCTTACATTATTGTGATTACATTACCTTATTCCACTCATCTTATTTCACTTACCTTATTTCATTCATCTTACTTCATTTGCCTTACTCACTTACCTTAACCCATCCAGCAAATGAACTACAATCTTGCGGTTTGTTACATCCACATCCAGAATACATTCCTTAATAGAAGGGATAAGAAGCTCTTTCCCTTCCAGGGTGTCTACGACATACACATCATTGGCGGCAGTGGTGAGAATCTCTGCCAGTGTCCCCAGCTTGCTGCCATCTTCAGTATATACCGTGGAACCGATCAAGTCAAAGATAAAATATTCCCCCTCCTCCAGGGCTACCGCATCCTCCCGGCGAATCAGAATATCCTTTCCCCTGTATTTCTCGATTTCATTGATATCATCAATTCCTTTGAACTTTAGGATTACCAATTGTTTAAAAAACTTAACCGCTTCCAGCTCCAGCTCCAGGAGCTCCTTTCCCGTATCCAGAAATATCTTCTTCAGTTCCTTGAACCGGTTGGGATCATCGGTGGTAGGAAACACCTTAACCTCACCGCGAATCCCGTGGGTGGTGGTAATAACACCAACTCTAAGAAAATCGTCCATCTTGTCCCATCCCTTTCCCTGGCCTATGCCTTTCTCTTGTCTCATCTATCAAAATCCCGCCCGTGAAACCGGCAGGAAAACATCACAGTACAAAAAGAAGCTGTTCCACTATGCCAATTATGAAAAATCTGACATAACAAACAGCTTCCTCGATTTTGCACAGGAAAAACTGCAGTTGGATTACCTGCTATTGCAGAATCTCAACTACTACCTTTTTGTCATCCTTTGTTGCGGCTGCTTTCACTACAGTACGAATGGATTTGGCAATGCGGCCTTGTTTTCCGATTACCTTACCCATGTCCTCGGAAGCGACCTTTAATTCCACAACAATTGCTTTATCGGTTTCTTTCTCCGTAACAACAACCTCATCGGGATGATCCACAAGAGCTTTCGCAATTACTTCAACTAATTCCTTCATCATACAAATAACCATGCCTTTCTAACAGCCTGCCTGGTCAATCACATTCCATTATTACAGGATGCCTGCATTTTTGAAAATCTTGCCTACGGTATCGGTAGGCTGAGCACCGTTAGCCAGCCACTTCTTAGCTGCTTCCGCATCTACCTTGAACGCGCTGGGATTCTGGGTCGGATCATAGGTTCCGATTTCCTCGATAAATCTACCATCTCTGGGTGTTCTGGAATCAGAAACAACAATTCTATAGAAAGGAGCCTTCTTCTGTCCCATTCTCTTTAATCTGATCTTTACTGCCATTTATTTCACCTCCTTAACAAATATACCTTACCACTAAAATCTATTGCAAATGTTCATAGAATACTGTGTTCTATGCCATTACAACGCCTGTTAAAATCCAAAGGGAAGCTTAAAACCGCCGTGCTTCTTGCCCTTTCCTCCCATCATTCCGGAGAACTGCTTCATCATTTTCTTCGATTGCTCGAACTGCTTCACCAGGGCATTCACCTCACTGATGTCAACACCGGCACCGGCGGCAATTCTCTTCTTGCGGGAAGGATTTAAGATATCAGGATTGGAACGCTCCGCCTTGGTCATGGAATAAATGATCGCTTCCGTGGAGGACAGAGCATTCTCGTCAATATCCACACCCTTCAGCTGCTTGCCCATACCGGGAATCATCCCCAGAAGGTCCGCCAGACCGCCCATCTTCTTAACCTGCTGCATCTGATCCAGAAAGTCATTAAAATCAAATTCCGCCTTCTTGATCTTCTTCTCCAGCTCCCTGGCCTTGGTTTCATCAAATTCCGCCTGCGCCTTATCGATGAGGGTGAGGATATCTCCCATCCCTAAGATACGGGAGGCCATACGATCCGGGTAAAACTGCTCCAGATCGGATAATTTCTCGCCCATACCAATGTAAAGAATGGGACGCCCGGTTACGGCACGGATGGAAAGCGCAGCACCGCCCCTGGTATCACCGTCAAGCTTTGTGAGGATAACACCGTCAATGCCAAGCTTCTCATGAAACATCTCGGATACATTCACCGCATCCTGGCCGGTCATGGCATCCACCACCAATATGGTCTGATGTATTGTGATATTTGACTTAATCTCCTGCAGCTCCTCCATCATGGCCTCATCAATATGAAGCCGTCCTGCAGTATCGAGTATGACTACATTATAGCCGTTCTTAGCCGCATGCTCCATGGCGGCTTTGGCAATATTAAGAGGCTTATGCTTATCTCCCATGGAGAAAACACTGACTCCCTGCTTATCTCCGTTGATCTGCAGCTGCTCTATGGCCGCCGGACGGTAAATATCACAGGCCGCCAGAAGGGGCTTGCGTCCCTTAGATTTGAGCTTTCCTGCAATCTTGGCAACCGTTGTCGTCTTACCGGCTCCTTGGAGACCGCACATCATAATCACGGTGATCTCGTTGGCCGGTCTCAGCTGGATCTCAATGGTTTCCTCGCCTAAGAGCCTGACCAGCTCCTCATTTACAATCTTAATTACCATCTGTCCGGGAGTCAGGCTGTTGAGAACATCCTGTCCGACGGCCCGTTCCTGGATGGTATTGATGAAATTCTTAACCACCTTGAAGTTAACATCCGCCTCTAATAAGGCCATCTTAACCTCTTTCATGGCGTTCTTCACATCGGCTTCGGAAAGGCGCCCCTTGCCCTTCAAGCCCTTGAATATATTCTGCAATTTATCCGATAGGTTTTCAAATGCCATAGAATTACAGCTCCTTTAAAATATCATCTGCCAATGTTGCAATTGCGGTAATCTGTGTGCTGTCACCGCCGGCCGACACCTCTGAAACAATTTCCTTGATTGCGGATAGTTTATCTTTGATGGATCCGAATCTGCTGACCAGGGAAAGCCTGGCTTCATACTCCTTCAGCTCCGAGACGCACCGTTTTACAATATCATGGACGCCCTGCCGGCTGATACCCCTCATCTCTGCAATTTCGCTTAAGGACAGGTCATTTAAGACATAGTCCTCGAAAATCTGTTTTTTATGATCACTCAGCAATTCACCGTAAAAATCATACAAAATGGATTGCGCAACGATTTCATCCAGCTTATCAATCTGTTTATCCTTCTGACTCATAAAAAAACACCACCTGTAAAGGAATTTTCTTTACAGGTGGTAGTATAACGAATTAATTGCGGGTTGTCAAGCTTTTTTTATACCGGATAAGCCTGATTTGCCTTATCTGCCGCAGCCACATCAACCTTGGTCTTCTGAGCCTGGCGGTACTTGAAGAAATCCAATGCAACCTGGGGGAATAAAGCATAGGATAATACATCCTCGTCCTGTTCCTTCCACTCCGCAATCTCCGCCTCGATCTTATGAAGCTCCGGCTGGATTAAATCTGCGGGGCGGCAGGTAATGGGCTTTTTATCGCCGATTACCTTCTTCTGCACTTCCGCATTGAAAGGCTTAACGGTCTGACCGTATTCACCGGCCAGCAGCGCCTTGGTTTCCTTGGTCACCATCTTATAGCGCTCTCCTGCAAGAACATTGAGCACCGCCTGGGTACCAACGATCTGGCTGGAGGGAGTTACCAACGGAGGCTCGCCAAAATCCTTCCTCACTCTCGGCACTTCCTGAAGCACTTCATAATATTTATCTTCCTGTTTCTGCTCCTTTAACTGGGACACCAGGTTGGAGAGCATACCGCCGGGTACCTGGTATAACAGGGTCTTAATATCAACACCCATAACCTTGGGATTGAGCACTCCGCTGTCCAAAGCCTTGTCACGAAGAGGACGGAAATAGTCAGCGATCTTAGCCAATACCTGCTGGTCATAGCCGGTGTCATAGGGGGTTCCCTTAAAGGTCTCTACCATAACCTCGGTAGCCGGCTGGCTGGTTCCCATAGCAAAGGGAGACATAGCCGTATCGATAATATCACAGCCTGCTTCCACGGCCTTCATATAGGTCATTCCGGCCACGCCGCTGGTGTAATGGGTATGCAGGTCAATGGGGATGCTGACCGCTTCCTTTAACGCGCTGACCAGCACAGTAGCCTCATAGGGAACAAGAAGACCTGCCATGTCCTTGATGCAGATAGAAGACGCGCCTAATTCCTCGATTTTCTTAGCCATGTTCACATAGTACTCGGTAGTATAAGCATCGCCCAGGGTATAGGAAATAGCAATCTGCGCATGCCCTTTTTCTTTGTTGGTTGCCTTAACGGCACATTCCAGATTGCGGATATCGTTCAGCGCGTCGAAGATACGGATGATATCAATACCGTTTGCGATTGATTTCTGAACGAAATAGGCTACCACGTCATCTGCATAATGACGGTAGCCCAGAATATTCTGTCCGCGGAACAGCATCTGGAGCTTTGTATTCTTAAATCCGGCCCGGATCTTACGCAGTCTCTCCCAGGGATCTTCCTTCAGGAAACGAAGGGAAGCATCAAAGGTTGCTCCTCCCCAGCACTCTACCGCATGGTATCCGACCTGATCCATGATCTCAAGAATCGGAAGCATCTGTTCCGTTGTCATTCTCGTTGCAATCAGGGACTGGTGGGCATCACGCAATATCGTCTCGACTATTTTTACCGGTTTCTTAACTTGTTCTGCCATCACTCTACCTCCTCTTCTGTTAGTTCAAGGACGCAAGCATTGTGCCTGCTTCTACGGACTGGCCTGCGCTGACATTGATGCTTGCCAGCGTGCCGTCCTGGGGAGATACGATTTCATTCTCCATCTTCATGGCTTCCAGAATGAGAATTACCTCTCCCTTCTTGAGTTTCTGTCCCACTGCAGCCTTTACAGCTACAATCTTGCCGGGCATGGGAGAGCTTACCGGAATGCTGCCGGTGCTTCCTCCGGCTGCCGGGACGGGAGCTGCTGCCGGAGCGGGAGCTTCTGCCGCCTTCGGAGCAGGAGCTGCCGCAGGTCTTGCAACAGGGGCAGGGGCTGCCGCCGGAGCGGTTCTGACGCCTTCTTCTACTGATACATCATAGGTATTACCATTTACGGTTATCGTATAATATTTCATAATGAAATCCTCCTTGTTCATTGACATTTATGCACAAAGGCATTTCATGTCTGCATCATAGTTTATGTCTGCATTGTATTTTTCAGGCATTATGTTTCATACGTACATCATATTTCATGCAATCATTGCATTACGTGCATTCACTGTATATTTTATACATTCACTGTAATTCACACATTCATTGTAATTCACACATTCATTGTAATTCATACATTCATTGTAACTTATGTGCATCTCGCAGTTTGTGTATACATCATGCTCTATGCATGCTTCGTACTCTATGCATTCTTCCACTTACCCGCGTTGGATCTGCGGATGGAACGTACTACCAAGCCTTCTGCCGGTACCGCATCCCCCAAAGAAGCATAGATTGCGGCTGTAATAACAGCGACCAGCTCACAATCGGATACCAGTTCCTCCTCCGTCTCCACAATCTGTGCAATCGCTTTGTCCACAGAGGTGCTTTGAGGAGCTGTTTCTGAAAAAGAGGTATTCAGATTCGGCTTTATATTAACAAAATATGTTATCAACATGATCAAAACAACAATTGCTAAAACAATGACCGCACCAAACAATGTATTTAAATTGACATAGTCACCCATAATCTCACCTCATTCTATTTGGTGCCGTGCTTTTTGGCAGGGCGGTTCTCTCTTTTGGTAAAGAGCATCTCAAAGGAATAGATCACATGCTGACGCACGGTCTCCGGTTCGATAATGCTGTCCACATAACCACGTCTGGCAGCAGCCTCCGCACTGGACTGGAGCTTCTCGTATTCAGCGGCCTTCTCCTTCACCGCCTCAGCGCTTTCTCCTTCACAGATGATCTGGGCAGCCAGTCCGGCCTCCATCATTCCGATCTGTGCGCCAGGCAATGCATATACCATATCCGCTCCGATATGCTTCGAGTTCATGCTGAGATACGCTGTGCCAAAGGCTTTCCCGATAATTACATTCACCTTGGGAACCGTGGCATTGGAGAATGCATAGGTTAACTTGGCAGCAGCTCTTGCGATGCTCTTCTCTTCCTCCACCGTTGCCTTATAGCCGTTTACATTAGTAAGGGTCAGTACCGGTATCTCAAAAGCATCACAAAAGCTCACGAAGCTGCCGGCCTTTTCACAGCCTGCACTGGTGAGTCCTCCATCAAACTTCTCGCTTACTTTGCCGCTGTCATCCACCACCTCGGTGCGGTTTGCAACAGCACCCACGGTCATGCCATTAAGACGGATGAAGCCGGTTACCATTTCCTTCGCATAATCTGCTTTTACCTCAAAGAAATACCCATTGTCGGAAATATCCCGCAGGGCTCTGGCCGTATCGGTTAATTCGGAGGATAGCTGGGTTACCAGACGGTTCAGATCATCCTCACACTCATTATAGGAAGCATCATCCTCATTATTGGACGGCAGGAGTGTCACCAATTCCCGAACCTTCTCCAGCACCTCGGCCTCCGAAGCGCCTACATAGTCCACCGTGCCGCTCTTTGCCTGGAAATTTGCAGCTGCGGTATCACATTTTTCCTTATAATTAGCCGCCAGGGCGTTGGGGGAATTCACATATAATCTTGCGCTCTTTCCTTCCATAAATGAAAAATCACTTAAAGAAGCCATCACAGCCAGTCCGCCGCCAGAATTACCAAAAACTGCGGTAATCTGAGGAATTACCCCGGAAGCCATGGACTGCTTCAGGTAAATCTCACCAAAGCCGTTCAGTGCATCGGTTGCCTCCTGGAGTCTCAAACCGGTAGAATCAATCAGACCGATGACAGGAGCACCTACCTTAAGTGCTAAATCGTAAATATGAACTATTTTTTTTGCGTGCATTTCACCGATGGAACCGCCAAGGGAAGATGCATCCTGACTGTATACATAGACAAGATTCCCATCAATTACACCATAACCGGTGATTACGCCGTCAGCAGGAGCTTCCTTCTGCTGTAAATTAAAGTCTGTACTCCTTTTTGTAACGAAAGCGCCGACTTCAACAAAACTATTGTCGTCAAGCAAAGAAGTAATTCTCTCTCTTGCTGACAATTGTGCTGTACTGCTCATTTTCAGCCCTCCATTTTTCTATTGTAATTATAAAATCAATTCTCTGCCGATTTTAATTGTATTATACTTGATCCCAAAAGGCAAGGATAAATTATTGAATTTTGGTGTAATATGCCATGGAAGAATGGAATTATAAAAACCTATATCAGTTCCAGTGTAATATCCTCACAGATCTTTTCATAGAACACCATGCGCCATTCCACACTGTCTACAGGCTCAAAGTGTAATGCGGAACAGGCCGCATGCTGCTTCAGCCTGTTCTGACCGCCGCCCAACAGGAGGACAGTCGGGCCATCCGCACCGCCGATAATGCCAATGCTGCTAATGCCGCTGAATTCATGGGGCTCAATGGAATCGATATCCTTTTGCCGGGGTGTGTCGGAACGCCGGCAATCTGTTACATTAAAGGTACCATCCGGCAAATCCGGCGAAAGTGTATAGCTCATTGCCGTATAGTATCTCGGAAACTCCATATTCGGGATATTAAAATGCTTCTGGGATAGATCGATTTCCCGCTGCCCGTATTCCTGTACCGTCAGTGTATGCGCCGCACCGGTGACCGGGTGCGTAAACGCAATCTGCTCACCGGGCACTGATGTATGGAAATGGGACCCCTGCACAGCTGCCAGCTCCCGCTTCAGTGTGACACTGAGGGTGGTAAGCTGCGGCTTGCGCTTCTTCGTCCAGGGAAAAGCGGTACGCCAGATCACCCAGCCGCAGCCAGGGTCCAGTCCGTAATGCTCCACCACTCCCCTTTCAACAAATCCATTCCCTTCCGGAAAGCAGGGATTCCAAGATACACCGCAGCCATGGGAGCTATGAAGAACGGTTCCGTTCAAAACCCCTTGGATATCCACATGAATAGTCAGGGGATTTTCTGCATCCATCTGCAGCAGCTCTTCCTCGGTAGGCCTGGTTTCAGCCTTATAAGCCTCATGCCTAGGGAAATTCCATTTTTCTATAAAGGAGCGGATGCGTTTGGCCGGAACCTGCAAGCATATATCCATGACGATACCTTTACTGCACAAGTAAACCGCCGGGATATGCCAGGCTTCCTTATTCCAGGTGAACCGCTTCCGGAGAGTGATTTCCCTGCCCGCTCTCTCATGGCCGCGGTGTCCCCAGAAGTTGCAGTCAAAATAAACCTTCCATGGAAGCGGCTCCGGTTTGTCGGGAATTTGCTCATAATATTCTTCTGTATATTCGATGCGGCTGTAATCAAATTCTGCTTGCAGCCCCTTGACATAGGAAAAGGGCTGCTCCATGGGCGTAAGCTCCAGCGCCTCCCGTATCGTATTCAGCACAGCCTTCTGTGCATCCGTGGGAGGATTGTCCTGCAAAAAAGCATCAAACTGCTCCTGCTCCCAACAATATATCTGTTCCAGCGCCGCTGTATCATTGCAGGCCAGCATAAGCCGCAGGAAATCCATGAAATTCCCTGCCACGGGATGCACATAGTTTCCTGGCGTGCTCATGGGGCTTACCGCAAACACCATCTCGCCAAAACCGCACACAAAACAGAAATGAATGCCATCCGCACCAGTCCGGCCAATTATTTGCGCACTTTTGGGTGTGCAGAAATAATTGCTCTGCTGGCCGCTGTCCTCAAAACCAAGCAAGGATGCGTCCAGCTTCAATTCTTTATACCGCTCATAATACATCATGATTACGTCCATACCCTTTACTGCACAAATCACCAGGAAAGTGCTGGCACGGACTCGATCCCCCCTTCATTTATATAGTTTATTTCTTTTATTCTTATATCTCTCATTCTTTTATCTCTTCTTTCTTATATCCTTTTATTCTTTTGTCCTTTTATTCTTCCCCCCTGTTTTATTCAGGCCTTCAGCCTATGACATCTCTTACCTTCCCCATGTCAAAGCCTTTTCGGTACAGGGAAGCCATCAGCTTCTGCTTTTCTTCATAAGACAAGGCCGCAGGATCCCCGGTCTTTTTGGCAATTGCCTTCTGTATTGCAATGCGCTCCGCATCTTCCTGCTCCTCCTCGTACTCCGCCTGAAGAGCCTGGTCCACCAGCTCTTGGGATACTCCCTTTTGCAAAAGTTCTGTTTTTATCATCAGCTTGCTTTTTCGCATTTTTCTTGAACGTATAAATCCCGCCGCAAAGCGCTCATCGTTGAGATAATCGTAATGCCGCGTATAATCTATCACACGATCTATGATTTCTTCCGGATAAGCTTCCTGTGCCAGCTTACCCCTTAGCTCCTGTTCACAGCGGTCCATAAACCTCAGAAGGCTGAGAGCCTTTTGCAGCGCACGGGGATAGATGACCTCGTTCTGAAGCTCCTCATATTGTTCCGGAGTAATGGATATGCCCTCCTTCAGGTTATATTTCTCTATCTCTTTCTCATATAAAAGAAAGGCGTATTCTTCATCAAGGAATACCTTGAAACCATGTTTCCTTTCTTCCGTTATCTGTGTGATCCGCATAGCCTCCCCCTTCCAACAGTAATATAGACGGATATCAGAATGACTTGTCCGGCCCTTTACACTACACTTAAGAAAAGCTGTCCCCGAACAGAGAAAGACCGGTCTCCTCATAAATCAACCATGTCTTCCCCCATCCGGGACAGCCACTAATCAGATACAACAAAAATGCTTATTCCGGTACCTCATTCTCATTCTTAGCAGGATGCAGCATATACTTCTCCCGTACCTTTGCTTCCACCTCTTCACAAATCATGGGATTATCCAATAAGAACTGCTTTGCATTCTCCCGTCCCTGTCCGATCTTCGCATCGTTATAGGCGTACCAGGCACCGCTCTTGACAATGATATTGGAATCAGCCGCCAGATCCAGAATATCTCCTTCTCTGGAAATTCCCTTACCGAACATAATATCAAATTCCGCCTCCTTGAAAGGAGGAGCAATCTTATTCTTAACCACCTTAATCCGGGTTCTGTTGCCCACGACTTCCCCGCCCTGCTTCAGAGCTTCAATCCTTCTGACATCCAGACGGATGGAGGAATAGAACTTCAATGCACGTCCTCCTGTAGTCGTCTCAGGATTGCCGAACATGACACCCACCTTCTCACGAAGCTGGTTTATAAATACTACGGTACAGTTATATTTACTAATGACAGCCGTAAGCTTCCGAAGCGCCTGGGACATCAGTCTGGCCTGGAGACCCACATGGGAATCTCCCATCTCGCCGTCAATCTCCGCCTTGGGAACCAGCGCCGCTACGGAGTCAACAATAATAATGTCAACCGCCCCGGAACGTACCATGGTCTCTGTAATCTCAAGGGCCTGCTCTCCGTTGTCCGGCTGTGAAATATACAGATTATCAATATCTACGCCGATGTTCTTCGCATACACAGGATCCAGAGCATGTTCCGCATCAATGAAACCGGCAATGCCGCCCCGCTTCTGTGCCTCTGCCACCATATGTAAAGCAACGGTTGTCTTACCGCTGGATTCCGGACCATAGATCTCCAGAATTCTGCCCTTGGGAACCCCGCCTAAGCCTAATGCGATATCCAGACTGATGGATCCGGTGGGAACGGTTTCAATATTCATACGGGCGTTGGTATCACCAAGCTTCATTACGGAGCCCTTGCCATACTGCTTCTCAATCTGCGCCAGAGCGGTCTCCAGGGCTTTTATCTTATCATCCTTTGCCATAACAATCTCCTTTTTCTATTAAAGTGTCCCTCTAATATGCGAACTAATGTTCTATTGATAATATTAACTGATATCCTGTTCCATGTCAATATATAAATTAAAACATGTGTACGCATATGCCAGGATTAAAGCACCAAAGCACTTTTGACGCTTTAATCCTGCTATTCATGAAAAAAATAAAAACGGAATAACAGAATATAAAGATATTCTTATTATATCCGTCCCAGTAATAATTGTAAAGTTCTTCTATATTGATGAAATTCACAAACTTATCCTTGCTTTTTATGTAAGATCACTAACCCGTCCCAAGCTTCCAGGCAAACGCGGATGAAACAGAGGAGAGAATGCACTCCGCCTGCATTCCCGCTCCCGCAAAATCATCCTCTTTCTACATACAATTCAGCTTATTCATACAGCTTGCTCGGCTGGCACAGCTTAGGATCATAGCCATGATCCATCAGGGCCTGCACAATCTCCTGCTTGTGCTCATGCCCGAAGGTCTCCATGGTAATGGTCAGTTCCACTGCCGCATTGCGGTTAATGCTGACAAACTGATTATGGTCCAGACGAATTACATTGCCCTGGCATTTTGCTATAATGGAGGCTACATTAACCAGTTCACCCGGACGGTCCGGCAAAAGTACGGACACGGTGAAGACCCGGCCTCTCTGGATTAAACCGTGCTGCACCACGGAGGAGACGGTTATAATATCCATATTTCCGCCGCTGAGGATGCTGACCACCTTTTTATCCTTGCAGTTCAAATGCTTCAAAGCGGCTACTGTAAGGAGTCCTGAATTTTCCACCACCATTTTATGATTTTCAATGATGTCAAGGAAGTTGACAATCAGTTCCTGGTCCTCCACGGTGATGATATCATCCACATATTTCTGGATATAGGGGAATATCACATCTCCGGGGGTTTTAACCGCGGTGCCGTCCGCAATGGTATCAATCTGGGGCAGCGTTACTATATGGCCGGCTTTTAAGGACTCCTTCATGCAGGCGGCTCCTGCCGGTTCCACACCGATTACTTTTACATTAGGATTCAGCATCTTGGCCAGGGTTGCCACACCCGCCAGCAGGCCTCCTCCCCCTACGGGAGCCAGGATAATGTCCACCGTGGGCAGATCCTTAAAAATCTCCATGGCGATGGTTCCCTGCCCTGTTGCCACAACCTCGTCGTTGAAGGGATGAATAAAAGTATATCCCTGCTCTTGGGCCAGCTGGAGCGCATACTGGCAGGCTTCATCATATACATTGCCGTATAGAATAACCTCCGCGCCATAGCTCTTGGTACGGTTGACCTTAATCAAAGGGGTAGTGGAAGGCATTACGATGACGGCCTTGGCCTGATAAAGCTTCGCCGCATAAGCAACACCCTGGGCATGATTGCCGGCAGAGGCGGTTATAAGACCATGCTTCCTTTCTTCCTTGGACAGGGTGCTTATCTTATAATATGCGCCGCGAACCTTATATGCTCCGGTAAACTGCATGTTTTCAGGCTTTAAGTACACCCGGTTGCCGGTGGTATCTGAAAAATAGCTGCTGTAGACCAGCTCCGTTCTCAGAATCACCTTTTTGACAGCCTCCGTAGCTTCTTCAAATTGATCCAGTGTCATCATGGCATTACCCTCCATCTACGTGCTGCTGCACGTTAAAATATTACTGCTCATTCTTTTGGAATAGAGCATTTACAAAATCTTCTGCATTAAATTTCTGAAGATCATCTATTTTCTCACCGATACCGATATATTTTACAGGTATTCCAAGCTCCGATTGAATCGCTATGGCAATTCCGCCCTTGGCGGTTCCGTCCAGCTTCGTGAGAACAATGCCGGTGATCTCCGCCACCTCGTTGAATTCCCTTGCCTGGGCCAGGGCGTTCTGACCCGTGGTCCCGTCCAGCACCACCAGTGTCTCACGATAAGCCTCCGGATATTCCCGCTCGATTACACGGTTGATTTTCTTCAGCTCCTCCATGAGGTTCTTCTTGTTATGAAGACGGCCTGCGGTATCGCAGAGAAGTACATCCACATTCCTGGCTTTTGCCGCAGTGACCGCATCATAGATCACCGCCGCCGGGTCGGAGCCCTCCTTCTGGGCGATAATATCAACATTGGCCCTGTGAGCCCACTCGGTCAGCTGTTCAATGGCAGCGGCACGGAAGGTATCCGCAGCGGCGACCATGGCCTTTTTTCCCTGATCCTTCATCTGACCGGCCAGCTTTCCCACGGAAGTGGTTTTACCCACCCCATTTACCCCGATAAGCAATACCACGGATTTTCTGTTCTCGAATTCATAGGCGGTATCCTCCAGCCGCATCTGCTCCTTCATACTGGAGATCAGCAGCTGACGGCATTCCGCCGGATCTTTGATTTTATTTTCCTTGACCTTTTCCCTGAGATTCTCCAGGATGGCCGTAGTGGTGTTGATTCCCAGGTCGGCCATGATCAAAATCTCCTCCAGCTCCTCATAGAAATCATCGTCAATACTGGAGAATCCGCTGAAAATCGCATCAATTCCATGAGCGATATTATTCCTTGTCTTCGTCAGACCCTGCACTAATTTACTGAAAAATCCTGATTTGTTTTCTCCCATAAGAATAACATTGCCTCCATTATACGCACTGACACACCGGCAGCGCTGCCGGTGCTCCGTTTATTAAAATACATAATAACATTACATTGCCGTACCCGCAAGACAAATCTTCATATTGATGTCCTGCCGGCACTTGATTTTGACATATCCCTGACTTAAGCGGGAAAATGACATCAGTTCAGCTGTCCTTCTATCAGGCTTACGGATACCAGGGTGGACACGCCTTTTTCCTGCATGGTAATACCATATAGAATATCCGCCGCCGCCATGGTTCCCCTCCTGTGGGTTATAATGATAAACTGGGTGTCCTTAGTTAGCTTATGCAGATATTTTGCAAAGCGGCCCACATTGGAATCATCCAGGGCTGCCTCAATCTCATCCAGCAGGCAGAAGGGGGAAGGCTTCAAATTCTGAATTGCAAACAGCAATGAGATTGCCGTCAGCGCCTTCTCGCCGCCGGAGAGCTGCATCATATTCTGAAGCTTCTTGCCCGGGGGCTGCGCATTGATCCGAATTCCCGCCTCCAGGATATCCTCGCTGTCCGTCAGCTCCAAACCGGCAAGTCCGCCGCCAAAGAGCTCTTTGAACACAACATCAAATTCTTCATTGATGGCTTTGAATTTCTCCATGAATTGAAGCCGCATCGCCGTATCCAGCTCCCGGATAATCTGCTGCAGGGCTTCTTCCGCCTTAACCAGATCCTCCCGCTGGGTATGCAAAAACTCATATCGTTCGGAAAGATTCCGGTAATCCTCAATGGCATTCACATTGACATCCCCAAGCTCACGGATCTTCGTCTTGACCTCACCGATCTGCTTCTTCACCTGGGGCAGGCTGATCTCTTCCTCTACGGGATATTCGGCAGCCGTGGAATAGGTGAGCTGATATTCCTCCCACATATAATTGACCTGTTGGTCCGCCTGTTCCGCCAGCCTGTCCTTCTGGCCGTTTAGCCGGAAGAGCTCCTTGTCAAGCTCATTCATGCGGCTGGATAATTCCTCCCGCTTCGTAAAGAAATTCTTATGTACCCCGGTAATCTGTTCCCGGCGGGCCGTCTGTTCCCGGAGTTTTTCTTCCTGAACAAGAATTTCCTGCTCCAGGGAGCGAATCCGCCCCTCCTGCTCCTGAATGATTGCTTTCTTTTCCTCCACTGCATGGGAGGTTTTGAGGATATCTGAATTAAGAGTTTCCTCCTCCTCGTAGAGCTTGGCAATCTCCCTCTTAATTCGCTTTATGTTTTCCAATGTAAACTGATTATTCTGTTCCAGGGCAGACATCTGCAGCCGAAGGGCGGAAGACTTCTCGTTAGCCGCTTGTTCCAGGCTGCGCTCCGCTTCCAGTTTTTTGTTCAGCTGTTCGATCCGTTCCTCCTTCTCCTTACCATGGAGGGAGTTAAGGGAGAGATTTTCCTGCAGCTTCGACAGCTGCTCCTTCAGATCTCTGGCCTGAAGCTCGATTTCCTGCAATTCTCTGACATATTCCTGGTAGACCGCCTCGGTTTCCGCCTTTCTGGCCTTCTCCCGTTCCAGATTCATGCTCACGGTATTCTGCTCCAGGAACTTCTCCTGTAATAACGCCTTAAGGTCTTCCAGCTCCCCGCGGAGTCCGGTTCTGGCTTCCCTGGCTTCTTCCCGCCGGGAGAGCAGCTCCTCGGTCCTAAGCTTCAGGGATTGAACCTCCTTTTCCATCTCTTCGATTTCTCTTCTTCTTCCCAGAAGATTGCTGGCATTCTTATAAGCTCCGCCGGAAATGGATCCTCCCGGCGTCAGCAGCTCCCCTTCCAGCGTTACAATACGCAGGGTGTAATTAAATTTCCTGGCCATGCTGGTGGCATGATCAATGTGATCCACTACAATAATACGCCCCAGCAGATAGTCGATCAATTCCCGGAACCTCCCGTCTGCTTCCACCAGCCGGTTAGCCATTCCCAGAACCCCAGGCTCACGAAGAGCCTTATCCCCCTGAGAGCCGCTACCCGCCGAGATATTGGTCAAGGGCAGGAAGGTTGCCCTTCCGAATTTATTTTTCTTCAGGTATCCGATGAGCTCCTTAGCGGTAGCCTCATCCTCGGTAACGATATTCTGAATCGTTCCGCCCAGGGCCGTCTCAATGGCTGTCTCATAAGCCTTGTCCACCTTAATGATATCTGCCACAACACCTACAATTCCAGGCATATGGGGCTTTTGCTCCATCACCTTCTTGATACTGATGCCATATCCCTCATAACGCTCTGTCAGATTCATCAGGGAATCCAGACGTGATTGTTCTCCCAGATATCGGGCCTGCACCTCGTGATATTCCTTATTGGCGGCGTCCATCCGGTTTTGAGCATCTGCAATGCCCTGCTCTATGGCGGTTATCTTCGCGGAGTATTCGTTGATACTCTCGGTAATACGGTCCAGTTTTTTTGTCTCCGCCTCTATTGTCTCATTATAGACGCATTCCTCACTCTTATTCTTCAGAATGCGCTGATTCAAATCGGCTTTGCGGAGGGTATTCTGCTCCAGCATGGTTTCATAGCGCTGCATATTACCCTTAATGCCCGAATTGAGATTCAGATATTCAAAGATCCCATTATTACATTCTTCAATCTCTCTTGTATAGGCCAGAACATTCTCTTTGCTCCGGTTCAGCTCGTCCAAAGCGGCGCTGAGAAGATCGTCCATATCGGCAATCTTGCCATCGATGGCATCCTTCTCTGCCAGATATCCCTGCTCCTCTGCCTTCCTGGCATCGGTTTCCTTCCGGGTATTCTCCAGCCTGCTGCGGATATACTCGTCGCTTTGCTGCAGGCTGCTGATCTGTTCCTGGAGAACCTTGATTTCACCTTCCGCTTTCTCCTTCTGCAGCTTCCGCTCATTGAAGAGGTTCCGATCCTCTTCAAGGCTCCGGTCACATTCCTCCAGCTGCTGCTCCAGACGGACGTACTCTTCCTTGGTATTCTCATATTCCTGTTTGGTCCGCTCATAGTCCGCGGAAGCAATGTCCAGCTTTTCCTCCAGCTGTTCCTTCTGGCCGCGCAGCCGGTCATACTCCTTCAGGAACTGATTCACCTCCAGGCTCTTCAGCTCCTCCTTTAATTTCAGATAGACACGTGCAACACCGGACTGCTTCTCCAAAGGAGCCAGCTGCTTCTCTATTTCCTTCAAAATGTCGGTAATGCGGGAAAGATTCAGCTTCTCTTCCTCCAGATTCTTCTCCGCCGCATATTTACGGCGCTTGAATTTCACAATTCCGGCCGCCTCATCAAATAATTCCCGGCGGTCCTCCGGCTTACCGCTCAGAATCTTATCGATCTGCCCCTGTCCGATAATGGAATACCCTTCCTTTCCAATTCCCGTATCCATAAATAGCTCATTGACATCCTTCAGTCGGCAGGGAGCTCCGTTAATCAGATATTCACTTTCCCCGGAACGGTATACTCTTCTGGCTACCGTTACCTCTTCATATTCAATAGGCAGCTTATGATCCGAATTATCAAGGGTGATAGCTACATAGGCATAGCCCAGAGGCTTTCGCATCTGGGTGCCGGAGAAGATCACATCCTCCATCTTCGCGCCGCGAAGCTGCTTTGCACTCTGCTCCCCCAGTACCCACCGGACGGCATCGGCCACATTGCTCTTACCGCTGCCATTTGGTCCGACGATGCCGGTGATACCGTCATGAAATTCCAACAGCATCTTATTGGCAAAGGATTTAAAGCCGTGAACCTCAATACTTTTTAAATACATCCGTAATCTCCTATCTATCCCAAATTACTTTGTTTTCATCACAATCCTTAAAGTCCCGCTTTGGTTCAGTTCTCCCGCAGTCTTTGGATAGCCTGGCTGGCCGCCTCCTGCTCCGCGGCTTTTTTTGTTCTGCCGGCACCGGTGCCAATCTCATTATTTCCTATGAATACGGCAACCGTAAAGGTTTTGCTATGATCCGGCCCCTCCTCGGAGACCAGCTGATAGCGGAGTTTCTGTCCGCTATGATTGTTCTGGACCATTTCCTGTAAGATAGTCTTGCTATCGAAAAAGAGCTCTTTGTTCTTCAGATTGGCTAACAAAAAGTCTCTGATAAACTCTTTTGCATTAGTAAAACCACCGTCAAGGTAAATTGCACCGATTACCGCCTCCAGCACATCGGATAAGATAGAATCCCTCTCCCTGCCTCCGGAGATATCCTCTCCCCTGCCCAGAAGCAGATACTCCCCAATTTCCAGTTCCCTGGCGCAGGCAGACAGAGTCTGCTCGCATACAATGCTTGCCCGCATCTTAGTCATATCCCCTTCGGACAAATGCACATATTCCCTGTAAATGTACTCGCTGGTAACCAGTTCCAGCACCGCATCGCCCAGGAATTCCAAACGCTCATTGCTCTCTTCCTTACTCATCCTCATCTCATTGGCATAAGAACTGTGGGATAAGGCATGATAGAGAATAGACGGATCATGAAAGCGGTAATTGATCCTGTTCTCCAGCTCCTGCAGAGAAGCCTCCGTTTTTTTACCTGCCTTATTAAAGCGTGATTTCATATAGGCTGCCTCCTTATGTATGGAAAAGCCCATAGATAAGGCGAACCTTATTCACAGGGCTTTTCCACATGTAAGAGCGGTACCTTCCGTGTACCCCTCATCGTTTTCGATAAATAAATACGGGATTAATTCAATGCATTCTTTATCTGCTCAATCGCGTCGGCTACCGTTACGATATTCTCCGCCTCTTCATTTGCGATTTCAATATCAAATTCTTCTTCAATTCCCATGATGATCTGGAAGACATCCAGAGAGTCTGCGCCCAGGTCATCCACAAAAGTGGTCTCCATTGTAATCTCATCTTCATCCACATTTAATACTTCACTGATAATTTTCTGTAACTTTTCAAATTCCATTCTTAGTCACCTTTCTTTCCTGATTTATTCGTTGTTACTGAGATTTGATCTGATTTTCTCGTTAATCCCCTGCTCGGTGAAGGTTACACATTGCAGGATTGAATTGCGTACCTCCGTGCTCTTCGCATTACCGTGGGTTTTAACAACAAGTCCGTTCAAGCCAAGGAGCGGAGCTCCGCCGTACTTTGAGGCATCAAATGCCTTTAAGGTTTCCTTTAATGCAGGCTTGCATAGCAGGGCACCCATCTTACTCTTTGTCGTACTCATAAGACCTGCCTTGATCTTCTTAACCAGGGCAGTTCCAAGTCCCTCGTATAATTTGAGAATTACATTGCCGACAAAGGCTTCACAGACGATGACATCTGCCCCGCCGTTGGGGATCTCCCGTGCTTCAATGCTGCCGATGAAGTTAATATCCCCGCAGTTTTTTAATAAGGGAAAGGTCTCTTTCACCAGCTGGTTGCCCTTCTCTTCCTCCGCGCCGATATTCACAATCGCCACCCGTGGTTTCTTGATACCCAGGACATTTTCCATATAGATGGAGCCCATTTTCGCAAATTGTACCAAATGAGAAGATCTGGCATCCACATTGGCGCCGCAGTCAATCAACAGGGACACTCCGTCCATGGTGGGAATTAAGGGGGCCAACGGCGGCCTCTCTACTCCCGGAATACGACCCACCAGCAACTGGCCCCCGGCCAGCACGGCACCGGTGCTTCCTGCCGATACAAAGGCATCGGCTTCCTTATTCTTAACCATGGAAAGTGCGGCAACGATTGAGGAATTCTTCTTACGGCGAATGGCCAGAACGGGTGCCTCATTATTGGTAATGATCTCCGGCGCATGTACGACTTGTATGCGTTCCTTATCATAATCGTACCCGCTCAGCTCTCTGCGAAGGATCTCTTCCTCTCCGGTTAATATCACCTTGATGTCCTTCTTTTCCTGAACTGCGAGGACCGCTCCCTTTATGATCTCTCCTGGAGCGTTATCGCCGCCCATTGCATCCACTGCAACCGTAATCATACCTGTACTCCTCCCATTCAACGAAAATCCTATGTAGCCAATCTATAAATCAATATACTCGATATCATTCTAAAAATCAACCACATTTTTTATAAAAATAAAGCTGCCGCGCAATTGCCGTTACAGTTCCCAGTACAGTTGGGTGGAGGACATGATGCTCCCTCACACACAGGACGGAAGACACATAATCGGATTTGTATGCCATAGCCGTACAAGTATATTCGTCTATGTCATACAAATCCAATCATATGTCTTCCATACAGTGCATTACGGGAGCATCATATCCTCCACCCAACTGCACTGGGAACTGTAACCAGTTGCCTTCAAGCAGCCCCTGCCCATGCACAGAATGTGCATCTTGCAAAGCATTTTATCGTATAGGGCGAACTTCCCTGACAATAAAGTAGGGCAGCCTATTTCTAGGTTGCCCCCTTATCAAACCGCACGTGCCCTATTAAGGC
>JAEWYQ010000050.1 GCA_023395555.1 Bacillota bacterium
TTTTTCAAAAAAATAAGGTAGTATACTATTACAATTGAATAAATAAGAGAATTCTTTGAGACAATCCGGGCCTGTCCGGTGTGTCGGATATTATTCAGGTAAGCTTCATTGTACCCGCAGCCGGGACAATAGAAGCGGTCGTGAAGCGGACACGGATGAGGTGAGGCAGCCTGGAGATTTCTCTCGCCCGATGGATAGTCCTGACCCTCTTTTGGTTACGGCAGGAACTGGAACGTGGTTAAATTCGTAAGGATGTGAATGATATCATTCACATGAATTAATATACGTTAAAGTGAGCACCGTATTGCAGAGCCGGAGGATTTCGGATTAGACAGTACGGTGCTTAAATTATTCAATCGTAAATTGACCAATACTATAATTTAGATTGGAACAATCAGATTGGAGGAAAGAAATGAAAACAATTACAAACAAGCAAACCTTGAAAATGGTACAGCTGGCACTATTTACAGCCATTATACTGCTGATGGCATTCACATCTCTGGGGTATATCCGTACTCCGGGACTGGAGATTACTATGATTGTGGTGCCTGTCACCGTGGGCGCGGTAATCCTGGGCCCGACAGCCGGAGCCATCCTGGGAGGAGTCTTTGGCCTGACCAGCTTCATCCAATGCTTTGGAATGAGTCCCTTTGGAGCGGCGCTGCTGGGAATCAGCCCGATAGGAACTTTGGTGCTGTGCCTGATACCGCGTATTCTTATGGGATGGCTGGCCGGACTGATCTTCCAGGGGATGAAGAAATGGGGAAAGGTAAATATGCTTTCCCATGCGGTTGCCAATCTGGCAGGGCCGCTGCTTAACACTCTGTTCTTTATGACGGCATTAACGTTGATTTTTTATAATACGGAATATATCCAGGGCTTTGTAGCCGGTCTGGGTGCGGTCAATCCGCTGGAATTTGTATTGTTATTTGTAGGGATCAATGGACTGATCGAAGCTTTGATCTGCTTTGTAGCCGGCACCGCAGTGTCCAAGGCGGTTGAGATCTTTGTCAGAAAGTCCGGGATGCAGGTTGGCTGAAAAAGCTTGAGTTTCCGCAAATTGTAACTGAAAGATGAATAAATCTAACCAAGGTGTCAATCTGCCGTTTTTTGAAAGGTATCAGAGTGGCAGTTACTGGATTAGAGACACTTTAATAAGCCCGCCTGAAACCGGGCTGTAGGAGAGATATTCTTCTTTTTATCTAAACGATTAGCTTAAAGCAGAGTTGACGGTATGCAGGACGCTTTGTCCTGAACCACAGCCTGACGCCTTCTTTTGCATACGAAAGTATGCCATAGATGCCTTTCGCCAACCGGTAATAGCAAAATTGAACTTTATCCTTTACAGGAGCTGCTGTCTGTATGATTGAAACCTTGAGCGCGTTTGTCTCTGCTTTCATTGAAACCAAAGCAAGAAATGCCATGCACAAGGTGATATAAAAATTAAGAGCATTGATGGCTTTCAGTTTCCGGACACGGAAATTTTCAAACTGGAAGACCTGTTTCTTACAGCGGAAATATTCTTCAATGCGCCAGCGTGAAAAATAAAGTCTTGCAATGCGGATCACATCATCCCTGGACTTTAATTCTTTGTTCGTTGCGAGCATCATCGGATGCTCAGTGATGCCGTAAACGAGAACCAGGTAAATATCTTTTCTGGATGCTGTGATTTGTACTTTTACGTGGGACAGATAAGCCTCCCGTTTCTTGCCCTTGTAGAACACAGGTGTAGTGATTTTTCCTTTACGGCGATTTCGTAGTTCTGTGGCAGCTACCCATTTGTTGTGAAAAAGAAGCTTCCTTTTAGCGGTAAGCCGGATCACATAATCCTGCTTTAATTCATCGAGCTTTAGGAACATCTTATTATCATCATAGCCCCGGTCCATAACAAAAGTAGCTTTGCCAAACATGGCTTTTCCGCGCTCCATGGCATCGAATGTAACGTTATTAACGGAAGTGAAAGTCTTTTCTTTTGAAGAATGGATTTTGGAATAAATACTGACCGGATGATTGCTTTTGGTCATGACACAGGATTCTGTAACATGATATCCCTTCTCATAGACATTTTTAGTGTCGGTGCTTTTGGAACCATCCCGGACAAGTCCCAAAGCTTCGAACTTGTATCCGTCAGGCTTGATGATATCGCTATCATCGATATGAATAATGGGTTGATCAGGTACCCATTTTCGTATTGTATGAAGATACGAGGATAGAGCATCTTTGGGGGTACCCTTGTTCAAATGTCGGGTAAGTCTTTCCACGCTGTTGACCTTTTTAGAGTCTTCGTGAAGCTGATCTACTACATCAGTCAAAAGACAGCTGCCAGAAGCTAGCATGCCATAGGTCATGTCGGCAGTAAATTTTCTATCGGGTTTGGAAAGCTTACGGGATATTTTGTTTGAAAAAGATAAAATTTCACGTTTTAAAGTGTAGGTATTTGTAGTAGAATTAAGCATAAGGAATCCCTTTCTTTATTGTTTAGTGTAGATTTTGCTTCGACACCATTATTCTACTACAAAAAGGAGGAGGATTCCTTATATTTTGGGCGTTTTTTAAAGTTGTTTACAATTGGAGCCTTGAATTAAAGACTCTGTGGATTAAAACTACGGAAACTCAAGTGAAAAAGTGATTGACACGGCTTCATTATTGTGTTATGATATATGAGCTATGAATACTTTTGACGGTATTCATAAGGTACGAAGAAGAGAATCCATCTCTCACCCATAGCGTAGAGGTATTTACTGTGAACGGGTTAATGCAAATAAGATTTCGATACTGTTCTGTAAGAGAGCATTATGTGATTGTGCATTTGGGTGGATATTCTTTATCCACCCTTTTTATTGGCAATGGAACCATGTAACAGTTTGACTTATAACCTATGGAGGTGTAGTACTATTAGCGATTTAATGATTAATGAACAGATCAGGGACAAAGAAATTCGATTGATTGGGGAAAACGGAGAGCAGTTGGGGATCATGTCTTCCAGGGATGCGATGAAGCTTGCCAAGGATGCGAATCTTGATCTCGTCAAAATTGCCCCGACCGCCAAGCCGCCGGTCTGCAAGATTATCGATTACGGCAAATACAGATATGAGCTGGCAAGAAAAGAAAAAGAGGCCAAGAAAAAGCAGAAGGTTACCGAGGTGAAGGAGATCCGCTTATCACCGAATATCGATGATAATGACTTGAATACAAAGGCAAACCAGGCCCGTAAGTTTCTTACCCACGGCGATAAGGTGAAGGTGGCATTGCGCTTCCGCGGCCGTGAGATGGCCCATACCTCATCCTCAAAGGTAATTTTGGACACTTTCTTTGCAAAGCTGGAAGATGTGGCTGTAGTGGAAAAGTCCGCAAAGCTGGAAGGAAGAAATATGATTATGTTCTTAACAGAAAAACGTTAAAATACTAGATTTATTAAGGAGGAAATACCATGCCCAAGTTAAAAACAAGCAGAGCAGCAGCAAAGCGCTTCTCCATCACAGGAACCGGTAAATTAAAGAGAATGAAAGCTTATAAGAGCCATATCCTGACAAAGAAATCCGCTAAGAGAAAGAGAAATCTCAGAAAAGCAGCTATGACGGATGCAACCAATATTAAAAATATGAAGAAGATCTTACCATATCTGTAGAGATTGGTCATAAGGAGGATTAGAACATGGCTAGAATTAAAGGCGGATTGAACGCTAAGAAAAAACATAACAGAGTATTGAAGCTGGCTAAGGGTTACAGAGGAGCCAGATCCAAACAGTATAGAGTAGCAAAGCAGTCAGTGATGAGAGCATTGGCCTCTTCTTTTGCAGGAAGAAAAGAGAGAAAGAGACAGTTCAGACAGTTATGGATTGCCAGAATTAATGCTGCAGCCAGAATGAACGGCCTTTCCTACAGCAGATTAATGCATGGTTTGAAGGTGGCAAATGTGGATATTAACAGAAAGATGCTTGCGGAGCTGGCAGTTAATGATGCAGAAGGCTTTAAGGCCATTGCTGAGGTTGCAAAGTCTAAGCTGGCATAAAGATACAATGAACGAGGGAGATGCTGCGGCATCTCTTTTTGTCGCGCGGGGGAATCTGTAAGCGGGCTCTTTATTTTTATAAAAGTGAAATATTACGAAAGGCTTTCATATATTATATATGAAAGCCTTTCGTGTATAGAAAAGGAACAAGATTATGACAGAGCAGGAACGGGAGCGGATTATCAGCAACGAGTATGCGGATCTGTTGATTAACTACAGTGGGGACTTGAGCATACTAGCTAATTTCTACGATGCCACAGTTCAGATCATAAATTTTTTTACCGCAGTGGTACATGTGCCGGTAAACCAGATTACCAATACTACCATAATGAGCCTGGGGTATTCTGTTATGCCCTCTATGTTCGGATTGATCAGCAGAGCCAGTCTGGAGGCTTCCGGGATTCCGCGGATCCGCAGTGTTCCCAATTTCAATTTACGGGGCCAGGGAGTTCTGGTGGGGATTTTGGATTCCGGAATTGACTATCTTAATCCGGTCTTTCGCAGAGCCGATAATACCACAAAGATTGTATCTATATGGGATCAGACAATTGTAAGCGATAATTTCCCGGAGGGAGCCAATTATGGAACAGAGTATGACAGGGAGGAGATCAATGCGGCTTTGCAGAGCGAGAATCCCTATGAAATTGTTCCGACCGTGGATGAAATTGGACATGGCACTATGATAGCCGGCATTGCGGCCGGGAATGAAGTGCCGGAGGGTGATTTCTATGGTGTCGCGCCGGATGCGGAACTGGTGGTGGTCAAATTAAAGCAGGCAAAACAGTATATGAGAGATTTCTTTCGGATTCCTCCGGATGTGCCCTGCTATCAGGAGAATGATATTCTGTTTGCAGTTGATTATCTGATGCGTGTTGCATCCAGACTGCAGCGGCCTATGGCGGTGTGCTTTGCTCTGGGAACCTCCCAGGGAGCGCATGACGGAAGAGGAACCCTCAGCAGCTATATCTCCCTGCAGGCAGAAAATATGGGATACGGCTTCCTTGTTGCAGCGGGGAATGAAGGGAATGCCAGAAGGCATTATTATGGAACCATTGATCCGGATACCGGCTACAATACCATGGAATTGCTGATCGGTGAGAATGAGCCTGGCTTCTCCATGGAAATCTGGGGTGATTCCGGCGGAGTATTCTCCATTGACATACAGACTCCTTTGGGCGAATATGTACCTCAGATTATTCCGAGGCTGAATGAGAACAGGGATGTGACCTTCATTTTTGAGAGAACAGAGATACAGGTGGATTACCAGATAATAGAATCTCAGAGCGGGGATCAGCTGATTTTAATCAGGTTCCGGAATCCCAGCCCCGGAATCTGGCGCTTTAATGTATACGGAAGGGGAACGCTGTCAAGAGGCTTTCATGCCTGGCTGCCAATGCAGGGCTTTATATCGGAAAACACTTATTTTGTGCGGTCTGATCCCTATACTACAATCCTGTCCCTGGGCAATGCTGTTGTTCCTATAACCGTTACTGCCTATAATGTGGAGGATGGCAGTCTCTATCTCAATTCCAGCCGGGGATTTACCAGAACAGGAGTGATTAAGCCGGAGATAGCAGCGCCGGGGGTCGGCATCGTAGCCCCGGTACCGGGAGGAGGCTTCCGGGAGGTGACAGGGACCAGCGCCAGCGCCGCCCATACCACGGGTGTGGCCGCCATGCTGCTGGAGTGGGCCATTGTGCGCGGAAACCAACCCAGTCTCAATACCCTTAACATGAAAATATTTATGATCCGGGGAGCACGGCGGGAGCTTAATATCCGATACCCGAACCGGGATTGGGGATATGGTATTCTGGATGTATACAATATCTTTGACTCGCTGCGGATTGGCGCTATGTAAGGAAGGAGAGAAGGGATGATAGGCGAAGAGAGGTACAGGATAACCAGTGAGGATTATATGGATGTGATTATAGAACTCAATGAGAATCCCAGGCTGTTGGAACAGTTTCCGGATGTTGTGGTGCAGTCCATGAATGACTGGTTTGCCATGGCCTACCTTCCGGCATCCCAGCTTTTGCTTTGGACAATAAGTCAGTATGACTATTCCTCCATACCTTCTGCCTTCGGACTTACCAGTGAAATCAGCCTGGAGGCCTCGGGAATTCTCAGGCTGCGCCGCATTCCGGTGTTCAATCTTCGAGGGGAGGGGGTATTGGTAGGAATCATTGATACCGGAATTGATTATACCAATCCGGTCTTCCGCCGAAGTGACGGAACCACAAGAATAGCCGCCCTATGGGATCAGACAGTGGAGAGCGACAGATATCCTGACGGAGCACAGTATGGAACGGAGTATCTGCCGGAAGATATTAATGTCGCTCTGAGCAGCCAGGATCCCCTTAGTATTGTCCCGAGTACGGATGAGAACGGACATGGAACGATGCTGGCGGGAATTGCGGCGGGGACGGAGGACGAGGCAAACGGATTCAGCGGAGTAGTTCCGGATTCGGAACTGGTGGTGGTAAAGCTCAAGCCGATGAAGCAGGTGTTGAGGGAATTTTATATCATACCGCCGGAAGTTCCGGCCTACCAGGAGAATGATATTATGTGGGGGGTTCAGTATGTGATCGATACGGCGCGCCGGCTTCAGAAACCAGTGGCTATTTGCCTGGGGCTGGGCAGCTCCCAGGGGGCCCATGACGGTTTCGGAGGTCTTGGGACATTATTATATCTTACAGGAGATTTCCCGGGGGTTGCCATAACCGTGTCTGCGGGAAACGAAGGAACAACACGGAGGCATTTTTTTGCACGAGTCGACGCCAATACCGGCTACAGTAATGTGGAGATGAACGTGGGAGAGGGTGAGGAAGGCTTCGTCATGGAATTGTGGGGAATGGCACCCAATACTTATTCCATTGATATTCTGTCTCCCGGGGGCGAATACATTCCCAGAATCCCGGAGGGACTTTATGTGAACAGGGAGATAAGATTTGTCTTTGAGAGAACCAGAATTTTTATCAGCTATCAGATGATTGAAACCCGGACCGGGGATCAGGTAATCGTGCTCCGGTTTGTAGAGCCGACTCCGGGAATATGGAGATTTCAGGTATACTCCAGGGGAGACTTGGAAGGAAGCTTTCATATCTGGCTTCCGATGAATGGCTTTATCTCGGAAAATACCTACTTTGTGCAGCCAGATCCCTATACAACCATTGTTTCACCGGGCAATACCAGCATCCCGATTACTGTGACAGCCTATAATCCTGTCAATAACAACCTGTATCAGAGAGCCAGCCGCGGATACACCAGAGGAGGGACAGTCAAGCCGGAGCTTGCGGCTCCGGGTGTGAATATCCTGGCTCCTTCACTGGAGCAGGGGTTTACGGCAATGTCGGGGACAGGAGCGGCTGCGGCCCATGCTGCAGGAGTAGCTGCCATTATGCTGGAATGGGGAAACGTAAGAAATAATTATCCCGGCATCAACTCGATTGAAATAAAGCAATTCCTAATCCGCGGGGCGAACAGAAGTCCCACGCTGATTTATCCCAACCGAGACTGGGGATATGGTATGATTGATATCTATAATGTTTTTGACATGCTCCGGTCAGACGCTAATTAGTCTGCCAGCAAACCCGGAGCGGAGTACAACTATGATTTGAAATTTTGGAAAAATATATTTAGAAGGAATTACGGAAAAATTGACATAAAAAAGGGTGGGAGAAGGCAATAAATTAGGAATAAATAGAAGGATGGCAGAAAACAGTTGCATTCTTCGGATACAAATATTAAAATGAGAGAGAATAGTAATGGGGACGTTAATGGTGCAAATTAGTAACGTCCCTATTCAGCTAAAAAAGCAGATGTATCCAATGGTATTGGGAATAGCATTGAGGAGAAGTCAATGAACAAAAAGAGTTTTCTGGGATTACTATTATTTGCATTTCTGGTTACGGCAGGAATGCTTGCGGGAGCGAATTATCTGACGCGCCTGGAGAGCAGCGGCGACGGCGGAGTAGCACGAGTTCAGGAATTAGAGAGTGACGATGCCGGGGATGAAGAGGGGCGGAACCTGTCGGGGAATTCAGGAGAGCAGCTAATCCTGGCAGATGAGGCAGGAGAGACAGAGGATAGTATAACTGCGTCAGGAAATCAGAGGGAACCGGAAGATGCTGACGCAGCCGAAGATAATGCGGATATTCCAGGTGCAGCGGGAGATGCAGTCCGGGAAGAAGCGGCGGAGGAAGGAGCCACCTTCAGCACTTCCGTAGGAACGGCGGAGGCACCTCAGCTTATCCGGAACAGCAATGAAATTGATTATATGGCATTCATTCCCGAAATGACGGTTGACAATGAGCTGAAATCGGCCCTGGATATTTCCAATCCGGATATCAGTGTGGACGCTTCGGCGGCAGTATTATTTGATGCCGTAACGGGGAAGGTTCTTTATTATAAGAATGCGGTGCAGGCGGTTTTTCCGGCGAGTACGGCAAAGCTGCTGACCGCCCTGGTGGCACTGGACTGCTGCGGGCTGGAGGAAGAGGCGGTGATTGGAGAGGAGATTACCATGATTCCCTCGGATTCTACCATTGCTTACCTGAAACAGGGACAGGTATTAAGCATCTATAATTTACTCAATGGTATGCTTCTCCCGTCAGGAAATGATGCGGCATATGCAATTGCAGCTTATGTGGGGAGAAAATCCCTTAAGAATACCCTGGCTTCCAAGGAAGAGGCCATAGCTGAATTTGTCCGCCTTATGAACCGGAAAGCGGAGGAGCTGGGAGTCAAAAACAGCTGTTTTAAGACACCGGATGGCTATGATGCCATTGGTCAATATACGACGGCCTATGATATGGGACTGATCGGAATAGCCGCCTCAGAAAATGAGACAATCGTTAAGGTGAGCAGCCAGGGATCTTCCCGTAATCTATTTCCAAGCGGAGAGGATGTTACCTGGAAGAATACCAATAAACTGGTGAGGAAGGGATATGAATGGTACTACTCCAAGGCCATCGGACTTAAGACAGGCACCAGCACAATGGCGGGGAAATGTCTTGTGGCGGCAGCGGAGAAGGACGGCCGGAAGGTGGTATGTGCCGTCATGAATTCCAGCTCTAACGGCAGGTGGAAGGATACGCTTGCATTATTAAAATACGGACTGAAATAGCAGTTAAGGCAGCAATGCCTGGAACAGGGGGACATATATGTATCAACAGGAGAATAACCTGCAGGAGCAGCAGAGCGGAAATCAAGGGCCGGAGAGATTAACGAAATCCATATTAAGCCGGGCAGGCCTTGCCTTGTTTCTTATGGCAGCAGCAGTTCTGGTGGTTCAGAATGCGGTAAACTTTGCCGTGGCCCGGTTCTACCCCGCATGGATTGACACCCAGTGGTATGTCTGGGCATTGACGGCATTATCTATTATCGGGGTGGGGCTTCCGGTTTTCTATTTTGCTTCCGGCAGGATACCGGATTCGCCGAAGGGGAGGGAAGTCAGGCTGAAGCCTCTGCAATTTATTGCCATCTTCTTTGTCTGCACGGCGGCAATGTATATTACAAATTTTTTCAGTGTATTTCTTACTTTTTTTATGGCCCTGCTCAAGGGAAAAGGTTTGACGGATTTGAACCCGCTGACGGATGCACTTACTAATTCCAACCGGTTGTTAACTTTTTTGTATGCGGTTATGACGGCTCCCTTTGTGGAAGAAGTGATTTTTCGTAAGCTTCTGCTGGATAAGCTTCGCAGGTACGGCGATATTCCGGCCATCCTGCTGTCGGCCTTTGCCTTTGGCTTTTTCCATATGAATTTATCCCAATTCTTCTATGCGACGGCTCTGGGGATCATATTTGCTTATGTTGTAATTCGGACCAACCGGCTGAGGTATAGCATCCTTTTGCACATTATGATCAATTTTATCGGAACGGCCATGGTGCCCCTTGCCACAGGGAAAAATATGATCTTTCCCCTGCTTATCGTTGTCTGGGTATTCTCCGCAATTACCGCAGGTGTGCTTATCTTTGTGCTGAATATTAAGAAAATCAGCCTCTATGGTCCGTGGCAGCCATTAGAGAGGAAATCGGGGTATTTTCTGAACCTGGGTACGATACTCTATGTATTGCTATGCCTGGCCATGATTGTGATACAAATAGTAACACTTTAACCAGCAATTTACTTTTAGTGAAAGGGAGTTTAAGCTATGAATAATTTTACATTTTGCAGCCCTACTTATTTTGTGTTTGGAAAGAATACGGAGATGGAAGCCGGGCATTATGTGCGCCGTTTTGGAGGGACGAAGGTTCTGATCCATTATGGCGGCGGGTCGGTTCTCCGGTCGGGTCTGCTGGACAGGGTGAAGGCATCCTTGGATCAGGAGAAGATAGCCTATGTTGAGCTGGGCGGTGTGCAGCCCAACCCCAGAAGCGGACTGGTATATCAGGGAATCGATCTGTGCAGGCAGGAGGGTGTGGATTTTATCCTGGCTGTAGGCGGAGGAAGCGCCATTGATTCGGCTAAGGCAATTGCGGCAGGAGCTGTTTATGACGGTGATTTCTGGGATTTCTACGAGGGAAAGCCCATTACCGGAGCGTTGAAGGTTGGTACGGTCCTGACCATTGCCGCAGCCGGAAGTGAGGGTTCCGGGGATACGGTGATCACGAAGGAGGAAGGAATGCTGAAACGAGGGGCCGGAAGCGACTTGCTTCGTCCCGTATTCTCCATTCTGAATCCGGCGCTGACCGTCACGCTGCCCGCTTATCAGACGGCAGCAGGAGCCACGGATATTATGGCCCATGTGTTTGAACGGTATTTTACCAATACAAAGGAGGTTGAGATAACCGACCGCCTCTGTGAAGCGGTTCTGCTGACCATGATTAAGGAGGTTCCGAGAGCGATCCTGGAGCCGGACAATTATGATGCAAGAGCCAATATTATGTGGGCAGGCATGGTGGCACACAATAACCTGGTGGGCGTGGGAAGGCAACAGGACTGGTCCAGCCATATGATCGAGCATGAGCTTTCCGCTCTGTATGATGTGGCCCACGGTGCCGGCCTTGCCGTAATCTTCCCTGCCTGGATGACCTATGTGTATAAGCAGGATGTAATGCGCTTTGCCCAGATTGCCGAAAGAGTCTGGGGCTGCCATATGAATTACAGTAATCCGGAAGAGACCGCCCTGGAAGGCATCCGGTGCTTAAAGCGGTTCCTGTCCTCTATCGGTATGCCGGTTAATTTTCTGGAGCTTGGAGCAAAGGAAGAGGATATTCCCTATATGGTGGAGACCCTGGGTCTTGGGGAGAACGGAACCATCGGCGGTTTCAAAAAGCTGGGCAGCAAGGATGTGGAGAACATTTACCGGCTGGCAGCTGAGCTGTAAGATATTGAAAATATGGAACATTAAGACCAGCGGCTTGCCGCTGGTCGTTTAATCCAATGCCTGTGAAAGACGATAGGGGGAACGGTTTTGGATCATGCTGCGGATTAATTGCAGGAAGGTGGAGTTGGTGTTGTCCCGATAGAGAATCTCACGGGCCAGTGAGGGATTGTCGGTAATAATGGAATCCACGTTCAGGGATTTCATCCGCTCCATGTCCCTGACCTTATTAACGGTCCAGACATGGACCTCTTTACCTGCACGGTGGATATTGGCCACAACGGTTTCGTTTACAAAATTATGCCGGATACTGAAGAAATCCACATAATCCTTATCATAGAATTTACCGTAGACTGCGGATAGAATAAGGCCGGTCCGAATCTCATCATTCAGCTCCTTAATTTTTTTCAAAGAGTTGTAATTGGTTGAAGATACGATACACTGATATTCGTAGCCATATTCTTCAATCAATGCAACCAGCTGCTCTTCGAAAGATGGAGTATCGGAGGAGGTTTTGATTTCAATATTCAACATAATTCTGTCCTTGCAATAAATCAGAGTCTCCTCCAAGGTGGGGATTTTGGTATTCAGATAATCCGGAGAGAACCAGGAACCCACATCCAGTTCATTCAGCTGGGCATCCGTGAGTTCCCAGATAAAGGAGCTGACTCCGGCGGTGCGCTTCAGATTTTGATCATGAAGGAGTACCAGGGTGCCGTCCTTGCTCTGCCAGACATCGATTTCCGCATAGTCGGAATTGGCGAGGATAGCGCTCTCCAAGGCCGGAAGGGTGTTTTCCGGAGCGATATGGGAATTACCCCGGTGGGAGGAGATAGTAACACCGGTCAGCGCTTTTCCGAAATAAGAGGAATCGTGATAGATCAGGGAATAGAGATTGAAGATTCCGGCGGCGAGGAAGAGCAGGAGAATCCCGTTGATCCCGAATTTCTGTTTTCTGCTCTTGTATGAAAAATGATATTCAGCGTCCGGGTAATCGGGCATGATGTCCCTGAACATAATGGTTTTCAAGGCTTCCCGCTGGTAGGTGTGAAACAGGGAGGCGGTGATATTGATATAGGATGCAAAGGTGAACATACTGTAGAAAAGAGTTGCATAAAGATTAATCTTCGGGTAGGCAGCAAGGAACACCGTGATGGCCAGGCTCTTATCAGCAAAGAAATAGGCACCCATAGCCGTGATGAAAAGGAGTCCGAAATAAAAGAGAAAAAACCCCAGTGTGAAGAGAAGGTAATTCACCGCCAGAATGCGAAGGGTGCGAAGACGCCGCCCGTTCAGCAATTCTCTGGAATATCGAAGGGCATTGGAGAAGGTCAGTTGTTCGTTCATATAATAATGCAGGGTAAATAAGCTCCGGAGAGAAAAGAGGCCGGAGGCAAGAAGGAGGAGGAGCAGCAGGCTCTTTACCAGCAGATCATTGCCCTTTCCCTTGGTAAACTCTATATCTGCAAGAAAGATAACGCCAAACAAAACCGGAAGATTGGACAGAATGTAAAATAATATGGTAAAGAACAGCGGTGCAGGGCCTTCCCTGCGTATCCCGTGAATTGTTTTTCGGAATCCGGATACCGCGATTTGCAGCAGGCGGGGAGGAGATGCCATACCTTCCGTATTGCAGTAGTAGAATAGAGAGGTCAGCTTGACCAGGAGGAACAGCAGAAGCAGGAAGGACAGTGCCGTCAGCAGCACAAGAGCATAGGGCGAAGCCAGAAAGCTGAGTAAATTCTCCTGGGTAATGTAGCTGATTCCGGACAGCTTCATAATCAGCTTTATAACAGATCCTGCAAAGGGCAGGAGAAACATTAGAAAGAACAGGTTGTACAGGGTGTCCAGCAAAAAGATGGAACGATTGTGATAATGAAAATACTTTGCCTTAAGCTGTCTGACTTTTTTCATAATTGCTCTCCGATCCATGGAAACAGGCCTTGCGTCCTATATATGTATTATGCACGATTCGTGTAAATTAGACAAGCAAATAAGAAGAAAAATGTCCGCTTAATTTATTATATGATGCCATGGAATGAAAGGGGATATGGAGTTGACACAGATATTAGTAAAATTGTTCATTAAGGATTATACCAATACAGAGAATGCCAAGGTGCGCACAAGCTATGGCATCCTGGCGAGCCTGGTGGGGATTGCCTGTAATGTATTGCTTTTTCTTACAAAGCTGGTGGTTGGAATGGTTCTTAATAGTATCTCCATTATGGCAGATGCTTTTAATAACCTGTCGGATGCCGCATCCTCGGTTATTAGCTTTATCGGTGTAAAACTGGCGGAAAGACCGGCGGACAAGGAGCATCCCTTTGGACATGGGCGCTTTGAGTATATTGCGGCCCTTGCGGTGGCATTTATCATATTGCAGGTGGGCTTCCAGCTGTTTCGGGGAGCCCTGGATAAGGTGCTGCATCCGGAAGAGCTGCTCTTTAATCCGGTGCTGACGGGAATTCTGGTGCTGTCGGTGCTGCTGAAGATATGGATGTCCCTGTTCAACCGCAAGCTGGGAAAAAGCATTAATTCTTCCGTGCTGCTGGCTGCATCGTCGGATTCAAGGAATGATGTTATTGTAACCTCCTCCACCATTTTTTCCGCCCTGGTGGTAGGGATTACCGGAGTGAATATTGACGGCTATGTGGGTCTTTTGGTATCCCTCTTTGTCATGGTTGCCGGGATTAAGATTGCGAAGGAGACCCTGGAGCCCCTCCTGGGGCAGGCCATTGGGCGGGAGTTATACCGCAAGATTACGGACATGGTGGAGAGCTACGAGGGAATTTGCGGAACCCATGACCTGATTATTCACAATTACGGGCCGACCCATCACATGGCTACCATTCATGCGGAGGTGCCCAATGATATCGGCTTTGAACACGCCCATGAGACCATTGACCGGATTGAACGGGATGTGCTGGAGAAGCTGGATATCTTCCTTGTAATTCATATGGACCCTATCGAGGTGAATGACCGTACCGTAACCGAGAAGAAGGAAATGGTATTTGATATCGTACGGGAAATGGAAGGAAAGGCCTCCATCCACGATTTTCGTATCGTGAATGGAGAGCATCAGATTAATCTGATCTTTGACCTGGTTCTTCCCTATTCCTATACCAAGGCAGAGGAGCAGAAGCTTCTGTCCAGAATTATTGATAAGATACGGCAGCAGGATTCCAGATATCAGTGTATTATTACCCTGGAAAACAGTTTTGTGGAAGAAGAGTAGCAAGCGGGCGGGGGACAGAGCGGATATTCTGTCCGGCCCGGTATATATCTCAGAGAAATGGGCAGATTATATCAAGATAGTTGACGGTAAGGGCATGGAAAAGGCGTGGAAAAGCAAGGGGGAAGCAGCAGTAAAAAAACGGGTAAAAAAATAAACTGAAAAAAATAAAAATTATGCTTGAAAAAAAATGAACTATATATTATAATAGCATTCGTGGCGGTCAAGACAGGCCATAAAATAGAAAATAGAATAAATTTTGGGCTATCGCCAAACGGTAAGGCACTGGACTCTGACTCCAGCATCTCAAGGTTCGAATCCTTGTAGCCCAGTTATAGGCAAAAACCTGGTCATCCAATGATGATCAGGTTTTTTGTTTACAACTGGGCTAAATAGTCCATATTATGGTGGCTTATCAATTAGTTTCATATTGCTATTTCATTCCTAATGATGAATAATTAATAGGAATTATGCTGTTTTTCCCTATTAATCATCTATATAAGGAGAAGGAATCGATATGCAACCAGAGCAGATCAAGCCCATATTACAAAAGAGAGCAGGAGAAACAAGCGGAAAGTATTTATCAGCTATTTACTGATAATATTAGCTCTCGTTTCATTTATACCATCAAAAGATGCTCAAGCGGCCTCCCAACTAAAGATTTATAACTATACTACAAAGAAGACTACTACATACAATGGAAGGCAATTTCAGGTTACTTATAAAGGTAAGAAGATAAGCGACAGCAGGACTCCGGGAATCCTTGTGGATGGAGTAGCTCTTGTATCATATGCAGATGTTTTTAAGAACTCTCCGATAGATGCGGATTGTGTCTATAATAAGTCTAAGGGTACCATAACAATCACAAAGAATGATAAGAAGATTGTTCTAACCATCAACAGTAAGAAAGCCGCAGTGAATGGCAAAAAGGTGAATTTGACTGTAGCTCCGATAAAATATAAGTTTACAGCAAATGGTATTACTAAGATTTATATTCCTTCAAAATTTGTGGCAGAGAATCTGGGCTATGAATATAATTGGAGCAGTGATAAGAAGACACTTATGCTTGATAAGAAGACGATCAGGGTTTCTTATAATGGCGGTAAAGCCTTTGAATATGCAGGTGTTCAAGGTAAAGTGACGATTGATGGTGTAAAAGTAAAACAGGGTAATATGCCAAGTATTATTCATAATGATACTACCTTGGTTAGAGCCAAGAGTGTATTTGCTGATTCTAAGATTAAAGCAAAATACTCTTATAATAGTAAAACGAAAGAGATTACCATATCCAAGGGCGATACGGTGATTGTGATGATGGTCGGAAGCAGAACGGCTTATGTTAACGGAACGAAAGTAACAATGTCTGCTTATCCGATTCAGCTGACGAACCATGATGTAAGTACGAATTATATCATGGTACCGGGAAGCTTTACTGCTAAAACCCTGGGTTATGATTATAAGTGGAATAAAGGGAAGATAACCTCTGAGATTACTTCAAAGAAGAGTGCAGGGAAGGATAAGGAAAGCACCTCCGCTTTCGGCAATACATCAAACAATATTAATAACGGGGGAGAATTTGCTTATAAGAACGGTTGGCTTTATACTACTTCACGGGATATCAGCATGGCTAATAAAGAAAGATTAGACAGTACGGAGAAGCTTTTCCTGGAGGGGTTGTCCGATATAGGTAACCTGAATGTAACCGACAAATATATCTATTACACAAAGAAGCATTCTGATAATAAGCTCTTCCAATCCGATCTAGAAGGAAATAACGCCAAAGTGATCAACAATAATGATTCGATTTATAAGTTCGTCCTATATGATAAATATATCTTTTATATTAGTAATGGGAATATTTATCGAATGAATTTGGATGGGTCTGATAGAAGAAAACTGACAGAGGATAAGAGCTGTGACGAAATAAATATAACGAAGGACTTTGTTTTCTATAGAAATAATAAGTATGATTTAATCCGAATGAATCATGATGGTACAAGCCAGAAAAAGCTTCATGATTATGTTCAGAATATAATAACGGATAGCGAATATGTATATTTCACTGATGAGAATAGTTTTATCAATCGAATTAAGTTTGATGGTACAGGATTGAAAGCATTAAATACGGATAAATCTTCCCGTATGAATGTTTCAGGTAATACCTTATATTATAGCAATTCAGAAGACAATGGGAAGTTATATGGGATAACAATTGATGGTAAAGCCAGAACGAAGCTTCGTGATGAATCTGTAGCATGGATCTACATTGTGGAGGACATGGTCATCTGCCAGACTTATGACAGCTCTGGCTGGGTCGGAGAATATATAAGAATGAAGACTGTCAACCTGGCGGAGGAACACAATGACCCCAATTCAAGGGGTAATACAGCAAGTAATATCGTTAATGGTGCATTTACTGCATCCGATGGAAAGAGTATTTTTTTGGCTGACCAAGGTGAGCTATATCGTTTGAATATCGATGGTTCTGAAAAGATCCAATTTGATAACTATAAAGTCTACTACGGCTACCATAGCTTGAATGCGGTTGGAGATTATATCTATTATTCATTGTCGTACCCACATAATTCATCTCCAAAGGGTATCTATAAAGTTCGCAAGGATGGAACCGGGGTTCCAATTCATCTATCCGGCAAGAAGGCGGATTATATGACCGTTGTGGGGGATTGGATTTATTTCACACAGGAACCAGCCGAAGGCGGAGGGTATACTGGCAGTGGTCATATCCTCAAGATGCGTATTGATGGCACGCAGGAGATGTATATTGAATCTGACAGTGATGGATATGGAAGAGCGCTGAACATCGTCGGGGATTATATCTATTATATCAATGATACTCATGGCAGCAGTATCTATCGTATGAAGACAGACGGCTCACAGGATAGGAGACTGTCCGAGGATGAAGGTCTGCATAGCATGGTTGTATATGAAGATTATATTTATTATTATAATTATACTGCTGATATGATCAAACGGATGCCTGTGAACGGCGGTACCGGTACTGTAGTGGTTCCGAAAGGCGGATATGGTATGACGATAGAGAACAATAGAATCTACTATGTAAAATCAGATAAGATATACTCATGCAAACTGGATGGTACAGATTTAATTATGGAGACCGAATGTTATGGAGATGTGATGAATATTACAGCAGGATATATCTATTATAATGATAAGGATGGTTACCATTCCCTAATTAGAATGAAACTTGTGTCACACTAAAACTTACGATATGCATAATTATACTCTTGACAAAAAGCGGTTATGGAGATATGGTTCTTATGAGTATGGAGACCTATGAGAAATCAATGTTTCTTAATAGGATTTATCAGACTGTTGAAGCTGCGGAGTAAGAGGCAGCCGAAGGAAAAACCTTGGATGCAAAGGATGCGCTTAAGAATTTAAGGAGCCGGTATGGGAGAGAGGATAAAGAGATGAAGGCATATTTATTTGTACATTTTAAAGAGAAAAGAACACCGGATGGTGAACAGGTTTATTTTAGCGTAAGTAAGGACGGATTTCATTGGGAAGAGGTGAACGGCGGAAATCCGGTGCTCTGGAGCTACCATGGGGATAAAGGAGTGCGGGATTTTACCATCGTGAGAACGGACACCGGAAGCTTTCGCATCTTTGCAACGGATCTGAGCCTGGCTTATGGGATGCGGAATCAGTATCATCATTCCTGGGAGGAAATCTCCCGCAACGGCAGCAGGGAGCTGGTGATGTGGGAATCCGAGGATCTGGTCCGGTGGCCGCAGCAGAAGATGATTACCCTGGGAGGAAAGGAATTCGGCTGCCGCTGGGCGCCGGATATTATCCGCGATAAGAAGAAGGGGGATTATATTCTGCATTGGTCCTCTCCCCATGAGTGCAATGATTACGGTGAAAAAGCGATTTATTATACACGAACCCGGGATTTTGAGGCGTTTTCCCAGCCGGAGCTTCTGTACCGCAAGGAGGACAGCGGTGTGATCGATTCCTGCATGGTGGAGGAGAACGGCACTTACTATCTTTTTGTTAAAAGCGAGAAGAATCCGGAGCGGATTATTCTGCTGAGGTCAGCGGATCCCACAGGCCCTTTTGAGCGGATGGAAGCCTTTGATGCAGAGATGAACCGATTGCAGGCAGGGTTGTATGAGGCTCCTACCGCCTTCCGGCTGGAGGACGGCAGATGGTGTCTGATGCTGGATTATTACGGGGTACCGGGCAAGGGACAGGGCTATGTGCCGTTCCTGTGCGATGATATCCAGGGCGGAATCTTCAAAAGATCGGATGCAAGGTTCTCCTTCCCCTATGGCTTCAAGCACGGAACCGTATTGGAGATCACTTCGGAGGAGTATGAGCGGATTAAAAGCTATGAATTTGAAGAATAGCCGAATGGACTGTAGCGATCTGACCGGAAAGTTTATTGCTTTTGTATTGACAATCCCCGTTCTGTCTGTTAGAATGTAGAAAATTCAAAAAGGCGATGAAGAGAAGTAGTACATGGTAAGGATATTACAGAGAGAAGATGGTTGGTGCGAATCTTTATGGAATTATCATGGAAGCAGTCTTGGAGCTTTGAACCGAACGGCCGCGGCTTAGTAGGCTTCAACGTTTTCCCGCGTTACAGGGAGGCAGTATGATAGTACTGGCAGAGTGCAGAAGACGGAGTGTCTCATTCCTTTCTGAATTTAGGTGGTAACACGGATGGATTAACATTCGCCCTAAGCGTTAGAATATAACGCTTGGGGCTTTTTTGTTGCCAAAAACACAGACAAAAACAAAATTGACAAGCCAGGAGAAAGGAAGGAAATTCGTATGAAGAGAGTATTTGAAAAATCGAGAAAGCTGGAGAATGTATGCTATGATATCCGCGGGCCGGTGATGGAGGAGGCAAACCGGATGATCGCTTCCGGTCAGGGGGTTCTGAAGCTGAATATCGGCAACCCGGCGGCTTTTGGCTTCCAGGCACCGGAGAGGCTGGTGCAGAGGATGGCGGAAAATCTGTCCGATACGGAGGGATATTCTGATTCCAGAGGTATTGTTCCGGCCAGAGAGGCAATTATGGAATATTGCCGAAAGAAAGGGATGCAGCATGTTACCATGGAGGATATCTATACCGGAAACGGTGTCAGCGAGCTGATCACCTTATCCATGCAGGGACTGCTGAATCCGGGCGATGAGATTCTCGTACCTTCCCCGGACTATCCCCTATGGACGGCTTCCGTAACTCTGGCAGGAGGTAAGGCGGTTCACTATATCTGTGATGAAGAAGCCGGGTGGTATCCCGATATCGAGGATATTAAGAGAAAGCTGACGCCGGAGACAAAAGGGATCGTAGTGATCAACCCGAACAACCCCACAGGAGCCCTGTATCCGAAAGAGCTTCTGGAGGAAATTGTGGAGATTGCCAGGAAACAGGATCTGATTCTGTTTGCGGATGAAATTTATGACCGGCTGGTGATGGACCAGGAGGAGCATATTGCCCTGGCATCTCTGGCACCGGATTTACTGACGGTCAGCTTCAACGGCTTATCCAAATCCCATCTCATCTGCGGATACCGCTGCGGGTGGATGTGCCTCTGCGGTGACAAATCCCGTGCCAGAGGTTATATAGAAGGAATTAATCTGCTGTCCTCCATGCGCCTGTGCTCCAATGTTCCGGCGCAGTCCGTCATCAGCACGGCCCTGCAATTCCAGCAGGAGACAGAAGCCATGCTCCAGGCCGGCGGACGAATCTATGAACAGAGGGAATATGTCTGCCGGGCATTGGGTGAAATACCGGGAATTACCCTTGTAAAGCCGAAGGCCGCTTTTTATATCTTTCCCAAGCTGGACAGGAAGAAGTTCCGCCTCCATAATGACGAGCAGTTTGTGCTGGATTTTCTGAAGGAGAAAAAGGTTCTGCTGACCCATGGGGGAGGCTTTCATTGGGAGAAGCCGGATCACTTTAGAATGGTATATCTTCCGGAGATAGAACAGCTCAAGACAGCGGTTGATTCCCTACGGGACTTCCTGGCTGACTACCGGCAGGATACGCACTTCTTCGTTTCTCGTCCTTTACCATCAGCACTGCCATTACAACCGCAGCTGCAATAAAACCAATTCCGCCGAGGAAGCCCGTGGGAGCCGGTCCGATAAAAGGATTACCTCCGTTTTCAGTCAGGTAAAGGCCTGCCGCTGCAATGGAATTCAGGCCTCCGTGGGCAAAAGCAGCAGGAATACAGCTCTTAGTCCGAATTGTCAGGAAGGAGAATATGGTTCCCATTACGATACAGAAAATGATCATGGCAAAGATTCCGGTAAAAGGAAAGCCCTTATAGTTCAAGCCGTAATTATGGCCCAATGCGGTCAAAGGAGCATGCCATAATCCCCAGATAACGCCATTGATGAGAAGCATGGGGATGATTTTAAATTTCTCCTTCATCTTGGGAAGCAGGTAGCCCCGCCAACCCCATTCCTCTCCGAAGCAATTAATCAGATTAACCAGGGGGCCAATCAGGAGGGCGGTAGCTGTCTGTATTAACAGGGACGATCGCAGCTGGCTGACGGAGACCTCCGCACCTGCATTCTGATAACGCTCTACCAGAATGGGGAGGTTCGGGTCGAATTGGGAAGGATTGAGCGCAAAATAGATACCGGCACCCAGAAGTGTCAGCAGACCGGGCCCAAACCAGGCGATAAGATAGTAGGGAAGATGGGTTTTCAATTTTGGAAGTATCAGGAGAGTATTGCGAAAGCCCTCTTTGGTAATCAACCGGGTCAGGAATACGCCCAGAGCCGGGACAAACATCATTCCGGATACCAGGGACTGGCCCGCCAGGGCGAGCTGGGTATCCCCCCCGGTGACCATGGGGCGGATTACTGCGATTTCCACAAGGTAAGTAAGGACAAAGGTAATTGCCAGATATAATATAATTCTTTTAGTTTCCAATTTTGGATCAGCTCCAGGACGGGAAGCAGGTGCTCCGGCGGCAGGCTGCTGCCGGAGGGATGGATTATTATTCATGGTTTGAATTCCTTTCTGTAAAGGTACTGATGGTTGTTTACGAATATCATAGCACAAGCGGGTCAGAAACTCTATGCCGAAATGTTAAAAAAGAGCCGACTACAGGAACATGCTCTTGTTCCTGTAGTATTAGAATATAGAGTAATTATATTACATAGTAAGAGCTGACTACAGGAACATGCTCTTGTTCCTGTAGTATAGGATATCGTTGCTCACGGTAGTGTAGAACATCTGCTTAATCTCCTCCGGCTGGCTGGTCTGTCCCAGAATCCACATCAGCTTGCTGACAACAGCCTCCGTAATCATATCATAGGCTTCCAGCACACTGACCTGCTTCTTCAGGTCGTGTCCCACCTGATAGATATTCATATCGCTGCCCTCATTGGGTACCTGGGTGGTCATCACAACCGTTCTGCCCTTGCGGATCCATTCCCGGATTACTTCAAGGTAATGGTGGTGGGGAAGAGAAGGAATTCCCCCGACTCCGTAGCTTTCAATAATCACCGCGTCATATCTGGTAAACATATAATCCAGGATATCGGAATCTGCTCCGGGAGTAAGCTTGAACAAGCCTACCTTTGGATTTAATTTATCATAAAAAAGAGGTTCCTCCGGTTTCGGCTGGGTGATATACTGGATGAGATGCCCGTCCTGGATGGATGCGAGATAGGGATAATTAATACTGCTAAAGGCCTGAAAGCTTTTGGAACGCGTCTTTCTTCCTCTGGTTCCCAATATCACCCTGCCATTGAAGACAATCTGGACACCGCTGGCCTGCTCATCGGAGGCGTAGAGAAAGCTGTCGAAGAGATTGGTCTTGGAATCTGTCACCTCCATATGAATAGGGCGCTGGGCACCGGTAAGAACAATGGGCTTTGGCGAGTTTTGAACCAGATAGGACAGGGCCGCGGCAGTGAAGGCCATGGTATCCGTGCCGTGGCTGATGACAAAGCCGTCATAAGCATGATAGTGCTGCCGAAGTGTCTGGGTCAGCAAAAGCCAGATATCGGGAGAGATATTGGTGCTGTCCATATTGCAGATCTGTACGGTCTCCACCTGGCAGATCTGTGAGATTCCCGGAATGTACATAAGTATTTCGTCCGATGTGAGCTGGGGATGAAGCCCCCCTTGTCCTGATTTTGCCGAGGCGATGGTCCCGCCGGTTCCGATCATAAGAATCTTTTTCATAAAATTGTCCTTCTTTGCTTAAAATCATACCGTCTTCTTAGTGGAAGCAGTATGGAATTGAATAAATTCACTTTACATGAATTTTGAATTAGTGTAAAGTAAAATAATAGTGCTGATGCTGCCCGTTTAACTTAATGACATCGGCCTGGGAAGGAGTATTCCTATGGATGAGGAATTTGAGGGGTTTGAGGATTTTGAAGAAGCCGGTCCCGAGCCGGTAAAATTAAGAATACCGGTATGGGTCCTGGCTCTTCTTGCAGTGATTGTTGTTCTGGAAGTGATCAGCTGGATAAGTTTTCCCCAGACAGTGAGGGATTACAAGATATATAAAGAAGCAGGGAACAGGGTTGAAAACAGTGAGGCATCCTCCGCGCTGGAGGAGCTGCTGGAGGTGGCGGAGAGACATCCGGATTCTATTCCGATTATGATAAAGCTGACGGAACTTTCCATGAAAACGGGGTATTATGATATTGCCGGATATGTAATTGATACCTACCTGGTAGGGAAAAGTCTGGAGGATGAAGATTATAATACCATTGACCGCCATTATATCAGACTGGAGAACTATTTCAATTCGGTTGCAGCTGTGACAAAGGTTGTTGAGGAAGCAGCGAGCCAGGGGTTGACAGGGGAAGAGGAGCACCTCTCCTACCTGCGGGAACAGATTGAAAAGCTGATGTATACAGAGGGGCAGGATGATGCCTATTTGAATTACAATATGGCAATGCTTTCGCCTGATTCCCGGACAATACTGGATTACCTGCAGACCTGCTATGAAATTGACCCCGAATGTCTTGATGTCCGGGCTCAGCTTGGTGTTGTATACCGGAGGCTGGGGCAGCTGGAGGAAGCGGGAGAGATTCTGGAAGAGGCACTGCAGAAGGATAAGAGGGATAGCGGCGCTCTTCGTGCATCAGCTACCCTGGCTATGGTGGAAGGGGATTTGCAGGCCGGGCTCCGGGCGGCAAAAGATGCATATGAGAGCAGCTCCGACGGCAGGTATGTCAGGGAGACCTATCTGATTGCCCTGACCGTGAATGGGATGCAGGAGGAAGCGCAAGTGATCCGCAATGAAATAGAGCAGAGCGGCGAGGTATTGGAAGAGAATACCCTGCAGTTACTGGCGGGCGAGATTTCCCTGCGGGATTATTATATCGGTGAATAGGAGGAGAATATGCTGATACCCGGTTTTTTGATTTCTATTGTGACCTTCCCCGGTGTGATTATACATGAGCTGGCACACCAGCTGTTCTGTTATTTGTGCGGGCTGGAGGTCTATGAGGTAAAATATTTTCAATTTAAGAATCCCAGCGGCTATGTGATTCATCAAGCCTCGGATCAGCCCGGAAAGGTATTTCTGACCTCTATGGGACCCTTTTTTGTGAATACGGTAATCGGACTTTTCATCATTCTGCCGGCTTCCATTGAGGTGGTTGCCTTTAAGGAATATAATAATATACTGAATCTGGTGCTGGCCTGGCTGGGATTTTCCATATTAATGCATTCCTTTCCCAGCACCGGGGATGCCAAGGTAATGGTAGATCATATCCTGAGAAATAAAGAGATTGGATTGCTGCCTAAGATTTTAGCCGCACCGTTTATCGGTCTGGTATATGTGGGAGCCATAGGCTCCGTCTTCTGGCTGGATGCAATCTATGCCGCGGCGGTGGCATTGCTGCTGCCGAATTTAATTATATCTTTTATATAACAAAGAATGCGCATTGTTCACTAATTATTCTTTCTGGTTTTGGGCAATACTAACGGTGAAAGTTGCTTCCCTGCCTGTGGTTATTGAGAAAGTGAGGGAACAATATGTACAAAACGCGATTATTTGTATTAGCAGCCGTAGTAATGGCAGCGATGCCCGGAATTCATCCGGTGGCTGCCATGGCATCCCAGGCACCGGAGCAGACGGAGCAATTGCCGGAGAAGAATAAGGACCGGAAAGCTAACCGTGCGCTCTTTGAAGAAAAAATGAACAATGCCATTAAGAAATGGGACACTCTGACCATAGACCAGAAGAACGAGGTGTATGCTCTCGTAGAAAATGAGATGACGGCACAGGATAAGATTCTGGACAAGCTGACAGACCTTGGCGTAATGGCAAAGGAAGATGCAGTTATGATAAAGACGGAACGGATGAACCGTTTGAATAAGATCAGAGAAAGCGGAGAATTTCCGCTTATGAGGCCTAAGGGCTGCAGAAAGCACAAATAATAGATGTGAGTCAGATGGAAAGCGATTGAAATAACCCCAGGCAGGTAAGGGCTTTCCTGACAAGAATACCTTATTTAAATATCATAAGAAGAAAAGGAATTAACAATGTACGAACAGAAGAATCTTGCGAAGGGAAATGTGGCAAAGCAGCTGATTATCTTTGCCATTCCATTTATTATCTCAAATATTATCCAGACTCTGTACAGTGTTGCGGATATGGTCATTGTCGGGCAGTTCAACGGGACGGCCAGCATGTCCGGGGTCAATATCGGAGGCCAGGTCACTATGCTGGTTCTCAATGTGGCAATCGGGATCAGTACGGGCGGGACGATCATGATAGCCCAGTCCGTGGGAGCGGAGAAGACGAAGAAGCTGGAGAAAATCATCGGTACGCTCCTTACCTCTCTGATGGTCACGGCGGTGGTTTTGACGGCATTCATGCTGGTGCTGAAGGAGCCGATTCTGCGCATGATCCATACCCCGGAGGAATCCTTTTCCGAGGCAAATGTTTATCTGATGGTCACTGCCCTGGGAACCGTGTTTATCTTTGGATATAATGCCTTAAGCGCTATTATGCGGGGAATGGGAGACAGCAAAAGCCCGCTGTATTTTGTCACCATCGCCTGCATCACCAACATTGTCCTGGATCTGCTTTTGGTAGGAGGCTTCCGCCAGGGAGCCCTGGGAGCGGCAGTTGCAACGATAATATCACAGGCCTTGAGCATGATATTATGTGTGATCTATCTTCGGAAAAGAAAATTTGTGTTTGACTTTAATATAAAATCCTTCCGGATCGATATGGAACAGATGAAAAACATCCTGAAACTGGGGATTCCCCTTACCATTCAGAATCTGATCAGCAATCTTTCCTTCTTATTCATGACAATGCTGGTGAATGTCATGGGAGTGACGGCGTCTGCGGCGGTAGGAGCGGTAGGCAAGTACAACGGCTTTGCCATTCTTCCGGCAATCGCTATGAATGCGGCCATATCCGCCATGGTGGCCCAGAATATCGGAGCCCGGCGGGAGGACCGCGCCATTAAAACCATGCTGACGGGAATGGGACTGGCCTATGCAATATCCATCCCGATTTTCATACTGACGGCCATATTTCCCGGAGAGGTACTGCGTATGTTTGCCCCGGATCCGGAGCTGGTGGCAATCGGTGTCCCGTACCTGAGGATCTTCTCCATTGATTACCTTGTGGTTCCCGTGGCCTTTTCTCTCATTGGCTTCTTTGTTGGAACCGGGCATACCACCTTCTCCTTATTCAGCAATATCATGTCGGCTCTGGTAATCCGAATTCCCATGGCATACCTGCTGAGTGATGTGGCGGGAATGGGATTGCCGGGTGTGGGCCTGGCGGTTCCTCTGGCCTCCGTCACCACCGTGGTGCTCGGCGCCTTATTCTTTTTCTCAGGGCGCTGGAGGCGGAGAACGGTGAACATAGAAGAATAACCGGATCAGATCCGGTTATTGTACATGGAGTATTTTTTTGGGGAAAGCCCCACGGTCTTGGTAAAGGCCTTCAAGAAAGTGCTATAGTCCAGAAAACCGCACTGCTCGTAGACTTCATTGACGCTGGCACCCTCCGAGAGGAGTGCTTTGGCGATGCTGATTCTGCGGGCAGTTAAATATTTATTCACCGTAGTTCCGGTGGACTGCTTGAAGATTCGGCAGATAAAGGACTTGCTGAGGAAGAAATGGTCTGCCAGCTGCTGGATGGTGAGGGGTTCACCGATATTCTGGTTGATGTATTCCAGAATATCATTTACCTGCTGGTCGTACTGGTAATTGAAATCCTCCGTCAGATTCTCATTTTGCTGGGTTGCATGGAATTCCTTATTGAAGAACACCATCAGCTCGGTAATGGCAATACGCTCCAGGACATCCTCGGCGTATCCGGATAGGCTGGTAATCTTATGGATATAATACATAAAACGCTGCTGCTGGTTCTTATCCAGGGAAATCCGGTGGCTGAAGCCGGGGCCCCGGTTCAGGAAGCAGTAATCCAGCTCCGTCGCCGGAGTGGAGATGGAGCGGAGAAAATCGGGGTGAATCGAGATGACGATGCGCTCATGCTCCTCATGGTCAATCTGGGTCAGGTAATGGCTCTCGTACTGGTTAATAAAAAACAGGTCTCCGGGTTCAATCTTATACGCCTTATTATCGATGAGAAACTGCTTGCCTCCCGAGATGGAGTAATAGATCTCGTAGCAGTCGTGAATGTGTATATTCATGGTCTTCTCTTCGAAAAATAAATGTGCGATAGCAAAGTACTTATTGGAGATACAGGCATTGATTGCCGATTGACAGGAGTTGAATTCCTTCATCGCCTTATTCCTTTCTATGTATTATTCAAATCGGTTATTATTCAAGCGGACCCGATACGATCCGGCTGCTTTTGCTGATTCCGGTCATGTATAAGGATATTCTATCATTAGTGTTCAATAAATTCAATATTTTTAATAACAAACGACAGGAAAAAGAAAATATGTTATGATAGAATTACAGTATCGGATACCCTGGCAGCAATTTAATAAAGCATTTTGAAGGGATTTGCACCGATGAAGCAACGAGAGCGCGAACGAACAGTAACCATAGACGATGAATTATATGTTTAAGAAAGGATGATTATCATGGAATTAAGGACAGCAGTATCCCCCAAGGACGTGAAGCATTATACTACAGAGCAGCTGAGAGAAGAATTTTTAGTACAGAGCTTGTTTGTACCCGGCGAGATTAAGACGGTGTACAGCCATATTGACCGCATTATTATCGGAGCGGCAGTGCCCGTTACCCCTCTGACCCTGACAGCCGGAGAGGAGATCCGGGCGAAGTATTTCCTGGAGAGAAGAGAGCTGGGCATCATCAATATCGGCGGAAGAGGCACCGTGACGGTGGACGGAACGGAGTACACCCTGGAATATAAGGATGGCATGTATATTGGAATGGGTTCTAAGGACATTGTATTTGCCAGTGAGGACGGGAAGAACCCCGCATTATTCTATTTCAACAGCGCGCCGGCTCATAAGACCTATCCTACCGTGCATATCAAGCCGGAGAATTGTGTGAATGTGGAGCTGGGAGCTCTGGAATCCTCCAATCACAGAGTGATCACCAAATATATTCTGCCGGGACAGGTGGAGAGCTGCCAGTTAGTGATGGGAATGACCAAGTTAAAGCCCGGCAGCGTATGGAATACCATGCCCTGCCATACCCATGACAGAAGAATGGAGGTTTATCTCTATTTCGAGATGCCGGAGGATGCTCTGGTATTCCACTATATGGGCGAGCCCACCCAGACAAGGCACATTGTTATGAGAAACCGGGATATCGTGATTTCCCCCAGCTGGTCCATCCATTCCGGCTGCGGCACCCAGGCTTATACCTTTATCTGGGGTATGGTCGGAGAAAACCAGGATTTCGATGATATGGATGCAGTTGCAATGAAGGATCTTGCGTAATTGTACGCTGAGTCGGAGCGCGGATATTGAGGCAGAAGGAGCAGCCTATCACAAAGCAGGTAACGGCCCTATAGAGGAAAGGCCGATAATCTGCCGGGAGGAGAAGGATATGGAACTGACAATTGAGATAGTGGACCGTGAGGGCAATGTCCTTGCGCAAAGCAGCGGTTCGGAAGAAGCGGGGCTGGTCTATTCCGGGGAGTACCGGGAGGGAGATCAGATCCGCATCCGCAGCACGGAAAAGAAGGCATATCTGATGGTTCAGGCCGATGATGCCCTGGGCAGTGCCTTCCTCTATCTGACCGACGGGAAGATATGCTATCCTATTCCCTTCGGGGAGAAGAGGAGAGCCTATTCTCCCAAGGTGTTCACCGGAAGCCTGCATTATCTGTGGGCGAGAAAGGCAACCCCGGAGGAGGTGTCCTCTTACCGGAATCTGGCACTCAATATAATGGATCAGCATGAAGCGGAGGGGGTATTCCCCCATGCTGCGGCCAATGTGGAGACCCGCGGAGAATCTGTTTTTGCCGCGAGAAATGCCATTGACGGAGTGAGGGAGAACCGCTCCCACGGGGACTGGCCTTACCAATCCTGGGGCATCAACCGTCAGGAGGATGCCAGAATGAGAGTGGATTTTGGCAGAGAGGTTGTGATTGACAAAATCCTACTCTACACCAGAGCCGACTTTCCTCATGACAACTGGTGGCAGCAGGTTACCCTATGCTTCAGTGACGGAACAAGCCGGTTGTGGAAGATGGAGAAATCGAGGGAGGCTCATATCCTGGAGCTGGACAGGAAGGAAGTCCGCTGGGTGGAGCTGTGTGAGCTGATTAAATCGGAAGACCCTTCCCCCTTCCCCGCATTGACACAGATTGAGATATATGGTACAGAAAGTGAAACGGAACAGGCTATTTAGGTAAATTTCAGATGAAATAAAAGGAGGAAGCACAATGAGTCAGATTATGGAACGTTTTTCCCTGAAGGGGAAGGTTGCTTTAATTACCGGAGGTTCTTACGGAATCGGCTTTTCCATTGCTGTTGCCTATGCGGAGGCAGGGGCGGCTATCTGCTTTAATGATATTAACCAGGAGATGGTGGATAAAGGTCTGAAGGCTTATGAGGAACTGGGGATTAAGGCGCATGGTTATGTATGTGACGTAACCGATGAGGATGGAGTCAACCAGCTGGCGGCAAAGATTGAGCAGGAAGTAGGTGTGATTGATATCCTTGTGAACAATGCGGGAATCATCAAGCGTATTCCTATGACGGAGATGACTGCTGCGGATTTCCGCAAGGTTATTGATGTTGACCTGAATGCTCCCTTTATCGTGTCCAAGGCGGTAATTCCCAGCATGATTAAGAAGGGACACGGCAAGATTATTAACATCTGCTCCATGATGAGCGAGCTGGGCCGTGAGACGGTGTCTGCCTATGCAGCTGCCAAGGGCGGTTTGAAGATGCTGACCAAGAACATCTGCTCGGAATACGGAGCTTATAACATCCAGTGCAACGGCATTGGACCCGGATATATTGAGACACCTCAGACAGCACCCCTGCGCGTACCTGGCAATCCGTTTAATGAGTTCATTATTGCCAAGACTCCGGCAGGAAGATGGGGCAGGACCGAGGATCTGACCGGGCCGGCAATTTTCCTGGCCTCCGATGCTTCTGATTTTGTAAACGGCCATATTCTGTATGTGGACGGCGGTATCCTGGCTTACATTGGTAAGCAGCCTGCCAACGACTAAGGAATTGGTTTATCAGTTTTTATAACAGTGAAAGGCAGCTTCTGGTTGATCCAGGCTGCTTTTTCGCGTATAATATAAGCTATGGGAACAACTGCACCTGTAGTACACCACGATTACAGGAACATGCATTATGTTCATTTGAATGTTAGACAGGCGAGGGTAGGCTGTGAGATGGATAGCGATATCCTCCTATTCACCGCATTAGCGTAAAGAGGCCTTTTTCTATGGGAAGTATATATTTGGGGGAGAAAGAGTTCATGTGAAGGTGGCTATTGAGGCGTATTCACATGAGGGAAATGATAGGTGATAGAGAGGAGAATGTATTATGTGGCAATGTCCTGAATGCGGACGGGAATTTAAAAGTACCAACCAGAATCATTTTTGCAGTACGGTGCCGGAGACCATTGATACCTATATTGCCGGACAGCAGGAGGAGGTTAGGCCGTTTTTGAACCAAGTTCGGGATACGCTGCGGGGTGCACTGCCCTCTGCCCAGGAGCGTATCTCGTGGAGGATGCCGACCTACTGGCAGAAACAGAATATCATTCATTTTGCGGCGTTTAAAAATCACCTTGGGCTGTATCCGGGAGATAAGGGCGTGGAGCATTTTCGGGACAGGCTTACGGAATACAAGACAAGCAAGGGCGCGATACAGTTTCCTTACAGCAAGCCGCTGCCGCTGGAGCTGATAGCCGAAATAGCACAGTGGTGCTATCTTACGGGAAATCATCACTGACAGGAAACCGCTGAGAAGGAGCGGCTGGGAAGGAGCCGGAGGGTGGGTTTATGATTAAGGTTAGGATCAAGCTGACAGATGTGGATTATGAACAGATTGCGGAGCGGTTTATTCCGGATGCCCTTGAGAGAGCATCGGATAGTGACAATATTGCAATGAAGCTGGCGGGAAGGCTGCTGGTGAAGGACGGGGAGACCAGCCCTCTGGCTAAGGGAATGCTGGGGCTGTTTCCGAAGCAGACGAAGGATATGGCTGCATATCATCTGATCGTGCGGAACCTGGATCGTCTGCGGGAAGGAATGACCCATGCCTTGGCGAGGGAGATGCCGGGAATGCACATAGCGACCATGAAGGCATTGAATACGGAGGAAAATATGTATGATGTCATCCAGCTGGAGCTGGTCATGGGGGAGATTAACTATGAGCTGGTATTGGAGCATCTGATACGCAGATTTCTGGAGGGCATGGCACAGAAGCCGGATAAATCCGGGGAGCTGGCTATGCTGTTCCTGGCAGTGGATGGGGTGGCAGGCAGAATGGCTGCGGCATTTGATTCTCTTTCCCAGGAAGAAAAGGACCGCCTTCTGGTTCGAATCCTTTCCATCTACCGGGAGGAGATTACGGAGGGCGTGAATGAAGGCTTCCGAAAACAGAAGATTACTGCAAAGGTGGCAGAAATGAAGTTCCGGGGATAGTGTGCATCGCTGCTTATTTTGCCATCCACCACTGTATTGCCATTCACGATATTACCGGCGTTGCCGGCAGTCGGCATGGCTAGTATTTGCCCGGGGTCTGCAAGACAGAGATGGGATAATAGAGCTCGCACTCGCAGTATTGCTTGTTGCATCGGGAATATGGGATATATTCAAAGTGAAAGTCTTCCTCCAGATGAAACTCCACGGTAGGCATCCACACCTCGTTGACGTACTGCCAGATGGATTTTAAGGTCTTGGAGGAAATCTCTTCGGGCCGGTGAGGCCCCATGTAGGTGAAGACACCGTATTTATGGGCTTTGATATGCTTTACCGCCATATCGGGAGGGATAATGCTGCTGTCATTGACCTCGATGGACGGAAGATAACGGGTATAGCCTGCATTACAGCCGGAATGCAGGGTGAGCCCGATATAGGCATCCTTCTCCGTGGGATTCATGACCCGGTGCCGGTGGTTATAAAAGAAGTCATTGCCGTAGTAATTTGAGATCTGTGTCTGCAGATTTTCCTCAATTCCCACCAGGTATTCCAGCCCGGCAACCGTAAAGGCGGGGCGTACGGTAATGGAGCGGAAGAAGATCAGACCCTCTCCGGCACAGTCCATGAAATCGGCATTAAAGCGGTCCAGAATCTTTACGGGCACCGGCTTGCGGCGCCATTTGGCGGGAGTGGTATGATAAGCCTCCTTGAAGACCCGGTTATAGGCGCGTTCACTTCCGAAGGAATATTTGGAGGCGATGAAATCAATGCTGCAGCGTTCATTCAGCAGATCTCCCAGGGACAGGGCGATACGGCGCAGTCTCACATACTCCATCAGTCCGGTGGCGGTAGCTCCTTTCCAGATGCGAAGCAGATGGAATTTGGAAATATTCACATTTTCGGATATGACGTCCAGATTAATCGGCTCTAAAATATTGTCTTCGATAAATTCTGTTGTGTTCTTAATAATCTCCAAAAGATAATTATCCATATTGAGACCATCCGTCACTGCCCTTACGGGGCATTTTTTTGTGCTGCTTTGTGATGATTGCTCCATTATAGCATGAGTATTTTTAATGAACAACAGTTTGGGGAAGAAATATCAGATTAGCAATTTCTGTCCTGTTTTTACCCTTAGTACAGCAATTTTTGTCCCCATTTTTTGCGGAGGATGGTTATAATGTCGACAGACATTATAACCTTAAAATACTATAGCAGGAGGTAAATTCATGGAACGAGAGAAGGAAGAGGACGTCCGGCAGCGGTACCTGGATGCCGTGGAGAGCTTTATCAGCAAGGTAAAGGATGATCCCAATGTCATTGCCGTGATCGTCAGCGGAAGTCTTGCTTATGACCAGGTATGGGAAAGAAGTGATGTGGATATGACCATGGTGGTGCGGGATCAGGTATTGAAGAATAATTCTTACTGTATCGTGGAGGATGATATCACAATCAATGTACAGCTGACCATGCGCAGCGGCTTTAAAAGGTTTCTGGACGGTATCAGGGGAGGGTCCTTTGGCCATTCTTATCTGTCCAGGGGGAGGATACTCTATTGCACGGATGAAAGTCTGATGGAGACTTTTGAAGAATTCAAGGTCATGGGAAGTGATGATCAGGCACATTCGGTATTTATCATGGCCTGCGAGCTGGTGCACCTCTGTGATAAATGCCGTAAATGGCTGACGGTCAAGAGGAATCCCCTGTATGCACAGTACTATCTTCTGAAAGCGGCAGAGACAGTCGCGCGGATCGAGGTCTGCCTGGATGGGGAATCGCCCTCCAGGGAAGCCATCCTGAAGGCATATACTCTGAATCCGGAGATGATCCGTCCCTATTATCAGGATGCCATGTCCCATCATTACAGTGAAGAGGAGATAGAAGAGGCGATCCGCAGGCTGGAGGATTATCTGGCACAGCATCTGGATATCATTCAAAAACCGGTGGTTGAGTACATGTCTGACCAGGAAATGAAGACCCTTACCATGATTACAAAATACTTTCAGTCGGAGGGTCATTTTATCATAGGGATCTTTGACTATCTGGCAGAGCAGGGGGTCATCGCCAAGGTGTCCCAGACGATTCGGATTACGCCCAAGAGCAAGAGGTCAGTGGAGGAGATTGCGTACCAGTATATTCCGGCGGGGCAATTGCAGAACAGTCCGTACCGTTGGTGATTATCCTGAACAGGCTTTATACAGCACGGGTTAACAGCAGAAATGCGGTGAATATGGATGTTTTACCGGCAATGGAGCTGTTGCCGGGAATGGATACATTATAGATAACGTATGAGAAGCAGGAGGAAGCATATGTCAGTTCGTACCACCATTGAAATATCGGGAGCAAAGCAGAATAATCTGAAGAATGTGTCGCTGGAAATACCCAGGGATAAATTAACGGTGATTACCGGAGTATCCGGATCGGGAAAATCCTCCCTCGCCTTTGATGTTATTTACGGAGAAGGTCAGAGGAGGTTCCTGGACTCCATCACCAATTTTGCCAAGAGCAGGATCAGCCAGCTGAAAAAGGCAAAGGTGGATTATATCAGGGGGCTGTCTCCGGTCATTGCCATTGAACAGAAGAAGGGGAATAACAATCCGCGTTCCACTGTCGGAACAGTAACGGATATTAATGATTATCTGAGGTTGTTATATTCCAGCGCTGGGGTGGGCTGCTGCCCGGAGTGCGCCCATCCGCTGGAGCAGTTAACCGCTGCCCAGATCGCGGAGCATATCTCCGCCCTCCCGGAGGGATCGGTGATAGAGCTTCGGGCACCGGTGTATAAGACCTTTGGAGAGGATTATAATTTTACCTTCCAGGCCCTCAGGGAGAAGGGGTATAAAAAGCTGCTGGTGGATGGAGAACCCTTTTCCCTGGCGGAGAAGCGGGAGCTGGAGGAATCGAAGGATTACCGCATTGAATTGGTTATTGACCGTTTTACGATAAAGAAGGATGCCTACATTCAGATTACGAAGTCTATTGAGGCGGCAATGCTGGCACTGGATGAGGATATTATGATCAAGGCGGAGGTTCTGGGCGAAGTGAAGCCCTCCTTTTATGAAGGCTATGCCTGTCCGGACCATCATATGTTCCTCTGTGACATGCAGCCCTTTCATTTCTCCTTTAATACTGCCTCCAGTGCCTGTCATACCTGCCTGGGAGTGGGAATGTCCTATGTGGTGGAGCCCCGCTTCCTGATTGTGGCGCCGGAGAAGAGCCTGAATAAGGGAGCCTTGAAGAATTCGGTCTATAATGCCAACGGGAAGGACAGCTACCGGACGGTTATGCTGTACAGCCTGTCCCGGCAGTATGGGTTCAGCCTGGACACGCCCTTCCGGGATCTGCCCAAGGAAATCCATGAGCTGCTTTTCTATGGAACGAAGGGGGAGCCGGTGAAGATGCAGCAGCCTCCCAACTCCACCAAGCGCAATTGGATGGTGGGAAGGGAGGTTCCCTTCTGGGGCTATGTGCATGAGATGGAGCACTGGTACCGGCAGTACATCAGGAGAACCTCTACTACGGAAGCCTTTGAGCCCAGCTTTATAAAAGAATGCATGATAGAGAAGACCTGTCCGGAATGCGGCGGTGCCAGGCTGAAGAAGCAGAGGCTCCAGGTTACTCTGGGGGGCAAAAATATCGATGAGCTTTCCAGGATGCAGCTTCCCCAGCTCCTGGAATTCCTGGAGGGGCTGCGCTTTAAGGAGGAGATCCGGGATGTGGCTAATTCCATCATTTATGAGATTTCTGCAAGACTGCGGCTGCTGATTGATATCGGGCTCCACTACATCAGTCTCAGCCGGAGGAGCGACAGCATCTCCGGGGGCGAGATGCAGCGTATTAAAATGTCAACCCAGATCAGCAGCGAGCTCATGGGAATGCTGTATGTGATGGACGAGCCCAGCATCGGACTCCATCCCAGGGATTCGGACCGTGTAATCGATACGATGAAGAAGCTTCGGGATATTGGCAATACTGTAATTGTAGTGGAACATGATATGGAGACCATAAAGAATGCGGATCATATTATCGAGGTGGGTCCGGGACCGGGGATACACGGCGGGGCAATCGTGGCAAGCGGAGGTCTGGAGGATATTATACGTGAGGAGGCTTCTCTTACCGGGAAATATCTGTCCGGGACTCTGGAGATTCCGGTGCCCGGGAAGAGGCGGAATCTGGGGGATAATTTTCTCTCCGTCCAGGGAGCCAGGGAGAATAATCTGAAAAACGTGGATCTGGATATCCCCCTTGGTGTCTTCCTGTGCGTGACAGGAGTGTCCGGCTCCGGCAAAAGCTCCCTGATCAATGAAATCCTATATAAACAGCTGAGGATCGATAAGACCTGCGCCCGGATTGTTCCCGGAGAGCATGATTTTCTCTTCGGCTCGGACCAGATCAATAATGTGATCAGCATCGACCAGACCCCCATCGGAAGGAACAGCAAATCCAATCCCGCTACCTATATCGGTATCTTTGACCGGATCAGGGACCTCTATGCCGCTTTGCCGGAGGCATTGGAGCGGGGCTATACCGCTTTGGACTTCAGTCTGACCCATGCCAACGGCACCCGGTGCGAGCATTGTGCCGGGGATGGAATTATTGTAACCAATCTTCAATTCATGGCGGATATTGAAACCATCTGCCCCATGTGCAAGGGAATGCGCTACAGTGAGGAAGGGCTGGAGATCAGGTACCGGGGAAAGAGCATTGCGGAGGTATTGGAAATGACCGTGGAGGAGGCTCTTGATTTCTTTCGGGAGAACCATTACCTGAAGCACAAGCTGGGAATCATGAATGAGCTGGGGCTTGGATATCTCTGCCTCGGACAAAGCTCCACCACTCTGTCGGGGGGAGAGGCCCAGAGGGTAAAGCTGGCCTATGAGCTGGCTAAGATCAAGAAGGGAGCCAATAATCTGTATATCCTGGATGAACCGACGACGGGACTTCATCTTTCCGATATCGCAAAGCTTCTGGAATGTCTGAATAAGCTGGTGGAACAGGGACATTCTGTGATTGTAATCGAGCATCATCTGGATGTGATTAAATCGGCGGACTATATTATTGACCTTGGACCGGAGGGGGGCAATAAGGGAGGCTATATTGTTGCGGAAGGAACACCGGAGCAGGTGGCCAGGGTAGAGCAGTCTTATACCGGAAGGTATTTGAAGGAAATTCTGCAGGAGAAAAGTATGACAAAAGGTTAACAATCCTTGAATTCCTACCTGATTTATATGATATGCACAATATAAGGGAGGGGCAGGAGGAAAAGAGTAGCCATTTTAACTATTTTTATAAAAAATAGTTTTCAAAAAAATAATTCCGTGGTATACTATCAAAAAAGACGACAAGCAGGTAACTGCTGGTCGCCGTTGAAGAGCAAAGGTAACCTGGGAAACCAGGTTACTTAAACCTTGGGCACAATATTGTTAGAAACTTAACAAAATGTCTGAGTGTCCGCTAAAATGGCCTGAAAACAGTAAGGAGAAGACATGGAAAAGAGAATAGTGATTGTCGGTGCCGGATACGCCGGTATTCTGACAGCAAAAAAATTAGCTAAGAAATTTAAAAAACGGGAGGATGTCAGCATCACCATTATTGACAAGAATCCATTTCACACCATGCTTACTGAGCTTCATGAGGTTGCAGCAAACCGTGTGGACGAGGAGAGCATCAAAATCAGCCTCAAGAAGGTATTTGCAGGCCGCCGCGTTAATGTGAAAATGGATACGGTCACCACGGTTGACTTTGAGAAAAAAGTCGTAGCCGGCCAGAATGAGAATTACCCTTATGATTATCTGGTAATCGCATCCGGTTCCAAGCCTGCTTTCTATGGGGTTCCCGGTGCAGACGAACATACCTTTAAATTATGGTCCTATGAGGATGCCGTTGTGCTGAGGGACCATATACACAATACCTTCCGTACCGCCGCCTGTGAGACCAATGCGGAGGAAAGAAAGAGACTGTTAACCTTTTACGTGGTAGGCGCGGGCTTTACCGGTGTTGAGATGGTGGGTGAGCTGGCGGAATATGTTCCTTTTTTGTGTGAAAAATTTGATGTTGACCGCCGGGAAGTAACCCTGGTGAATGTGGATGGCCTGAGCAGGCCGATCCCTACGCTGCCGGAGAAGCTTTCCGCCAAGGTTGCCAGACGCCTGAACAAAATGGGTGTCCAGATGATCATGAGTGCTTTCGTATCTAATATTGGCAAGGATTTTATTGAACTGAAACAGGGTGATAAGGTAAATCATTATAAAGCAGGAACCATCATCTGGGCCGCCGGAATCCAGAGCACGGATCTGGTTCAGCAGACTGCGGACAGCCTGGAGATAACAAGGGGCGGCCGCGTGCAGGTGGATGCATACCTTCGTTCCACAAAGAATAAAGATGTCTATGTCATCGGCGACAATATGTGTTATGTGGCAGAGGGAGAGAGCAATCCGGTTCCCCAGATGGTTGAGAACTGTGAGCAAAGCTCCCATACCGCAGCCCATAATATAGCGGTGGAAGTCAAGGGCGAGGGAACCCTGGAGGAGTATAAGCCGAAGTTCCACGGAGTTATGGTCAGCATCGGCGGACGCTATGCTGTATGCCATGTGGGTCTTCCGGGACATTTCTTCAGTATGCCTTCCTTCCTGGCAATGTTTGCAAAGCATTTTATCAATATTATTTATTTCATTCAGGTACTTGGCTGGAATAAGGTATTCCACTATCTGAAGATGGAGATATTTACGATACGCAACCGTCGGAGCTTTGTGGGAGGACATTTCTCCAACCGGACCCCCAGCTTTCTGTTAGTTCCCCTTCGGGTCTGGCTGGGTGCCGTATGGGTGTTTGAAGGGATTAAGAAGATTGTGGAGGGCTGGTTTACCGGTCCGAAGCTGAACGGATTCTTTGGCGGAGCCAATGCCTGGTATGAAAGCATACTGAATCCCCAGGCAGGAGGCGCGGATGCAACTTCTTCCGCAACCTCCGCGGCGGCGGATAAGGCCGTTCAGGTAGTACAGATGGTTGCAGCTAAGGCCAATCATGTAATTGCTTTGGCAGCCGATGCTGCCTCCAGTGCAACCGGTGCTGCCGATGCGGCAGCCGATGCGGTTTCCGGAGCAACGGGCGCGGTAGAAGGTGCGGCGGGAGCAGCGGCACAGGTTGGGCAGGTGCTGATTAACTTTAATTTCCTTGGATTGTTCAAGGTGATCTTTATCAGCGGCAAGGAGCTGGCCCACGCATCCATCAGCGATTATGCCTTTAAGCTGGATATACCGTTGATGAATTTATTTGTAGAGAAACTGATTTTACCCTACGATGGCGTGCAGATGTTTATGCAGATCTTTATCGTGGCAGCGGAAATCTTAATTGGATTAGCCTTGATGGGCGGCCTGCTTACTGCTCCGGCGGCAGCTGTTTCCCTGGTTCTGCAGTTCATGTTTGTATGTACCACAGGTCTGTATTTGGGAACCTTCTGGATGGTATTTGCCGGAATTGCGGTTCTCATTGGCGCCGGCAGAACCTTAGGTTTTGATTATTATGCAATGCCCGGACTGAAGAAGCTGTGGAAGAAGCTGCCCTTCGTAAGAAAGTGGTATATTTATAATGACTAATGAGACAAAACTCTCCTATGTTACACAGGAAGAGCCTGCTGTGATGGTCCATTGGGAGGATGCCCTGGAGCTGGTGAGGCGGGAGGTGGAGAACACCCTGGCTAAATCACCGCTTATTATCAGGGAATATACAAAGCATCTTACTTCCTCCCAAGGGAAGCTGATCCGTGCCCGGTCCGTCGTTCTATGTGCGGAGAATGAGGAAGGAAAGCTTCACCGGAATGCCATCCGGATTGCAGCCGCTATTGAGCTGCTGCATCTGGCTACTCTTGTGCATGATGATATTATTGATAACGCCGACCTTCGCAGGGGGATACCCACCCTGCAGAAGAAATACGGCAGACGCACGGCGGTAATCTGCGGGGATTATCTTCTCAGCACCGCATTGCGGATGGCGGCGTCCATCGAGAATAAAAAGGATTATCTGGAGCTGGAATTGCCGGATTACATCAGCCGGGTATGTCTGGGAGAACTGAACCAGCATCTCAATAATGATAATATTAATCTGTCCGTGTACCGTTATCTTAAGATTATTGCCGGTAAGACGGCGGCCATGTTTGAGGCTTCCTTTTATGCAGGAGCGGTGCTTGGCGGATGCAGTGAGGAAGAGGCGAAGCGGTACCGCAGGTTGGGTTTTTATGTGGGAATGATCTTTCAGCTTACGGATGATTGCAATGATTTTGAGGAAACAAGGGAAGAAGCCAATAAGCCGGTGCAGTCGGATTATGAACAGGGGGTTATTACCCTTCCCCTTATTCATGCATTCTCCAGTTTGCCGGACTTCAGGGAACGTGCCGGAGATCATAAGATTACAAGGGCCGAGATCAATGAAGCAGTGGCCGGCACGGGCGGAGTTAAGTTCACCCGCCTGATTGCGGAGCGGTATTATAAAAAATCCATGAAAGTTATAGAGCAGCTTACAGTTACACCCCATAAGAGGGAACGGCTGATACAGATAGTAAAGAAGGCATTCCGGTTATGATAAATCGTTTTTTGAATTATGTTGAGATAAGGACCAAGATTACCAGCCTCTTTGCTTTTCTGATGTCCATCGCGTTACTGGCGTATTGGAAGCAGCCGGTACGGTGGGGGGTGACGGCATTGTTCTTTTCGGCAATGTTCTTATTTGACCTGACAACGACGGCCATCAATAATTACATCGATACCAGGAGCAATCACCAGCAGCTGCAATTTGGCCGGAAGACAGCCCTGTTTCTCATATATGTTATGCTTGGAATCAGCGCCGCCCTGGGATTGTATCTGGCGTATCTGACGGATATCGTCATACTGCTGACAGGTGTATTGTGTTTTTTATGCGGAGTTCTTTATACCTACGGCCCGGTTCCCATATCCAGACAGCCTTTAGGGGAGGTTATGTCGGGAATATTTTATGGTTTGCTTATCCCGTTTATTCTTTTTTATATTAATATGGCGGAAGGAGCTTTTTTTACCCTGAGTGTTAATTTAAAGACAATATCCCTGGAATTGCAGGTTATGCCGGTTTTATCCTTATTATTATTCTCTGTTGTACCTTTTTGTACGACGGCGAATATTATGCTGGCCAACAATATATGCGATCTGGAGAAGGATATTGCGGTAAAGCGTCACACTCTGCCTTATTATATCGGGAGAAAGGCGCTGTATCTCTTTGCCGGCCTATACTATGCGGCATATCTTGCCACAATCGGAATGGTCACTTTCGGGATTTTGCCCCCGGTTTGTCTCTTTTCTCTGGCCACCATCGTACCGGTGCAGAAAAATATCAATACCTTCTTTCGCAGGCAGGAGAAGGCGGTTACTTTTATAACTTCGATTTATAATTATGTCATTATTATGGGAATTAACACTGTTTTGATATGGATCAGCGCCCTCATGGCATAGTGATACCAATGGTATATTACCCCGTCAAAGATGGAGTTAATATAGATGTTACTGATAGAGAAACTATAATGGAGGAAAGAATTATGAAAAAGATTTTAGGAATTTCATTGAGCCTGGCACTGGTAATATCCCTGCTGGCAGGATGCGGCACCACTGCTAAGAAACCGGCTGGAGACGAGGCGGCTAAGACCGGCCTTGCCGTAAGCATAGCCCTTGGAAGCAGCAAGAATGCAGGCGAAGAAGATGGTTTGGCTCAGATTGATGCCACTGTTGTGGCCGTGTTGGTTGGTAAGGACGGAAAGATCTTAGATTGCAAGATTGATGCAGTCCAGACCAAGGTAAACTTTTCAAAGGAAGGAAAGCTTCTGACCGATGTTGCTTCCACCTTTAAGACAAAGCAGGAGCTTGGTGCGGAATATGGCATGATCAAGGGCTCCGGCATCGGCAAGGAATGGAATGAGCAAGCCAATGCGTTCGCTGCATACTGTGTCGGTAAGACAGCGGATGAGGTTAAGGGGATTGCTTTGACCGAAGGTAAGCCTGCGGATGCAGATCTGGCGGCTTCCGTAACCATGCATGTGACTGATTATATTGCAACGGTTGCAAAGGCTGTTGCCAATGCACAGGATCTGGGTGCGGCAAAAGGTGATAAGTTAGGTCTCAGCATCAGCACGGATATTGGAAATTCCAAGGATGCCAGCGCGGACGGCGAGGGTCTGGCACAGGCTTATTCCTACTACACTGCAACCACCTTTGGTTCAGACAACAAGATTACCAGCTGTATTCTTGATGCTTCCCAGGGTAACGTGAATTTCGGGGCAGATGGTGTAATCACCACGGATCTGACGGCGGCTCCCCAGACAAAGCAGGAGATCAAAGAAGGATATAACATGAAGTCTTCTTCCAAGATCGGCAAGGAGTGGTATGAGCAGGCTAATGCATTTGCAGCATACTGCGTTGGCAAGACTGTTGATCAGGTGAAGGGCATTGCATTAACCGAAGGCAAGCCTTCTGACGCAGATCTGGCAGCATCCGTAACAGTACATGTCAATGCATTTATGGCAGGCATTGAGAACGCATATAATAATGCGAAATAAATTGATTTAATGGGAATGTATTTTAAGGGCTGTTGTAAAACATGGAACAGGGATGTTTACAACAGCCCATTTCCGGTTAATCTGGGAAAAGAAGATAACAGTTCAGACAGGGTACGGGAAGAGAACATCCCCCGCCTGAATTGTTACGAAAGAAGCAATGCCGGGGACCGGAGACGGGGACCGGCAGATTGATGTGAGGTGGCGCCTTGAAACGTAAAATAGCAGCGATATTTTTAATAGCGGCGATGGTTCTGAATATCTCAGCCTGTGACAGGAAGAAAGAGCTGACAAAGTACCAGGCACAATTTCTGGAGTTATTTGACACGGTAACGACGATCATCGGTTATGCCGAGGAGGAAGAGACATTTTCTGAGTTTGCACAATCTGTTTATGATGACCTGAAGGAATATCATGAGCTTTATGATAAATATAACGATTATGAGGGAATTAACAACATCAAGACCATTAACGATAACGCGGGGATCAGGCCGGTGAAGGTGGACCGGAAGATTCTTGACATGCTCCTGTATGCAAAGGAGGCATATGAGTTTACCGGCGGCAAGATGAATATAGCCCTGGGTGCCGTCCTGGAGGTGTGGCATGATTATCGCAGCGCGGGAACGGAGGATCCGGAGCATGCCGAGCTGCCGCCCATGGAGCTGCTTCGGGAGAAGGCACAGCATACGGATATAGACAGGATGATCATAGATGAAGGAGAGTCCACGGTATATCTGGAGGATTCCGAGATGCGGCTCGATGTGGGAGGCGTGGCGAAGGGCTATGCGACGGAGCAGGTGGTGCGGCAAGCCATGCAGAAGGGTTATACCAATGGACTGCTCAGCGTGGGCGGCAATGTCCGGGCCTTCGGAAGCAAGGGGCTGGGCATCCGGGAAGAAAATAATGCAAAGGATGGCGGCGGAAGGGCAGAACCCTGGAGCGTGGGCATACAAAACCCGGACAAGGAAAGCGGGGAGCAGTATCTGCATATTCTGAATCTGGAGAACCTGTCTCTGGTGTCCAGCGGAGATTATGAGAGATATTATACCGTGGACGGAAAGAGATATCATCACATCATCGATCCCGCCACCCTCATGCCGTCGGAGTATTTTACCGCAGTATCCATTGTAACGGAGGATTCCGGGCTGGCCGACGCCTTTACTAAGGCGATTTATAATTCGCCTTTTGAGGAAGGCTTAGAGATGATTGAAGGAATGGAAGGGACGGAAGCGCTGTGGGTTATGAAGGACGGCACCTTAAGGTACAGCAGCGGTTTTGAGGCTATGATTAAAAAATAAAGTTTTAAGCATTGAAATCTTGCATTTCTGCCACCGCGGGGTTAAAATAAGTTAAGAAAAGCTGGTTTGGCACTAGAATAAACAGGAAACGGCGGGTGATAATACATGGATCAGATCGACAGGCAGTTATTAAGCATGCTTCAGAAGAATGCCAGAGTGCCTTTGAAACAGCTGGCAGAGAAGGTGGACTTATCTTCCCCGGCGGTGGCGGCCAGAATCGCCCGCCTGGAGAAGCAGGGTATCATCAAGGGTTATCATACGGATATTGACTGGATGAAGCTGGAGCATCATATTATCGCGTTCATTAATCTGGAGGTGGCTCCTGCCCAGAAGCCGGAATTCTATCCCTTCATTAAGTCCTGTCCCAATGTCATGGAATGCAACTGTGTTACAGGCAGCTTTTCCATGATGATTAAGGTGTGCTTCAAAAGCACGATGGACCTGGATCTTTTCATAGGAGAGATCCAGAAGTTCGGGAAAACAAGCACACAGATCGTATTCTCCACAGCGGTGGAGCATCGGGGAATACAGATACTGGAGGATTAGCAGCGAAGCGGGATCGGGATAATTTGTTAAATTCAATTGATATTCAGTGATATTCAGTGACAATCATAGAGTCTGCCTTCGGGCAGACTTTTTGTATGGTGCTTTTCATGAGATAACTCATAGCGATAATTAGTAACAACAATTAATAAGGACAATTTATAGCGATGATCAATGACAACTCCCAAATAAAAAATTAATACTTGTGAATTGATTTAAAAATTGATATCATATTAGATATATAAAAATTCTGTTATATAACAATATTTCTGTTATTATTTTCATGAACATACCATGAAATAGATTGGAGCGTTATGATACAGACAATAAAAATGAATTTAGACGATACGGAGCATCTGGCGGCGATATCCAAGGCATTGTCCTCGGAGACCAGGATTGAGATATTAAGGTGGCTGCGCCATAAGGATCTGAATGTGAATGAAATTGCCGAGCTGCTGAATATTCCGGCATCCTCTTCGGCGGCCCATGTCAAGGTGCTGGAGGAGGCGGGAATGATTAAGACCTCCCTGCAGCCGGGAATCCGTGGTTCCATGAAGCTGTGCCATATTGTGCTGGACCATATCTATGTGGAGATGAATACGGCCAGGAACCTGGACCAGGATGTAGAGATTATTAAAATGCCCATCGGAAGCTATGTGGACTACCGAATTGAGCCTACCTGCGGCATTGCCAGCAGCAAGGGGCCCATCGGCGCGGAAGATGACCCCAGATGCTTTTATCTGCCGGAGCGAATAGAGGCGCAGCTGATCTGGCTGGGACACGGGTATATAGAATACCGTTTTCCCACCAATGCCATGGCCGGTAAGAAGCTGGAACGGCTTGAGATATCTATGGAATTATGCTCTGAGGATCACGAATACAATATGGACTATCCCTCGGACATTACTCTCTGGGTCAATGGTCTGGAGGCAGGAACCTGGAGCTGTCCCGGCGATTACGGGGGAAGGCGGGGCAGGCTAAATCCCGGCTGGTGGCCCGATAAGAACACGCAGTACGGAGTGCTTAAGACCTGGAGCATCACAGAAGGGGCCTGTCTGCTGGATGATGTGAAGTCTGAGAGCAGGGGTCTGTCGGAGTTTGGACTTGGGGAGAAGGAATATATCTCCCTGCGGATCGGCATCAAAGAGGATGCGAAGCACAGGGGAGGAATGAATCTCTTTGGAGAAGGCTTCGGAGATTATGCCCAGAATATTGTAATGAAGCTGATCTTTAAAAAAGAGGAAAGCTCTTTACAAAGATAAGGAAGCGTAGTATGATATATAACAGAATTTATGTTGTATAACATATATTTTGTAACAAATGGAGAAAGCTAAGAGCGGGAAAGAAAAAGATAGATGAAAAGGAGAGAGGAAGATGAAAAAAGAGTTACTTCAAAAATTTGAAGAAATCTATGGAAGCGACGGGGAATACCAGGCTTACTTTGCTCCCGGCAGAGTGAATCTCATTGGTGAGCATACGGACTATAATGGGGGGCATGTATTTCCCTGTGCCCTGACCATCGGAACCTATGCCGTGGCAAGAAAGAGAAATGACAATAAACTACGTTTCTACTCTCTGAATTTTGAGCATCTCGGAATGATCGAGAGCTGTCTGGAGGGCCTGGAATTTAAGAAAGAGGATAATTGGACGAATTATCCCAAGGGAGTAATCTGGGCCTTGCAGAAGAAGGGCTATTCCATCACCAGTGGTATGGATGTGCTGTATTTCGGAAACATTCCCAATGCCTCCGGGTTATCCTCCTCCGCATCCCTGGAAGTGCTGACCGGCTTTATCCTGGAGAAGCTCTTTGAGTTAGAGCTTACCAATACGGAGATTGCCCTGATCAGCCAGTATGCAGAAAATAATTTCAACGGCGTAAATTGCGGCATTATGGATCAGTTTGCAGTAGCCATGGGTAAGAAGGATCATGCCATTTTCCTGGATACCGCCGATCTCTCCTTTGAATATGCGCCTCTCGCCCTGGGGAATGCCAGGATTGTGATCATGAATACCAATAAAAAGAGAGGACTGGGAGATTCTAAATACAACGAGAGAAGAAGCGAGTGTGAATCGGCTCTCCGGGATTTGCAAAAGGTGCTTCCTGTGGCTTCCCTTGGAGAACTGACAGAGGAGCAATTTGAGGAACATCAGACAGCAATTCAAAAACCCATTGAAAGAAAACGTGCGAAGCATGCCGTATATGAGAATCAGAGAACCATAAAGGCGGTGGAAGCCTTAAAGCAGAATGATCTGGAGCTTTTCGGAAAGCTGATGATTGCTTCCCATGAATCTCTCCGGTATGACTATGAGGTAACCGGGGTTGAGCTGGATACCATTGTGGAAGCGGCTTTAAAGCAGGATGGGGTAATCGGAGCCAGAATGACAGGCGCGGGCTTTGGCGGATGCGCGGTCAGCATTGTAAAAGAAGAGGCTGTGGAGGCTTTCATTCAGAACGTAGGGAAGGAATATAATGAAAAGATCGGTTATCCGGCAGCCTTCTATGTAGTAGAGGTTGGCGACGGCCCGATTATTTTATAACGGAGGTCTGATATGACAATTTTAGTACTTGGCGGTGCGGGCTATATCGGCTCCCATACCGCATATGAATTAATTGACCGGGGAGAGGATGTTGTAATTGCAGATAACCTGGAGACAGGCTACCTGGAAGCAGTGCACCCCAAGGCCCGCTTCTACAAGGGCGACATCCGGGACCGGAGCTTTGTGGACGGTCTGTTTGAGCGGGAGAAGATTGATGCGGTCATACACTTTGCGGCAAATTCCCTGGTGGGAGAGAGCATGACCAATCCTTTGAAATATTATGACAATAATCTATGCGGTACGAAGGTGCTGTTAGAATCCATGGTGGCCCACAAGGTGGATAAGATTGTGTTCTCTTCTACGGCAGCCACCTACGGCGAGCCGGAGCGGGTTCCGATTCTGGAAACGGACCGTACCATGCCCACCAATGCCTATGGTGAAACAAAGCTCTCCATGGAGAGAATGTTCCATTGGACCTCCGTAGCCCATGGAGTGCGTTTTGTGTCCCTTCGCTACTTTAATGCCTGCGGTGCGCATCAAAGCGGAGCCATCGGAGAGGCGCACAATCCGGAATCCCATCTGATCCCGTTAATTCTCCAGGTGCCCAATGGACAGAGGGAAGCGATCAGCATTTATGGGGATGACTACGATACGAAGGACGGCACCTGTGTCCGCGATTATATCCATGTAATGGATCTGGCCCAGGCGCATATCCTGGCTGTAGAATATCTGGTGCGGGGAGAGGAAAGCAGTATTTTCAATCTGGGCAACGGAGTCGGTTTCACGGTGAAGGAGGTAATTGATACAGCCAGAAAAGTGACCGGGCATCCCATCAAAGCGGAGGTAGTGCCCAGGCGGGCCGGTGATCCGGCGAAGCTGATCGCCTCCAGCGAGAGAGCAAAAAATATACTGGGCTGGAAGCCGGAGCACGCGGATCTGGAGGAAATTATCGCTTCCGCCTGGAAGTGGCATAAAGAGCATCCTCACGGATATCATCAATAGAAAGGCTGAGGAAAGAACATGATTTACAGGCTGATAAAAAGACTGGTCCGATACGCGGAAGAAACCGGGCTGACGGAAAAGGAAGACAAAGTCTATGTGACCAACAGGCTGATGGAGCTCTTTTTGCTGGAGGAGAATCCGGAGGGGACTGCAGCCCCGGAGACAGAGGCGGAGCCTGCTGATCTGGAGCTGGAGCAGATACTGGAGGCGATGCTGGGTTACGCCCATGAGCAGGGCTTGCTCCAGGAGGACGGAATCGTATACCGTGATTTGTTTGATACCAGGATTATGGGCATCCTGACGCCTCCTCCCAGTGTTGTTACAAGGCATTTCCGGGAACTGTACCGGGAATCTCCCGAAAAAGCGACGGAGTATTATTATAAATTCAGCCAGGACACGGATTATATCAGAAGATACCGGATTAAAAAGGATATGAAATGGGTAACCCGTACAGAATACGGTGATATTGATATTACCATCAATTTGTCGAAGCCGGAGAAGGATCCGAAGGCGATTGCCGCCGCCAAGCTGGCAAAGCAGAGCGGATATCCCAAATGCCTGTTATGTCCGGAAAATGTAGGCTATGCCGGGAGAGTGGATCATCCGGCGAGACAGAACCACCGGATTATTCCCATCCGGATTAATGACCAGGACTGGGGATTTCAATATTCTCCCTATGTATACTACAATGAACACTGTATTGTATTTAATATGGAGCATGTTCCCATGCAGATTGACCGTGCGGCATTCCGCAAGCTTCTGGATTTTGTGAAACAGTTCCCTCACTACTTTGTGGGCTCCAATGCGGACCTGCCCATTGTTGGAGGATCGATCCTGAGCCACGACCATTTTCAGGGCGGCAATTATGAATTTGCCATGGCGAAGGCTCCCGTGGAGCGGAGCTTTGCCATTCCGGGCTTTGAAGATGTGGAGGCAGGTGTGGTGCGCTGGCCCATGTCCGTTCTTCGTCTTCGCTGCGAGGACGACAACCGGCTGATCCAGCTGTCCGACCGTATTCTTGGAAGATGGCGGGAATATACGGATGAAGCCGTAGGCGTCCATGCCTTTACCGGAAATGAGCCCCATAATACCATAACCCCCATCGCGCGCCGCAGGGGGAAGCAGTATGAGATGGATCTGGTGCTCCGCAACAACCTGACAACAAAGGAGCATCCTCTCGGCCTGTATCATCCTCACAGGGAACTCCATCATATTAAGAAGGAGAATATCGGATTAATTGAGGTGATGGGACTGGCGGTGCTGCCTGCGAGGCTGAAGGAAGAAATGAATTTATTAAGCGAATATCTGCTGGAGGGAAGGGATCTGCGATCCAATGAGCTGCTTGCAAAGCACGCGGATTGGGCAGAGGAATTCATTCCCCATTATCCTGAGATTACCGGAGATAATATTACCGGGATTCTTCAGGATGAGATCGGCAAGGTATTCCGCCAGGTGCTGGAGCATGCCGGCGTATATAAGAGAACACCGGAGGGTCAGGCGGCACTGGACCGATTCATCTCAGTCATATAGAGTTAGGAGTACGCACCCTGGCACGAAGTGCCATACGATAACCGGTTGTGATTGTTTTATCAATACATAACAGAACACAATAAAAACCTGGTGTTACAGAGTCTTCCTTTATAGGGTAGGACTCTGTAACGCCAGGTTTTTTATAATACATGCCATACGTCCGGAAGAAGAAAACGGAGTGGAATCCCAATAAAATCTGTGTTAGCTTCCTTCCTGGTTCTGAGGTGCTGTTGGATTATTTTACCACGTTCATCACAGTTTCCTTAATGATGTCCAGCGCCTCCTGCGACACGCCTGAGTCATCCTGAGAAGGCGGTAGGAAGGAGTTCCCGACGATATTCTCCCGAAAGAGGAAGACATACCAGGCAGCTGCCAGTGCGTATCTTCCGTAGATGTAATGCATATGAAAACCATCCCGGCACAGACTGATTCCACCGTTGCCATAATCGAAAGGAGCCCTGGAGCGAAGGGTGTGGATGACCTCTCCGCAGGGAATAACACGCAGAGAGAACTTCGCTGAGTAGTATCTGTAGGTGTCTGCAATGGCTTGATGCATTGTATTCTGGTCGCAGTTATAATTAACAAAATCCGAATGCTGGGAATCGATTTCATAAGCCCAGGTCTGGTGCAGCAGAAGTTCCGCTGAAGGAACATATTGCCGTATATAATCCAACATCATGGAAAGATAGGGCTCATAAGTATCCGGGATACCGCTGTGGCCGCTGACCTGCTGCAGCGTAATATAATCCCAGGGCTCCTGCATCAGTGTCTCCCGGATCGATACCATCTGTCCGGTGAACGTACCGTTGTATTCATATTCATAGAGAGCGGCATCCTCCAGAATATTCTCCCAGTGGGTTTTCAGGGAGCATCCGCCGATATAAAGATTTACCACCATACAATCACTTCCATTGGCTTTGGCAAGCTGATGCAGATAAGCGGTAGCGTCCTGGGAGAAGCTGTTCCCGATTGCAAGTATTTTCTTCATCATGCGGCCTCCTTTTCTTCCATTTGCTGATCCAATTTTCTGTTTCTGAAATACAGGCACAGATCAATGGATACCATGACTAAATTCAGAATGTAAAAGACAACAACATATGTAATATTACCGGCAAGAAACTTGGACATGACCCCGAATATGTAACCAAACAGAATGAAGCATAAGAAAACAATGCTCTTTCCCTTGGCGGTGCGGGATGTGTAGGATTTGATAATAGAGGTCGGCCAGGATATGCCGAAACTGATCACCATTGCTGCTTCTAGTAATTGTGCCATATAGAATCCTCCGTTTTGACTAAAGATATCTTCATTGTTCCCATTTTAGCACATTAACTTAGAAATGTAAAAGTCAATTTGGCAAACATATTTTTCCGCTGGATAAATAGGGACGCTTGTATTATACTCGTGAAATAAGGGGGTGTTGCCTATGGATAATATTGTATTAATCGGTATGCCGGGAGCCGGTAAAAGCACGGTGGGAGTCATTCTGGCCAAGGTAATGGGATATCATTTTATAGATTCGGATTTGCTGATCCAGGAGCAGGAGAAATGCCTGTTAAAAGATATCATTGCCAGAGACGGACTGAATGGGCTGATCGCCATAGAAGAGAGAGTGAACAGCAGCATCCGGGCGGAACGCACGGTGATTGCCACAGGAGGCAGTGTAATCTATGGCGAAAAGGCAATGGAGCATCTGAGAAAGATTGGAACGGTAGTATATATTAAGCTCAGCTACCAGAGCATCAGTAAAAGGCTGGGGAATATCAAACAGCGGGGCGTGGTATTCCGGGAAGGGCAGACCTTGCTGTCCTTGTATGAGGAACGCTGCCCCTTGTATGAAAAATACGCTCATATTGTTGTTGATGCGGAGGATCTTGATATGGAAGCTTTGATGTCTAAGATAAGGGATGTCCTGCAATAAAAAGCGGAAAGGAATGTACCTTCAGCCTTTCTGCCAGTTACAGCCTTCTTCCAGCAGCTTCACGTATGCTTCCAATCCACGCCGGTCTTCCTCGTCAAAGCGGGAGAGTATGGGGCTGTCGATATCCAGCACCCCGACCACCTGACCCTGGAACCGGATGGGTATCACCAGCTCGGATCGGGAAGCGCTGTCACAGGCAATATGTCCCGGAAAGGAATGCACATCTTCTACCAGCTGAGTGGTATTCTGTGCCACGGCGGTGCCGCACACCCCTTTGCCGACAGGAATATGGATACAGGCAGGCTTTCCCTGGAAGGGGCCCAGAAGCAGCTCTGTTTTTTGCCAATGGTTTTGAAGCAGGTAAAAGCCAACCCAGTTAATGTCCTTTAAGGCTCCGTTAAGAAGGGCCGCGGCGTTGCTGAGATTGGGAATTACATAAGTCTCACCCTCCAGCAGGGCACGAAGCTGTTCCAACAGGAGGGTATAAAGCCCGGTCTTGTCCTCGGGATACATTGCATTTAATTCTTGCATAATAACCATGCCTTTCTCACAGCCTGCGGATGTTATAAAAAGCTAACCGGTGCAGGCGCAGTATTTGTTTTGAAACATCTGATTTCTCAAATGACAATGATCCTGGGGTCATTCGAAAAGCCGGTTCATTTTTTCCCGAATCCTTATCTCCCTGGCTGTCCTGGCCCCGGCATCCCGCCGGAACATTCCGTCGGCATCCTGTACCAGACAGTCTCCTTCCCGGCTTTCTAAGGGAAGTTTATACTTAGGAATTGAGATAAAGGATTTATCCGCCGTTTCACATATGGCATAGCTGCCTTCAAAACGGTCGATGATAAATTTCTGCATTATGAAAATCTCCCTTTTTGTTATCTTGTTATATCCTGCTCCGTAATGGTGTAGCTTTGCTGGTTCACCGATACGGTCTGGCCGTCTGTTGTAAATACGATGCTGCCCTGTTTATCGGTCCGGTATACCTTGATTCCGCGCTCCAGCACGGCTTCCATGGTTTCGGCATGGGGATGGCCGTAACTATTATCCTCACCGGCGCAGATTACAGCAAAGGAAGGCTTCACTGCATCCAGGAATTTGGAAGTGCTGCTGTAGGCAGAACCGTGATGTCCCAGCTTTAACACATCTGCGGAGAGATCAAGGCCGTTTTTCAGCATCTCATTCTCAGAAACCTTCTCGGCATCTCCCACTAGCAGGAAAGAGGTGTTGCCGTAGGTCAGCCGGATGCAGATACTGTAATTATTCAGATCCGAATACTCGGAGGAATTGGGGGCCAGAATGGTGAAGCTGGCATCCCCCAGGGAATACTGGTCCTTCACCTTTGGACGGGTGATTTTCAGCTGATGCCTCTCCAGGGCATCCAGGACATCCTCAAAGGTTTTCGTATCATGAACGATATCCGGTAAGAAAACCTTATCCACGGGAAAGGCATCCAGTACGAGATCCAGTCCCCCGATATGATCGCTGTGAGGATGGGTTCCTATGACATAATCCAGCTTGCTGATCCGCTGATTGTTCAGATATTCCCTGACCAGGGAACCCTTGTTATTCTCACCGGCGTCAATTAACATAGTGTGATTGCCTGTTTCGATAAAGATGGCATCCCCCTGCCCGACATCAATAAAATGAACCTCCATAATGCCGTCTGGTACCGGAACATTCCTGGAGGCTTCCTGGTCGGACATGGTGAGATACCGGTTAATTAATATAAAGAGCGCAGCCAGAAGTATTATACCGGCGATACGGCCCACAACCTGCTTCGTTTTTCTGCTCATATTGTTAATCTCCTTAAAGACATTATATCGGGTAATCGGATATTTTACAATATGTTGTTGATAAGGTATTCATATATCCTACTATCTTACTATATGCGGTAGTGGGGAGAGGGGTGTCAGGCACCATTTTAATGGTGCCTGAC
>JAEWYQ010000057.1 GCA_023395555.1 Bacillota bacterium
CGTCGGACAGATAGGTTTGTAATTGCTGTAGGGTATAAATGGGTTTGTACAATATGATTCGCCTCCTTTGACACAGTGCCTAAGTATATTCATATGACGAAGGAAGCGTGAAAAAATGTTGTCCATCCATTCTTGTTCGTATTTTGAATAATATTGACGATGTCGGCAGTATTTTGAAGTGTGAGAAAAGGCGTGGACAAAAGAAAAAACAGCGGTTCATTCCGCTGTTTTCGTTCCATTATAAATTATAAAAAGATGCCCCCCATTGCGGCATCAAGCAAAGGGTTATTCCTTCTCCGACTCCGGCATTTCAATTTCACCATTCTTTGCCTCGTACTCCGCAATGCTTTTGCGGATGAGGTACAGGATATGCCCATTTGCAGTGCGTCCTTCATACTTAGCGATATAATGAAGCTTATAATGTAACTCTGCATCCTGATGACGGATGCCAATATGATATTTCTTCTTCAAAAACTCACCTCTTTCTGCCGTTTTGTACTCTAATGTACAACTTATGTATTTATTTTAAGTACAAAATGAGGTATAATGTTGCTTATGTACTCTCATAGAGTACATAATATTTTAAAAGAGGTGATTTTATGAGAGTAGCAATAGTGGGATCGCGAGATCTATCAGTGGATATTGAAAAATACATTCCCGAAAACACAACGGAAATTGTTTCGGGTGGGGCTAGGGGAATTGATACGCTGGCAGAGCGCTGGGCAGATCAGCACAATATCCCGAAGTTGATTTTAAAGCCGGATTATGATAAATACGGACGGTCAGCGCCTATCCGGCGCAATGAAACTATTGTAAGTGCATCTGAGTTTGTGGTTGCTATATGGAACGGAAAATCACGCGGCACGAAGTTTACCATTGATTATGCAAAAAAATGTGGAATTCCAGTGCAAGTTTTTTTGATTGATTAAGAGTAAACTTCTCAGTTCTATGTGAAGCTTAAAGTAAAGAATATGGAAACGCCATTGTATTCCAGATAAAAAAGCTGATTGAAGTCATTGATTTCAATCAGCTTTTTTTCTTATGCCTACTCGATTTTATTTTGACCGAAAACCAAATTAGGCTTACTGAAAACATATAATTTGCATTCGCAAATTATTATCTTGTATTTTCCAACAACTTATGATATAATATTTTAAAACACGACAAGTAGGTGGGTGAAATCGTGATTGTTAGCTATAAGAAGCTATGGAAGTTGTTGATCGATAAAGATTTAAAGAAGCGTGATTTATGTCAACTGGCAGGAATCAGTTCTGCTTCGGTTGCAAAACTTACAAAAGGTGAAAATGTGCAAACTGATGTGTTAGTAAAGATTTGCGCCGCACTAAATTGTGGAATTGAAGATATAATGGAAATTCTGCCAGAACAGGAGGAAACTCAGTGAGTACTAACATTTCCAAAGAAAAACGGGATAATTTAATCAATAAAATTGCAGCCATTCGAACCTATATTGCAGAAGCTTCACAGGACGAAAATACAGGGGATTTTTTGGTGTACCTTTCTGAACTTGAAAAGGAGGTAAAATCCAAAAAATATGGTTTAGTGTTTGAAGAACATCGAGAGAGAATAGATGAAATTCTTGCAGAAAATGTCCCTATTCTTATCGAAGAACCAGAATTATTTATTAATAATGGCAATCATATTAATTTTTTGATTGAAGGAGATAATTTAGTTACTTTACAACTATTGCAAAAAACGCATAGTAAAAAAGTAGATGTGATTTTTATAGATCCCCCATATAATCGGGGAGCAAATGATTTTATTTATGATGATGATTACATTGATAAAACCGACTTATTCAGACATAGTAAATATCTTTCTTTTATGGAGAAAAGACTTAAAATAGCTCGTCAACTCCTTAAAAATAATGGTGTGATTGTTATCAATATTGATGATAACGAATTTGCTCAATTGAAACTTTTATGTGACTCTATTTTCGGTGATGAAAATTACCTCGCGTGTTTTCCTTGGCACAATAGAACTTCAATTCAAAATGATACGGATTTAAGCATTAATCATGAATATATTTTGGCTTATGCAAAGAAACGCAGACAAACAAATCGAAGACTTAAGCCCTCAAATGCAAAAATGTGGTTTTCTTTAGATGATTTTGTTTTTCAACCCATCAGTACAAATGAAGATAAGTTTTCTAATCCAGACAACGATCCACGAGGTGCGTGGAAAGCTGATCCCTTTGATGCTCCCGCAATAAGAGAGAATTTAACATACGAGATAATCAACCCCAATACAGGTGAGCGCTTTCTGCCGCCAAAGGGAAGACATTGGAGAACAGAGCAGCATAAGTATGAAGCGCTATTAGCTGACGGGCGTATAGTTTTTGGCAAAACAGGACGCACAAAGCCACAACTTAAAGTATTTCTCTCTGAAGTTAAAGAAAAAGGTGCAATTGCCAATAGTTGGTTGGATGCAGATGTCTATGATACATCAACGAGCGGTAAAAAAGAATTGTTAAAAATATTTCCTGATTCCGAAGCATTTGACACCCCAAAACCTAAAAAACTATATATAGAACTTTTAAAGTTAATTATTTCGCCAAAAGTTAAAAACCCTATTATTCTTGATTTTTTTGCAGGTTCTGGAACTACAGGTCATGCTGTAATGGAGTATAACAAACTGCATAACAAGCACTTGTCATATATTCTTGCAACTAATAACCAAAACAATATATGTCGGGATGTTACTTATGAGCGTATAAAACGTGTGATTAAGCAAGAGGAATATTCAGAATCTTTAAAATATTATCGCGTTGATTTTGTCTCAAAAAAAGACGAAGATGGTAATCCGCTTTTTTACTATGATTATGCGCCAGAGCTTTTGGAACACGTACGCGAACTGGTCGAATTGGAAAACGGCATGAACTTTACTGATAATACTGAGAATACTATTGTTTTGACAGACGAGGAAGCGGATGAGTTCTTTGAAAATGTAGACTTACTAAATCTATGCAAGCGACTATATGTTGGGCATGATGTTCTGTTAACAGCTGAACAGGAAGAAATGCTGAAGTCATTTAAAATTAAACTAATTGTTATTCCTGACTACTACTATAAGGAATTGGAGGGTTAATCAATGAGTATTCCGGCTGAATTTCAATTAAAAGCCATCGCTGACCTTATGGTAGCTATGCAGGATGATAAGCGAGATATTATCCTAAAAAGCTGTACGGGTAGCGGAAAAACAATTATTCTCACCTATTTTATGGACGAGTATCTCAAATCGTTTGCAAAAACCGTGTTTATTTGGCTTACTCCAGGAAAAGGTGATCTGGAAGAGCAAAGTAAAAAGAAAATGGATAAGTATATCCATAATTCGCAGACAAAAACGCTCTTAGATGTTATGACAGGTGGTTTTGAAGAAAATGATGTCTGCTTTATTAACTGGGAATCGCTGAACAAGTCCAGCAATAATGCTCTTAAGCCGACTGAGCGAACAAACTTCCTTGAACATATAGAAAACGCTTTTGACGCTGGTCTTTCCTTTAAGATAATAATTGATGAAAGTCATGAAGGAGACACTATTAAAGGAAAGGAAATAATCGATTATTTCAAGACGGACAAGATCATCCGTGCTTCTGCCACACCTAAAGCATACACCGATGCAACCCGTATTGAAGTGCCGGAGGCGGAAGTTATTGCCGCAGAGCTTATAAAAAAAGTCCTTGTTATTAACGAGGGGATAAAGCAAGGCGATGAAGTTACAAACCAGATAGACTATCTGCTGACAAAGGCTCTTGATAAACACAGGAAGCTCTATTCGTCGTTCTCTTCTCATGGTTCAAAAGTAAACCCTCTTATTGTAGTACAGCTTCCGAACAAAAACGATGTCCTATTGGATGGTGTTGAAAAATGGTTTGAGGCAAAAGGTATAACTTATGACAACGGATTGCTTGCGGTTCGGCTTTCCGAAAAGCATGAGAACTCATCGGAAGAAGAAATTGTACCGAA